>JBEKLN010000019.1:0-64104 GCA_050010175.1 Rhizomicrobium sp.
CACGGTCGAACCCAGGCCATAGGGATTGCCGATGGCAATCACCCAGTCTCCTATGCGCGCATGATCGGAATCCCCGAAATGCGCCGCCGGCAACGGTCCTTTCGCCTTCACGCGCAGGAGCGCCAGATCGGTCTTGTCGTCATGGCCGACCAGTTTGGCGGGCAGGCTCGTGCCGTCGCTGAGCGTGACGGTGATGTCGTCGGAATCCTCCACCACGTGATTGTTGGTGACGATCAGACCCGACGGATCGATGATGAAGCCAGAGCCCAGCGACGTGATGTGGCGCGGAAGCTTGTTCTGGCTGAGGAAGTCCTTGAACATGTCCTGCAACGGCGAATCCGGCGGCAAGTCGGGCAGTGCATTCTGTGCAGTGGCAGGCTTCAGCGTCTGGGTCGTCGCGATGTTGACGACGGTGGGTAGCAGCTGATTGGCGAGATCGGCGAAGGAATCCGGAGCGCCCCGTGCCAACGCGGGACTTGCGGTGAGCGAAGGCGACAACAAAAGCACGACCCCGATGAGCGCGCGCGCCATCACCTGTTCCAAGCGTCGAAGGTTCACGCGCATCTCCACCCGCAGCACTTCATTGCCTATCATTCTCCCGAGCGCCCGTCGGACATATTAACCCCGCGCCTGTGCCGCAAGCGCAGACCGCACCAGTTTGGGCCGCAACGGTCTCCCTTCTGCAACACCGGGACCAGCCGGGCTTCCGAACGCGGGCGGTAACGCGCGCCGGCATAAACTGATAAGGCTTGATTTAGTACCAAATTGGTACTATATGAGACTGCATTGGAGGTAGAAAATGCAGGACCCCCAAGCAAAACGCCGGAATCGGGAAGCGGCCAGACGCGCAGCCGAACGCCGGACGGGAGGCCGGACCGACGAGCCGGCCGCGCCTTTTGCCGCCGAGGCCGCAGCGTCGCTGGTGTCGGCCTATGCGCTCGCCGACCTCTTGCGTTCCGTCACGGACGAGGTGTCATGACCGCGGACGTCCTTCGCGATTTTGCTTCGCGCATTGGGGCGGCCCGGGTCGCCGATCAACGGCAGATATTCGACGAAATGCAGCCGATTTTTTGCGAGACCGCTCCGCAGCCGTCCTGCTGGCTCGGCTTCAAGGCACTCGGCGCCTACAACGATGCCGCCATCGCACTCTATCGCGACATGCTGCCGGATTTCGGATTCCAGTTCGGCACGCACGCCCCTTATGAGGACGGCATCAAAGGACTGGCGACAACCTGGCGCGCCAGCGACTCCCATGCCGCGGTGTTCGAAGCGGCGACCCCGGCGCTGGCGCTGCTGAGGGCGACGGCCGCCACTGTCGCATCTCGCCTCGATGCGCAGCAGATGCAATCCTGCAGTTTGTGCGGCGGCCTTGGCTGGTTCATCACCGCCGCGAACCGCAAGCAGATTTGCCGACACCAAGGATAGACCGGGCGGCGGCGGCCGTCGCGCGGCGCGAGTCCGGCGCAGTTTCGTTTACCGGCCCGATGCGATAAAAGCGGCGCTCAAGACCCCGTAGCTCAGTAGGATAGAGCGGCAGATTCCTAATCTGTAGGTCGGACGTTCGAATCGTCTCGGGGTCGCCATTTCTCCGCTGAACAGACTTGCGCGCGCGGCGGGCGAAAGGATGAGCGTGGACTCCGATCCTCCCGCGAATTCGCCGAAGGTCTCTGACAACGCCATCGTCCTGGCGTTTGCGGCTGCCGGCCTTCTCGTCCATCTGAGCGCCGGCGGCAAATACGGCTATTTCACGGACGAGCTTTATTATCTCGCCTGCAGCCGGCATCTGGCGTGGGGTTATGTCGACCAGCCGCCGCTGATTGCGCTCGTCACCTGGCTCATCCGTCACACGCTGGGAGACACCGTCGCAGCGCTCCGCTTCGTTTCCGCCGTTGCGGGCGCTGCCGAAATCGCGCTCACCGGTCACATCGCGCGCGAGCTCGGCGGCAAGCGTTTTGCGCAAGGGCTGGCGTGCCTCTCGGCGCTGGTTGCGCCGGGCATTCTCAGCGTCGGCAGCTTCCTCTCCATGAATGCGTTCGAGCCGCTGTTCTGGCTCGGTTGTGCGTACCTGTTCACCCGCATCGTCAACGGTGGCCATCAGACGCTCTGGCTCTGGATCGGCGTGCTGGCGGGGCTGGGCCTCGAGAACAAATATTCCATGCTGATCTTCGGCGGCGGGCTCGTGATCGGCATGCTGCCGACGCCGCAACGCCGCCTGTTCCTCACGCCGTGGCCGTGGATGGGAGCTGCGATCGCATTTGCGATTTTCCTTCCCAATCTTGTGTGGAACATCGGCCACCATTTCCCCTTCCTCGAATTGCACGCCAATATCCAGCGCAACGGCCGCGACGTGCCGCTCTCGCCTCTCGCATTTTTCGCTGAGGAAGCGCTCACGCTCCTGCCGCTCACCTTGCCCATCTGGCTTGTCGGACTGTGGTTTTTCTTTCTCACCGAGGCGGGAAAACCGTATCGCGCGCTGGGCTGGGCGTGGCTGTTCACGGCGGCCGTCATCGCCGCGCTGAGCCCGCGGATCTATTATCTCTATCCGGCCATGCCGCTGTTGTTTGCCGCTGGCAGTGTGGCGTGGGAAGGCTGGCTAGCGCAGCCGCGCTATACGATCCCGAAATTCGGCTACGCCGGTCTGATGTTCCTCTGCGGCGCGATCGTCGCACCACTTGCCGTTCCCGTCCTGCCGGTCGAGACCTACATCCGTTACACGAACGCACTGCATCTGCAGCCACCGCGCATCGAAACGCACAGGCTGGGGCCGCTGCCGCAAATCTATGCCGATCAATTCGGCTGGCCGGAGATGGCCGCAACGGTCGCACGTGTCTACGACGCGCTGCCTAAGGATGTGCGCGCCCGCACCGCAATCTTTGCGCAAAACTACGGGCAAGCCGGCGCGATCGACCATTTCGGGCCGCAATACGGCCTGCCGCTCGCCATCAGCGGACACCAGAATTACTATCTGTGGGGACCGCGCGACTACACGGGCGAAAGCATGATCGTGCTCGACGACACGCTCGAAACACTCCAGAAAATCTGCACGCATGTGAGCAAGGTCGCGCATTTCGAGCATCCGTATTCGATGCCTTATCAGCACTTTGACATTTTCTGGTGCCACGGCCTGAAACAGCCACTGAAGGCGCTGTGGCCGAACCTGAAAAACTGGAGTTAACGCGATCCTTCGGGCCGCGGATCGGAAGCCGAACTGACTCTAGTTCAGGGTGCCCTCCGACCACCCGAGGCACGCCTCGACTTCGCGCGCCAAATCGACCCAATGCTGCGCCATTCTGCGGTAGGCTTCCCGGTAGCGGTCCGGGATTGTGCATTGGGCTGCGTCTCGGGTATCGGCAGCCGACTCGCGGTAGCTGTCGGCCACTCGTATCAGCTTGTCATGATCAAGGCTCATCGGTCCCACATCTTATCAGGCCGATAACCATAAGCGCGCGCTGGTTAATTCTTCTTGACGCAGATCAACCGCCGCCTGGTTTCGCGATAGGTGGAATCCCGCAGTATCATGCAACTGCAAGTAGGCTCACTCTGCGGTCGTGCCTAACGAAAGGCTACCGGCATGGAGACGAGCAGAGAGCAGTATCTGAGGATGGCGAAGGAAGCCCGCGAACACGCCAGCATCATCCACGGCCAATTGCACGAAGATTATCTGTTTGTCGCTGCCATCTGGGCGGCAATGGCCAGGAACGAGCTTTCGAAACCGCTCACCGTGACGCCTGCAAAGCGGCCAGCATAGTCGCGCGTGCGGCGTCGGTGTGGGCTACATTGACCGGCCCGCGTATCGGCGATCGAAGCGATCGCTTTTCGGCAATGTCTCATAACATCTCATAAAGGCCTGCCGCCCTCGCAGGCTCCGGGGCGGGTTTCGCAATGTTGCACGCTCCGAATTTCCCGCACTTCATTGCCACCTTGAGTTGCAGTTTAGATCGCGAACGATTGATCATCATACATTAATCACACAGTCATCTTGCGGCTCCTGAAAACAAGGCGCAGTCTTATTTGGGGCACGGGGAGCGCGCAGTGATCGATTACAACATCCGCCGCGAAGGCTAATGGGGCACTCCACGCGTTCGACTTTTTCAGATACAAAAATCAATGCCGAACTTGCGCTGCAGGCGTTCGACGCCGCGCAGGTGATGCTCAGGGAAACCGACGGTACGATTGTCTATTGGGCGCGCGGCAATGAAGATCTCTATGGCTACACAGCCGAAGAAGCCACCGGGCAGAAATCGCATGAGCTTCTGAAGACGGCATTTCCCCAGCCCCTCGCCGACATCATGCGCGAGTTTGCCGCCGCGGGCCGCTGGTCGGGCGAAATTGAGCGTTGCAGGCGCAACGGCAGACGGGTTCTTGTCGCCACCCGCTGGTCGTCGGTATCCACGAACGACGGTTGGTATATTGCCGAAGTCAGTAACGATCTCTCCGAACAGAGACGCCTGGAATCCGAGCAGGCCCATCTCGCGCGCATCGTGGATTCGTCCGGCGACGCCATCATTAGCAAATCGCTGGACGGACGAATCCGGAGCTGGAACTCCGCTGCCGAACGGATGCTCGGATATTCGGCGAACGAAGCGATCGGAGAGTCCATCGCGATGCTGTTCCCGCCGGACCTCATCGGCGAGGAAGACGGGATCATCGCCCAGTTGCGCGCAGGCCGCGCGATCCAGGACTTCGAAACGAGGCGCCGGCGGAAAGACGGCACCGATATCGCCGTCTCGATCATCGTGTGGCCGATCCACGGCGAAAACGGCCATGTGGAAGGGGCCACCAAGATTATGCGCGACATCACCGCGCAGAAGGAACACCAGAAGCAACTCGACATGGTCCAGCTTGAGCTGATCCATCTGTCGCGCATCAGTTCGATGGGAACGATGTCATCGTGGATCGCCCATGAACTGAACCAGCCGCTTGCCGCGATGTCGAACTACCTGTCGGCGTTGCGCCGGGCCACATCAACCGGGCAGGCGACGCCCGAACTGATTTCGGAATTGGCGACGAAAGCCGATGATCAATCGAAGCGGGCCTCGCAGATCGTGCGCAGGTTGCGCGAGATGGTCGAGAAGGGCAAGAACTTCAGAAACCGGGAATCGATTGCGGAACTGCTCAACGAGGCGCTGGATCTGGCGGCTGCCATCACCAAGCACCACGGCGTATCCGTTTCGGTCGAGATCGGGGCGGATATGCCCGCCGTGGACGTCGACCGCATTCAGATACAGCAGGTCATCCTGAACCTGATCCGCAATGCGTGCGAAGCCATGGCCGCAAGCGATATCCGCCAACTCTTCGTTCGAGCGGGCAGGAACGCGGGCGGCGTCGAGATCGAAATCGGCGATACGGGCCCAGGTCTGCCCGAGCAGGTCCTGTCGCACCTGTTCGAGCCGTTCATCACCAGCAAGAAAGACGGCATGGGCATCGGTCTGTCCGTCAGCCGGCAGATCGTCGAGCGCCATGGCGGCCGCATTTCCCATCAATCCCGCGTACCCTCCGGATCGATGTTCACCATCTGGCTGCCGGCCGAGTCCGCGGATGGAGCGGCGCAATGAGCCGGATCCCGATCGAAGTTTATCCGTGCGGCGGTGACGCAAAGCTGCAACAGCGCGCCGGTGCGGCCTTCAGCAGTCGCCGTGACAGGGACCGCCCGAGAGGCAGCCGCAGGTTTTTCGGAATTCCGACTTCGCATCGTCGAGATAGTGTTCGATCGCAGCCCGCAGCAACTGCTGGCGCGTCAGGTTGCGCTTCACGCCGACGATTCCGAGCCGCTCATGCTCGGCGGGAGTCAATCTGAACGTGCATCTCTTGGTGCGCTCGCCGGATTCATGGTGCGGTGCGGCGTCTGCGTCATGCAGATCTTCGGCGACCGTGTCCTCGCAGAGAGGCAGCGCGGCCGCTTGCGGACGCTTCCAGGAATCGAAATCGCCGGCGCCGGACAGCGGCGCGTCGTCGAAGAAATGTCTGCTTTCCGTCGCCCCGGCGCGGCGCTCCACCGGCGGCGCCGTGTTCGCGATCTCGGCCCCGTGCATCTGCCAGGGCACGGCCTCGCCCTTCCGCACGAGAAGGTTCGATGTGATGGGCGCGTAACGCGGCCGGCTCATTTCTGCTCTCCGGTTTCCTCATGATGAAAGACGAGCGTGGGACGGCGCCCGAACGCGCCCGACCGCCGCTCGGGTCCGAAATAGGGCGCGTCCGGCGGAGCGACGCGCCGCTCCGGGCCGGTGTAAGCGGGAGTTTCGATTCTGGGAACAACCTCCTGCGGCGGATCTTCGTCGAGCGGCAGCACGCCGTCTTCGATTGCGCCCAATAGTGGCGCCACTGACTGATCGCGCGGCACGAATTCCGGAATCAGCTTGGGATCGCGCACCAGACGCGACAGGCGGAACTGCACATAACTCCACAGTTCGGTGATCTCCTTCGCCGACGGCGAATTCGCCATGATCTCGCCCACCGTGCGCCCGTCGACCATGCTGGCGGCGAAGTCGACGCGGTGATGAATGGTGACGGGCGCCACCGTGCCGTGTTGCGACAGCGCGACTGCGGATTCGCCGGTGATGCGCGCGCGGGCCGTCGCCGCGTTGAGCACGAAGATCACGGGCTTCTGGTGGCGCTCGGCGATGTCGATCGTGGCGCCCATCGCGCGCAGATCGTGCGGGCTCGGTCGCGCGGGAATGATCACGAGATCGGCGTAGCTGACGACATGGGAGATCGATGCGGTGATCGCGGGCGGCGTGTCGATGAAGGCGAGGCGCACGCCCGCCGCCCTCAACTCCTCCAGCACATGGCCGAGATCGGGCAGGCCCGCCTTGACGAAGAACGGCGTCGGCGTGGCGCGTGCGTTCCACCATTGCGCGAGGCTGCCTTGCGGATCGGTGTCGATCAGCACGACGGGGCTTGTGCCGGACCGATCCGCCTCCACCGCCAGATGGCCCGATAAAGTCGTCTTGCCGGAACCGCCCTTCTGGGAGGCCGTTACGATGGTGTACACGCGGGCACCGTTATAATTGTTGTCTTATCGTGCGCGCGATCCGTTGTGGTGCGGTGTAGGGGAAGCCGCGCAATTGGTTCGAATTAGACGACAATGCGACGGACCGGCTTCCCGTCACTCCGGAGATGCGCTGGACGCCGGCCCATCGACGGAAGGGAGCCATCTTTTATACAAGCGTCCGCCGTCGATTCCGTGCCATGACGCCAGGCCCGTTTCCAAGCAATATCCGTCCATGACAACAACCACCGCACCGGGCCTTCCGACCGACGCCGTGAGGCGCATGCTGCCATGGCTGGTCGCTGTGGCGTTCTTCATGGAGTCGCTCGACACGACGATTCTCAACACGGCAGTACCTGCGGTTGCCAAAGCACTCGCGGTCACGCCCCTCAGCATGAAATCGGTGCTGGCCAGCTACACGCTGAGCCTCGCCGTGTTCATTCCCATCAGCGGCTGGATGGCGGACAGATTCGGCACACGGCGCGTGTTTGCATCCGCCATCGGCGTGTTCACGCTCGGATCGTTTCTCTGCGGCGTGATGAGCGACATCCATTTGCTCGTGGCGTGCCGCATTTTGCAGGGCTGCGGCGGCGCGATGATGGTGCCGGTGGGACGGCTCACCCTCGTGCGCAGTTTCCCCAAGACCGAACTTATCCGCGCCATGAGCTTCGTGACGATTCCAGCGCTCATCGGGCCCATGCTCGGTCCCGCGGCCGGCGGCTTCATCGTCGACTATTTTCACTGGCGCGTGATCTTCTTTCTCAACATCCCCATCGGCATCGCGGGCCTCGTTATGGTCTGGCTGCATCTGCCGGATTATCGCGAAGCGGGCGTGAAGCGGCTTGACCTCGAAGGACTCATCCTGTTCGGCGCCGGTATCGCGCTTCTCTCCTATGTGCTGGAGATCTTCGGCGAACACACGCTGAGCACCGAGGAGATACTCGGCCTGCTGGCCATCTCCTTTGCGCTGCTGCTTGGCTACGGCGTTCACGCGCGGCGCACGGCGTTTCCGCTTCTGCAGCTGGGGCTCTTCCGTCTTCGGACATTTACGGCGGCGGTCGGCGGCAGCTTCTTCACCCGCATCGGCATCGGCGGCGTGCCGTTTCTTCTGCCGCTGCTCTACCAGGAGGGCCTGGGTCTTTCGGCCGTGCAATCGGGACTGCTCATCATGCCCCAGGCTGTCGCGGCCATGTGCATCAAGTTCGTCATGCCCGCCATGCTGGCGCGCCTCGGCTACCGCACCGTCCTGATTTCGAACACGCTGATCATGGGCGCGCTGCTGATGCTGTTCGCCACGATCGGACCGGAGACGCCCATCTGGCTCATCGTGCTGCAGGCGTTCTGCTACGGCGCGCTGACCTCGACCCAGTACACGAGCATGAACACGCTCACCTATGCCGATGTGACGCCGCAAGGCGCGAGTGCGGCCAGCTCCATCGCCAGCACCTCGCAGCAGCTGTCGATGAGTTTCGGCGTGGCGATTGCCGGACTGACAACCATGTTCTTCGTCGCGCCGGCCGCGCGCGGCAACCCCGCGCAGCTCATCGGCGGCCTGCACGAGGCGTTCCTCGCGCTAGGCGCCTTCACGATGCTGTCCACCGTCGTTTTCAGCCGGCTCAGAAGCGGCGACGGCAGCGACGAAACGCGCCAGAAAGACATTCACCTGGGGTAGGAGAGCGGACAACGCGACCGCCGCTTCCCAGCTGTCGTCCCCGGCGAATGCAAGCACCGCCCGTGTTTGCACGAGGGAGGGGATCCAGAGGCTGGGGACGCGTGAAATACTCGAGTTGAACGATTCACACGGTATTCTGGGCCGTCAAGCTCTGACCCTGCGCCTGGGTCCCCCTCCCTCAAACGCATGCATCGCATGCATGCGTTCTCGTCGGGGATGACAACCGACGACAATCATGAGCGCCACGCCCGCGTTGAGTTTTAGTTTCGCAAATCGGGCAAAGCCCCATGGACGGCTGCCCCGTTAGCAGGGCAGTTTAGCCGGGGGTATGCCCGACCGAAATCGACTCGCACCGGAGCCGCACGTTCGCCAGGAAAAAACCGGGCAAAGCCCACCGGCAGAGATTTACCATGTTGTTCGAACGTCGCGCGATCCGCAATCCATGAGACCGGACTGTCGCGGTGCGGCGCTCTGCTGCCTTGTCGTTACGATCGCGCTGCAGGCCGGCGCGGCCTCTGCGCAGGTTGCCGGCTCTGGCTCGCCCAACTCGGGCGTTGTCGAAACCGTCGTCGTCACGACCACGGCTCTTCCCGGCACCGGCATCGATATCGACAAGGTGGCCGGCAACATCCAGACCATTTCGGCAGCGGATCTGACACAAGATGGCTCCGCCAGCCTGATCGGCGGCCTCAACGACCGGCTCGGCAGCGTCAACATCAACGACAATCTCGACGATCCGTTTCAGCCCGACATCCTGTTCCGCGGCTTCGAAGCGTCGCCCGTTCTCGGCACGCCGGAGGGATTGGCCGTTTATCAGAACGGCGTGCGCATCAACGAAGCGTTCGGCGATACGCTGAACTGGGACCTCGTGCCTGCGATGGCGATCAATCGCGTCACCGTCGCCAGCTCCAATCCCGTTTATGGACTCAACGCATTGGGCGGCGCGGTCATCATCGGGATGAAGGATGGCTTCTCCTATGACGGCAACGAGCTCGAAATCTCCGGCGGGTCGTGGGGCCAGCGCAGTCTGACGGAGCAATATGGCTCCAGCGACGGATCGCTGGGTTTCTATATCGCCGCGCGCGCGCTTCAGGAAGACGGCTGGCGCGAATTGTCGCCCGATACACTGGAACAACTTTACACGGATCTGAGCTATCACCATCGCAGAGTGACGCTCGATCTCAGCGTGGCGGCCGCCAATAATTCCCTGTCCGGCGAATCTCCCACGCCCGTGCAGGAACTCGCCGTCGGCCGCTCGCTGATCTTCACCAGCCCGCAGAACAATGCCAACGAGCTCTCCTTCGCCACGCTCAACGCCGGCTACCAGGCCAACGACGACCTCTCGCTGCAGGCAAATCTCTATTACCGCGGCTTCCGGCAGGGCGTCGTCAACGGCAACACCACCGATTACACAGCCTGCACGGTCGCGCCCTATGTCGGCGACATGTGCCAGCCCGACGCAGCGACCCCGCTCGTCAATGCGAAGGGTCAGTACCTGCCCGACATCTCGCAGGGCGGCACGGTCTATATCGGCGAGAACGATTTCGAGACCATCCGGACGACGGGCCTCGGCGGCTCGCTGCAGGCGACCGAAACGGCCGCAGTTTTCGGACATACGAATCTTCTGTCCTTCGGCGGCAGCGTCGACAATGCCACAACGCATTTCGAATCGAGCGCGGAGTTGGGGACGATCAACAAAGAACTTGTCGTGTCCTATTCGGGCCTGATCGTGGACACGCCGGAAGGCACGCCCTGGACGGCGACTCCCGTCAATCTGGGGGCGACGAACAGCTATTACGGTCTGTATCTCACCGACACATTCGACATCACACGACGCATCTCGTTGACCGCAAGCGGGCGGTACAACGTCGCCGATGTCGATCTCGCAGATCGCCTCGGCACCGCGCTCACCGGCGACAACACCTATCGCCGGTTCAATCCCGCACTGGGACTGACCGACAGGCTGTCGCGCGCGCTCACGGCCTATGCCGGCTATTCGGAAGGCAGCCGCGCGCCGACGCCCGGCGAAATCGAATGCTCCAATCCGGCCGCGCCGTGCCTGTTGCCGTCGAGCCTGTCGAGCGATCCGCCGAACCTGCATCAGGTTGTCTCTCACACCTACGAAGCGGGATTTCGCGGCCGTTTCGACGCGCCCGATGTCGCGCCCGGGCATTTCACGTGGAACGCGAGCCTGTTCCGCACCGATGTGGACGACGACATTTACGGCGTGGCGACGTCGCTCAGCACGGGATACTTCCAGAACATCGGCGGCACGCGGCGGCAGGGCGCGGAAGGCGGCATCAGCTACGGCGACGAAAAACTGTCGCTGTTCCTCAATTACAGTTACGTCCTTGCGACATTCGAATCCGCGCTTCTTCTTCATTCGCCGTTGAACACCTACGCCGATGCCAACGGCAACATCCATGTCTTTCCCGGCGACGTGCTGCCCGGCATGCCGGCCCACCGCGTCAAGGCCGGCGGCGACTACCATGTGACGACTGACTGGACGGTCGGCGCGGACGCAACGTACGAAAGCGGGCAATATTTCCGCGGGGACGAATCCAACCAGATGGGCGAGCTGGCGGGCTTCACGGTCGTCAATCTGCACTCCCGCTATGAGCTGACCGACAGCGTCGAATTGTTCCTCGACATCGCCAATGCGTTCGATGCGAAATACGCGACATTCGGCGTGCTGGGCGATCCCACCGGCATCGGCGCGCCGGGCGTTCCCGTCAATGCCGTCACCAACGGTCCCGGCGTCAACAACCGCTTCGAAAGTCCCGCCGCCCCGCTCGGCGCCTTCGGCGGCGTGCGCATACAGTTTTAACTGGGCTCCGTTTGTTCCGTTCATGTCCTCCGCTCATGTTCGGCGCAAATCCATCTCGCATCCTCGGCGTTTCGGTCTCGGCCGACAGAAACGTCTCACGCGGAGCCGCGGAGGCAGTTGTCAGGCGGCGCCATGACGACGATGATGGCGAAGTCGGTCGGCGCGTAGCGCCGGAAGGATATCACGGGAAGGACGTGAGACAGTGAGTGCCCGTGCATTTCACTGCCTCACTGTCTCCCTGTGAACATTTTATCTTCGCCCCGCGCGGGGGTGGCGAAGAACCGGGTTGCGTCCGCGTCTCCGCGTCGACCGCTCTGTCGGCAGTCGGCGCGCGCGGAAAATCTTCGAATTGGACACCCAAGCGCCGCACCGGATTAGCCCACGCTCGATTATCATGTGCCTGCGCGACACTGGAATTCGTCTCGAAAGCTTGGCACGTTGCAACCGGGGAACGCGTGGGGGCCGTGATGGGCGCCGGATTGCCGGCTTTGTCTCTTTTCGTGATTTCGGTCATCCAGGCTGCTCCGGGCGCTCCGGCGCAGTCGCAAGACCGGATTCAGGAATGGAAGGCGTGCGCCGGCGGGGCAGACATTTCTCCGGAACTCTCCATGGCGGGATGCACAGCGCGCATCCAGTCCGGGCAGGAGACGCCGGCCAACCTCGCGATAGCCTACAACAATCGCGGCAACGGCTACGCGAGCAAGGGCCAGTATGACCTCGCCATGGCTGATTACAATCAGGCCATCAGCCTGAAGCCGGATTTGGCCGGTGCCTTCCACAATCGCGCACACATCCACGCCATCAGGGGCGAGTACGATCTTGCCATCGCCGACGAAACCCAGACGATCAGCCTGAAGCCGGACGACGCCAGCGCCTTCGTCGGTCGAGGAAACGCGTACAACGGCAAGGGCCAGTTCGACCTTGCCATCGCGGACCTGAACCAGGCGATCAGCCTCAAGCCGGATTCGGCGCCGGCCTTCTTCAATCGCGGCAACGCCTACTACGGCAAGGGCCAATACGACCTCGCCATCGCGGACTTCAACCAGACGCTTACTCTGAAGCCGGATTTGGCAGATGCCCTGGGAAATCGCGCCGTCGCCTACTACCGCAAGGGCCTGTACGAACCTGCTCTGGCAGATTTGAACAAATCGCTCGCGATCCGGCCCAGCGCTGCCGACTTCGGCAATCGCGGCGCCGTCTATATGGCCAAGCGCCAGTACGATCTCGCCATTGCGGATTTCAATCAGGCGATCGGCCTGAAGCCGGACAATGCCTTCGCCTTCAACGATCGCGGGCAGGGCTACCTTGCCAAACGGCAATACGACCTCGCCGTCGCGGATTTCAGCCAGGTGATCCGTTTGAAACCGGACTACGCCGGCGCCTTCGTCAATCGCGGCCTCGCCTATGACGATGAGGGCCAATACGACCTCGCCATCTCGGACGACAACCAGGCGATCAGCCTGAAGCCGGATTATGCCACCGCCTTCAACAATCGCGGCCTCGCCTACGGCCACAAGGGTCAGTACGACCTGGCCATCGCCGATCTCAACCAGGCGATCCGCCTGAAGCCGGACTACGCCAAGGCGTTCGTCAATCGTGGTTTCGCCTACAACGGGAAGGGTCAGTACGACCTCGCCATCGCGGACTTCAACCAGGCAATCAGCCTCACGCCCGACGATGAAATCGCTTTGAGCGATCGCGGCTACGCATACAACGCGAAGGGCCAGTTCGACCTCGCTGTGACGGACGCCACCCGTGCGATCGGCCTCAACCCCGACTATGTCAACGCTTACGTCAATCGCGGCGTCGCCTACAACGCCAAGGGGCAATACGACCTGGCCATTGCGGACTTCAACCATGCGATCGGGCTGGCCCCCGATGACGCCACGGCCTTCAATAACCGCGGCTTCAGTTACCTGCGAAAACGCCAGTACGATCTTGCCATTGCGGACTTCAATCGGGCCATCAGCCTGAAGCCCGATTTTCCCCGGCCATTCGGAAATCGCGGCCTCGCCTATGAAGCGACGGGCAAATACGATGAAGCGATCGCGGACTTCACGAAGTTGATCGCGTTGGTTCCGAGCGATGCCTTTGCATACAACCTCCGCTGCTGGTCGCGCGCGGAATGGGGGCAACAACTCAACGAGGCGCTGGCCGATTGCAACAAATCGCTGGATTTGAAATCCGGGAACGCCGCCACCCTGGACTCGCGCGGATTCGTGGAGTTCCGCATGGGAAATTATCAGGCCGCCATTTCCGATACCACCGCGGCGCTGGCTATCAATCCCAATTTGTCGCCGTCGCTGTTCGTCCGGGGCCTTGCGAAGCTGAAGACGGGTGACGCCACGGGGGGCAATGCCGACATCGCGGCGGCAAAGGCGATCGACCCGAAGGTGGCGGAGACCTACGCCAAGGTTGGGGTTGCACCCTGAGCGGCGCGCGCACGGCGAGCACGGTTTCCTGCATCGGGCGCTGACGCTTCCCGGGACAAGCGTTCCCTGCGTGCGCGGCTCGTCGCCCGCCAAATCGACTTTCCGACTTTCCAACACGTACGCATCGTCCGTCTCTGCGTTCTTCGAATTGCGCTCTCCGGTCATGTGAATCAGGCCGTTGCATTCGGGGCGCGCTCGAAGTTGCAGCTCCCCGTACTACTACGAGGCCCCGTAATCCTACGGGTGCGTTTCGTCCGTATGCGTACCAGATACGTCCCGGTAGACAGGTTTCACGGGCCGTACATGAGCAAGCCGATCCGTATCCTCATCGTCAGCAACGACGCCACCACCCTCAGTCAGTGCGAGAGTTTTCTCTGCTCGCTCGAACATGCGGCGGTGCGAACCTGCAATGGCCACAACGCGATGCGCGAATTCCATTCCGATATCCCCGACATCGTCCTGACCGACGTCGTGATGCCAGACAAGGACGGCATCGAAATTCTTCTGGAGATCAGGCGCACCGCTCCGGGCACCTACGTCGTCGCCATGTCGGGAAACTGCAAGTCGCTCAACTCGGATTTCGCGCTTCACCTGGCACAAAACCTCGGCGCAGATGGCATCCTCGTCAAACCGTTCGACACGCATCAGCTGAGGCGTACGGTCGAACCGCTCATCTCGCAAAAAACCGCCGGTCAGACGGAAGCAGGTGACGAATGTCCGTAACAGCGCCCCGACCGGCCAAGACATGTGCCTGCAACCGGGATGCCCGCTCGCGCATCGCTGCGCTGACGCCCCGGAGACGCGAAGTGCTGCGCGGCATCGTCGCCGGATTCTCGAACAAGGTCATTGCGCACCAGTTGGGCATCAGCAGGAAGACTGTCGAACTCCATCGCGCCCTGTTGATGAGGGATCTCGGCGCCCACCATGTCGCGGACGCCGTCCGGATCGCAATCGAGGCTTCGTTCATGGATGCCCAGCCGGCGACCGTCATGCCCGAGCCTGCCCGGTGAGCGCCGCGCGGATGACGCGTCGCAAGCCGCAAAAGAGTCCCGCCACCCTTACCCAACGACGTAAGGCGCCGTGGACATCGGACCTGATGCCGGGTCGCCGTCGCAATAAGACGGTTGAACCCGGATGGTGGGACGGCGCGCACCATCGCCAGTGCGTGCGCGTCGGCTGAGGGAGCAGTGGGACAGAACCTTCAATGTCCCACTGCTTTCCTCTTCGACAGTCACCCGGCTTTCCATGAGGCGCGATCGCAGAACGCAGCTTCGTCACGTTGACGGGAACGAAGCGGGACAGCGTTTCGGCCGGTGTCGCGTGTACGACGCGGCCGACTTTCAGGGTTTGCCGAGAACGGCGCGAACCAGTGCGGCCGTATTCCTGACCGCCAATTTCTGCATGATGTTGGCGCGATGAAATTCCACAGTCCGGGGACTGATGCCGAGGATTCGGGCGGCCTCCTTGCTGGACGAGCCCTTCACGATTTGCGCCAATACCAATCGCTCGCGCGGCGTCAGAAGCTCCACACCGGGGAACCCTTTCGACGATATTTCCTCATCGCCTTTCAGGACGCGGATTTCGCGCGCCGCGTCCCTGTTGCCCGGAACTTTGAGGAATTCCCAGCGGCCGTCTCGAATCGCGATCGTGCTCTGGTGCGCGCGCGCGACGTTCAATACGTCTGCGGCCCCGCTTTTTTCCATTGCGTACGCGCACAGGACGATGATGTGCTGACCGGCAAGAGACTCTTCGAGCGCGCTCTCGTATTTGCAAAATTCCGGCCAGAGGTCCGTTTCCTGCCAGAACGCGTCGCCTTTGACCCGCATGCCCTCATAACCTCTCGCCTGCGCAGCGGCGAGCTTGCCGCTCCAGCCGTCGATGATTCTGCGTATGTTGAGAGGATTTGCGGGTCGGTACCAATCGTGACCCGAAACGATCTCGAGGCTTCCGGATGCGATATGACGGTCGAAGTGCGGAATGCCGCTGCGCAGATTCGTATTGGCCCTTGCGACCGTGACGAGCGGCGATGTCACGCACAGGCAATATTCGTTATTCTCCAGGCCGGCCTTGAAATAGGCGACGTCCGCGTCGGCCAGATCGTGGATTGTCTCATAGAAGACGCACAGATGCGTCCCCCACGGAATTTCCGGGATGAAGTCGATGCCCGTTTTTCTCAGAGGAGCGTCGGGCGCGGATGGGTCCCACGACAATGCGATCGGCCGCCGGGTCGATGTGTCTGGCGACAAGTCCTCGCCGGAAGTCTCCGACTTCGTCATGCGCGCCCCTCGGGTCGCGGCCCCTCACGGGTCCGAGCCCAGCGATCCCGAGGTGGATCCAACGATGACCCGATACCCCCAAACGACCTCGGGCTCAAACGAACGATAGCCTCTTTCCGGCAGTCATTGAAGGCGGCGCCGGCATCCGCAGTGTTGCCGGCGGCCAGCCGCGCTCAAGACGCGGCAAGGCGCCTGTTCGGTCTGGTTCTGCCGACATTCGAGCGCACGTCTCCCGGCGACTTCGAAAGTGGCGCAGCGCGAGAGGGAGCAGATTTGACGCTTCAACCTCGCATCACGAACGAGCATGCAGAGGGTGTATTTTCATTTACCCTGACTCGCTCTTCCGCGATTCACGACCAAGTTCGAACGTCATGCGCGCAATTGCGGCTTGTTCTCCGTGGCAGTTTCGTTTGAGAACTTGCCATTCCCGCGTTTCAACTCCTTTTGCCGCACAACGCCCGGTTGAATATTCAGTTAGTACATCTGCGTATTGGAATTCGCCTGTGCGCATGCTCCTATTTCGTCATGAACGACCGCGCAGAACTCCGGCAAAAGGTGGCGTACTACCGGCAGCTCGCTTCGGATGCAGCAGTCGAGTCCACGCGTTCAAACTACACGGCCTGGCGTGCCGCCTTCTGCAGGGTCGCGGAGCAGCTATCGGAACTGGCCGACGACCTCGAAGACCTGTCGGACCTTGGGAGCGACAGCATTACCGCATCGGATTGACGCGTCCGAAGGGAGACAGCGTTCCAGGGGGTGCAACGTGTACGACGCAGCAGAGGCAGACCCGGCACACCGGAATACGAACTTCCGCCTGCGCGCGGACCTGCGCGCGGCAAAGATGCAGGTTCTCGGACTTGCCGCCCTCAAGTCCAAACTGGGACCGAAGTGGGACAGACTCTCCGGCCTCGTTCACCGCCTGTTCGAAACCGCCGTCCGCCGCGTACAGGGGCCGAACGATCATTTCTTCGCCCTCGACGAACTCTCGTATGTCGTGACGTTTGGCGATCTCTCTGTGGCGGAGACCGAGTTCGCGTGCACGTCGATCGCCTGCGACATCTGCCGCATGCTGTTCGGCGAACAAATCGACGAAATCTCCGTTCGCAGCCTGGTCTCGGGCATTGTCGCGCTGCCCGATCCGGTCGCGACGCGTTTCGCGCGCCGTGTCGAAAGCATCCTCGAGGAATCGGGCAAGGAAACCGTCGTCACACAGAGCATTCACTCAGGCTCGCACGGGCCGGTCGTTACCATATCCGGCGAGCAGCAGAATGCGCGCCTGCCGCTGATCCGGGAGATCGGCCAGGCGCATGACGCGATGCGCGAACTCGGATTCGATCTGGCCTTCGTTCCGGTATGGGAGCTCAGGAAGAACACGAGCAGCACACTGTTTCTCGTTCCGCAATGCCACGTCTCCAGAGGCCCGCGCGCGCTCGACGCCGGCGACCCGCGCGTGGTGGCGCAGGCCGAGATCACCCTGCTCAAGGCCGCGGCGGCTTACGCGGGCAGGATCCATGAAGCGGGGCAGATTTGCGCGGTCGGAGTAGGCGTCAGCTATGGATCGCTGTCGGTGTTTCAGACCCGCATCGCCTACATCACGGCGCTTCAGAAATTGCGTATGCCGGCGTCGTCGCCGCTCATTCTGAAAATCGGTCCCATTCCGGAAGGCACGCCCGTCTGCCGGATCGCCGACCTGGTTGCGATGTTGCGGTTGCCGAATGTCCGGGTGATCGTCAGTTTCTGCGGACTTGCCTCGATGCCGGAGCTGGACGTTCAGATCGGAGCCGCCGGATTCGGCGGGCCGCTACCGAAAGGCGCAACCGCCGAGATCACGTCGCGGATCGCCGAAAAGCTTGCGCGGCGCACGCTCAGCCAGCGAGGGTTCACGTTCCTCGACCAGCTGGACTGCAGCGAACAATTATGTGCCGCCCGCAATGGTGCCGTCCGGTTCGGCACAGGAACGGCGTTCGGGGCAGAGCGCTACTCGGGACTGGAGGATGTTCCGAGCTTTCCGCTCTTGCAGGGCGCGGCCGGGCAAACGCATCACCGAGTTGAAGAACGCATTGCGCCACTGACGTGAATGCCGACGACCGGGGATGGCGGCGTGTCCGACATCATGTGCCCTTCCTTTGTGATGTGCGGCGCTTCTTGACGACGTCCTGTCCGGGAGCTCCGTGTGTCCGGTTCGCGGCGACCGTTTCGACCATGGTCCTCACAGCCCGCTGAATCTGCGCCCAGCCTTCGTCAGACCGCAGATTGATGCCGTTGTACCAGGTGATTTTTCGCTGGCGCAGCGCGAGGTAGGTGAGACCGGCACTCAGAACGGCGAGAACGGCGCCTGCCAGTTCAGGGTCACCGATGTCGTCGAAGATTTCGCGCGTGAGGCGAAGCCCGACCGTTTCCCGCGCCGTCTCCATGATGGCTGTGAAGCGATTTCGTTCGACAAGCTCCCACACCATGAGTTCGAGAGCGACCGGCCGCTCGCGCAGCAAACGTGTGTAGGTTTCGAGGACGGCGGCAGCGCGCTCCGGCAACGCCATCGCCCGCAGGCGTTGCGGATCGCCGCCGCAGATCTCCTCGAAGGTCGGAAAGAAATCGGGACCGTTCGTGACCGATTCGATGAGAGCCTCCAGTCCGCCGAAGTAGCGATAGATCAGCATCTTATCGACGCCGGCTTCGTGCGCGATCGCGGTGGGACTCAGCGCGCCGAACCCGCCCTTGACGAGGACCCGGGCCACGGCGGCCTGCAGTTTCGCTTCCGTGCGCGGGCGGCTTCTCGACGCCGTCTGTCCGGACTTCACCGCCATCGCAACATCGTCCTCGCCATAAGTCTCTTGACAGAGACTTGCAGTGATCATAAGTCTCTCGTGCGAGACTTAAGGGGTTGGGCGCCGTGGAGCAAGGATTATTCACGCGCATGGCGCGAAGCACGGTGCTGCATCCTGCGGGATTGATCGTGCTGGCGCTGTGGGCCGTGGCCAACTATGCGGCGCTCAGGCTCGCGAACGGTTTTCTGCCCTTCGATCAACCGCGTCTGGCAGGCATGCCCTATTGGGAACGGATGGCGGTGCCAAGCATCGGGCTCATCCAGATTTTCGCGCTGATGGGTGTCGTCTACGCCATGACGCGCAAACGCATCGTGCCCGATATGGCGGCACGTTCTCCCGCAAAACGAGTCGCGTTTCTCGAGGTCTTGGGACTTCTGGCTTACGCCATGCTCGGCCAGGCGGGCGGATGGCTCCTCGGCCCCGCGCTCGGATACAGGCCGTTCAGCTTTCACATCGCCGGAACGCTGTTCGGCTGCTCGACGCTTGCGTCTCCAGGCGAAGTCTGGACGTGGATGTCCTACAATTTCGCCGTCTTCGCCGTCGCGCCTTATCTGTGGTTCCGGCGCCGTTACTCGGCGACAGACCTTAATCTCAAATCGACAGCGCCCGGCGCCGATGTCCTGCTGATCCTCGTCATCGCGATTGTCGAAAGCGCGTGGGAACTGGCCAATTTTCACGACATTTTCAAACTCGGCCCGCACGTGCTTGCAACCGCCGTGCCGCTGACCTTTTTCATCTTCTTTCTCGGCACGGTGTTGCCGACGATGATCCTGATTTACGCGATCCTGCTGCCGCGCTATCTGAGACTGACCGGCTCGCCCATCGTCACGGTGTTGCTCGGTGGATTGACCTACGCGCTCATGCATCTGGTGGAAGGCTGGTCGAATTTTTCGACGCCGCGCGATACGGCTCTTTCGATACTCTTCGTGTTCCTCAGCTATATCGGGCCCGGCATGTTCAAGAGTTTCGTCACGTTGCGCACCGGCAACGCCTGGGTGCATGCGCTCGGCTATCACGCGATCGCGCCGCACACGATCGTCGACACGCCGATGTTCGCGAAGATATTCGGGATCGGGTGAGGGCGGCCGACACAGCAACGCGAAGGAGGTGTCGCGGTGCGCGCGACAATCACTCGCTGTCATTCCCGGCGAGCGCGAGCACCGCCGGTGCTTGCACGAGGTGAAGGGGACCCAGCGGATGGGGCCACTCCGGATGGTTCGGGAAGAGTGAGATGCGTGGTCATGTCTTCGGGCGCGGAAGCGGAACGCCCTGTGTTCCCTTCCCTCAAACGCATGCACAGCATGCTTGCGTTCTCGCCGGGGGGGCGACAGTCAGGGTAAATTCGGACACGCGTGCCAACGTCGCAGGGATTTCATCCGGCAGTGCATTCGCTGCATGCACGAAACGGTGCGATGCGAGGCGCCTTTGGAATCTCGCGCCATGCGAGCAGTGCAAATGAAGTGCGCCGGCATGAGTGTGATGAATATTCGCCAGAACAAGTGATGCGCGATGATGAAAATAACGTACGAGGATGCATACGGCCTGAGGCAATGCCGCGCGCGGGATATTCGCTGCACGCGCCTGGGCACGCGACCAGAATGCGACTTTCCCCGTCGCGGATGCGTCATCGATGCGCCGTGAACCGGACAGTTCACGTGACATAGTAAGGTCCATCGCAGGTACTTTCAGAGTCACATTGACGCGACATTTGTGCGCTTTCGTCGAGCCGAACTCTGCTCTCAGACAATGACGCTGAGCGACGGGTGTTGCACAAACGTCCCACGGTCAGCGCAGCCGCAGTTCGTGCTCCTTTCTTCCACCTGCGTGATCGGCGCAACATCGCCGCACGAAAACTGTGGTCATGGCATGCCGAGCATTGACCGCCTCGCCGATCCACCCCATGATTCAAATTGTGTTGTTGCGAAAAGCGCTCCGGCCGACGCAAAAAACAAAAAAACGTCCCTCAGAAATTCCCTGCATCAGGGAATTTCACCAGGCGATCCGTACACAGAATTTCCCATGAACTTCTCCGCGCGTTCCGTACTCGCCATCCTCGCCCTGACCACTCTGTCAGCCTGCGGCGAGAAGCCCGCGGCGCCGACGGCCGCGCAACTCGCGACGCTGAAGCCCGCCGATGCGCGTCTCGCCGTCCTTTATGCGGGCAGCTGCAAGGCCTGCCACACCAAGGCCGATTCCGGCGCGCCGCTGGTACACGATCATGCGGCATGGGATCCCCGCTGGGACAAAGGCCTCGCCGTTCTCACCGGTCACGCCATCGTCGGTTTCCAGGCGATGCCTGCGGGCGGACAATGCACCGCATGCACAAAAGCCGACTATGAAGCTCTGATCCGGTTCATGGCGGATCGCGGACCATGAGCATTTCCAGGCGCTCGGCATTGACGGCCGGCGGCGTCACCATCGCCGCGCTCGGCGCGGCCGCAGCCGGCGTCGACTACGCCATCCAGGATGCAGCCGAACCGCCGGCGCCACCCGCCACCGACGCCGAGGGCCATCTCGTCTGGCGCAACTGGTCGGGCATCCGCGTCAGCTATCCGCAGGCGCGTGCGATGCCGGCGTCGGAAGACGAGCTTTCGCATATCCTGAAGACATCGCCCGCGCCGATCCGCGCGGTCGGAGCCGGGCATTCCTTCATGCCGCTGGTGCCGACGAACGGCACGCTGTTGTCGCTCGACGCGATGGGCGGCGTCGTCTCCAGCGATGGCGTTTCCGTAACCGTCAAGGCGGGAACGCGCCTGGGCGCGCTTGGCCCTGCGCTCGCCGCCCGCGGCCGCGCCATGGCCAATCTTCCCGACATCAACAAGCAATCGCTGGGCGGGGCGCTCGGAACGGCAACGCACGGCACGGGAAAGCGTCTGACGGCGCTGCACGGCAACGTCACCGCGCTGAGGCTCGCAACGGTGGACGGCGCCATCACCGACTGCAGCGCCACCAAGAACCCCGATCTCTTCAACGCCGCGCGTGTGTCATTGGGATCGCTCGGCATCATCACGGAAGTGACGATGGACACCGTGCCCGACAAACGGCTGCATCGCCGCGTCTGGCTCGAATCCTTCGACGATGCGCTGGCACATGCGGAAGCGCGCTGGAATACGCATCGCAATTTCGAATTCTACGCCGTGCCGTTCACCGGTCTTGCAGCCAACATCACGCATGACGAAACCGACGCGCCCGCAATCCCACGCGGCCCCGAAACGGATTCGCGATTTCTGGAGGCGCTCAGAATCCTGCGCAACCTGTTTTCGTTTTCGCGCAGCATCCGCAAGGAGGCAGCATATCTCCTGCTCGCCTCCACGCCGCCGGAAGAAGCCATCGACGAAGGCTGGAAGCTGCTTTCCACGGAACGGCCGGTGCGCTTCAACGAGATGGAATTCCACCTGCCGGCAGCGATTCAATTGACGGCGCTGAGGGAGGTGGTCGCGGCGATTGAGGCAAATCGTCCCGATGTCTTCTTCCCGATCGAGGTGCGTCGGATCGCACCCGACAACGCGTGGCTGTCGCCGTTCCAGGGCGGCCCCCGCGGCTCTATCGCCGTGCACACCTATTACAGGGACGAGTATGAATTCCTCTTCCAGCTCGTCGAACCGATCCTGCGCCGTTACGGCGGCCGACCGCATTGGGGCAAGCTCAACTCATTGAAGGGAAAGGATTTCGCCTCGCTTTATCCGCGCTGGAGAGACTTCCTCGACCTGCGCCGTTCGCTGGATCCCCACGGCCGGCTGCTCAACCCCTATCTTAACCAGCTTTTCAATTCCTGAAGCTGCGCCTCGCTGCAGCGTCACCGTTTTGTTATCATGTCGGCATGAGAGTCGGGGCTGTCTCATTTGCATCGCTACTGCTGACGCTGGTTGCTTCGCACGCAGCCTTCGCCGACGGCATCATACGGATTGTCAACGCGTCGGCGAGCGCGGTCACTGTTCGCATCGACGGAACGTTCGGCTGCCGTGCCCCCGCCAAGCCCGCCGCATCGACCGATATCGATATGCCCACCGTGTGCAGCTTCGGCGCGGCGGACGGCAGCCATACGCTCGACGTCCACTATGACGATGGCACGGCATCCAGCCGGGCCGTCACCATCACGCCTGCCGGGCTCAAGCTGACGCTGACCGGCAAGGAATAAGGCACGGACCGCAGGCAATGAGCGTTCCGCCATGAGCGCTGGACTCGTGCGCCCATGGCGGAGGTCGCGACGCCTGGAGGGCTCACATCTGGCGTCGCGGGCGCTCGACCCGCCTGCCACAGCCGGGACCGAACATCCTTCGGACGCATCCAACCGCGACTTTATTCCCGGCGCCCCGATCTGCTCAGGGTTTATTCCCCGGCGTACGGCGCAGCGCCGGGAATAAACAGCGGCTTGCATCCGTCACTCATTCGCAACTTGCGAAAGATGGTGGAATGCGGAAGCCGGCCTCACTCCTGTTCAACTTGGTCACGCCGGCGCGCACCGCCGTTCTCGCGGTAATGCTCGCAGCCACCGCGGGCGGCGCGCCGCGCGCCGCCGAGGTCGACATCCGGATGATGAACCACGCCACAGACGGCATGATGGGCTTCGATCCTCAGCTCGTCACCATCGCGCCGGGCGACACGGTCCACTTCGTGGCTACCGACAAGGGACACGACGCCGAATCCATCCCCGGCATGATCCCTGTCGGCGCGAATCCCTTCGCGGCGGGCATCGGTCAGGATCTCAAGGTGACGTTCACTGTGCCCGGCGTTTACGGCTATCGCTGCGGACCGCACGGCAGTCTCGGCATGGTGGGCCTGATCGTCGTGGGCAATCCCGTCAACGAAGCGGCAGCCAAACAGGTCAGCGTTCCGGGAATGGCCAACCGCACCTTCGCCAAACTATTCCAGGCGCTCGACGCCAGACGCACTGCGCAGAACTGAGCCCTGCTGAGTTCACCTTCCAACCATTGAATCCGGAGACCTGCGATGATCCCCGCTCTCGACAGGCGCGCACTGCGCACGACCGCCACCTGCGCAGCAGTCATCTCGGCAACTCTGTGCGCCACGGCAGACAGCGCGCACGCCGTGCCGAGTTTCGCGCGGCAGACCGGTCTTCCCTGCGCGCAATGCCATATCGGCGCCTTCGGCCCGCAGCTCACACAGTATGGCCGGGACTTCAAGCTCAACGGCTATGTCTGGAATGATGGCCATGACGACCATGTCCCGCTCGCGGCCATGTTGCAGGCCTCGCTGACGCATACCGATGCCGGACAGCCCGGCGGCGCCGGACCCGGATTCGCGCCGAACAACAATCTCGCGATCGACCAGATCTCGCTGTTCTACGGCGGGCAGATCACCGACTCGATCGGCACGTTCACCCAAGTCACCTATGACGGCGTGGCCAAGCAGCTGACGTGGGACAATCTCGATATCCGCTATGCACACTCAGTCCAGCTCGACGGCAAGCCGCTGCTCTTCGGCGTCACGCTGAACAACAACCCGACCGTGCAGGACGCGTGGAATTCGACCCCGGCCTGGGGCTTTCCGTTTGCGGGATCCAGTCTGGCGCCGGCGCCGGCGGCGGCAACGCTGATCGACGGCAGTCTGGCGCAGTCGGTGATGGGCGGCGGAGGCTACGCATTGTGGGACGATCTTCTCTACGCCGAAGCCGATATCTACAAGGGCCTCGGCCGCGACGTGCGCAATGCGCTCGGTGTCACGCCGGTGAGCGGCTCCAGTTCGGTGGACGGCGTGATCCCCTATTGGCGCGTGGCACTGCAGCACGATTTCGGCAGCCATTATCTGGAACTGGGAACGTTCGGGCTGAACGGGAATCTGTTCCCCGCCGGCGAGCAGCCTGAGGGACACTCCGACCGCTTCAGCGATGTCGCGCTCGACGCGACCTATCTCTACAGCGGCAGCCCCGATCACACCGTGACGGGCTACGTCACCTACATTCACGAGGACCAGTCGCTGAACGCCAGCAGCCTCGTATTCGGTACCAACCGGACCGACACACTCGACACACTGCGCATCAACGGTTCCTATTCGTATCAGGCGACATGGACGCTCAGCGGCCAGCATTTTCAGACGAACGGTTCGTCCGACACCGGACTCTACGGCGGCAGCCCCGACAGCGCCGGCTGGGTGGGCGAGATCGCCTATGTACCGAGCGGCAAGCCGGACAGCTGGTTTCCCGACGGGATCAACGCGCGAATTTCCCTGCAATACACCGGCTATATGAAGTTCAACGGCTCGGACAACCACGCCTCGAACAACAACACGCTCTATCTCCTGCTGTGGCTCGCCGGCTGAACATCGCAGGTGCCGCCGCCGGCCCGATATTCCAAACGAAAACACCACCCGCGCGACATGCGCGGGTGGTGCCGGTGTTTCTCGAAGACTGCAGGCGGATTATTTCTCCGGCGAGATGATGCCGAGCAGCCCGTGGGATTCGGCGCCGGGGCCGGCCGAGAAGCTCACCTGATCGGCGCCGGGGCCATTGTCCAGCGACCACAATCCGTTGATCACAATCGGCTTGCCTTTCTTGTCGCTGACCGTTCCGATCATTGCGCCGGTTGTGGGATTGTACACGTTGATCCAGCCATTGCCGAAATTGCCGACCAGCAAGTCTCCACCGAAGGAGCCGAAGCCTGACGGCGCGATCGTCATACCCCACGGCGCATCCAGCGCTCCCTGAGCGATCAGCTGTTTCACGAGATGGCCGCTGGTATCGAACACATCGACATAACCCAGGCTGGCGCCGTCGACTTCGTTGAGGCAGGGCTGCTGCCCATCCTGTTTTGCGAAGGCCACATAAATCGTGCCGCTGGCGTCGACGACGTTGAACGGCGCGTAGCCGGATGGCAGCGATGGGTCGGTGAAGGTGTTCACCAGCTGGAACTGCGGGTTGTAGACCTCCACCTGATTCTTGCAGAAGTCGGCCGCGTACAGTTGCTGCGTGCTCGTGTCGAGGGCCAATCCCTTGTAGACCCCGCCGTTACCCGAGTTGTTGACGGCCACGATGGCATTGGTCTGGTCGACGTTCGGTGCCCAGCCCGAGATGACGCCGGGTTCCGAGTCAAAGAGAAAAGCGGCGGCGCCGCTCACTCCGTTTTCCGTAACCTGGAAATCGATATTGCTGGGCACATAGACCGTTCCCGTCGGATTTCCCTGCGGAATGGTCACAACCAGGGAATCCACCTTGCCGTTCTTGCGGTTATAGACCGTGGAAAGGCCGGTGCCATTGTCGGAAACCCACACATCTCCGCCAGGCGATTGCGCGAGCCCCCAGGCATCGACAAGGTTCGGATCGACCACTTTAGCCTTTCCCTTCTGATCGGCATCCAGCTTCACGATCTTGAAGGCCGAAGCTTTCGGCGTGCCGTTCGACGTGTCCGCGGCCATGGCCGTGGACGCCAGCAGCGCCGCGCCAAGTGCCAGAAACAATTGCGTTTTCATCCAAAACTCCCTCGTTGGCTCAATCCCGAAACCGGTCCCGCGTGGCTGCGAGCGCACGCTCAACCGCATGAGAGAGACGGTGGGGCGTCGCGAACTATTCCGTCCCCGAGACGGTTCAAAAAAAAGTCGTCGAAGATGTCCGGTTACCGCGGAGTCGATAGCGGGCGGTGCGACCGCTTACGTCATGCGCGCCTTGCGCCACATGGGGAACAGCACGGGGCCGTTCTTGAGCCTGATCTCACCCGTGACCTCGAAGCCGAAACTCGCATAGATCGGGATGTTCTTTTCCTTGCTCGATTCCAGATAGGCCGGCAGGCCATCGTGATCGGCTTGAGCCAGCTGATTGCGCATCACCACGCCGCCGAAGCCTTTGCCCTGCTTGTCGGGATCCGTGCCGATTGCCTGCAGGTACCAATGCGGCTCACGCGGATGAACCTTTTCCACCTGGTCCATGACGGCCATGACGCGCAGCGCATCGGCTCCGAACAGACCGAGAAAAGCGGGTCCGTTCGTCACATACTGCCAGATGGGGATGTTCCATTTGCCGGGCGGACGCCAGATGGAGGCCGACTCGTAGCCGTCGGTGACATCGCAGGCGCCGAACGGCATGCCGAGTTTGAGAAGCAACTCGAACAGCCGCGGCAACTTCTCTGCGCGCGTCGCTCCGTCTGCAAGCAGATGCACCATCATCGGATCGTCGGCAAACGCACGGCCGAGCATCTTCGCCAAGGGCGCGATGTCGGCCGGTACGGCGCGCCGTGCGGCGGTATTACTTCCGCGCGCCAAATCTGTTCGCACTGAATCAATCGAGGACATGCTTCTCCCGCCTGTCGTTGTTCGCCGCATCCGCGGCGCAGGACCGCATTAGACAACCGCCGGGGAGACTATTTCAAGAACTCGAGCAGAATCCGGTTCACGCGCTCGGGCTCATCGTGCTGGACCCAATGTGTCGCATCGTTGAACCAGGCAATGGTGCCATGGTCGCACAGCGCCAGGCTGCGCTCGGCGAGTTCGGGAATTCCGTAAGGATCGTTCCGGCCCCAGATCAGGCAGGCCGGCATTCTGATGCGGGCCTGCTGCTCCACTGCCAATTGCCGCTGCAGGAGGGCGCGATACCAGTTGAGCATCGACGTCATCGAGTCGGGCTGCCTCCAGGCATTGCGATATTCGCCCAAATCCTCCTCCGACGGCGGGTTGTGGGACAGCTTGAGCGCGTCTTCGAGCCCCTTGTTCTTGGAGATGCGCAACAGGAACTCGGGCAGATAGGGAAAGGCGATGAATTGCACGTACCAGCTCAGCTTGCGCTGCTGAGGGTCGTGCTCCATCGCATGCTGCCAGATGGCGGGATGCGGCGCGTTGAGCACGGCCAGCCGCCTGACCCGGTCGGGATGCAGCGACGCCGTCCACCACGCAACCGAACCACCCCAATCATGACCGACGATGGCGAAGGTCCGACGCTGGTAGGTGTCGGCGAGCGAAACGACGTCGGCAGCCAGCCGATCGAGATCGTATTGTGGAATGCCTTTCGGTTTATCGCTCTTGTTGTAGCCGCGCTGATCGGGAGCGACCACGAGAAATCCGGACTCGGACAACGCACGCATCTGCCCGCGCCAGCCGTACCAGAATTCCGGAAAGCCGTGCAGCAGCAGAACAAGCGGCCCGTCATGGGGGCCGGCCTCCGCGCAATCGAGCATGGCGCCGCTTCCCCCTCTGCGGGAGAACCTCAGATCTGCCGGAAGTATACTCACTCAACCCTCTCAATTTTGTTCAGCGAAGACAGCGCTTCATCCGTTTCCCTGGCGAGCGCCTGCACGGCAAGCCTGCTCTCGATGACCAGACCGGTGGCGCCGGCAATGAACGCGGCGAAGCCGCAGACGCCAAGAACCACGGCCGCTATAACGACAATTTGCAACGCGGTCTGTGGTGCGAATTCCGCCGCCGCCGCACCGAGTATGGACGTCAGAGTCGCGAGCGCGAAGATGGCAGTGGACAGATACAGACTTGAGAGAACATGCGCGAGCAACCGGACCCGGCGTGCGACCAGTTGCAGTTCTTCGCGCCCCGACTCTGACAATTCGCCCACGTTCGTCGCGAGAGAGCGCGAGCGGTCGATGGCGCGGCCAAACCGATTGGACGTACTGAGAAGAAGAAGCGCCGCGGCATTCGTGAGAATGGCCGGGCCGCTCACATAGGACAGGACAACGAACGGGTTTGCCGAAAGAGCCATGCGCCCTACTCAACCACAACCGCTGCAACGATCAACGTCCCAGGATTGAATCAAACGTCTCCAGCAGCGGATCTTTCGGTTCGAAGACATAATCTGCGTCTTCTGCCGTCACTGCTCCGGCGCATCCCCCCTCGCGCAGAGTTGCCATCGCGGTCATCAGCGCGTCGCGCGGACACAGGATGGCCCATTCGCCCTGCCCACTTCCATCATCGGGCTGTGACAATATCGAGGCGCCGAGTTCCGTGGTCAGGCGCTTCAGCATCGGTTTTGGCCGGGCTCCCAACCGTGCGCGCAGGACAAGGGATGCACGGGCGCGCTCCCGCGCGGCCAGTCGCGACAAGAGCAGGCGCGCTGCCTGAGCCGCATCGTCGTCCCAATCGATCGTCAGGCTGGCGGCTAGATGCGCCTGGCTTTTGAGGATCACCCCGTCCTTCAGCGTTTTCAACCCGTTGGCCGCCAGCGTCGCTCCGGTCGTCGTGATATCGACAATGGCTTCCGCCGTGCCTGCAGCCGGCGCGCCTTCCGTGGCGCCGAGACTTTCCACGATGCGGTAGTCCCAGATGCCGGCATTGGCGAAAAACGTTCGCGTCAGATTGACGAACTTGGTCGCGATCCGCAGGCGGCGGCGGTGGCGCTGATAGAATGCGGCGCAAACGTCGTCGAGATCGGCCATGCTCGTCACGTCGATCCAGGCTTGCGGAACCGCGACAACCACGTCGGCAAATCCGAATCCCAGCGGTTTGACAAGCGCAATCGCCGAGCTCGGTGCCGGCATCGTCTCGCGAACCAGGTCTTCACCGGTGATCCCCAGATGCACATCGCCCGAAAGAAGCGAAGCCGCGATCTCGGACGCCGATAACAATTGAACATCGATGTCCGGGAATCCGGCCAAGGTTGCGCGATAGCCGCGCGCGCCGGCGGCCTGGGACATTGAGAGCCCCGCATCGACGAAGTAGGCCTGGACCTGCTCCTGCAGGCGGCCCTTCGACGGAACTGCAAGGGTAAGGCGCGCGCTCATTTCTTCGTCGCCTTCTGCGCCTGACGCGCCGCCAGTACGCGTTCCGTGCGGATGGTGAATCCGACGGCGGGAACCGGACGCCCGGATCCCAATTGTTCGAGCAGCGTATCGTAACGGCCACCGCCTGCGATCTGCACCGCGCCTTCGGCATCGCGCGACCACAGTTCGTAGACGAAGCCCGTGTAGTATTCCATGTTGCGGCCGAAGCGCGCCGCGAAGCTGATGCGCGCCGGCTTGATGCCCAGAGACTTCAGTGTCTCGAGGCGCGCCGTCATCGCGGTCAACGGCGCTTCGAGCGAGACGCCGGCCGATTTCGTCAGCGCGCGAATTTCGGACAACGCGTCTGCGGCAGACCCGGAAACAGCAAGAAGTTTCGCAATCAGGGCTGCCAACCCGGCGTCGAGGCGCAGCGTCGCTGCGTCTGCCGCCTGTTCGATCAGCCGGTCGACAATTTCCTCGCGCGTGCGTCCGCCAAGCGGCACACCGCCCAGCATGTCCATCAGGCCCTCAAAGGCCGGCCGGGCTTCTGATTCCTCGAGCGTTCCCAGATGCGCGAGCAGGCGTTGTGCATCCGTGCGCTGCTCCTGCGAAAGTTTCTGCAGCAGTTCCTCGAAGTATCCGGCACGCCAGAAGTGCCGCTTCAGGCGCCCGCGCCACTGCGGCGCGATGTCCAGCGCGTCGATGAATGCGCCGAACAAGGCCAGATCGCCAAGCTTCATCTCGAACGTCTCGAGTCCGGCGGCATGCATCGCTTCCACCGTCAAGGTGAGCATTTCGGTTTCGGCCGCAACGCGATCCTCCACGCCGAGAAGTTCTGCGCCGGCCTGGAAGAACTGAGCGGGTCTCTCCGGCTCCAGCGGCTGATGACGGAAAACCAGTCCGTTGTAGCAAAGCCGCGCCGGAAACTTTCCGCCCTGCGCCAGATGCATGCGGCAGACGGGAATCGTCAGATCGGGGCGCAGACACAATTCCTGACCGGCAGGATCGGTCAGCACAAATGTGCGGCGGCGGATTTCCTCGCCCGCGCGATCGAGAAAAATCTCGGCCGGCTGAAGGATCGATGTTTCCACCCGCGCAAAGCCTCGGCGTGCGAAGACGTCGAGGATGGCCGCTGCCTGCATTTCGAGCGTGTGAAGGCGCTTCGCGTCATAGGTGGGAAACGCCGACATGGGAGATCAACCTATCCCGGCCAGCATCGCGCGCACTTCTGCGACGAGGTGCGTCCGGTCCACGGTCTTCTGCGCTGCCCTGTTTGCGACCCAAGCCGCACGGTTTTCGATTGACTTCGCGAGTTCGGACCCGAGGGCCAGATCCTTCAATGTCACCTTGCCGTTGGCCCTTTCATCCGAGCCTTCGATCACGGCGATGGCAGCACCTCTCTTGTCGGCATATTTGAGCTGGTCGCCGAATTTGCGCGTACCGACATACGTCTCCGCACGAATGTCCGCGCGGCGTAACTCGCCGGCCACCGCAAAGCTGCTTTCCACGGCGTCGAGCGCCAACACCACAACGAGTGGCGATATTGGCGAGATTGCACGATCGCGCAGCGCATTCATCAGTCGGCTTACGCCAATTGAGATGCCTGTTGCGGGGACTTGTTGTCCCGTAAATCGCGCGATGAGATCGTCGTAGCGCCCGCCGCCGGCAACCGAGCCGAAAACGATCGTCTCACCCGCTTCGTTGGTGACGGGAAACGTGAGCTGCGCTTCGAAGACAGCACCCGTGTAATAGTCGAGGCCGCGCACGATCCCGGGGTCGAAGCTGATGCCGGAGCGATCACCAACGATTCTGACGATCTCTTCGAGGTTTGCGACACCCTCTTCGCCGATCTTGCTGTCCGTCACCAACGCGGACATTGCGCTCAGACGGTTGCCGCCATCGGTCGGCGCTGAGAATGCGAGAATGCGAGCCACCTGATCGTCAGTCAGGTCGGCACCCTTGGTGAAATCGCCGGATTCATCCTCGCGCCCTCTTCCGAGTAGCGCGCGCACGCCATCGGCGCCCAAGCGATCGAGCTTGTCGATGGCGCGCAGAACGATGCCGCGTCGCGACAGTTCGATCCCGGCTGCTTCGAGAACACCGTCGAGCAGCTTACGGCTGTTCATTTTCACGACATATTCGCCGCGCTTGAGACCGAGGGCTTCCAGCGCGTCGCAGGTCATCATCAAAAGTTCGGCATCCGCAGCCGGCGATGCGGAGCCGACGGTATCGGCATCGAACTGCGTGAATTCGCGGAAACGTCCCGGCCCCGGCTTTTCGTTGCGCCACACCGAGCCCACCTGATAGCGACGGAACGGTTTGGGCAGCGCCTGGAAATTCTCGGCGACGAAGCGGGCGAGCGGCGCCGTCAGATCGTAGCGCAGCGACAGCCACTGCCCGTCATCGTCCTTGAGCGAAAACACGCCTTCATTTGGCCGATCGACGTCGGGAAGGAACTTTCCCAGCGCATCGGTGTATTCGAACGCCGGCGTCTCCAACGGCTCGAAGCCGTAGCTTTCATAGACGCGCCGGATCGTATCGATGAAGGCGCGCTCGGCCGCGATCTCGGGCGCGCGGCGATCCCGAAATCCGCGCGGCAACCGCGCCTTGGGGCGTGATGTCTTCTCTTCGCTCATGAGTCCCGCCTGATGGAGCGTTTCAATACCGGCTGGACCCGGCCGGAGCAAGAAAGCTGAGGCTCCCCCCCGCTTCACTTCGTTCCGCAGGGGAGGAGTCTATCGGCGCATCAATGCGGTGCTGCCGCCTTGGCGTTCTTGGCGTCCCATGCCGCGTGCGCCTGGGACAGCACATAGGCGCGGATGGCCTCCACATCCTTCTTCGTCAAGACGTCCTTGAACGACGCCATGCCACCGTCGGCCAGTGCGCCGCCGAGCACGATGTTGTCGTACTGCCCCCAGATCTCGGGTGGCGCGAGACGCAGGTCAGGCACAACGCCCTCGGACTCGGCGAAAAAGCCGTGACAGACGACGCAGGTGTGATGATAGGCGTTGAAGCCGGCCTGGATGGTGGCCGCATTCGCCGTCTGTTTCGGCGGCTCGACCGCAGGCGTGCCTTCCGGCTCGAGCGGATCGACATGCTGCCGCCCGCCCAGCTTGAATACAAACAAGCGGCCCTGGTTGGTTCCATAATGCGATAGCGCCGCGTTGGGATCCTTGAAACCCGCAAGTCCGGCAGCTCCGCCCCAGCCTGCAAGCACGGCGATGTATTGTTCGCCGTCAACCGCGTAACTCATCGGCGGCGCGAGTATTCCCGTGGTCAATTGCATCGACCACAGCTCCTTCCCGGTCTTCGCATCGTAAGCGGCGAGCTTTCCGTCCGCGCCCCCGCCGAATACGAGACCGCCCGCGGTGGCAAGCAATCCGCCGTTCCAGCTGCCCGCCATCGGGACATGCCACACTTCCTTCTGCGCGACGGGATCCCAGGCCTTGATGTAACCGATCGCCGGCGGCGGCGGATGCCCCGAGGCAATCGCATCGAGGATGATCTTCGACATGGCGGTGAAATCGTCGGCGGTATCCCAGGCACGAGGTTTGTAGACGAAATTCTTGTCGGCCACGAAGATGGCCGAGCCGTCCATTGCCGGGATGTAGACAAGTCCCGTCTGCGGATCGAAAGCCATGGGTTGCCAGTTATGCGCACCCACGGTCTGCGGCATGACGATCGCCATCTGATCCTTGTAGCGCGCCTTGGGGTTTTCGATCGGCTTGCCGGTCTTCATGTCGATGCCGGTCGACCAGTTCATCACGGCATAGGGTTTTGCGGAGATCAGCTTTCCGGTGGCCCGGTCGATGACGTAGAAGTAGCCGTTCTTCGGTGCCTGGATCAGAACCTTGCGCAGTTTCCCGTCAATGGTGAGATCGGCGAGGATCATGTGGGAAGTCGAATCGAAATCCCACGTGTCGCCCGGCGTCGTCTGATAATACCAGACGAGCTTTCCGGTCTTCGGATTGAGCGCCAGAATCGACGACAGATAGAGGTTGTCGCCGCCGCCCTTGGACCGCACGTTGCGGTTCCACGGTGCGCCGTTACCGGTCCCCACATAGAGCAGATCGAGATCGGGATCGAAGGACATCGAATCCCAGGCGGTGCCCCCGCCACCCATCTGCCACCACTTAAATTTGCCGCCTAGCGTGGACCAGGTCTTCATCGCGGCAGCCATGGCGGGATTCTCCGGCCGCTTTTTGGGATCGCCGGGAACGGTAAAGAACCGCCATCTCATCTTGCCGGTATCGGCATCGTAGGCGCTGATGTAGCCGCGCGCGTCGTATTCGGAGCCGCCATTGCCGATCACGACAAGCCCGTCCACGATGCGCGGCGCACCGGTGATCGTGTAGGCGCGCTTCTTGTCGATCGTGTTGACGTCCCACAGCACCTTGCCTGTCGCGGCATCGAGCTTGACGAGCCGGCCGTCCAGCGTGGCGGAATAGACGGCGCCCTTCCACACGGCGACGCCGCGATTGGCCACGTCGCAACAGGCGTAACGGCCCCATGCGCCCGGTACATGCGGATCGAATTTCCACAGTTCCTTGCCGGTTTTCGCATCGAGGGCGAAGACGAAGCCCCACGACGCGGTGGCATACATGACACCGTTGACGACGACGGGCGTAGCCTCCAGCGCGCGCACGGAATAGGTGCGGTATTCCCAGGCCACGCCGAGAGTCTGGACGTTTCCCGCATTGATCTGTGTCAGCGGCGAAAAGCGCTGCTCATGGTAGTCGCGGCCGTTGGAAAGCCACTCATCCGGCGCCGGCGATGCGATGCGGCGCCCGTCGATGTCGCTCGTGGCGTTCTGCGCGAAGCCCGCCGCGGTTGTGGCGGCCAGCAACGCTGCGCCCAAGATGGCGCGTCCTGCGGAAATCCGAAACTTCATGGTCCTGCCCCTGTCCCCTCCGGCTTTATGCGGAAGTGGTCGGGCGACCTTAAGGTGATTTCATCGGCCACGACAATATCGCCGCCCCCGCTTCGGCGGCGGCTTACCCCCAATCGGAGTCCCCGACATGCGGAGGCGGCATAGCGGCCTGTCGGAGCCAAGAATGATGTTGCATCTGAAGATGTCGCGCGGCATTTCGCTTGGGCGATGAATCAGACCGCCAGTTTGAGTGCCTCCCGCGCGGCGCAAGAGACGACGTTTGCGATCCTGTTCGCCGTCAGTTTCTGCCACTTGCTCAACGACATGATGCAGGCGCTGCTGCCCGCCATCTATCCCATCCTCAAGGCCGCCTATCATCTGGACTTCACGCAGATCGGGCTCATCACGCTGGCGTTTCAGTTGACGGCCTCGCTCCTTCAGCCTGCCGTGGGTTTCATCGCGGACAAGCGGCCGATGCCGTTCTCGCTGCCCGGAGGAATGGTGTTCACGCTGGCGGGGCTGTTGCTGCTCTCCGTGGCGCATTCCTACCTGGTGATCCTGCTGTCGGCCGCGATCGTGGGGCTCGGATCCTCGGTGTTCCATCCCGAATCCTCGCGCGTCGCGCGCATGGCTTCGGGCGGACGGACGGGTCTTGCGCAAGCAATGTTCCAGACGGGCGGAAGCATCGGCTCGGCGCTCGGCCCGCTGACGGCGGCGATCGTCGTGCTCGCCTACGGCCAGTCGAGTCTCGCCTGGTATTCGCTGGTTGCGCTGCTCGCCATTTTCGTACTGTGGAATGTCGGCGTCTGGTACAAGACGCACGGACTGACGCGCATCGCGTCCGCCCAGCACCTTCATAAAGTGACCGCTATTTCGCAACGCAAGGTCGCGATTTCAATCGCCATCCTGCTCCTGCTGGTGTTCTCGAAATTCTTCTATCTTGCAGGCATCACGAGCTACTACACGTTTTACCTGATCCACCAGTTCCACCTCTCGATCAAGAGCGCCCAGATCCACCTGTTCGTGTTCTCTGCAGCGGTGGCCATCGGCACGTTCGCGGGGGGACCGCTGGGCGACAAATTCGGCCGCAAATACGTGATCTGGTTTTCCATCCTGGGCGCCCTTCCGTTCACCCTGATGCTGCCCTACGCCGATCTTTTCTGGACCAGCGTGTTGAGCGTTGTCGTCGGCCTGATCATCTCCTCGGCATTCTCTGCCATTGTCGTATTCGGCCAGGAGCTCGTCCCCGGCAAGGTCGGCATGATCTCCGGGCTTTTCTTCGGCTTTTCGTTCGGGATGGGCGGGCTTGGCGCCGCGGCGCTCGGCTGGCTCGCCGATGAAACCAGCATCACCTTCGTCTACAAGGTGTGTGCGTTCCTGCCGGTGCTGGGGTTGCTGGCGGCGTTTCTGCCGAATATCGAAACGCCGCGGCAGAAACTGGCGCGGGGATAGCGATCCGGGTTCACCGCTGTGCCGCCGGCGGGCGCGTCAGCGGCAATATATCGTTAACCAGCACGTCAAGCACCTTGGCCGGTTCTTCTTCGAAGAGCATGTGCGCCGAGTTGTCGAACAAGACGAATTTTTTGTAAGGCGCGCGCACCGTCTCGAACCAGCGGCTGGCGAGAAGCGACGACGTTGTCACGTCGCGACGTCCCTGAAGGATAATTATCGGGCAACCGAACTCCGTGTCGCGGGAGAAATCGACATGGGAGATTTGCTCCCACAGCGCCTGCAGGCTGAAGGCCTGCCCTTGGTCGCGCGCTCTGAGATCGTCTGCCGAATAGTCGGGACTTAACCGGGCGACCTCTTCGTGGGAACCCTCCTCGTCGCCGTCATAGCGCTCAAGCCAGCGGCGTTCGATCGTCATATTTTCGTAGCTACGAGCCGGATTGCGCAGATCTGGATAAGGCGAGATGGCGTCCAGTTCGGAGACGGCCTGGCTGTTCCGCTCGGCACGCGCAGCAGCAATTGTTGCCGCGTATCCCATTGCCTCGCTCTTCTGGAAGTCAACGAACTGGCCCATGCCGACATAGGCATAGAACCAGTCGGGATGCCGTTCGATGAGCCTGATGCCAAGAATGGTGCCCCAGGAATGTCCCATCAAAACGACGCGCTGCTGACCGAACGTGGCGCGCAGCCAGCGCACCAGTTCCTCCGCATCGTTGACCATCGTGTCGATGCGCATGCTCGACCGCATCTTTGCGAGATCGTTGTCCGCGAACGTCCTGCCGGCGCCGCGCTGATCCCACTGCACGAGCGTGAAATGTTCGGGCCAGTCTCGCATGTAGACGTAGCTGACGGGGATCGACGTCAGCCCCGGTCCTCCGTGCAGGAACAGAAGGATCGGATTTCCGCGGTGCCGGCTTTTGATCGAGATATATTGATCGATCCCGCCCAAGGGAAGCATGCGCTGCATATTGATGGAATCTGCAGCGTCTCCCTGCGCCGTCGGATATGGCGCGTGCGTTGGCGGCCTGTCGTCCGCGTACGATTGACACGCGACCCATGCCACCGCGGCCATGGCAGCGACGACACAAGACGTGGAACGGCAGACGGGCACGCGCGACGATGCTCACAGAAGCCTGCGGGACGCCTAGATACATATCTTACATTCACTTCGCCAGCATTGCCCTGCGTCACGGCCTGTTTCGCACGATATGTAGCACTACGAGCACAACGAGTCCGATCATTGTCCAGAAATGAACCCGTCTTAGTCCGCATCTCTCGGGCCCCTTCGTTACCCGCAGCGTCAGACCAAGTCCGACCTGCCAGAACATGACCACCAATGCCAGTGTCGCCAGCCATAATCCCGCCTGGTCGTAGCCGTCGACATGTCCGGCGGACATCGGGATCGACGCGTGCCAGATGGCACCTGCCGGGATGAGAATCCCCAACCAATAATGCGGCCACAGGCGTAGGCTGCGCCGCGACAGGTAGGGAATGCTCACGCCGCTCGCCAGCAGTACAACCGCGAGCCAGCCGGTCGATGCCGTCCAGGCGAAAAATTGCATCGCTAACGGATCACATGAACGTAGTCGTTGAGCACGACGATTCTTGCCGCCACCAGTGCATGCGCGTCGTCGATCACGCCATTGGCCTGAACGATGGCGCCCGTCTTGATGTCCGCGGTCGCTCCCATGATGAAGCGCGTATCTGATCCCAGCTTCAGTTCAACGCTCCTGCCTGTCCCGCGATAGTCGGCACCCTGCACGTTCTCGAGAATCTCGGCGGCGAAAACATCTGCTGCGGATTGTTGGCCGATGTGCAGCACCGCCTTGACGTGCCCACCGGCGGATGCCGCCATGATGACTTCGGCATTCGTGCCGGCAGGCTGCATGCTCCCGGCGCGGCGCATGATATCGAACCCGATCGCAGACACGGCGGTCACCGCGATCAGGCCGCAAAGTGAGCCGATGGTCCAGCGCCGCAAAGAGCCCGATTGATTCATCTGCATGGTGGTGCCCGTTCTTTTCCCCGACGAGCGTCAACTCTATAGTCAGGTATAGGGTCAAGGGGCTTCCGCGCGCAGCGGCGCTGCACACCCGAACTTGCAAGGCCTGGTTTCCGCACGAACTGGTGAACCGGGCCGTCTCGCAATTTTTCCGGAGACATGCGAAGGAGCCTCCGGCGGCCATATTGCTTCAGCGCCCCCGGAGACCGACCATGATGCATTCGCGGCGCTTTGCCCGTCCCCTTATGTTTGCAGCGCTCGCAGGCCTGCTGCTCGGCCTTGGAGGTACCGCGCAACCTGGCGAAACCGGCAGCGATGTCACGCGCGCGACGCTTGCCAACGGTCTGCGGATCATCATCGTGCGCAATACGCTGGCACCCGTCGTGTCGACGGCGGTCAACTATCTCGCCGGCTCGGATGAAACGCCGGCCGGGTTTCCGGGCACCGCGCATGCCCAGGAGCACATGATGTTCCGCGGCAGCCCCGGCCTCACCCAGGACCAGCTTGCGAATATCGGCAGCGCGATGGGCGGCAATTTTAACGCCAACACGCGCGAGAGCCTGACTCAGTATCTTTATACGGTGCCTGCGGAGGATATCGACGTGGCCCTTCACATCGAAGCCACGCGCATGCAGGCCGTCCTCGACGATCAGAAGGACTGGGATGTCGAGCGTGGCGCCATCGAACAGGAGGTGGCCCAGGATATGTCCAGCCCGATCTACACACTCTACGTGAAGCTGCGTGGTGTCATCTTCGCTGGAACCCCTTACGCGCATGATGCGCTGGGCACACGACCCTCTTTCGACAAGACAACGGCTGCAATGCTCAGGCGGTTTCACGACGCCTGGTACGCACCGAACAACGCGATCCTGATCGTTGCGGGCGACGTCGATCCCCAGGTGACGCTCGGCGAGATCAAGACTCTCTTCGGGCCGATCAAGGCCAAAAAGCTCCCGCCAAGACCCGCGTTTGCACTGAAGCCGGCGAAGCCCGTCGCGCTCACCGCTCCCACCGACCAGCCGGAAGGCACGCTTCTGGTTGCCCTTCGCCTGCCCGGCCTGAACGACCGCGATTTTCCGGCGCTTGAAGTGTTGTCGGACATTCTCAGCAATCATCGCTTCGATCTCTACGGACTGGTGGCCAAAGGCGAAGCCAGCGATGCGAGTTTTGCCCTGGATCCGCTGCCAAAAGCGGGCATGGGTTACGCGTACGTACAATTCCCAGCCGGTGCCGACGCGAGCGTTCTGACAACCGACGTGAAGACGGTCCTCGCAAAGGTTGCACGCGACGGGGTCGCGCCCGAACTCGTGGATGCGGCGAAGCTCGAAGAGACACGTGAGACTGAATTTCAGAAGAACTCGATTCCGGAACTCGCCAGCGTATGGTCGGATGCCGTCGCGCTGTACGGTTTGCGCTCTCCGGAAGAAGACCTCGACCGCATCGAGAAAGTCACGCCTGAAGACGTCAATCGCATCGCCAGGAAATATCTCAAGGTCGACCAGGCGTCGACGGCGGTTCTGACGCCGCAGGGCTCGGGCGAAGCCGTTGCCTCCGGCGGCGGTTATGGCGGGCAGGAGAACATCGCGCTGGGCGAAGCCAAACCGACGCCTCTGCCGGCATGGGCAGAGTCTGCCCTCACGCGCCTCACCGTGCCGCCGTCGACTCTGAACCCCACGGTCAGCACGCTCGCGAACGGCATGACCCTCATCGTTCAGCCGGAGACCGTCAGCGATACGGTCACCGTTTTCGGGCACATCCGCAACCGGCCGGAGACCGAAACGCCCAAAGGTCAGGAAGGCGTGGCGGACGTACTGGGCCAATTGTTTCCCTACGGCGCCGGGGACCTCGACCGGATTGCCTACCAGCGTGCCCTTGACGCGATCGGAGCACAGGAACGCGCGGGAACGGATTTCTCCATCCAGGTGCTATCCCGCGATTTCGACCGCGGCGTGCAGTTGCTGGCCCAGAACGAATTGAGCCCCACGCTGCCCGAACACGCCTTCGAAGTTGTGCGCGAGCGTGTTGCGCAGGTCGCCGACGCGACCGACAAGAGTCCGCAGCATCTGACTTTGATGGCACTGCGGCGCGCAATGTTCGCGAAAGACGACCCGAGCCTGCGCGAGTCGACTGCACAATCGGTACGCGCTCTCACGCTCGACAATCTCCGCGCCTACTACAAGACCGTATTTCGACCCGACCTCACGACGCTGGTCGTTATCGGAAAAGTGGACGCAGAGACGGCGAGGTCCGTTGTCGAGAAGTATTTCGGTTCGTGGTTGGCGACGGGACCAAAGCCGGACACAGACTTGCCGCCGGCAACCCCGAATGCTCCCGCCACGGTCGCGGTGCCCGACGCCAGCCGCGTCCAGGACGAAGTGTACCTCGCACAGACGCTCGGCCTAGCGCGCACCGACCCCGATTACTACGCGCTCAATCTTGGAAACGCCGTGCTGGCCGGCGGCTTTTATGCATCCCGGCTCAGCATAGACCTGCGCAAGACTTCTGGCCTCGTCTACTCCGTCGATGCGTCCATCGAATCCGGGCGCACGCGCAGCGTGTACTTCGTCAATTACGCCTGCGATCCCGACAAGGTCACGCGCGCCGCGAAGATCGCGGCGGACGATGTGCGCAAGCTGCAGACGTCGCTCATCGATGCCGACGAGCTTGCACGCGCCAAGGCCATTTTGATTCGCCAGATGCCGTTGAGGGAAGCAAGCGTGAACCAGATCGCCCGCGCCTTCACGGACCGGCGCGAACTGAACCTTCCGCTGGACGAACCGACACATGCTGCAGAGCGCTACATCGCGCTGGTGCCCGCGGACGTGCAGACCGCCTTTCGGAAATGGATGCGGCCGGACGATCTGGTGCGCGCGAGCCAGGGGCCGGCGCCGCAATGACTGCCGGCCCGAGCCGCAGGCTATGCGATTTCGACTCCGCTCACCGGGCAAACGGGCTTACGCGAAAGCTTGAGCGTCCCCACCAGCCCGGTCATGTCCTTCTTCATCTGGCGCAGGATTTTGAGCTTTTCGTCGATCAATGCGAGCCGTCTCTCGGCGGCCGCCAGAAATTTCGTCTGTGCCGGCGGTTTGAGGGTCTCGGCGCGTTCCGGAGACGCCAACACGCGATGCAGGTCGAAGATTTCCTTCACGTCCTTCAACGTGAACCCGATCTCCTGACACGAACGGATGAACCTGACCCGCGCCAGATCGCGCGCGGCATATTCCCGATATCCTGAGCGCGTGCGCGGCGGCTTGGGTATCAACCCTTCGCGTTCATAGAAGCGCAGGGTCTGGATATTCACGCCTGCGCACGTCGCCAGTTCGCCGATCTGCATGAAACGCTCCCTCTCCAACGCAACGATACAGGCAAATGTGAAAAAGAAAACGCGGCTGCCGGCGAAGGCAACCGCGCTTCCGTTCGATCGTCAGCAGATCGGCTTAGCGGTGGCCGCCGAAGCTCGTATGTCCGCCGATGCCGCCGGCATGGCCGCCGAAGGACGGATGACCGCCAACGCCGACGTGGCCACCGAAGCTCGGACGACCCCAGCCCGGACGACCATAATACCCATGGCCGTACCAGCCCGGACGACCCCAGCCGCCGCCCCAATAACCCACAACGCCCGGGCCGTAGTAGCCGCAATAGTAAGGGTTGTAGCTGCCGTAATAGTCATAGCAGGGCGCCGCGTAGCCATAGGCCGGAACGCCGATACCGATCGCCACGCCGGCTTCGGCCGGAGCCGCTGCCGCAATGGCGAGACCACCCGCCATCACCGCGCCGATTGCAAGTTTCGCCATCGTTTTCATGGGATGCTTTCCTTTCAGTCTTGGCGCAACCGTGTTGCGCGCTTTCATGAATGCAATATGGGATGGAACGATGAACCCATGCCGGACGGCCCGTTCATCCTGCGTTCATCGTGCAAAAAACCTCGGGAATCCTGGATTCTCCGCGCGAAGTTCCGCAGTTTATTTTTTTCACGAAATCGCGAGCGCTGCCGCCGCACCGGATAAAGCGATTGCGGAATAACACATGTGAATCACGACCGCACGCATAACGCCATCGTGTGCGGCGTTCTCCGCAGGCCCGATTAGACTGCCGGTTGCGTTGCGAGGGGAAACACGCCGATGAATCGCATACTGGTGATCTGCGTTATGGCTTTACTCTTGCCGCTCCGCGCTTTGGCAGCGGATCCGGATGTCGTTGCGAAAGCCATCTCCGATCCGTCGCGGCCGGCCGACGACACGAAGCTCGACGCCCAGCGCAAGCCTGCAGCGGTGCTCGGCTTTGCGGGCGTGAAGCCGGGTGAGGCGGTTGCCGAATATCTCCCCGGCGGCGGTTACTACACGCGCCTGTTGAGCGACATTGTCGGGCCTTCGGGAAAGGTCTACGCGCTCGAGACGACGACCTGGGGCAACGACAACATTGCCGCCACCAAGTCCGCCATCAAGGACAAAACCAACGTCGTTCTCGATCTCTCCCCGCTCGGGACATTTCATCTGCCCGCGCAGGTCGACCTGTTCTGGACTACGCTGAACTATCACGACCTGCATGTTCCGAAATACGCCCATGTGGACATTGCGGCGTTCAACAAGGCGGTGTTCGCTTCGCTGAAGCCCGGGGGAATTTATTTCATCGTCGATCACGCGGCCACGCCGGGAACCGGAGCGACGCTGTCGCCGACACTTCATCGCATCGACGAGGCGCTCGTCGTCGAGGAAGTCACGGCAGCGGGTTTCGTCGCAGACGGAGAGAGCAGCGCCTTGCGCAATCCATCCGACGATCATACCAAGGTCGTGTTCGATCCCGCCATTCGCTGGAAGACCGATCAATTTATCCTAAGATTCAAAAAACCGGGATGATACGGGCCGACCGCGCTTGCGACGGCACGACGCCGGCGGGGCCCTTCATTTGCACCCGGCGAACGCTTATCTGTCGGTTCGCCGCCTTCAGACGACGCCCATGCAACAATCTGAGCCTGCCTCGCTCCTGACGCTCCGCGATGGGCGGACGCTTGCCTATCTCGCAGTCGGCCCCGCCGACGGGGCGCCCGTGTTTCATTTTCACGGCCATGGCTCGTCGCGGCTCGAGGCGCTCGCACTGGCCGAGGCGGCGGCCCGGGCGCGCGTGCGCCTGATCGCATTCGACCGGCCGGGTATCGGCTGGTCTGATGCCAAAGCCGGCGACCGGCTGCTCGACTGGCCGGGTGATGTCGAAGACGCCGCGGATATCATCGGCGTCGCGCACTTCGCGGTGCAGGGAATGTCGGCCGGCGGTCCTTACGCGCTCGCCTGCGCGCATGCGCTGAGGGATCGGGTTACGGCATGTTCGCTGGTGAGCGCCGTGCCGACACCATCCGTTGCGCTCATGGCCGGTCCCGCCGTGCGCCGACTGGCGTGGTTTGTGGCGCGCGCGTTTCCCGATTATCTGCGCAGGCGTCTGAAGGACTTCCGCCCCGATCACATGACGGAAGAGATGGTGCGTGCCCGCATGGCGCGCATGGGGCAATGGCTCGGGGGAGAAGACCTGCGCCTGATGCAGGATCCGGAGAAACTCGACCTGCTCACCCGCACGATGCTGGAGAGCGGGCGGCAGGGCGGCCAGGCCAACCGCAGCGAGATAGAACGGCTGGCGCGACCGTGGGGGTTCAATTTCAAGAAGCTCAAGGCGCCCGTCTTTCTGTTCCATGGCGACCAGGACCGGATCATGCATGTGGGCCCTGCGCGGATGATGGCGCGCATGCTGAAGGATTGCGCGGCGACGTTCTATCCGCGTGAAGGCCATTTCTCGGTGCTGGTGAACCAGGCGGATGCGCTGATGGACGCGCTGACGGCGAGCGGGCGATCGGCTGCGCTGCAGCGAGCGTGAGTTCAGCGCGCATCGTTGCTGCCGTCACCCGCTTTTATTATGTTCTCTCCTAGCTTTTTGTTGGGCTGCCACGGAAAAAAACTCCAGCACGAACACGATTGACCGCGCCGGCGTGATCCGTCTTGCCGAAGCTAAAGCGCGCGTCCCGCGGGCGAGCGCGCCGTTCTCGTTCTGCAACGCGGCACGCTTGACGTGAAACTCCCTGTCCCCGTGCCGCCCAATCGCCAGACACCGCATATCCAGGATGAGATTTACGTTGTCATCCGCAGCAGAGGCGTTCTCGTTCACGATGGCGGGCACGATTCGTTCGGGCCCGGCGACCTGCTGTTCGTGGCGGCCGGGATTGAGTACCACTACCAGGACTTTTCCGAGTATCTCGCCCTGTGGCGGATTTTCTGCGACCCTCCCGGCGGCGAAATCCCCGCGTAGTCGGGAATGGATAAACTGCCCCTAGCCCGGTCAGCGCGACCCGCTAATCTCTCCCCATGTGCGGGCGCTTCACCAATCAATTCACCTGGGCTGGGCTGGGCGCGCTCTATCGCATCACCGAGCCATACATCCATCCCGCGTCCAATCTGGAGCCGCGCTACAACTTCGCCCTGCTTCAGCGGGGTATCGTGATCCGGCTCGATGAAGAAGGACGGCGCGAACCCGTCGTCATTCGTTGGGGCTGGCGCACATTCACGCTCCTGACGACGGAGCCCAACGCGCCATGTGCCCCGATCCATGATCGCATGCCGGTGATATTGGGAAAGGACGAGTGGGAGAACTGGCTGGGCACGGTTGACGACCGCAAGGCGCTGCTGCGCCCCTACCCCACATCGCTTATGGAATGCTGGGAAGTGGGCCAGGCTGTCGGCAATGTGAGGAACGAAGGAGCTGAGTTGGTGGAGAATACAAATCCACGCTGATCTCACATCTGCCGCGCAGCGCGACGTTGTCGTGATCGGCGCCGGCGCGGCCGGAATGATGTGCGCGGCGGAGGCGGGCAAACGCGGTCGATCGGTTCTCGTCATCGAACACGCAAAGGCGCCCGGCGAGAAGATCCGCATTTCCGGAGGCGGGCGCTGCAATTTCACCAACCGCAACGTCACGCCGTCGCAGTTCATCTCGGCCAATCTGCCTTTCTGCATCTCTGCCCTCAGCCGCTACACGCAGCAGGATTTCATCGCCCTCATTGAACGGCACGGTATCGCCTGGCACGAGAAAACCCTGGGCCAGCTGTTCTGCGACGTATCGGCGCAGCAGATCGTCGATCTTCTCCTCGACGAAATGAAACAGGCCGATGTCGAGCTTCGCCTGAACACGCATGTCGTCCATGTCGAAAAGACCGTGGACGGATTTCTGCTGCATCTGAGCGGCGGCGAACGATTGCGGTGCGGCGCGCTCGTCGTCGCAACGGGCGGCAAATCGATCCCGAAAATGGGCGCGAGCGATTTCGGCTATCGCCTCGCCCAACAGATGGGTGTTCGCGTCACCGAGACGCATCCCGCGCTGGTCCCGCTCACCTTCGACGGCGCGCTGCTCGAACGCCTGAAGCCGCTTGCGGGCATCGCGGTGGACGCGCGCGCGCAAGCCGGCCAAACCGCGTTCGACGAAGCGTTGCTGATCACGCATCGCGGCCTCAGCGGTCCGGCGATTCTGCAGATATCGTCCTATTGGCGGCCCGGCGCAGAGATCCGCATCAATCTGTTGCCGGGAACGGATCTGTTCCAGGCATTGCGCGCGGCGCGTGTGCAGAACGGCCGCCAGGAGATGCACAACGTTCTGGCCACATTTCTCCCGCGGCGGCTGGCGATCGACATCGCGCACGCGGAAGCCTGCGAAGGCACCCTGGCCGATCTTTCGGACGCGCGGCTGCGGGCATTGGGCGATGCGGTGAACGACTGGCGCGTCACGCCATCGGGCAGCGAAGGTTATCGCTCCGCCGAAGTGACGCTCGGCGGAATCGATACACGCGATCTGGATTCGAGAACGATGGCAGCGAAAGCGGTTGCCGGTCTCTATTTCATCGGCGAAGTGGTGGACGTCACGGGCTGGCTCGGCGGCTACAATTTTCAATGGGCCTGGTCGTCGGGCTGGTGCGCGGGACAGGCGGTTTGAGTTCCACGCGATGTCCGCGAACGCCATCTTTCCACGGCGGAAGGAACGCACGCGTAACGGCAAAACCGGGAGACCTGCTGCATTTCCCAATCCGTCGCGCAGAGAGAACGGAAAGATGGAAATGGTCCCCGCATCGCCGTCCAGCCGATATATTGCCGTTGATCGTCGACGGTGGTGAACTGACCTCCCGAGGGAGCCATATCGGTTCGTCACGCCGATGTGATCCTGAAGCCGCTTGCGAAAGCGCCGGCTCAGCCGCCGCCTGACTTTGGATTTCAGCACGACCTCATATTCGCCGCCGTCCTGGAGCTCCAGTCCGCCGATGCGATCGACATTGACGATGATCGAGCGGTGAATGACGCGCCTATCGGACCCGACCGTTCAACCGCCGGCTGAATGCGGAGGCAGCAGCAGCGGTCCGTCGCGCCGGACGCGTCCATGGTGAACACTGGCCAAATGCGGTGCACGCGCCGCCATTGAACGAACGCGCACCGGTTGCGGCGGCAGCCCCGGCGCCGGGCATCCATGACCGAGCACCGACTGGATTTACGCGAGCTGTCGCCGCACGAGAACGCCGCAAGGTCAGGAATAAGTTGCGTATTTGCCGGGGCACCCGCCGCATTGCGTATGCGGGACCTTGAAGTGACAATGCCGGGCTGGCAGCAGGAGACTCCGGTTTGGCGGACGGCGTGTTCGAAGGCTTTCTCGGCGGCGAGGACGAAGCCGCGGAGGAGAGCGAACTTGCGGCGGCGGCCGGCGCGGAAGCGATCGCCATCGCCCATGCCATGGACGAGGCGCGCACCGACCCCGAGATTGCGCGGCAGACATCCGAATTCCTCAGGCAGCAGAGCAGGCTCGTCGCGCTTCAATCCGCCAGGTTCGAAGAAGAGCAGGCGCTTCGCCTCGCCCACATGCGCCACCAGTCGACGGAAGGACATCTCAGACGAATCGGCCAGCGCATCCGCCTCGGCATACTGGGTTTGCTTGCCGCCGCGGTGGGTCTGATCGCGCTCGGGGTCGTCATCATGCTCGCCGAAGCGCTCGCGTCTCACTCGGTCGTCGTCGACGCATTCCAGGCGCCGTCGGCACTGGCGGGACGCGGGTTGACCGGCGACGTGGTCGCTGCGGGTGTTCTCGATACGCTGCAGAAGTTGCAGGATGCGGCCCGCGCAGCAAGCAAGGGCCTTGAGACCAGAAGCGCCTGGTCTTCGGACATCAAGATCGAGGTGCCCGAAACGGGGGTCTCCATCGGAGAGGTCGACCGGCTGCTGCACGCACGCCTCGGCCATGACGTGCATATCGGCGGCGACCTGCTTGAGACGGCAAACGGCGGACTGGTCCTGACCGTGCGGGGCGACGGCGTTCCCGCCCAGTCCTTCTCCGGCGGCCCGGGCGATCTCGACAAGCTGACCGCCGAAGCGGCCGAATACGCCTTCGGCCGGGCGGAGCCTTATCAATACGCGACGTATCTCTTCGACACCGGCCGCTACGCCGACGCACTTGCCTTCATACCCGGCGCCTATACCCGCGCGCCTGCCCGCCTGCGTGCCGATCTCGCCAACGAATGGGGCAATGTGTATTCGTCGCTGAACGATGGAGCCAAGGCCGCCGCAAAACACCGCCTCGCCCTGTCGTTGCGGCCGCGGTTCTGGAACGCCTGGAACAATCTTGTGGCCGACCTTGCGTTGATCAGCGAAGAGGCATCGTGGAAAGAGGGGCGCGCCATGATGCGGGCCGTCGCGGCGGCCCCGCCGGGAGACCGTCCCGATGCGAGCTATGAAAGCAACTGGGCCGTCGCGTCCCAGGATTGGCCCCTGGCTCTCGCGTCCCTCCTCGCCGACGCCGCCCACAACAACGGCGCGGGCGCCAGCGGAACGATCGACGGGCCGGTGATCGCAGACGACTACGCCTATCTTCACGACCCGGCCGACGCGGAACAATATCTGATCGCGAGCGATCCCGATGATCCCACCACCAAGGCGGAAGCGCTGCTGCTGCCCGGATACGCAGCGCTCGAGCGCGGCGACGCCGCGTCCGCCATCGCGCCTCTCGAGGCGTTCTGGAAAGCGTGGCTTGCCGATACAAACCTGCGCTACAGCGACAACGAACAACCCTGCCGCCTCGCTCTGGCCTACGGCCTGACGAACCGCATGGCCGATGCGGACGCGGTCTTCAAACGCGCCGGACGCTGGGCCTATTGCTATGCGGTGCATGGCGACGTGCTGGAACATGCAGGCGATCTCGCCGGCGCGGAGCGAATCTGGGCAGAGGGATTGCGCATCGGCCCGGATCTGTCGCCCGTCTATCTGCATCGCGGCATCTCGGAAACGAAACGCGGCGCGCTGAAAGCCGCACTCGCCGACCTCGCGGCCGCGAATGCGCGCAGCCCTCACTGGGCCGATCCGCTCAAAGCCTGGGGCGACGCACTGATGCGCGCCGGCAACCGCAATGCCGCGCTCGCAAAATACGACGAGGCGCTGCAATACGCACCCGCATGGGCCGCGCTGCATCGGGCGCGCGATGCGGCCAAATAGGTTTTGCAGCGGGATGCGTCCGAATTGAATGGACGGCAAGTCGATAATTATACCTTCGACCAGTCGTCGGTCTTCAGGCCCGGCACGCGCGCGAACTCCGATGCATTCGCCGTAACGAGTGCGGCCCCGCGCCGTCTTGCCTGCGCGGCGATGAGAATGTCGTATGGCCCGATCGGCGCGCCTGATTTCCCGAGGCTTGCCCGAACGTCGCCCGCTTCGTCCGCGTCGGCAGGCTCGAATGGCCAAAGATCGAATCCGAGCGACAGGAAGGCTGCGAGAGCGGCCGCGTTCTGCGTCGGTCGCGCGCTTCTCTCGATGCCGTAGCGGAGCTCGTAGAGCACAACAGCCGAAATGCCGACCGGGCTTGGCTCAAGCAGCGCCGCTTCGAGACGGGTCCGCACATGCGCCATGCGTCCGTTGATCGCGAAGATCGCGATGTTGGTATCGAGTGCGATCACGAATCGAATTTGACGCGCGAAGGCGGAAGCCTGGGCTGCCGGGGTCTTCCCTCGGTCAGGAAATCCTTGCCGCCAAGCCGGTCGATCTCTGCGAACACGGCCCTGACGTCCTGGGCTTCGCGCTCGATGGGTTCGAGCAGGACGCCGCGGCCGAGACGACGCACGCGAACCTCAGATCCCGAAAATCGAAATTCCTTGGGCAGCCGGACTGCCTGGCTGCGACCATGGCGGAATATCTTGGCGCGCGGAGCATCGGTCATCGAACGTTACTCAAGGCATCTACCGCTGATAGATACCACGGATGGGCCGGCTCCGGCAAGCTCCGGCATACCCAAACCCGGGCGCAAGACCGGGACGCGATTCGCAATTCCCGCGCGCGAAGCAAGTTCGCGCTTCACGTATCACGTCCCGAATTTCTGCGCAGATAGTTTTGCAGCGGGATATATCCGGATTGAATGGACGGCGAGCCTCATTCAACGTTCCGTCTCGCTCGCCTGATCAGGTGAATACTGCTCCCATCACCCTGTTCGTGTGCAGTCGTCCGGAAATCCGGAATGGACAATTGCGGCGATTCAGGCTTTGTCTGCGAGAGGGAAAATAACGCCAACGGCCAGGAAGAGGAATCGTGCGAATGGCTATCTCATTCTACGACGCGAGCGTCGCAAGCTACGTTCAGACATTGGGTGCGATGACGGGCGTGCTCGACAAGGGCCTGGCGCATCTGCGCACAAATGGCATCGACCCCGAGGCGATCGTGGAAACCAGGCTGGTGCCCGACATGCTGCCGTTCAGGTTCCAGATTCATTCCGTGGTCCATCATTCTCTCGGCGCGATCGAAGGGATCAAACGCGGCGTATTCGCTCCACCCGGAGAAAAACCGCCTCACACATACGCCCAGCTTCAGACGCTCGTCGCCGATACGCTCGCAACGCTCAAAAAACTTTCGCCCGAAGATGTCAATGCTCTCGAAGCCAACGATGTCGTCTTCGAAATCCGCGGCATGAAGATGCCGTTTACGGCGAGCGGGTTTCTTTTGTCGTTCTCGCTGCCGAATTTCTATTTTCACGCGACGACCGCATACGACATTCTGCGTTCCAAGGGCGCAGCGCTCGGCAAGCGCGACTTCATGGGAACGCCGCGCATGAAGGGTTGAACAGTTTGAAATACGGTGATGGGAGGAACGTCTCCCACCGCTGGACGCGCCGGCGAGACTATGGCGACAGGAGCAACGCTCCCTCTCGCAGGACGCGTCCGTGGCGAACGTTGCTCCAGTTACCGCATTCCCCGACCCCAACAATAATAGGGCGCCGCGAGGAGCGGCGTTAATAGATACATGGCAGATACCGAACCAGCGTCAGTTCCACCAACGATGAAGCCCTGTCGTGTGTGTGGTGAGGACATAAAAATCGCGGCGCTAAAGTGCGTTCATTGTGATAGCTGGCAGAATTGGCAACGATTGTTCGGATTTGGTGGTACTTTGCTGTCGTTGCTCGTCGCGCTCGTCGCGGTCTTAACGGCGGCCGTACCGGTCATCCTCAATGCAGTTACCCCGAAAGTGTCTCAGCTTGATTTCTCTGTTCAAGCGCTTTCTCCGGACAGAGTAGTCGTACTCGCGTCCAATTCAGGCGTTCGACCTGGGACCGTCAACAATCGCGCGCTTGTAGTGGCTGGTCTACGCGAATACGTTGATACGGCTGACATCGGTGGCGTCACCGTCGTGGAGCCAGGGCATACGATCCCGATGGAATTCTACTGGGAAACGAGTGGTTCCAGTATTCTAGCGATATTTGTGCACAAGTGTGAAGTTAGACTGCATTATACCAATTTTGATGGATCAGACAAAGACATCGAGGTACCATTTAACTGCCATAAAGTCCCTGTGAGTTTTGCGCCGCAAGGCACGATGAAGAGATTCATTGATTGCAACAAAAACGGTTTCATGGGCTGTCTCATTAAGCGAACGCCACCAAATCAGGACGGCGCTCAGAACAAACCAGGACACTAAGGGGCAAATTCGGACCGTACCGATCAAGACTCTCAAGTGCCGACGAAACCAGCCGGCACCTTCAACGTCGTAGAGCGAACGCCGGCGGAATATCTCGTTACTGGACCAACGTTTCCCTTCGTTCGATGCATGCGAGGTGAACGCTGGTCTGTCACCGGAAACAGCGCCTCTTCCCCGCAGCCGCTCGCCGAAATAGACATCCGGCCGGCAACAACTAAAACAACTCTGACGCTACTTATTCCTGCTTGCATTTCCCAATCCGTCACGCGGATTGAGAGGAAACCCAGTAACTGAACGTGCGTTGCCCCGCTGCGTTAAGATTGCAGCAGTTCGCTCTCGCTTTGGGACTTTTTGTAGCAGCGCACGCAAACGCCGCCACCGCGCCCGACGAAATTACCGTGCTCGCCTTCGCAGAAGCCCCGTTTACAGGAATTGCAATACCTGAGCGTCATCCGTATACGCTGGAAAACTTCCCGACAAATGCGACACGGAACATATTCGCCACGCGCGATCCTGGTATCATCGGCGTCCATCGTGTCCCATACAAAATCAACCCAACTTGGCATTTCCTTTTCCCTTCAATTTGACGCGAGAATGGCGTCGCGCCCTTTGTAACTGCCCGACACGGGCGCTCATGGATTATCATCACTGCCGCCCACAAAGAAATGGCGACGAAGGATAAAGAGTACAGCGTAATGATACCAGATTTTGTAACGTCTAGACTTCGACCAATCCGGAAACACGTTTGCGCCTATTTTCTGCTTGCCCCAGATCGTTTCACTGAGCCGGTCGGAAATATCTATCGATAAAATTTCTTTGGAAATCGTCTGTGGCATAAACATATCTTTTGGCGTTTGATGCCACCAGCAGATTTACCTGTTGAGTCGAATCACTTGGAGACATTCTTTCAACGCTGCGAAACAAGGATCGGTCGTTGGCCGCAACGAAAAGCTTGGTAGGCGAAATAGGCAAAATTATATGGCTATCATTGTTTTGAAGCCCGCCCGACAAGTGCGCTGGGCGATCAGAAGTCAGAAGAGAACGGTCGCCGTTGGGAATGTTAAAAACTGCCCAAGGCATATTGTTTAGATGATGGCCTACGCCGGGTAGATCCATCACCCTTTGAAGCAGTTGGCCAGTAGCGAGTTCGTTTCCGCGCAAAATGTCCGCAGCCTTTTGTTCCGGCGAGGGCGACTTTTCATCATTCGCATGGTCTTCGTCGTAAAGCCTGCTCAAGGTGTCCATGCGGTTGGCTACCTCGGCCTCATAAGTAGCTCTCAGCTCCGCGATTCTTTCCGGCGTGCGGGAGAACAGCGTCATGATAAATCGGGACCAGCCGCTCTTGAGTTTCGGTGGCAGGTCCAGCTGATCCGCCAGAAGGTACTGCAGCGCGTCATCGGCTTCCTGATCGGCTTGCTTTAGGAAAACTACTTCCAACCAATGTTGTAGCTCCCCCGGAAGGCCCGGGAGCGCGTAGAGATCGTCTTGATACCCCATCGCCTCGGGGTGCTTCCGTTTTCTTGCAAGCTGGTGGTGAGGCCGGCTGAATTGAACCAGCCTACCGTCCGCTCCGGCCCACTGGCGAAGGTAGAAAGTTGGAATGTAGTGGTGGCGCACTGGTACCGAGCCAGCCGAGAGGGAGTGCCCCTGCAGCTCTAATGAACTTCCGACTGGCCGAAGCCAGTTCAATAGTGTTATCGAAAGAATCAAGACTTTGTAAGAGATGCTAGCTGTCGATTTCGGCTTCAAACACAAGCAATTGACGTAACTCCAAATTCGAAGCAGTCTACGAGAGCATGACTCTTTTACCAAACACCGGATGCGCCCCCTCGACTTCCAAACCTTTTGCTGCACGATAATTGAGCAGCGCATTGAGGGCGAGTCCGGTGGATGAGGTTTTGCGCGTTCAATTTGATGGCGGGATCGCGTCTGCCGGACGGCTGCATTTCTATGAATATTCTCGGGCTGAGTATGCCCTCGCTCGATTCGTAATTACCATCGAGCACTTTCGGCGCACGGAAGAGGTAGTCGAAAAAATTGGGTCTCGATCGTATGTCGACCTGTTCGTGGCGAGCCCAGAACGCGGTTCGTTCATTCAGGATATAGTTGTCAACGTAATCGGGTCAGGCGCATCAGTTATTATTTCCGTCCCTCTTGCTGCGCTAATGTCATATGTTTGGCATCGACTGGCTCCCCGTCAGACCCGAACGGACGAAATTCTTGTAGAAATTGCGCAGCTCCGACTTGCGGAAGCCCGCCAGAGGACCATTCAGGAACGCGAGCGCACGGCTCAGCTGCGCATTTATCAGTCCATTCTCGAAGATGAGCGAGCTCCCGCCAAAGACGCCGAAACCATCGTTGGGGAAGCTCTTGAGGGCTACGAAACACTTCGGGGATCCCTTGCTGTCCCCGAACGAGACCTGACGGCTGCGTTAGACGAACTTGGCGCAGAGGCGGAGAGGGAACGGCAATTTGAGAAATACAAAGAGGCGCTGGAGAAGATCGATGAGACGACGTTCAATCGGCTCACGTCTCGGTTGAGACCATCCATAAAGGATATATCGCTGCCATTGCGGAAATCCGCTACACGAATGTCAATCGGCGACGCTCGCGCGAAACGAACTTTTATGTATATGGACTTGGCGATAGCTGAAGCGATTCAGCACAGACGGCTGGAGGAGGAGGTTGTTGAGATCGAAGGGCGAGTCAAGAGTTATGACCGCGATTCTGGCGCTGGCAAATTCAAGTCGCCTGAGTTTCCCCGTGTGTTGAATTTCATAGTCCCAATCAGTGAAAAGGCTCGTTTGCGCGATTCGATCTTGAGCGCGATGCGGCGCGATCGTGTGGTTTTGAAATGTCGTAGGCAAGTAGATGATAGCGGAATGCCAACATCGATTATCCTGCTGGATGTCGAGCAGACATGATACAGTATGGAAGGATTGCAGTCAGAGTGAACCCGCTTGGGTATGACGACGTTGCGCCCTCGCCTCGCCGCAATTCGTCCGCCTGAAATTTCTTTCACGGCAATTATCGCGCGCCGACGCGGGCCTATATATCCTGGTGGCATAATCTGCCTTCTTTCATCCGATGAGAAGTAGAATGCCCGCATTGTTTGGGCCGATCTGACCCGGTTGAGCAACGATACTCGGCGCATGATGCGCGTCGAGTGATTGCTGCGGTGATCGTTGGCAGGCTACGTGAGCATCGACCCGGCCGCCATCATGATCCAATTTTATTGTCTTCAGCGAATCCGATCGTTCTGGACTTCTCAAACGAACAACGCGGCTTTCAACCAGTAGACGTCAGCGATGCCGGTCGCGATGCACGTCGTAGGTGACGATGCCGCCATTGTCGGGGGGGATGACCAGCCACTCCTTGTGGCTCAGGCTTGAGACCGTGTCCTCGTGGCCGATCTCCCAGTGTTCGCGCATGGAGCCTGCGGAAAACTCGTAGAGCTTGCTGTTCCCCTCATGCGCCTGCTGCTGGTAGATCAGCTGGATGATGGTGTGGACCGGCAGGTCGGCGAGCTTTTCGAGCATCACCCGTTCTTCGTCCGTCAGATCGGCCTTCGGAACCTTCAGGAGAGCGCGGTGGGCGCGGGTCTTCCAGCGTTGCAGGCGCTGGAACATGTCGGTCACCTGGCGGGTGCGCGAAGAATACATGATGTCCTGGTGCCGTCCCTCGACCTCCAGGATCGTGCGCGGCAACGCGCCGTGCGCGCTGAACATATCCACCTGGAACACGAGGCAGTTGGTGTTGTCGTCCTGCGCCAGCAGATGCTGCAGCGGCGTGTTGGAGACGATGCCGCCGTCCCAGAAATAATCGGCGCCGATTTTCACCGGCGCGAATGCCGGCGGCAGCGCCCCGCTGGCCATGATGTGCTCGGGCGCGATGTCCGTCGTCGCATTGTCGAAGAACTGGAAATTGCCGGTCAGCACGTTCACGACGCCCACCGAAAACCGGCAGGTCCTGGCGTTGATCAGGTCGAAATCGACGAGCTCCAGCAGCGTCTCGCGCAAGGGCTCATTGTCGTAATAGCTGGTGGCGGTTTTCGAGCCGGCGAACGAGAACCATGGATTGACGAAATGCGGTTTGAAGAAGCCGGGCTGGCCGGCCGCCGCCGTCATCAGCGAACTCGCCGCGTTTCGCATGCTGCGGAAAATGTCGCCGTCGGGCGTGTGCGGCCACACGCTGCGATCGGTGATGCGCTCCCAGAATGCCTTCAGGCGCGCGAGCCGCCGTTCCGGCGGATTGCCCGCGATGATCGCCGCATTGATCGCGCCGATCGAAACGCCCGACACCCAATCCGGCTCAAGGCCGGCCTTGTGCAGGGCCTGATAAACGCCCGCCTGATAGGCGCCGAGCGCACCCCCGCCCTGCAACACCAGGGCGATCCGGCCGCACCGCTCCGGCCGCCATGCAGCCCGGGGGCGCTTCTCCAGGGTGATCGCATTCATGCCTCATGTTCGGGCAGAGAGATTGCTCCGGCGTTAACCAGTCGACGCGGGACGGAGCGGAGGGGCCCGCGCGTGTCGTCGCGGCGCGGGGCGCGAACGTGACCTGAATACGCGGCTGACATACTGGCCGCACGTGCCTATGTCTGGTCGAACAGCTTTGCTCCACGGAATTTCGCCGATGTGCCGGCAAGCGGACCCGGTCTCGAATCCGTTTCGATATCCATCATGCTGCTTGAACTCGCCAGACCGGGAACACTTTTTCTTGCGCTGCAAGGAGATCGGCTCTCGATCGGCTACATCCAATCGGCCGCAGAAGAAGGCTTGAGCGGTCCGGCGGTCGACGGGGTCTGACCTGCCAGCGCCCCGCGACGACCAGCACATTCGCGCACATCACTTCAACCTTGGGCCAATCGCAAGGTGCTGACGCCGGCTATTCGAAAGTTTGACGCATGGCTCATGAGAGCAAAGTTCGCGAGGCCATTCTGGCCATGCAAAAACTTACTTCCTCAGTTCGAGGCCGTTGTGGAGGTTTTTCAAATTGCCGATAGTAACGGACAACGGACGTGCGGCGTTAGTCCCTGCTCTGAGCAGCTGTCGATGTGCGCCGTCGTCAAGAAATCCCAGAAAACCAGCGGTTCTTGACATTCGAAGCGTAGGTTCCGAGTTGCAATGGACGAAATGGTACAGTTGGGTGGGGTCGAACCACCGACCTCCGGATCCACAATCCGGCGCTCTAACCAGCTGAGCTACAACTGCCCAAGGGGTGCGGAAACTATTGTCCGCCGGGGCCGAATGCAAGCTTCGGCCAGCCGCCATTTTCGCAGGTTTTGCGGGATTCTTGCAATGACAAGGCGCCTGTTCCATGAGGAGCGGCCGCTTGCCCGCGAGGCCCGTCACCCATGCTGACCATCGAACCGGGACACGCCGCTCTCGGCATCTGGCGCCGGGCCGCCTTTCCGGAGGAAGAGGTCGCTCTCTCGCCCGCCGCCTGGACGGCGATCGCGCGTTCGCGCGCGGTGGTGGAAAAAGCGCTGCAGGACGGCCACGCCATCTACGGAGTCAACACCGGCTTCGGAAAGCTGGCGCAGACCCGCATTCCGCCCGACGAGATCAAGACCCTGCAACGCAATCTCGTTCTGTCGCATTCCGCGGGCGTCGGCGCGCCGTTGCCCGCTTCCGTCGTACGGCTCGTTCTGGCGCTGAAGATCGCCAGCCTGTCACGCGGCCATTCCGGCGTCAGGCCCGTCATCGTCGAGCGGCTGCTTGATCTGCTCAACAAGAACGTGGTCCCGGAAATTCCCGAGCAGGGATCGGTTGGCGCGTCCGGCGATCTCGCGCCGCTGGCACATCTTTCCTCCGTGCTGATCGGCGAAGGCCACGCGACGTTCAACGGCGAACGCATGACGGCACGCGCCGCTTTGACCCGAGCGGGCCTCCACCCTGTCGAACTCGAAGCGAAAGAAGGCCTGGCATTGCTGAACGGTACGCAGGTATCGACCGCGCTGGCGCTGACCAATCTGTTCGCTGCCGAAGCCAATCTCGAAGCGGCGTTCATTGCCGGCGCCATGTCGACGGACGCGGTGAAAGGCAGCGACACGCCGTTCGATCCGCGCATTCACACAGCACGCGGGCATCCGGGACAGATCGACGCCGCGCGGACTCTGCGGCATCTGATGGCGGGAAGTGCCGTCAGGCAAAGCCATCGCGACTGCTCCCGCGTGCAGGATCCCTATTCGATCCGCTGCCAGCCGCAGGTGCTTGGGCCCTGCCTCGACATGATGCGGCATGTGGCGTCCGTCCTCGCCATCGAAGCCAATGCCGCAACGGACAATCCGCTCGTCTTCGACGACGGCGACGTCTTGTCGGGCGGCAATTTTCACGCGGAGCCCGTGGCGCTGGCGGCCGACGCACTGGCGCTGTGCATTGCAGAGATGGGCGCCCTGTCGGAGCGGCGCATCGCGCTCCTGATCGATTCATCGCTGAGCGGATTGCCGCCGTTCCTGGTGTCCGAAAGCGGCGTTAACTCGGGCTTCATGATTGCGCATGTGACGGCCGCGTCGCTGGCCTCCGAGAACAAATCGCTGGCCCATCCGGCCTCGGTGGATTCGCTGCCGACGTCGGCCAATCAGGAGGATTTCGTATCGATGGCCACGTTCGCGGCGCGGCGCCTGTCGGCGATGAACGCGAATACCACGCACATCCTGGCGATCGAACTTCTGGCGGCCGCCGAGGGAATTGAGTTTCACCGGCCGCTCCGGAGCTCGGAATTGCTCGAGACGGCCCACGCCATGGTGCGCCGGCGCGTACCCCGTTACGACCACGACCGCTCGTTCACGCCTGGAATCGGGGCCGTCTACGAACTCATTGCGGACAGGCGGTTCGAGGCACTCATCGCCGAAGCGTTACCGCTACCGTCGACCGCGGCCTGACCGGCGCGTCACCTGGTCTTCCGGTAACGATTACGAAACACATTCAGGGACTTAACGCCGCTCGTCAGGAATTCGGCAATCATTCGTCGGCTAGCATCCCCGCCAAGATGCTCGCCTATTCCGCCCGCCGAATTCTGAGCGCCGTCCCGACGCTGTTCGCGATCGTGACGCTGGCGTTTTTCATGATGCGCATCGTTCCCGGCGGCCCCTTCGACAGCCAGCGCCGGCTTCCGCCCCAGATCGAGCACAATGTCGAAGCGGCGTACAATCTGGATAAACCCGTCGTCGAACAGTATTTTCAGTATCTCGATCGGCTGTGTCATCTCGATTTCGGCCCGTCCTACCGCACCAAGGATTTCACCGTCTCGCAGCTCATCGCGATCGGCCTGCCCGCGAGTTTGAAGCTCGGTGCGGCGGCGCTGCTCGTGTCGATCCTTTTTGGAGTATCCCTGGGGATAGCCGCCGCGCTGGGTCAGAATCGTCCGACAGACTATGGGGTGATGTCGCTCGCAATGATCGGCATCACGCTCCCGACCTTTGTCACGGCGCCGTTGTTGACGCTGATCTTCGGCGTTTATGGCGTTCGATTGTTCGGTGTCGACCTGTCGCTTCCGGTCGGCGGCTGGCATGACGGCGCGCTCGCCAACATGATACTTCCCGTCACCGTGCTCGCCCTGCCGCAGATCGGAATCATCGCACGCCTTGTACGCGGCAGCATGATCGAGGTTCTCCGATCGAACTTTGTGAGGACGGCGCGCGCCAAAGGTCTGCCCGACAGGCTGGTCATTTTCCGGCACGCCTTGCGCGCGGCATTGTTGCCGCTCGTCAGCTATCTCGGTCCCGCCGTTGCGGGCCTTCTGACGGGTTCGCTCGTCATAGAACGTATCTTCGGCATTCCCGGCATCGGGCGCTATTTCGTGGAAGGCGCCGTCAACCGCGATTATACACTGGTTCTCGGCGTCGTGATCTACTACGCCGCGTTCATCATCGCCTTCAATCTTCTCGCCGATATTCTTTACGCCGTCCTCGATCCGCGCGTGAGTTACGCGCGATGACCATAGCGTCGACGGCCGACATCGCTGACGTGAAGAACCGGAGCCTCTGGGTCGATGCGCGGACGCGGCTGTTGCGAAATCGTGCTGCAGTCATCGGCGCCGTTGTGCTGGTCCTGATTGCCGCGCTGGCCATCTTCGCTCCCATGCTATCGGCCTATCGCTACAGCGATGTCGACTATGGCGCCGTTTCCTGCGCGCCGGATTGGTGGCCAGGCTCAGATGTGGCTTGCCGCGCCGGCGGAACCCATTGGTTCGGAACCGATTCAATCGGACGAGACCTGTTTGTGCGCATACTTTACGGCGCACGGGTTTCCCTGTCCGTCGGACTTATTGCAACCTTCGTCAGCCTTCTGATCGGCGTGAGCTACGGCGCCGTCTCCGGTTTTGTCGGCGGCAGGATCGACGACCTGATGATGCGTTTCGTCGACCTATTGTACTCTCTGCCCTACATTTTTCTGGTCATCATCCTGATGGTCGTGTTCAACCGGAATTTCTTCCTGATGTTCGTCGCCATCGGTGCTGTGGAGTGGTTGACCATGGCGCGAATCGTTCGCGGCCAGACTTTGTCCATCCGGGAAAAAGAGTACATCGAAGCGGCGCGGGCTGCAGGTCTCACAGCTACCGCGATCGTGCGCCGCCACATCGTCCCCAACGTCGTCGGACCGGTCGTGGTTTATGTCACGCTCACCATTCCCAATGTCATTCTTGCCGAGAGCTTTCTGTCGTTTCTGGGACTTGGCATCCAGGAACCGCTGACCTCGTGGGGTGTGCTGATTTCCGACGGCGCGGCACAGATGGAATCGGCGCCTTGGGCGTTGCTGTTTCCCTCGCTGTTGATGGCGATCACTCTGTTTTGCTTCAATTTCATCGGCGACGGGTTGCGCGATGCGCTCGACCCGAAGGATCGCTGAGATGCGGGAATTCCTTTTCGAAGTCGAAGGTCTCGATGTACGGTTCAAGACGCCCGACGGCGACGTGCACGCAGTAAGGAATGCGTCTCTCGACATCATTGAAGGCGAATGCCTGGGCGTCGTGGGCGAATCCGGATCCGGCAAGAGCCAGCTGTTTCTGGCGGCAATGAGCCTGCTTGCTTCGAATGGCCGCGCGGCCGGCAGCGTGCGCTATCGCGGCGAAGAGATTTTCGGTGCAACCGAGAGCCGGCTCAATCTGTTGCGCGGCTCGAAGGTCACGATGATCTTCCAGGACCCGTTGACGTCGCTGACCCCGCACATGACGATCGGCGCGCAATTGATCGAAGCGCTGCGCGTTCACCAGCACGTTCCCTATATCGCGGCGGAGAGACGCTGCCTCGAAATCCTCGATCTTGTGCGCATCGCCGATGCGCGCTCGCGCATGCGGCAGTATCCCCACGAACTGTCCGGCGGCATGCGCCAGCGGGTGATGATCGCGATGGCGACCCTGTGCGGACCCGATCTGCTCATCGCCGACGAGCCGACGACCGCGCTCGACGTCACGGTGCAGGCGCAGATTCTGGAAATCATGCGCGACCTCAAGCGCGAGCTGAAGACCGCCGTCGTCATGATCAGTCACGACATGAGCGTAATCGCAGGCATCGCCGACCGCGTTGCGGTAATGAAGAACGGGGAAATCGTCGAGAACGGCCCGGTCGACGACATCTTTTACAAACCGCAGAACGAGTATACCAAAAAACTTCTCGCCGCCATGCCCCGCATCGATCGCCCGGCCTCCCAGCCTCTGCGCAAGAGCGGCACGGCGCCGCGCACCGTGCTCCGGGTCAGCGACCTGAGGGTACAATATCGCGTGCGCACGCAGGAATCGCGTTTCGGGCGGCGGGCGCTCTTGAATGCCGTCGATGGCGTCAACCTCGAACTGCACGAAGGCGAGACGCTCGGCATCGTCGGCGAATCGGGCTGCGGGAAATCCACGTTGGCGCGCGCCATCCTGAAACTCGTTCCCGCGCATGCCGGCCGTATCGCATGGCTCGGTCGCGATCTGCTCGCGCTGTCAGCGGGGGGCATGCGCAGACAGCGCAAGGAGCTCCAGATCGTTTTCCAGGATCCGTTGGCGAGCCTCGATCCGCGCATGACGATCGGTCAATCCATTGCGGAGCCGCTGAAATCGTTGGAGCCCGGACTGACGCGTGCCGCTGTTACCGCGAGCGTGCGGGACATGATGCGACGTGTCGGGCTCGATGTGTCCTGCATCAATCGCTATCCGCACGAATTCTCAGGCGGCCAGAATCAGCGCGTGGCCATCGCCCGCGCCATGATCGTCAGGCCGAGGCTTCTCGTCTGCGACGAAGCGGTCAGCGGTCTCGACGTCTCCATCCAGGCCCAGATCGTGGAGTTGATTCTCAACCTTCAGACCGAGTTCGGCATGTCGATGCTGTTCATCAGCCACGACTTCTCGGTGGTGAGGCAGGTGTCGCATCGTGTGATGGTGCTCTTTCTTGGCCGCGTGGTTGAACTCGCAGATGTCGGCGCGATTTACGAAGATGCCCGCCATCCCTATACCCGCGCGCTGATTGCCGCCGTGCCGCGACCCGATCCGAGGGCCGAGCGAGCGAAGACCCACATTCTGCTGACGGGCGACCTCCCTTCGCCGCTCGATCCGAAGAGCGCCTTGACGTTTCTCAAGTCCAAATTGTCCGACGGCCCCGAGCAATACGTGCCGCAGCTGATCGAAGTGACCAAGGGCCATTTCGTGGCCGAACACGATCCGGTAGAGATAAATCCGTCAATTCCGATCGCGCGCGTCGCGTAGGCGGAAGGCCCCGAAGGATGAGTTTTTCACAGGGAGGCAGTGAGGCGATGAGATATTCCCGCGCGCGTCCGCGCGCAATATTTTTGCTCACCGTCTCACTGTCTCCCTGTGAATTAGCTTTGTGATCTTTGTGTGCTTTGCGGTGACAAGGCACGCGGGCGAAACACCACCATCTCCATCAAAAAAAACTCCGCCGGACGATCCGGCGGAGTTGACGAAGGCGCGATGAAAAATCGGCTCACCAGTAGGATTGGCGATAGGCAATGCGCGTGCTGCCGATTGCCTGGTCGGCGCTGACGATGGCGTTCTCGTAGGCAGTCTTGAAGCAGGACGTGTTCGCGGCCCGCTCGAAGGGGTAGGCCTCTCTGAGATTCGAACACACCTGCCAGGCCGCATCGCGCACCCGGTGGTGCAACTCGCGTGCACCTTGCCACGTCCGCAGGTCAAGATCGTCATACGGCACGGCCATCGACAGCGACACCTTTTCCACCGGCGCATTCAGCGGCGTGTGCTCGGTGTGAAATCGCGGCGCATAGACTTCGACCTGTTCGGGCGGAGCCTCATAGGCAGCCGGACCGTAAGCGCCATACTCCTGCGCGCTCACCGGCGACGCAGCCAGCGCCAGCCCGAAAGCGCCGGCAAAAAGCGAGACGTTCAAACACATCGGATGTTTCACGGCAGACACTCCTTTTCGGTCCCCTCGCGTCCGCAGACCGGCTTGCGTGGTAACGGATCATGCACAGAAGCGGTTCCCGGATGAACGGGACCTGAATGTTACCCCCGGACACCGGCGGGAGTAAGGGGCGGGAACTTCGGCTCAAGACCAGGTTTTCGGCGAAAATTCTTCGGCTGACGCATCCCCATGATCGGATTTCACGTTTCGTCGTTTCGTCAACAAAACGTTCCGTGTACGAATTGATTCGCGCCAAATCGGCGTTGACGCGTTTGATCAAACGCACTACAAAAACCGTCATGACGCGATGGTGCGCCCGGCGCTTCGAAGGAAGCGGCCGGGTTTTTCGTTTCCAGCTCGTCTCGAAGATGCGTTCAGTGCCAAACAAAAAGAATTCTTACGCGGGTTGATCGCCGACAAAGCGGCCGAGGCGCGTGAGAAACTTTGTTCAGACGAACACGAATGCCCGGCGCTGAGCGCCGCGGGGCTTCTGGCGGATTGCCCCGCTTTCGCGTAATATTCCCGCAAAGTCAGGGGATGGACCAGGGGACGATGAACGGGCACGAGCCGGGCGAACTGCGCGCGCTTGCGTGGGTAGCCTCGGCGATTTTCGCGATCACGGCATACTGCGATTTCGCGGGCGTAGCGTTTTCGTCCGCGCCGCGGGTGCTGAGCCGCGAGCCGATCCTCCGCCCGACTCTGCATGCGGCGGCAACACTGCGTCCTGCAGCGCCGGTTGCAACACGAAAGCCGGCGCCTGAAACGGACGCGCGTCTCTATTGGCTGTCCCGGACCTACAGGCCCGGCGATACGCGCCTCGTCGATGTGGTTGGTGCGGGCGATGTGATGATGGGCTCGCGCGATGTGGGCCTCGACTCGCGCCTGCGTCCCGATACGGAGGCGGCGGCGTTGATCGGCGGCAATCTCGCCGGCGTCTTTCGTCGCGCGGACATTTCCTTCGCCAACCTCGAAGGCGCGCTTTACGACGGCGACGATCCGCCGTCGAAGAGTTGCGATCACTGCTATACGTTCCGCAGCCCGACGTATTACGCAAAGTATCTCGCGCAGCTGGGCATCAAGGCCGTCAGCCTCGCCAACAATCACAGCAGCGATTACGGCGAGGACGGTTTGCGGTCCACGATGACGGCGCTGCAGGAAAACGGAATCGGCTATTGCGGTCTCGACCGCGACGGCGCGCGGATTGCCGAATTCACGCTGGCCAACGGCGTCCGTGCGGCTCTGGTTTCGTTTGCGCCCAACACGGGCACGCTCGACATCAACGATGAGGACGGCGAAGCGCGCATCATTCGCGGACTGAAGACCAATTTTGCCGTCGTGGTTGTGTCATTCCATGGCGGCGGCGAAGGTGAGGATTACAGCCACGTCTCCGGCGCGCGCGAATATTTTCACGGCGAAGACAGGGGCAATGTCGCGACCTTCGCGCATGCCGCCATCGAAGCCGGCGCCGACATCGTGATCGGCCAGGGACCGCATGTGCCGCGCGCGCTGGAAATCTGGCATGGCCATCTGATCGCCTACAGCCTGGGGAACTTCTGGACCTACGGCGCGATCGACTCGAGCGGCATCCGCGGCGAAGGCCCTGTGCTGGAAACCTGGCTCGCACCGGATGGATCGGTGGCGGGCTTCACGATCCATTCGACGGAGCAGCGAGGCGACGGTGTTCCCCATCTCGATCCGAGCCATGACGCGGAACGCGAGATGATGAATCTGACGCGGAGCGATTTTGCGGAGACGGCCTCGCTGGTCGCTTCGACAAACGAGTAAATCACCTC
>JBEKLN010000020.1:0-62800 GCA_050010175.1 Rhizomicrobium sp.
TTCTCGTCGGGCGACACAAGCCGGATACCAATATCCGCAGCCGTCACCAATGCCGCGCCGCCAAGCGCCGACGGCCAGATGAGCCGCGCCGGTTCGTAGCCATAATGGCGGCGCAGAAGATGGGGCACGACGAGACCCACAAAACTCACGGCGCCGGCTGCTGCCGTGGCTGCACCCGTCGCAAGCGCCACGCCGATCACCACGCGACGTCGTACGCCATGCAGATCGATCCCGAGGCTCTGCGCGGCCTCCTCGCCGAGAATGAGCGCGTCCAGTCCGCGTGCGGCCGTCATCAGTATGAGAATGCCGAGCGTCACCAGTGGTGCCGCGACGGCGAGTTCACCGAGTGTTGCATCCTTCAACGATCCCAGCATCCACCGCACCATCTCCGTCATCGCATAGGGGTTGGACGCCAGCGATAACGCGAGCGCAGTCAGCGCCGTGGCAAAACTCGAAATTGCAACGCCTGCCAGAACAAGCGCTGCGATCCCGGCGCCGGCACGCGAGAGCAGATAGAGAATGCCGGCAGCTGCGAGCGCACCCCCAATCGCGAAGCCCGGCAGCCAGTAGACATTCGCCAGGCCGAAATAGAGCGCGACGATCGCGCCGAAACCCGCGCAGGACGTCACGCCCGTAACGCCAGGCTCGGCAAGCGGATTTCGGAACAGTCCCTGCAGCGCAGCGCCGCTGGCACCGAGCGCGCCGCCGACGAATAGTGCCAGCAGCGCGCGCGGTAACCGGATTTCGCGGGCGATGATGCCGGCCGCGCCATGGCCGGAAATCAGGCCGCCGAAGAGATCTGCGGTGCTCAATCGTGCCGGGCCGATGCAGAAGGAGACGGCAGCCAGCGCAAGTGTCAGCGCCAGCAGGGACACCGTCAGCGGCAGCGATCCTTGCCAGCGAGACGGATGCGCCGGGAGCTGTGCGCTGCTGCCATCGGCGATTGCGGGGCGATCCATGATGTTATGTCCGCGTACGGCTGCGAGCCGCGGCGTCATGCGCCTGTCGCGAAAGTTCCGGAGCGATTGCGGCGGACCATGGTCCCGGACACAGAAGCGGCGTCAACGTCAGCCGCGAAATCTGCGTTGTTCCCGACAACGCGGTCAGCCCCGGATGCTGCAACACCAGGTCTGCTTCCGACCGTACGCGCTTGCTGGAGCCGTTGAGGATCAATAGCGCCGGTGCGTCGGCGATGACGGCTTCGACCGGAATTGTCCCGGCGCGCGTTGGCCCGAGCGATGCCGCCACATCGGCGAGCCCTGCGTCTGCCATGATCGCATCGGCGATGGCGCCCGTCGTCGCATACCCATTGGGTTCATAGATGAGCGTGGCAACGGCCGGATGCGGCGCCTGCGTACGCGCTTCTGCGAGCGTGCGATCCATCTCCGAGATCATTGCATCTGCGCGGTCCGGCGCGCCGAGTTCACGGCCGACTTCGCGCGTGATCCGCCGTACGTCGTCAAGCGTTTCCGCCCAGGGAATTTCGATGAAGGGAATGTGCGATTCCTCAAGATGCGCGCGCAGGCGTGGATTGGTGCCCTGGTACATAACAACCAGATCGGGCGACAGTGTCAGCACCTCTTCGGACGATGCGCGAGTAAGGCGGATGCCGCCCACCTTGTCCGCGATCGTGGAGACAACCGGATGGGTGTCTGCCGCAAGATAGGACAGCGCGGCGATGCGGTCGCGGGGAACCAGGCGATAGACATATTCGTCGGCGCAGAGATGCGTCGACACCACCCGCTGGGGCGCAGCCTGCGCGATCGAGATCGCAGTCACCACGCTCAAAAGGAATGCCGGACAGCCATGCAGCAAACGCATATTGATCCTCTAGTTTAATCTGCCCAACTTGCGTGGATCGATGTTGGAGGGATCCATGCGCACTGTGTTGACCGTTCTCACCTTATCGATTGTCTGGGCAATCCCCACGACGTCGTTTGCCAACCCTGCCGATGTCCTCGCCGCCAACCAAACCGCAACGGGCGGCTCCGCGTGGACCGGCAAGGAAACGCTCAAGGCGGACTACGGGTATTCCGGCCAGGGGCTCACGGGCAATGTCCATTCGCTCACGGACTTGAGGAATGGCCGCTTCGTCGACAGTTTTGCGGCGGGACCGATCACCCAGGCCAATGGCTTCGACGGCACGACACCCTGGGCAAAGGACCCCTCCGGCACCGCTACAGCGCAGGAAGGCGGCGACAATCTGGCGCTGGCGATCAACGAGGCCTACCGCCGGTCGAACCGGTGGTGGCGCAGCGACCGGGGCGGCGCCCAGATCGCCGATGACGGACTGAAGTCGGACGGCGGGGAAACCTACGACGTCCTGACCGTCACACCCAGGGGCGGCAAACCCTTCGACGCCTGGTTCGATGAGAAATCGCATCTGCTATCGCGCACGGTCGAACAACAGGGCACGATGACGATCACAACCTCGCTCTCCGGCTATCGTGCGTTCGACGGCGTCATGCTGGCGGGCAGGACAATCGTCAACCAGGGCGATCACAAATACGACCAGACCGTCCTCCTGCAAGGCGCGGTCTTTCTCCCCGCACAGGAGGCATCGCAATTCGCCATGCCGAAGATCGCGGTCGCGGATTTTGCGATTGCCGGCGATGCGAAGGAGACGACATTTCCCTTCGACCTGATCAACAATCACATTTACGCGAAGGTCTTTGTCAACGGCAAAGGGCCGTATGTGTTCATCTTCGACACGGGCGGCGTGAATCTTCTGACACCGCCGCTGGCGCAGGAACTCGGTCTGAAGACCGACGGAAAATTCCAGGCCAATGGCGCTGGGTCGGGTCACATGGAGGCAGGCTTCACCCGTGTGGACTCGCTGCAGCTCGGAGATGCGAGCGTCAGGAATCAGGTCTTCACCGTGCTGCCGCTCAACGAAATGTCGAACATCGAGGGTCTTCAGGAAGTCGGCATGGTGGGTTTCGAGACCTTTCGCCGTTTCGTGACCCGCATCGATTATGGCGCGCACACGATCACGCTGGTGAAGCCGGGCGATTTCGATCCGAAGGATGCCGGCACCGCCATTCCCGTCGTGTTCAACGGCAACGGCGTCGAGGTACACGGCAGCTACAACGGCGCGGCCGGAATATTCGACATCGATACGGGCTCGCGCGCTTCGCTCACCCTGAACGGTCCCTTTGCTGCCGCCAACAACATCCGCCCGGCTCAGGGCAAAAGCGTCGAAGGCGTCACCGGCTGGGGCGTCGGAGGCCCGTCGCGCGGCTATGCCATGCGCGGCGGCACGCTGATGATGGGAAGCGTCGCCGTGTCGGGCGCGGTCGTTGAACTCTCCACCGACAAGGGTGGCGCGTTCTCCGACGCGTCCACCGCCGGGAACATCGGCGCCGGAATCCTCAAGAGGTTCATCGTCACGTTCGATTACGAACACAAAAAGATGTACTTAAAGCCGGTGACGACGCCGGTCGCGGACCTCGATACCTTCGATCGCGCGGGCCTTTGGATCAACGCATCCACCAACGGCTTCAAGGTCGTCGACGTTACCGCACATACGCCCGCCGAAGACGCGGGGCTCAAGGCCGATGACGAAATCGTCGCGGTCGATGGAACGGACGCGAAGTCGATCACGCTGTCCGACATGCGCGCGATGCTGCGCGACAAGCCCGCGGGCTCGATCATGAAACTGACCGTGCAGCGGGACCGCGAACGCAAGACCATCGCGATCACTCTGCGCGATCTCATCTGAGGTCCACGTCCCACGGAACGATGCGGCGCGCCGGCAATTGACCGGGGCGCCAAATCGGTCCACCACGGCCCGATGACCGATTGGCAGACATTCCGTACGACGAAGCTCTACGACATCCTCGCGGCGCTGCCCCTCATCCTGCTCTACGGTCTCGGCGTCAAAACGAGACTCCTGCCCGATCTGCTGGCCGATATCGGACGGATTCCGGCGGCGCGCGCATGGCTCGATATCGCCCGCGATGCGAGCACCATCGTGTACTTCGCCCTCATTATTGCACTCGTCGTCTTCCGGCGCGTACCCGTCGAACGTTCCGCCGGATTGCTTCCGCGCGTGATCGCGTTCGTCAGCGTCGCCATGGCCATCGCCCGCCCCAAGTATCTCGCCTTGGAGCACCTGCCCGCGTTCGTCGAAGCGTTTACCGTCATCCTGACCGTCTGCGGCACGATCGCGTCCATCGTCGTGCTGATCTGGCTGGGACGCGGCTTCAGCATCATGCCCGAGGCGCGAACGTTGGTGACCGACGGCCCCTATCGTATCGTGCGCCATCCGCTCTACATCGCCGAGGAGATCGGCAATATCGGCATCATGCTGCAATACACGCAGCCCTGGTCGTTGCTGCTGGAGGTCATCAATGTGAGCCTGCAGCTCTGGCGCATGAGCTTTGAGGAGCGCGTGCTGACGCAGGCGTTTCCCGGTTATTCGGACTATGCTGCCCGGACGTCCCGAATCATCCCCGGGATTTATTGACGTCGCCGGGCGCCGCGGACATTCGACAGGTTTTGACGATCCGCCTATAAGCGCATCCGAGTCAGGAGACCCTCCCATGCCCGTCTATCGCGCACCATTGCAGGACTACCGGTTCCTCATGAACGAGCTGTTCGAGGTGGACAAGCAGACGGACCTGCCGCAATTCGGAGACCTCACCAGCGATCTTCTGGACGACGTGCTCACCAACGCGGCCAAGCTCTGCGAGGAAGTCCTCCACCCCATCAATCAATCGGGCGACGAGGAAGGTTGCCATTACGAGAACGGCGTGGTGCGCACCCCCAAGGGCTTCAAGGAAGCCTACAAGGCCTATGCGGACGGTGGCTGGAGCGGCTTGAGCGCGCCGGCGAGCTTCGGCGGCGCTGGCCTTCCGCCCTTCATCGCCATGACGGTCGCCGAGATGGCACAGTCCGCCAATCAGGCGTTCGCGATGTATCCGGGACTGTCGATGGCCGCCTATGCCGCGCTGATCGGCACGGGCGCGCCCTGGATGAAGGAACACATCGTTCCGCGCATGGTGTCGGGCGAATGGACGGGCACGATGTGCCTCACCGAGCCCGGCTGCGGTACCGATCTGCGGCTGATGAAGACGCGCGCCGTCGAGCAGGACGACGGCACCTACAAGATGACGGGCACGAAGATCTTCATCTCCGGCGGCGAGCACGATCTGGCCGACAACATCGTCCACATGGTGATCGCAAAGATCCCCGACGAGAAAGGACAGATTTACGACGATCTCTCCACCGTCAATTTCTTCATGGTGCCGAAATACCTCGTCAAGGAAGACGGCAGCGTCGGCGCGCGCAACGGCGTGATGTGCGGCGGCATCGAAAAGAAGATGGGCATCAAGGGCAACGCAACCGCGGTGCTCAATTTCGATGACGCGATCGCCTGGCGTCTCGGCCCCAAGCCGCAAGCCCCCAAGCCCGGCGAGAAACGCTCGAGCTCGGAAGGCATGAAGGGCATGTTCGGCATGATGAATGCCGCGCGGCTGGGCGTCGGCGTGCAGGGGATCAGCGTGGCCGAAGTCGCGATGCAGAATGCGCTGGCCTATACGCTCGAGCGCCGCGTCGGCCATGCGCTGACGGGGCCGAAGGAACCCGACAAGCCGGCCGATCTCGAAATCGTCCATCCCGACGTGCGGCGCATGCTGCTGCATTGCCGCGCGTTCGTGGAAGGCGCGCGTGCGGTGTCGATCTGGACCAATCTCAACATGGCGATCGGAAGCTCGACGCGGCCCGATCGTGAAACCGCAAGCCTGCTGGCCGATCTTCTCACGCCGGTGATCAAGGCGTTTTTTACCGACATGGGTTTCGAATGCGCCAACATGGCGATGCAGTGCTACGGCGGCCACGGCTACATCCGCGACAATGGCGTGGAGCAGTTCGTGCGCGACGGCCGCATCAACCAGACCTATGAAGGCGCCAACGGCGTGCAGGCGATGGACCTTGTGGGCCGCAAGCTCGGCCGCAGGGGCGGTGCCGCACCCATGGCGTTTTTCGGACACGTCGGCGGCTGGCTCGCCGAGAACGAGGCGGATGCGAAACTCGCGATCTATGTGAAGCCCGTCAAACGCGGCCTCGACACGCTGCAACAGGCGACCTTGTGGCTGGCGCAGCACGGCATCGCCAATCCCAACGATGCCGGCGCGGGCGCGGTGGATTATCTGCGCATGATGGGCATCGTGTCGGTCGGCTGGATGTGGGCGCGCATGGCGAAACTCGCGAGCGAAAAACTCGCGGGCAATCCGCCCAACAGGGAGTTCTATCAGTCCAAGCTCGTCTCGGCGCGCTACTGGATGGAGCGCATGCTGCCCGAGTGTCCGATGCTGTTCGAGCGCATCCAGGCGGGCTCGGAAGCGATCATGGCGTTCGATCCCATGGTCGGCTGAGCCCTGTTTATCAGGGAAAATACAGGGGGTCGCGCGGGTCCTCCCTGATATCGGCGCGGCGATCCGGCATTTGTCGCGCAGCATCAACGGCTTGGCCGGTTTGCTGTTATTTTCATAACAGAGAATGCTCCCCTGTTATCGCCTGCAGTAACAGGGGAACGGCGCAACGAAAGGTGGACGAATGTTTCACGTGAAACATTTGCCGCGCCGCCACGCAAACGTCATTTGGCGCGCACGCGCGTCGCGTTAAACTGCCCTGCCGGTCAGAAGGGGAGACACCGATGCCGCGACCGATCCATTTCGAAATTCATGCGAGCGATCCGAAGACGGTCGTCGCGTTCTACGCCACCGTCTTCGGCTGGACGATCACGCCGATCCCGCAAATGGATTACTGGCTGATCGACACCGGCGCCGGCGACGGCATCAATGGCGGATTGATGAAGCGCCACGGCCCTTCGCCGTTCGAGAACAATCCCGTCAACGCATTCGTCTGTTCGCTCGGCGTCGATTCCGTCGACGCCACTGTCGAGAAGGCGTTGAAGGCCGGCGGCACGCTGGCGCTCGCCAAGATGGCGATCCCCGGCGTCGGCTGGCAGGCGTATGTGAAAGACCCCGACGAAAACATCCTGGGCCTGCACCAGCCGGACCCGAGCGCGAAGTAGGGCATCGCTATCGGCGAAACGCTGATGCAACCCTTAGCGCCTGCCTCGCCCCTCGAAGAGGGGGAGAGGCGTGCAGGTCGCGATCTCTCCATCTCACGGGAGCAGGTGAGGGGGTCATCGGAACTTCGCTGCGTTCGGCGCAGCCCCCTCACCTGACCTCTCCCCCGCTGCGCGGGGGCGAGGAACAGCGCCGAGAGACCGACTGCAGCATTTAGTCCCGCTCCGCCGCGATCGCGGCCAGGCCCTGCTCCACCGTGAACGGCGGCGCGTAGCCCATCTCGCGGCGGGCTTTCTCATCCACCAGAATGCAGTCGCGCGACATGATGCCGGCGGCGAACCGCGTCAGGGGCGGACGTCCCTTGAGCGGCAGCGTGCGCCATGCCGTCTCGCTCCACCACGCGATGGCGCGCACGACAAAGGCCGGCACCTCGCGCTCCGGCAGCGCAAATCCCGCGGCCGCCGCCATGCGCGTGAGAAACTCGCGGAACACGACCGGAGGCCCGTCGAGCACGAAATAGGCTTCGCCGCCGCGTCCCTTCGTCAGCGCAAGCTCCATCGCGTAAGCGAGGTTGCCGATATAGGTCGTGGACGTGCGATTGCGCCCGCCGCCGATCCAGGCGAACGAACCCTGCTCCGCCATGGTGCGGACAGCGGGAAGAATCGTCTGGTCGCCCGGCCCCCACACGAAGCGCGGGCGCACCACGATGGTCTCGAAGCCGCGGCCCGCATCGTTGGCCTCGCGCACCGCCTTCTCCGCATAGGCCTTGGTGCGCGAATAGGGAAACGGCGAATGCAGCGCGAGGGGAGTGGTCTCGTCCACATTGCGCATGTCCTGGCCGTAGAACAGCGCCGCTTCCGTGCCGATATGCACGAAGCGTTTCGCGCCGGCTTCTTTCGCGGCCGCGAGCATGCGTTTGGTGGCGTCGACATTGTAGCGCCAGTAATCGCGCCACGGCCCCCAATCCTCGACATGCGCCGCGCAGTGCACGACGGCGTCGGCGCCTTTGATGTGCGCGGCCGTGACATCGTCGAGCGAACAGCGCACGGGCGCCGCGCCCGCCGCCGCGATCGCGGCGTCGCTTTTCTCGGAGCGCGACATGGCCGTGAGCGCATGCCGCTCCTTCGCCGCTCTCACAAACGCGCCTCCGACAAACCCCGACGCACCGGTGATGAAGATGTTCATGGCGACAACGACCCCTTTTCAACCGCCGCGCATACTGAAGCATCGCGGCGGCGAATCAAATCGCGCAGGCCCCCTCCGTCTCGCGCGGACTGATGTCCGCGCGATCCGCGCCGACGCTGTCGCTGGCGCCCCCCATCTTCGACGGGGGCGGAAAGCCATAACGCGCTTGCGCTCCATCTTTCCTCCCCCGTTCGCGACGGCGAATGGGGCGAGGTGGATCGCAACGCGGCACGCGTTGCGAGACGGAGGGGGCAATCCCGAAGATCGCGACTGTTCCCCGAAGATGATGACAAGAGCAATGTTCAGCTCGTGCATTTTAAACCAAGGGGAATGGTGCCGTTGTCACCGTGTTACCGCAGCGCCAGAGTCGCGCGCTTGACCCGCATCATGAATGCGCGGATTTTTGACGGCAACGCATCAGCCTCTCTGGCTATTCACCCCGCCTTCGCTACGCAGCAACCGCTTTATGCGGCTTGATTTTCGCGACCTCTTTGGCGACCCGCCTCTTGGCTTCCAGCGTATCGAAGGCGTTTTGCAGCCGCAGGAAATACCCTTCGGACAGTCCGAAGAATTTGCACAGCCGCAGATCGGTATCGGCCGTGACGCTGCGCTCGCCATTGACGATCGCATGGATGCGGTTCGGCGGCACGCCGATCGCATGGGCGAGCTGGTTCTGGCTCAGCCCGAGTTCGTCCAGGAATTCGCCCCTGAGGATTTCGCCGGGATGAGGGTTGCGGAGCAAACTCATGACGCGGTCCTTTCCTTCTTACTCAATGATAGTCGACGATTTCAACGTCATGCGCGTCGCCGTTGTGAAAGCGAAAGCAGATGCGCCACTGCTCGTTGATCCGGATGCTCCACCGGCCGGCGCGGTCGCCTTTCAGTGCCTCCAGCCGGTTTCCGGGAGGGTTGCGCAAATCGTCCCTGGTCAACGAAGCGTCGAGTTGCCTCAATTTTCGCAACGCGCGCTCCTGAACATCGCCGGGAAACGAGCGGCTCCGCCGCCCCTGCCAGATCCGCTCCGTCTCCCCGCAGCGAAACGAACGAATCATGGCGCCCAGCCGACGTGATATGAGATACGTATCACATACATACACGGTTGTCCAGCATGGAGTCGCATTGCCAACTTAATTGCTCCAGGGGAGTTTTGCTGCCGTGAACCGATTTTCTCCAGCCACCTCCCCGAAGGGGAGGTCGAAACAAATTCTGACGTCCGGGAGCGACAGCGGGCGGACGCGGAGAATGTGTTCGGGTGGTGACGCATCGCGAACGCCAAAGTCGCGACATGCTTCCCCCCACCCGAAAGATCCACTGCCCGAATTTGTCGACCTCCCCTCCGGGGAGGTGGCGAAATGCAGGACAGCTACACCGTTTCCTCTTTGCAGTGCGACCCAATGGGACATGCAGCGCGTGTCCCGGTGGTTTCCATGTTAGCCTGACCCGCTGCCGATGCGCAGCGCCTATGCCATACTGGATATGGGCAAACGCGAAGGGTCGCATGGACCAGATACACTCCAGGCCGGAGCTTCCGCTCTGGCGCCTCTACCTGCTCAGGGCTGCGTATCTCGTGCTCGGTTTGGGGCAGGGCTCGATCACGTGGCCGGCGATCCTGCATCATGCGCAGCCGTGGGATTTCTGGCATGGCGTGGGCACGAGCTTCTTCGGCGCGCTGACGCTGCTTTCTCTCATCGGCGTGCGCTATCCCGTCAGGATGATGCCGCTGCTGATCTTCGAGTTCGCGTGGAAGCTCATCTGGGTGCTCGCCGCATGGCTTCCCCCGTATCTTGGCCACACGCTGGATGCCAAAACCGCCGCGTCGTTCTGGAACATCGCCCCGGCCATCGTGATCGTGCCGCTTGTGCTGCCGTGGGGATACCTCTGGAAAACCTACGTGACCGGGCCGGGCGACCGCTGGCGGTAGCTGTGTATCCCCAATTCCGGGGCGTGATACGTGAACCTGCTTCGCACGAGACGGGTTTACGGATGGGGTCCCGTGTTCGCCAAAATGTTGTACTGTGCCCGCAGTTAACGTCTCGGGCGGACTCGATGCCAACAAACTTGCAGCAGTGGTCTGATTGGTCGTCAATCGCCACCTTCGGTCTAGCAACTATTGGGTCAGCGTTGGGACTGTGGGGTTATTTGCGTGTCCTGTGGGATCACCGACAAAAGCGTCTTAAGCTGGAAAGTTTTTTGAAGGACGAGCTTGGCGGAGATGACCACGGGCGACGCTCGGTGCTTCGAATTATAAGCGCCATAGGGTTGACCGAAGAAGAAATCATTCAGGCCAGTTTTCGAAGCAAGCACGTCGCTCGCCATCGCGTCTATGACGCTCAGGGTATAACGCGCGCGATACTCTTTCAGTACAAAGATTAGCGCACGGAAACACGGAAACACAGGGACGCCCAATACATTTCCAGGCGTGCGAAACGTCGGCAAAAACGCGGGGACGTCTAATCCATTTCCGGGCGAGCGAAGCGTCGACAATGAACGAGACGTCCCGGTAACTTCTTCCGGATGCTCCACTGGCCGGCGCGGTCCCCGGCTCAGTGCCGACAGGCTGGAAAGCGTCCACGATATGTTCTATATATCGCATCGGTCGAAATCGAATGCGTCTCATGTCTTTGAATATTCAGCTTACGCCGGAAATGGAAGCCGCGCTTGCGGCGCAGGCTGCGGCGCAAGGCGTGCCGTTGCCGGAGTATGTCCGGCGGCTTCTGGAAGAGCGGACAATGCCCGCAATGCGAAAGACGCTTTCGCCGGCAAAGCGTGCCGCGTACTGGCGCGAATCGGTGAAGGGGTTGCCGGACACCAGGCCGCTCTCGGACGAGGCCATCGGTCGCGAGAGCATTTACGTCGTCCGCGGTTGAATGAGCGTTCTCGTCGATACCAATGTCCTGCTGCGACGCACGCAGCCGGCGCACGAACATCACGCCATCGCAGTTGAGAGCGCTGCTGGACAGCGGCGATAAGTTTTGACTCTGAACCCATACCTTCTGAAATGGGGGTTTGCGATAGGTCACCGATGCCGCCAACGAACAAGAACGATGACCAAAATACGGTTACAATCGCGGGCTTCGAATCCGATGAGCGTGTTTTCCATTACACCAATGCGCAGGGGTTGTACGGCATCCTTGAGTCTGGCTGTCTCTGGGCAACTCATTTTCAATTTCTAAACGACAGCAAGGAATTCTATTCTGCGAAGCGTTCTCTGACGAAATCGGTTGAATCTGCGTTAGCGCGTCATCTGGCCGCTCGAAAAGTAAATCGCCAGATAACAATAACCGACGGTACTTCCATTAGGACTCTGGCATCGGAGGAATCGCAGCGATTCGTTGATATTTTGTATTCCGCGCTGTTCGGGAGCGAAGAGCATTCCGTCGTTGGCTCTGACGCGTTTGTGTTTTCTACCTTCCGCTGCTCACCGTCCAACGAAGCATTTGCAGATGGCGAATTGCTTCACTGGGCCACTTACGGCCGCAATGGTGGATATGCTTTACAATTTGCTCCGCAGAAGTTGGATGCGTTGCTTGTAAATGAGCGCAAAAAGTTTGTCGGCTTGCCGTACATCTTTGAGCCGACCTTCTATTCGAAAGAAGGCGAAGTGCCCGCAGGATTGAAAGATGCATATGGCGAAGTCTGTAACTCCGCCACTGAAATGGCTGACTACGAGGTCAGTCAACACCGAACGGTTGCTCCAGATTACGCGGTGGCGGGCGGCGCGTTCATGCACATAGTAAGTCGTACAAAGGATGCTTTTTTTAAGCGCGAGGCAGAGGCCCGCATTGTAGTGTTTCGCAGCAGAGTTGAACAAACGGGCTTCCGTTGGCATCCATTCTTCATTCGGCATGCTGCCGCACTGCCTATACCTTACATAAAGCTGTTTGAAGACCAATTGTTCGGTGAACACCTACCGATTGAAAGAATTATAATTGGACCACATCCCGAGCGAGAACGGAGGCAGTTTGTGCTACGGGAATTCTTGAGACAGAAAAAGCTACTGGACAAAATTCAGATTGCTGTATCAGAAGTTCCCTACGTTAACGTCTCTCCCTGACCAAGTTGAATGATCAATCACACAATCACCGATCACAATCCAATCACAGAAAAAACACGGGGACGTCCAATCCATTTCCAAGCGAGTGGACCGTCGACGATGGATTGGGCGTCCCCGTGATTTTCGATAATGACTCAGCGCTTGAGGAGGGCTTTTGCCAGCGCGAACTTATCCGCCGTAATTTCGAAGTCTGGGCTCTCTAAAAAAGTTGATTCCAAATCGCCCGGCACGACGAACCAAGTAGGCATGCCATGAGAGCATGGGTTGCCTTTTGGGTTGTTCTTATTCCCAACCGCACCCAAAGCACTCTGACTGCGGGTGCAGCGGTGGCCACAAGCACAAAATCCTCATCCTTCGTCACGATGATCGCATTCCCGGATTGCGCATAAGACCAGATGCTTTTGTCGTCGGCCTCGCGCAATCCGATGTCCCGAACGGCGACTGCTTCATGGCCGCGTGCGCGCAGCCACGCGGCCAGGACAGGCGGCAACTGGGCGTCGACGACGAATTTCACGGGGAGTGCTACTCCGCGGCGATGACCACGGGATGACCGGCCAGGTTGGCGGCGTAGGCGAGGCAGGCCCGGATGTCGTCAGCGACGAGGTCCGGGAAATCGCGCAGGATTTCGTCTGCCTGCGTGCCGGCGGCGAGCATTTCGAGTATGTCAGCCACGCGGATGCGCATGCCGCGGATGCAGGGCCGGCCATGACACTGTTCGGGCCGAATTGTAATGCGCGACAGAAGATCGGTCATGTCGTCATACTACTCGATTTTGGCGGTTTTGGCTATTGCCGCGCCACAACGCCCTGCCTCGCCTTGACGAGCCGCGCGAGCAGCCCCTTTTTCATCCGCGCGACCTGTCCTCCGAAGTTCGAAGAGCGAACGCGGAAAGCGAGGATGACGGTTTGGGTCGACAGCAACTGTCAGGTTAAGGCAGGTCTCGACCTTTTTCGACCGCCCGGTGAGGCCGCTGCCCGCCCGTTCACCGCACCCGCTCCTTCTCTTTGGGCGCAGAAACGCGGCGGGGTTTTGCTTGCGCCTTGGGCTTGGGCAGGAGGCGGAAGCGCGTCTGGCACCACGCGAAATCGATGCCGACATCCAGGAGCGCGTCGGACCGTCCGCAGGGGCAGGCAAAGTCCATGACGGCGAGAACACGGTAGGTCTCGCCGGCGACCAGCGGCACCGGCCTTCCCGTCACGTGGTTCGGCGCGGCATTGACGCACAGAACGAGATCGCCGGGCCCCACTGCGTCGCTCATGGCTTCCATCCATGCCCCCGGGAAAAGATTAGACCCGGACCGGCAAGGGGCAAAGGCCGGTTTTGGCGCACGGCGGAGATTGACGAACGACCGGGCTTCGTCGACCGTGGAGGACTTCGGGGGCTCGAGCATGTGGAATGTCGACCGCGCGCTGCGCACTGCGTGGCGCCCATGAGCGATACGGGCGAGCCTCCGCCGGCGGACGTGCCTGAACCGTCCTCATCAACTCCCGGAGACACCGTGGACTTTCACAAACCGCACGCCGCAAAGACCTGGCGCGAATTCTTCATCGAGATCGGCACGATCGTCACCGGCATTCTGATCGCGCTGTCGCTCGAGCAGGCGATCGAGACCATCCACGAGCGACGGATCGCGACGGAGGCGCGGGACGCGGTTCGCGCCGAGGTCCAGGAGAACCTTTATTGGCTCGGACGGATAGCAACATACGAGGCATGCACGCGCAGCCGATTGCAGCAGATCGGCCAGCTCCTCGATGCCGCAAACCATGGCCGCCCCTACACGGCGGCTCAGTCGATCGGATTTCTGCCGCGGGCAAAGTTGACGTCGCAGAGATGGGAAGCCAATGCAGAGGCCGGACGCGCCAGCCTGTTCAGCCCCGACGATCAGCGCGACTACGACAACATCTATTTCACCTTTGCCAGCGCGCGGGCTGCCCAGGCCGAAGAGGAAAGCCTGTGGTCCAGGCTCAAGGCGATCGAGGGACAGGATCGCCTGACGCCGGAAGCGATCTATGGCTTCAGCGTTCTGTTGTCGCAGGAGCGCTACGAGAACGCCCTGATCCAGCTGTCGATGCTCAGGGCCTTTCAGGATGCCACGAGCATGCACCTGACGCCCGTCGACTCCGACCCCATCAAAATCCCGCATCCGAGCGGGAGCGAACGCTGTCCGCCGATCACGGACAAGGCGGACGAAAAGTCCATCTTGTCCCAGTGGTACGCGAACAAACCCGGCAGCGAACCCTGAAGGCATCCGGAAACGCCGGAACGCCTGATCCATTTCCAGGCGAGCGAAACGCCGACGATGACTGAGACGTCGCCGTGATTTCACACCGTCCACGTATCAGGCTCCTCCCCCGCGAAGCTTCGCTTCGCATGGGAGGAGCCTATGCCTTCGCCAACCTCGCCAGATGCCCAAGCACGGTCTGTGTTCCCTTGAGGCGATCCTCCGCCGTCGGCCAGTCGCGCGCGATGACGACTTTCTGGTCGGGACGGACTTTCATGGTCGACGAATGCTCGGAGATGAGCCGCACCAGCCCTACTGGATTGGGGAAGGTGTTGTTGCGGAAGCTGAGCATGGCGCCTTTCGGCCCCGCATCCACCTTCTCCACCAGCGCCACACGGCACAGCGCCTTGATCGCGACGATCTCGAGCAGATGCTTCACGTCGTCGGGCAGCGCGCCGAAACGGTCGATCAGTTCGGCGGCGAAACGGTCGATCTCGGCGCGGTCTTCGATGGTTGCAAGCCTGCGGTAGAGCGACATGCGCACGTTGAGATCGGGCACATACGCTTCGGGGATCAGCACCGACGTGCCGATGTTGATCTGCGGCGACCATTGATCGCCGAGCTCTTCGGCGACGCCGCCGGCGCGCAGCTGCGACACGGCTTCTTCCAGCATGTCCTGGTAGAGCTCGATGCCCACTTCGCGCACATGGCCGGATTGTTCTTCGCCCAGGAGATTGCCCGCGCCGCGAATGTCGAGGTCGTGGCTCGCCACCGAGAAGCCCGCGCCCAGCTGATCGAGCGACTGCAAAACCTGCAGGCGGCGCTCGGCGGTTTCGGTGAGTTTGCGGTCGGCCGGCGTCGTCAGATACGCATAGGCGCGCTGCTTGGAGCGGCCGATGCGGCCGCGCAGCTGATAGAGCTGCGACAGGCCGAACATGTCGGCGCGATGGACGATGAGCGTGTTCGCGCTCGGGATATCGAGGCCGCTTTCCACGATGTTGGTGGAGATCAGCACATCGACCTTGCCTTCGTAGAACGCGGTCATCACGTCTTCGAGCGCCGACGGCGCCATCTGGCCGTGGCCCACCGCCACTTTCACTTCGGGCACGGTGGCTTTGAGGAAGTCCTCCGCTTCGCGCAAATCCGCGATGCGCGGGCAGACATAGAAGCTCTGTCCGCCGCGATAATGCTCGCGCAGCAATGCCTCGCGGATCACCAGCGGATCGTAAGGCGAGACGAAGGTGCGCACGGCCAGGCGATCCACCGGCGGCGTGGTGATGAGCGACAGATCGCGCACGCCGGAGAGCGCCAGCTGCAGGGTGCGGGGGATGGGCGTCGCCGTCAGCGTCAGCACATGCACGTCGGCCTTCAGCGCCTTCAGCCGCTCCTTGTGGCTGACGCCGAAATGCTGCTCCTCGTCGACGATCACAAGACCCAGATGTTTGAAGCCGATGGACTTGGCGAGCAGCGCATGCGTGCCGATGACGATGTCGATCTGGCCTTCGGCGAGGCCGGTGCGGGTTTCGCGCGCGTCTTTCGCATCCACGAAGCGCGACAGCTGGCGTATCTTCACGGGAAAGCCGCTGAAGCGTTCGACGAAGGTGCGGTAATGCTGGCGCGCGAGCAGCGTGGTGGGGACCACGACGGCCACCTGCGAGCCCGACATCGCCTCGACAAACGCCGTGCGCAGCGCCACTTCCGTCTTGCCGAAGCCGACATCGCCGCAGATGAGGCGATCCATCGGCCGGCCCTTCGCGAGGTCTTCGATGGTCTCGGCGATGGCGCGTTCCTGGTCTTCGGTTTCCTGATACGGAAAGCGGGCGCAGAATTCGTCATAGACGCCTTGCGGCGGATCGACCGGCTCGATCGATTTCAACTGGCGGGCGGCGGCGATGCGGATGAGCTCGGCGGCAATCTCGCGCACGCGCTCCTTCATGCGCGCCTTGCGTTGCTGCCACCCTGCCCCGCCCAGCCGATCGAGCTGGGCCGTGCCTTCGTCGGAGCCGTAGCGCGTCAGAAGCTCGATGTTCTCGACGGGGAGAAACAGCTTGCCGCCGTCATACTGCAGTTCCAGGCAATCATGCGGCGCGCCGGCCACGTCGATGGTCTGCAGGCGCACGTAACGCCCGATGCCGTGTTCGATATGGGTGACGAGATCGCCCGGCGCGAGGCTCGAGGCTTCGGAGAGGAAATTCTGGGCCCGTTTGCTGCGTGCGCGCGCGCGCACCATGCGGTCGCCCAATATGTCCTGCTCGGAGACGATGGCGAAGTTGCCGGATTCGAATCCATGCTCGAGGCCGAGCACGGCGACGGCGACCGCGTTGGCATGCATGTCGGTCGCATCGTGCCAGGAGTCGACGCGCCGCATCGCAGGCAGACCATGATCGGCGAGCACGCCGCCGAGCCGATCCGCCGAGCCGTCGCTCCACGCCGCCACGATCACGCGCTTTTTCGCCGCCTGCAGCGCCTTCACATGTTCGACGGCCGCCTCGAACACGTTGACGCGGCCCTGCGCGCGCTCCGGCGCGAAATCGCGGCCCATCTTGCCGCCGGCATCGACGGACTGCATCGAGTCCGGCGCCTGGAACGGCGACAGATCGCGCGTCGGCCGATGGGCGATCGCGGCCTTCCATTCGTCGTCGGTGAGATAAAGCCGTTCGGGCGGCAGCGGTTTGTACGGCGCGGAGACCGAGTGCTCGATGGCGTCACCGTGCCCGCGCAGGAATTGCCGCCGCGTCGCGTAGTAATCCGCGATCAGTTCGAGCCGCTGCTTCTTGGCTTCCTCCGCCTGATGCGAGAGGAACACCACGGGCTGGTATAGATAATCGAACAGCGTATCGAGCTCGGCGTGGAACAGCGGCAGCCAGTGCTCCATGCCGGGATGTTTGCGGCCGGCGCTGACGGATTCATAGAGCGGATCGTCGCCTGCGGGCCCGAACGTCGCGACATAGCCTGCACGAAACCGGCTGATGGACTCCGCATCGAGCGGCGCTTCGCTGGCCGGCAACAATTCGATCTCGGATATCTGATCGGTCGAGAGTTGCGTTTCCGCATCGAACGTGCGGATGGCGTCGAGCGTGGCGCCGAAGAAGTCGAGACGCAGCGGCTCGTCGCTTCCGGGCGGCCACAGATCGATGATGCCGCCGCGCAGCGCGAAATCGCCCGGCTCGCGCACGGTACCCGCACGCGCATAGCCGTTCTTCACGAGGAAACCGACCAGCGAATCGTGCTCGATCGCGTTGCCGACGCGCGCGAAGAAGCTCGCATCCATGATCGCGGAACGCGGCGGCACGCGCTGGACCAGCGCGTTGACCGTGGTAACGACAACGGCAGGGCCGGAGTCCTTGTTGTGGCGGGCCAGCGCCGACAGCGTGGCCAGGCGGCGGCTTTCCGTGTCCGGCTTCGGCGACACGCGGTCGTAAGGCAGGCAATCCCAGGCCGGGAACGGCAGCACGCTCACATCGGGCGCAAAGAAGCGCAGCGTTTCGAGCGTGGACTGCGCGCCAAGATCGTCCGCCGCGACAAACAGCACGAGCCCCTTGCGCCGCCGGGCCGCTTCCGCCGCCAGATACGCGTCATAACCTTCCGGCGCGCCGGTGACCGCAAAGCGCGCTTCGGTACGGGCGATGTAGGTCAGACGTTCCATATCGGGTCCGCGCGGCGACAATGCGCCTTCAGGCGCGCGAATACGGGCGTATCGTAAAGCGCAGGCACCGGATCGTCGCCTTTCAGCCAGATGTAGACGTCCTGGTCCGGCGCATCGAGGAGCCGCTCGAAATCGTCGAGCTCGCCCACGTCCATGCCGCCCAGATGTTCGACCGCGAACGAGCCGAAGATGAGATCGACTTCCTTGAATCCCCGCCGTTCCGCGCGAAAGCGCAAGCGCTTTCGCCGGATGGCGATGTCCTCGCTCCGGTGATCGGTCATGGGGGCGATATAGCGCGCGGATGGCGGCGGTTCCAGTGGAGTGCGTCTCTTTCCTCCCCCGCCCGAAACATCTGGCGCATCCACAGTTCCACTCATCTCCCCGGAGGGGAGGTCGAAAAACTCGTCGAAGCGGAGCGGAGCGAGTTTTTCGGGTGGGGGGAATAGTGCCGACCCATCGACATTCAATGTGTTGCACCGTTCGCCCCACCCGAAAAATGCTTCGCCGAGGCTCGCATTTTTCGACCTCCCCTTCGGGGAGATGGGGTTTTGTCGCGCACCACTGAGACTCGCATGTCCCAGATTTTCTGGTGTGAGCCGGCCAGGATGGCCGCGGTCACAATGACTGTTTATCTTCATGCCCCATGCGGCCCGCGATTCTGTTTCCCCTGTTTGCCGAGACGCGCACGCTTGCCGGCGTGGGGCCAAAGCTCGAAAAGCTCATCGCCAAGGTTGCGGGCCCGCGCCTCATCGATCTCATCTTCGATCTGCCGACAGGCGTCGTCGACCGCTCGTACCGGCCGAAACTGATCGAGGCGCAGGAAAACCGTATCGCCACCATCGCGCTCAACGTGCTCGATCATCTCGCGCCGCGCGATCCGCGCCAGCCCTATCGCGTGCGCTGTTCCGACGATACGGCGACGATCGAACTGGTGTTCTTCCGCGCCAACACCGATTACCTCATGCGCACATTGCCCGCGCGCTCGAAGCGCATCGTCAGCGGCCGCATCGAACGCTTCGGCCAAAAGCTGCAGATGGTGCATCCGGATTACATCCTCACACCGGAAGAGGAGCCAAGCCTTCCCGCGCATGAAGCGATCTACGGCCTGACGGAAGGACTGGCGGGCAAATCGCTCGGCAAGGCGATCAGGGGCGCCTTGGAAAAAGTACCGGCGGTGCCGGAATGGCAGGATCCCGCCTTTCTCAAAATGCGCGCATGGCCATCCTTCAATGACGCGCTGACGGCCGCGCATGCGCCGCAGGACGAGGCCGGTCTGCAACCGACGACGCCGGCGCGCATGCGTCTGGCGTACGATGAACTGCTTGCCAATCAACTCGCACTCGCATTGATCCGCGAACATCTGCGCGGGCAGAAGGGCCGCCCGCTGAAGGGCAACGGTGAATTGCAAAGAAAGGCGATCGCAGCGCTGCCGTTTTCGCTGACGCAGGCGCAGACACGCAGCCTCGCGGAGATCGAAGCCGACATGGCAGCGCCGGGACGCATGTTGCGTCTGCTGCAGGGCGACGTCGGCGCCGGAAAAACGGTGGTCGCGATGCTGGCGATGCTGAGCGCCGTGGAAGCCGGCGCGCAGGCCGCGCTGATGGCGCCCACGGAAATCCTCGCGCGCCAGCACATGAGTGCGCTCGAATCGCTGGCCGTGGCGGCCGGCGTGAACATGGCGCTGCTGACGGGTCGCGAACGCGGCATTCCCCGCGAACAGATTCTCGCAGAGCTCTCGAGCGGCGCGATCGACATTCTCGTCGGCACCCATGCGCTGTTCTCCGAGGACGTCGGCTTTCGCGATCTCGGCCTCGCCGTCGTCGACGAGCAGCATCGTTTCGGGGTGCATCAGCGCATGCAGCTGCAGGGCAAGGGCAATCAGCCGGTCGACGTGCTGGTGATGACCGCAACGCCGATCCCGCGCACGCTGGCGCTCACGGCCTATGGCGACATGGACGTGTCGCGTCTCGAAGGCCGCCCGCCGGGACGAAAACCCGTGCAGACGCGTGTGCTCCCAGCAGATCGGCTCGACGAAGTGATCGAACATCTGCGGACCGCCACCGCGAAAGGCGCGCGCGCCTATTGGGTATGCCCGCTGGTGGAGGAGTCCGAGAAGATCGATCTGGCAGCAGCGTCGGAGCGCGCCGACATGCTGAGCGAAGCGCTCGGCGGCACGGTGGGTCTCGTTCATGGCCGTATGAAGGGGCCCGAACGCGACGCGGCCATGGCGAAGTTCAAGGCGGGAGAGACGAAAGTTCTCGTCGCGACGACCGTGATCGAAGTGGGTGTCGACGTGCCCGAAGCGACGATCATGGTGGTGGAGCACGCCGAACGGTTCGGCCTGGCGCAACTGCACCAGCTGCGCGGCCGCGTGGGACGTGGAACCGACAAATCGACCTGCCTGCTCATCTATCACGGGCCACTCGGCGAAACGGCGAAAGCGCGCCTGAAGACGCTGCGCGAAACCGACGACGGTTTCATCATCGCGGAAGAGGATCTGCGGCTGCGCGGGCCCGGCGAATTCTTGGGCACCCGGCAGAGCGGCATGCCGGAATTCCACCTTGCCGACCTGACCGTCCACGGCGAATTGCTGGCCGCCGCCCGCGACGATGCGCGGCTCGTTATCCATCGCGATCCCGATCTCAAAACCGCCCGTGGCGAAGCCCTGCGGGTTCTGCTTTATCTGTTCGGGCGCGACGAAGCCGTGCGGTATCTGCGGACCGGATGAGAGAAGACACATGACATCGCAACGCGAGTCCCACCCTCCCCTTGAGCGCTGCGACATTCGCACATCGCGGCGTGACCTGAACCGACAGAATCGACCTTCTCCCCTTGCGGGAGAAGGTGCGCGAAGCGCGGATGAGGGGTCGCGCGCGATAGCGCGCAAGACTCTGCGCTCAAGCAGTGAAGCGGTAGCGCATACAAGGCGTCATTCGCGCGCGAAGCGCGCGAACCCCTCACCCATGTCCGGGATGTTGAGAGCACCGTATTTGCAGGCCCTCTCCCGCAAGGGGAGAGGGCAGATTCCTTTGCCGCATAGCCTTCTGGATTACGGCAAGGACGGGATGCGCGAATGCCTTGGCGTTCATGGGGAAGGTAGCTAGATGCCTGCATCTCCAGACTTTTTTATCCCGCTTCAGCGCGCGCTCGCGAAGGCCATTCCCGGGCTTGTGCGCATCGACGGCGTCGTGCGTCTGTCCGGCGGCGCCAGCCAGGAAACCTGGTCGCTTGACGCATTTGCCGGCGGCGAAGCCATCCCGCTCATCCTGCGCCGCGCTCCCGGTGGTGCGCCGCGCGCTCCGGGACAGGGCGCCAATTCCGTGCCGCTGGAAACCGAGGCCATCGTCATCGAAGCCGCGCGCAAGGCCGGCGCGGCCGCGCCGCGGGTGCGTTACGTGCTGAAGCCGGAAGATGAAGTCGGCATCGGCTATGTGATGGATCGGCTCGAAGGCGAAACCATTGCGCGAAAGATTCTCCGGGACGATGCGTTCGCTTCCATCCGCCCTCACCTCGCCCGGCAATGCGGCGAAATTCTCGCGCGCATTCATGCGGTGGACACGGCGCCGCTGAAAGATGTCCTGAACGTTATCGACGGACCTGCGCAGCTGCAGCGCTATCGCGAACTCTACGACGCGTATGACTATCCGCATCCCGTGTTCGAACTGGCGTTTCAGTGGCTCGAGCCGAGACTGTCGCAGACGAGCCGGCGCACGCTGGTGCATGGCGATTTCCGCCACGGCAATATTCTCATCGCACCCACGGGCGTGGTCGCCGCGCTCGACTGGGAGCTCACCCATATCGGCGATCCGCTGGAAGATATCGGATGGATCTGCACCAATTCCTGGCGCTTCGGCGTGGCGGAGAAAGTGGTGGGCGGTTTCGGCGATCTGCCCGATCTGCTGGCCGGCTACGAAGCGGCGGGAGGCGGCAGGATCGATCCCGAGGCTGTGCGCAGCTGGATCGTCTACGGTTCGCTCAAATGGGGCATCATGTGCATGTCGATGTATCAGGGATTCAAACTCGACGGCTCCGTCGAACGCGCCGCGATCGGACGCCGCTCCTCGGAAACCGAGATCGACCTTGTCAATCTGATCATCCACGGAAAGCTTTAGGCCATGATGGATCAACCGTCGATGCGCGAACTGGTCGACGCCGTGCGGACTTTCCTCGAAACCCGCGCCATGCCGGAGCTCAAGGGCCACACGGCCTTTCATGCCCGCGTGGCCGCGAACGCACTCGCCATTGTCGTGCGCCAGTTGGACACCGCGGACAAATCGGGCGGCGAAGAGACGGAGCGGCTGAAAGCGTTGCTCGGCCGTGACGGCACGCTCGACGAGCTCAACCGCGAATTATGCGCGCGCATCCGCAAGGGAGAATTCACCCTCGCCACGCCGGGCCTCGCCGCGCATCTCGAGAAAACGACGCGCGACAAGGTAGAAATCGACCAACCCAATTATTCCGGACTGAAGCTCAACCGCGCGCTTTAAGCATGTGAAGATTGGTGGACGCACCTGGTGACCGCGCGCGCCACAGGGACGCTGCCATCTTGGCGGCACGGTGGTGCCGCAGCAGCAGTGGCCGGCTGGAAGCCAGCGCTCCCGGTGAAGCTTGATTTCACCAGTCTCTAGGCGTGTGCGGGTTCCGCTGACGCGCGTCCATCGGCCGATATGCGCGCAATCGCCAGCCCGGCCACAACCAGTCCCTCGCCCCACGCAATGGCGGGCGCGAGCCAAACGGGATCGACCGGTGTCGGACGGAACAGGACCATCGCGCCGGTCAAATCGAGCCCGTTCAAAATGACCGGGATCAACCCATGCAGCGCGATCAGAGCGACAATCGCGGCGAAATCGCCGCGCCTTCGTCCGGGCAGGCTCTGGAACAGAACGAAGATCGCGACGTCGCGGGTGAGAAAGCCCAGGATCGCCACGATCACGGCGGCGTCGGCGCCGAAGTGCCCTTCGTTGACGACAAGCCGTACGGCCAGGATCGCCCCGACGAGCACGGTGGCTTTGTAACTCATCATCCATGCCTGGAGATTGAGGAACGCGGTGCCCAGATGCCCGGAGCCGATCCGGTTACCCAGCCAGCGAAAGAAGACACGATCCTTCGGTTCGAGCAGCACCATCACATAGGTCAGCACGCCGAAGACGAACCCTGCGAGTGCGAGCCTCAGCGAGACACCGTCGAGTTGCGCGGCGTCCACCCCTTTCGACAGCCACGCATCGAAGCCCGCGGCGTAAAGACCGATGAAGAGCAAGAACCCGAGCCAGACAAACGGCCCGTTCTGCATCTTCAATTCGAGCCGCATCGTTCGATAACAGGCGACCAGCGTCCAGGCGGCAAACATCGCCAGCGAAACCAGCAGGAATGGGCGCGCGTCGAACGCGTGGCCCCACCAGACGATGAAGTCCGTGGCGCGCTTGCCGGCGAAGATCGAACCTGCGGGATCGGCCGCAGACCAGATCGCATAAACCCAGATGCCCGCGACGACGCCTGCGATCTGAAAAACGAAGGCGCCCAATCGCGAATGGGCCTGGCGTCTTCGCACCGCGATGAGACTGGCGAGCAGCGCCGCCGCCTGGGAAATGACACCGATCGCAATGAAATAGACGAGGCTGATGAGGGTGGTCACCGGCCCTGTGTGAACGAATTCCGACGACAGCAGCACGACGAGGCAGACCGCCCCACCGAACCAGTTGTAGATCGTGGAGCCGAACAATTTGCCCCACGTCATCGTCGCGGCGTCGATCGACGACAGCCGCTGCGAATCCCAGGTCCGGTCCCTGATCTCGCCGACAACGCTCAGCGCTGCGTTTCTCGATCCCCAGAAGACGACGATGAAATAGTACAAAACCGTGGCGGCCGACGCTGCCTTGACGGAGCTTCCGCCCGAGACGGTCGTGGCAAAGAAAATAAGCGCCAGCACGACGAGCATGAAGATCGCGCGCCGCGGCGTCAGCTCCAGCCAGACATTGCGGCGAAACTCCGGGTTCATTCCTTCCCCACTTGCGCAAAATAGGCCTGTTCCAGCGCCCGCGACGACTCGCCGAAGCCGGCGATGTCGAACCCGGCGCCGACCAGATCGCGGATCAGTTTGGCGCGGGCAGCCGCGTTGCGCGTAAAGACGATGACGGCGTGATAATCATCCACCTCCACCACCTCCACGCCCGCGTTCGTCAGGAAGCTCCGGAGATCGCTTCGCGCACGCGCCAGTTCGATCAGGTATCGCGGCCGCTCGTCGTCGCGCACCTTCACGGCCTTGCCGCCGACGAGCTTGCCGTTCTCGATGATGATCATCTCGGTGCAATAATCTTCGAGCTCGGCCAGGATGTGGGAGGAAACGACCAATGTCATGCCGGCATTCTTCAATCCGACGAGCAGGCCCGAGAGATCGCGGCGCGCCTGAGGGTCCAATCCTGCGGCGGGCTCGTCGAGCAGCAGCACTTTCGGTTCGTGAACGATGGCCTGTGCGATGGCGAGGCGCTGGCGCAGGCCGCGCGACAGCTCTCCTGCCTTGGTTTCCAGACGGTCGACGATGGCGACGCGTTGCGCCGCCTTTTCGACGGCAGCGCCCGCCAGCGCGGGCGCGATGCCGTGCGCCCATGCCACATAGGTGAGGCAGCGGCGCACCGTCAGGTCGTCGTACAAGCCGAAGAAATCCGGGAGGTAACCCAGGCGCGTATGAATCTCGCGTGGTGCTTCGCGCGTATCGAGCCCGTCGATGATGACATGACCGCCATAAGGCGTTTCAAGCGCCGCCAGGCATCGCAGCAGCGTCGTCTTGCCCGCGCCGTTGGGGCCGACCAGCGCCGTGATCGTCTGCGGCGCAATGGAGAGCGATACGCCGTCCAGCGCCCGCTTGGACGGGTATTCATAGACGAGTTCGCGGACTTCGATCATGACACGCAGCACACACCCCGACGCGAGGATATAAGGCAGTCTCCCCGTTGCCGCCAGTCTCGCCAAAGAATATGACCGACATTATGACCGCATTACGATCCCGTCCCGGAGCAGCATCATGAAATCGCGCGCAGCCGTGGCTTACGCCGCCGGACAGCCTCTCGAAATCGAATCGGTCGATCTGGAGGGGCCGAAAGCCGGCGAAGTGCTTGTCGAGATCAAGGCGACCGGCATCTGCCACACCGATGCGTTCACGCTTTCCGGCGAAGACCCCGAAGGATTATTCCCCGCCATTCTCGGCCACGAAGGCGCCGGAATCGTGCGGGAGGTCGGCGCGGGCGTCACATCGGTCGCGCCCGGCGACCACGTCATTCCGCTCTACACGCCGGAATGCCGCGAATGCGATTACTGCATCAGTCACAAGACGAATCTGTGTCAGGCAATTCGCACCACGCAAGGGAAAGGGTTGATGCCGGACGGTTCGAGCCGGTTTTCGCTGAACGGAAAACCCGTGCTGCACTACATGGGCTGCTCAACCTTCTCGAACTTCACGGTGCTGCCCGAAATCGCCCTGGCGAAAGTCCGCAAGGACGCACCGTTCGACAAGATCTGCTACATCGGCTGCGGCGTGACGACGGGCATCGGCGCGGTGATCTTCACCGCGAAAGTCGAGCCGGGCGCGAACGTCGTCGTGTTCGGTCTCGGCGGTATCGGGCTCAACGTCATCCAGGGCGCGAAGCTCGCCGGCGCCGGCATGATCGTGGGCGTCGACATCAACCCGGCGCGCGAGGAACTGGCGCGGCAGTTCGGCATGACGCATTTCGTCAATCCGAAAACGGTGTCAGGCGATATCGTCGGCCATCTCGTCGAGCTGACCAAAGGCGGCGCGGACTACAGCTTCGAATGCATCGGCAATGTGAAGACGATGCGCCAGGCGCTGGAATGCTGCCACAAGGGCTGGGGCGAAAGCGTGATCATCGGCGTGGCCGGAGCGGGCCAGGAAATCTCGACGCGACCGTTTCAACTGGTGACGGGCCGCGTCTGGCGCGGCACGGCGTTCGGCGGCGCGAGAGGGCGGACGGATGTGCCCCGCATCGTCGACTGGTATATGGACAAGAAGATCAACATCGACGATCTGATCACCCACACCATGCCGCTCGAGAAGATCAACGACGCGTTCCACCTCATGCACGAGGGGAAGAGCATCCGGAGCGTGGTGGTGTTTTAGGCGTTAGGCTTCTCACCCGTGGAGCGACAGCGGAACGGGGGAGGGGGACCGCCGCAGGCGGAGGGGGCGGCTACCGAACAAGTATGTCATCCGCAATGTGATCACTGCCTGCCGAGCTGACATTTCACGCCGGTGAGTTTCCACACACCTCGTTCCTGAGCCAGAGTGTATTCGTTCCCCGTGTCTGCCATTATCAATGCGGAATTGTTGGTCTGGCGCTTGGTCGAGTAACTTGGCGCACCTAGCTCGCCATTCGTGCAAGTAACTGGATTGTAGTCCATTCCGCACAGTTCGCCCTTGAGATAGACGCCACCACAATCTTCCTGAACAAGCTTTCGCTGCTCGCGGCTGAAAAGTTGAATAAGTTCGGTCGTCAGAAAGCGGCTATAGTCGACGCGCTGCGATCTCGTGACCGGATCATCAGGATACCGATGAAACAGATTATCCAGTATGCGATCATCCGCGTCAGCAATTTTTAGAATTCGATCGAGGGCAATCTCCGAAATTGATCGGGCTTTGTGAAATGAGCTGTCGGCGACACTGCCAACGGACGCGAGAAACACCAGCGCGACGGTCGCGAACCCAAGAATAAAAGGCACGCCTTTTACAAACATCTTACGTGGCGGCCGCCCCTCCACCGCTTCGCGGTCCCCCTCCCCCGCTTCGCTATCGCTGTGCGAGGGAGGAGCCTGGTTGCCTACGCAGCCCCGATCACCGCCACAGAACACACATTCATCATCGGCGCGCCGCCGAGATTGTGGGTGAGGCCGATCGTGGGATTTTTCAGCTGGCGCGCTCCGGCACGGCCCAGCAGCTGCAGGTACATCTCGTAGAGCATGCGCAGGCCGCTGGCGCCGATGGGATGGCCGAAACATTTCAGCCCGCCGTCGATCTGGCACGGCACCTGGCCGTCGGCGTCGTAGAAGCCGTTCATCACGTCCTTCCACGCTTCGCCTTCCTTGGAGATGTGCAAATCCTCCATCGTGACCAGTTCGGTGATGGAGAAGCAGTCATGCACTTCCATCATCGACACTTCTTCGCGCGGATTTTTAATTCCCGCCTCTTCATAGGCGCGCTTGGACGCGATGCGCGCGGTGTGGAAATAACTCCCGTCCCAGGAATTGTGCTGGCTCTCAAGCCCGTTCGACAAAGCGAGCTGCAGCGCCTTGACGGTGATCAGATCTTTCTTGCCGAGGGCCTTCGCGATCTCCGGCGTCGTCACGATGGCGCACGCCGCACCATCCGACACGCCGCAGCAATCGAACAGACCGAGCGGCTCGGCGATCATCGGCGCATTCAGGCACATTTCTTCCGTGATGGCCTTCTGCAGATGCGCCTTGGCGTTCTTGGTGCCGTTGGCGTGGCTCTTCACGGAGACATGCGCGATGGCGCGCTTCAAGTCTTCCTTCGAGACGCCGTGCTTGGTGCGATAGGCCGATGCGAGCTGCGCGAAATTGCCCGGCGCCGAACCATTGGCAGACCACAGAGGATTGAGCGTGCCCTGCTCGCGCGCCGGCAAGCCGCCGTAACCCGTGTCCTTCAGCTTCTCCACACCCAATGCCAGCGCGATGTCGCACGCACCGGCCGCAACCGCATACACCGCGCCGCGAAATGCTTCCGAGCCGCTGGCGCAGAAATTCTCCACATGCGTGACGGGAATGTTGGGCAGGCGCAACGCGACCGACAGCGGCGTTCCGCCCTTGCCGACATTGACTTCGTCCATCGCTGTCGAAAACCAGCCGGCCTGAATCTGGCTCGTTTCGATGCCCGCATCCTGCAGCGCTTCGAGATAGGCTTCGACCATCAATTCCTCGGCGCCCATGTCCCAGCGCTCGCCGAATTTCGAACAGCCCATACCCAGAATAGCGACCTTGTCCTTGATGCCTGTGGCCATGTCAGACTCCCGATGTTGACTGGGTGTCATGTAACTGTGCGGTGAGCCTGCTGTAAAGCTGGACGGGCAGCCGGGCGATGCCGATTTCCGGGGTCTGCCGCTTAAATCGGTGCGGAGAGTGCTTATCTTTTGCGGGGCTCGGAGGGCGGTTGATCATGCCTTTTCAATTCGATGCGTTCCTTGAATTGCACGGAATCGATCCTGCGCTTGCAAGGCTGGTGCTGACGGCGGCGGCAATCGCGATCGCTGCGCTGATCGTTCTGGGTCTGCGGATCGTGCAGCAATACCAGCGCGCCCTGCAATTCCGGCTTGGCCGCTATGTCGCCACGCGGGGGCCGGGACTGATCTGGATCGTGCCCTTCATCGACACTACGACGCTCGTCGACATCCGCGTGCTCACCGATGCGGTCGAGCAGCAGGAGACGATGACGAAGGACAATGTGCCGATCAAAGTGAACGCCGTGATCTGGTATCGCGTAACGCGGCCGGACCGCGCCATCATCGAAGTGATGGATATCCGGCTGGCCGTGGTGCAGACGGCGTTGACGACACTCCGTAACGTCATCGGGCAGCACACGCTGGACGACGTGCTCAAGGAGCAGGAGATGCTGGCCGCCGTGCTCAAGAAACGCGTCGATGAAGTGACCGGCCCCTGGGGCGTGGAAATTCACAACGTCGAAATGAAGAATGTGGAAATTCCCGAATCGATGCAGCGCGCCATGGCCCAGGAGGCCGAAGCGCTGCGCGAGAAGCGGGCGCGAATCATCAAGGCCGAAGCGGAACTCGAAGCCGCGCGCAAGCTGCGCGAAGCCGCCGACGAAATCATGAAGACGCCGGCCTCGCTGGAACTGCGCCGCATGCAGATGCTGACGGAAGTGGGCGCCGAGCAGAACACGATGACGATCGTGATGATGCCATCCGAATTCGTCGGAGCGGCAGACGCCATTTCGCGGATGGCACCGCGCAAAGATGCCGCAGCAGGCAGCTGATATGTGTTGAAGACTGCGATGCCAGCACGACGGCCTGCGCAAATGCGTACTGCGCCGCAATTTTGCCACCATTCGCCGGCCCACCGGGCGGGAACCGCAACATAGGTGAAGCGTTTCTTTCCCGTTCCCAGAGCCGTTCGAGGCTCGCGCGGGAATTACCAAGGAGACTACATCTCATGAACTTGAAGCACCGTTTGGCGGCAGGCGCGGCCACGGCCGTCGTTGCCGCTCTGGCCTTCGGAAGCCAAGCCGACGCGGCCGGAGTCAAAGTCGGAGTGCTGACCTGCCATGAAGGCAGTGGTTGGGGCTTCATCTTCGGGTCGTCGAAGAACCTTCACTGCAATTTCTCGCCGAGTGGCGGCCATGGCGAACGCTATGCCGGCACCGTCTCGAAGTTCGGAGTCGACATCGGCTATACCGCCGGCGGCATCATCGTCTGGGATGTGGTCGCACCCGAGTCGTCGGTGCGTCGCGGCGCATTGGCCGGAAGTTATGCCGGAGCGACGGCGAGCGCCACGGCCGGACTCGGCGTCGGCGCGAACGTGCTGGTGGGCGGTCTCGATCGCTCGATCGCGCTGCAGCCGGTCAGCGTTGAAGGCAATACAGGCCTCAATGTTGCCGCGGGCATTGGCGCCATTAATCTGCACTACGTCGGACCGGAAGGCCCGGCGCGCGTCGGCATGAATGGTCCACCGCCGGATGAACAAGGACCGCCGCCGCCAGGTGACCAGGGCCCACCGCCCCCACCGCCGGGAGAAACCCACTAATCGCGCACGAGGAATGGCCCGCTCACCGGCGGGCCATTCCGTTTGGAATCAAGCCGCGGCGACATGTTTCGGCCTGCGCAGATCGGAAGCCAGGCCCTCGCCCATCAGATCGATGAAGTTGTCGCAATAGAAGCGGTCGACGGCGCGCTGCGGCGAAGCGGCGAGGCTGTCGTTGAAGCGCTTCAGCGGATTGCGGCCGCCTTCCACATGCGGGAAGTCCGATGAGAAGAGGCATATCTCTTCTCCGGAATTCGCAATGATCCAGCCGGCATCCTCGTGCGGATAGGGCGTCGCGCGCACCTGGCGGCGCACGATCTCCGACGGTTTCGCGCTCAGCTTCTGCAGGCGTTCTTCGTTTTTGATGAAGGCCATCGCAGCCGAGTCCATGTTGCGCATCCAGCCCGGCAGCCACGATGCGCCGAGTTCGATGGCGCCGAATTTCAGCTTCGGAAAGCGATCCAGAATTCCATCGAAGATGAAGGCGGCCAGCGTCGTCATTACCGAATGCGCGATCGGCATGTAGCTGACGGACGTGAAATTCTCTTCGCCGCCGTGAAAATCCTTCACCCGCGGCAGGCCGTTGTTGAAATAGGCCGGATCGAGTTTCTCCTCGCCGCCGACATGGAACACGATCGGCAGTCCCGCGTCCTCAGCCATCGACCAGATGGGATCGAATGCAATATGCGTCGGCGAATGCGCTTTGGGCGGCTTGGATGGAATGAGCAGCGCCTTGCAGCCGATGGCGATGGCTTCCTTCGCGGTTGATCGCGCGCGATCGAAATCCGACAACGGCACATAACCCGTGCCGAGGAAGCGCCGGTCGACGGAACAGAAATCGACCATCATCCGGTTGTGCGCCTGCGCGGTTGCGTAGGCGAGCTCGGGATTGGCATCGTCGAGACCGAAATTGCCGAGGCACCAGGTGGTGAATATCAGCTGGCTCGAAAAGCCGAGCAGATCGAGCGCTCGCGGACGATCGCCTTTGCGGAACGAGCCCAGCGCTTCGTAATTCTTGCGCAGAAGGATGTTGGCGTCGCTGCCGGCGCGAAAATCCGCATCGTCGTGCTGCGCGTTGGCGTGCTTCACCAGTTTGCCGTCGCGCGGCCAGGCCTTCAGCTTCGGCAGCTCGTCATAGGCGGCGCGGTATTTCGGATCGAGAAACGCATCCAGGCAGCCGGTCAATTCCATCAGATGGGAATCGGCATCGTGGACGATGCGGTTCTCGACATAAGCCATGGCGGTCTCCCGGAGTGTGTTCACCAGCATACAAGACTTTGCGCATCACCCAAAGCGCGACAGGCAGAACGGCGCGAGGTCGATGGGGCTGTCGCGGCCCGTCGCCATGTCGGCAAGGGTTTCGCCGATGGCCGCGGAATGCTTGAAGCCATGGCCGGAGCAGCACGACGCCACGATCACGCGCTCGGCATCCGGCAGGCGGTCGATGATGAAACCGGCGTCGGGGGTGACGGTGTAGAGACAGACGACGGACTTGGTGCAGCGAGCTGTAACACCGCGGAAATAGGGAGCGACATAGCGGCGGTGCATGTCGGCGGCATCATCAGGCGACACATCCCGGTCGACGCCGCCAGGCTCCGTCGTGTCCGCATATTGCTCGGTCGCGACCTTCAATCCCGAACCGTCGATCAGGGGAAATCCGTACACCCCCTGGCGCGTGTCCGGCAGTTCCCAGATGAATACGGGAAAGTGTCGTGGCGCGAATAATCCCGCGTCGCCGTCGATCGCGAACCAGTGCAGCACCTGGCGATACACGCGCAGAAGCCGGACGAAGTCGCCGCCCAGAAATTGCGGCAGCCATGCGCCCGCGGCGACGATCAGCGTGTCGGCTGTATAAGACCGGCGGTTTGTAGCAACCTGCACATCTTGGGGCGACGCGGAATAATCCATCACCCTCTCGTTGCGGCGGATCTCCGCGCCGTGTTTTTGCGCCAGTGAGAGCTCCGCCGCGATGCACGCCTCGGGCCGCAGGAAGCCGGCCTCGGGTTCGAAATAGCCATACTCGTCATCGCGGACATTGAACGCGGGGTAGCGTTGGCGAATTTGTCCTGAGTCCAACAGTTGGTGACTGATTCCGTGGCGGATTGCGGCGTCGACCGTCTTGCGGAAGAAATCCTCGACATGCGTGAAGGCGGATTTATTGTCGCTGGAAATAATCAACTCACCGCATTGGGTGAGAAGATCGGCACCGGTCTCGTGCTCGATCTCGCGCCAGATGTCGTGGCTGCGCCTGACGAGCGGCGTGTAGTGTTCGCCCTCGCCGATCGCGAGCCTGGTGATGCGCGTGTCGCCGTGGCTCGAACCGGCATCATGTGGTGGCGAGAATTGATCGATGCCGAGAACCTTCACGCCGCGCTTTGCCAGTTGATAAAGCGCGGCGCTGCCCATGGCGCCGAGGCCGAGCACGATGACGTCGTATTTTGTCGGCATCGCTCAGAAGCCGGGTGGCAGCGTCTCGGAGTGTTTAACGTCGAGGCGCTTCACCGTGAGCCGGTCAATCTCGACGTCGCCAAGCTTCACCTTGCGCACGGCGAGGACTCCGATCGCAACCGCGCCGAGTGCAATGGCGCCGACGGCGATCGCTCCTACCGCGAGAGCCGGCAAAACTGCGGCCGAAGCCGGGACATTTCTGCGCATCGCATCGTCCTCCGTCAGGCAGGAACCGCTTTCCAGAAATAGCGTTTGAAGCCGCGCTTTTCGTCGATTTCCTTTACACGGAACGCCATGCGCACCTTGCTGCCGGAATCGATCTGGCCCTGATCGACATCGGTGATGTCGGCCATGAACCGTCCGCCGTCGGCAAAGGTGATCATGCCGTAGTGATTGGGCGGCGACATCGAGAAGGTGAGAAAATCCGCCGACCAGGAGAGGATGGTGCCCGGCTGTCCGGCGAAGCTGTACGGCTCCTGGCTGTCCACCGCCTTGCAGTTCGGATTGACGCAGATGCGCGTGCGGGGGAATTGCGCCGTGCCGCACACATTGCATTTGCCGCCGACCAGACCCATCAGCATGTCGCTCTTGCGATACAGCACGGTGAGCGCGGTCTTGCGGTCGACCTCCGCGCGCATGCCCTTCTCGAGTTCGATCAGACCGTTGAACGCGAGGAATTTCAGGTAGTTCGTCTCTTCCTTGCGGCGCGCCAGCGAGCCGCTGACGCCGCTGCGCTTCGGCAACGAGGCGATTTCGGGCGTGACTTCAAAGAGCAACGCATCGCAGCCCTGGCCGAATTGCGCCACGAGAATCTTTTCGCCGGGCTTCGCCTGTTCCAGCGAGTGGGCCAGCATGAGCAGCGCATGTGCGGCTCCGGAATCTCCGACGGTGCCCGCGAGATTGTCGCGCACTTTCGCCGGATCTATTCCCAACTTGCCCGCCAGCTGCTGATCCATCTTCGCGAAGGGACACGGCAATACAAAGTGCGCGATGTCCGCGCCGGTGACACCGGTTTTTTCGAACAACGCCTTGACGGCGGTGGGCACAATCTTGGTGTAACCCTCGTCGCGGATCCAGCGTTCTTCCCAGCCGTAATCGAATTCGTCGCCGTCGCCGCGGAAATGATCGACGAAATCCAGCGTCAGCGAATGACTGCCGAGAAATTTCGCGATCACGTCGCTGTTTCCGACCGCGAGCGCAGCGCCCGCGTCGCCATAGCTCAGTTCCTGCGTGGAGGCCGCGCGCGCCTTGCGCCGTTCGCCGGCAACGATCACGGCGTGTTTGGTCCGTCCCGCTTTCACGGAGTCGAGCCCCGCGAGCAGCGCCGAGGTTCCGGCACGCTGCGACGACGTCACATCGAACGAGGATACTTCGTCGGCAAGGCTCAGCGCCTGCGCCACGATGCCCGCATTCTGGCGATCGGAAAACGGCATGGAGGTCGAGGCGAAATAAATCGCGTCGATATGGGCGCGGTCCCCGATCGGATCGTTCGCCGGCAGGCAATCGCGCGCCGCTTCCGCCGCCATGGTCACCGCGTCTTCGTCGAAATTCGCCATGGCGCGTTCGCCCTTGGCCGAGGCCGCCATGCCCGGTGCGAACCAGGCATTGGCCTGCGTCACGGCTTTGCGTTGCAGACGCAGCCGCGGAATATAGGCGCCATAGGCGGTGATGCCGGTCATTGAGGATTCCTGCCCTGTAGCGAGATTTTGGATCGGGGCGGAGAAAACCAGCTTTGATACGCGCTGACAACGGGTCGTAGCGCAACCCCATTGCGTCGGGTGGACGGGTATCCGCGCTCTATGCCATGTAAGCCGTCCACTTCGCCGGAGTCGTCATGGTCGCCCCAAAACCGGTCCGCAAAGCCGTACTGCCCGTCGCCGGCATGGGCACAAGGTTCCTGCCCGCGACGAAGGCGGTGCCGAAGGAAATGCTGCCGGTTGTGGACAAGCCGGTCGTTCAGTATGCGGTGGAAGAGGCCAAGGAAGCCGGCATCGAGCAGTTCATCTTCGTCACCGGCCGCGGCAAATACATCATCGAAGATCATTTCGATCATGCGTATGAGCTGGAGTCGCTGCTCACGTCGCGCGAGAAGACGGCGGAACTGAACAGCCTGATCGAGAGCCTGCCGCAAACGGGATCGGTGAGCTTCACGCGCCAGCAGCGGCCGCTGGGTCTGGGCCATGCCGTGTGGTCGGCACGTCATTTTGTCGGCAACGAACCGTTCGCCGTATTGCTGCCCGACGATCTTCTGGTGGGAAACCCCGGCGGCATGGCGCGCATGATCGAAGCGTATAATTCCGTCGGCGGCGCGATGATCGTGGCGGCGGAAGAAAAGCCGCTCGAGGAAACCAAACGCTACGGCGTCATCGCGCCGGGCAAGATCGACGGCGATGTGGTGGAAGTCAAAGGCGTGGTGGAGAAGCCGTCGCCCGACAAGGCGCCGTCGCAGCTCTGCATCATCGGGCGCTACATCCTGCCGCCGGAGATCTTCGCCGAACTCGATCGCCAGGAACGCGGCGCCGGCGATGAAATCCAGCTCACCGACGCCATGGAGCGGCTGATCGGCCGCGTGCCATTTTATGCGGTCAAGACGGGCTGCGCGCGCTACGATTGCGGCGACAAGGTGGGCTTCCTGCATGCCAACATCGCGGTGGGTCTGAGCCGGCCCGATATCGCGCCGGCGTTGAGAAAAATCCTGAAGGACATCGGAACCACGTGAGCGCTCAAGCCATGCCAGACGTCAGATTTTCATCGCGGAGAATGTCATGCGCATAGCGATGATCGGCACCGGTTATGTGGGGCTCGTCTCCGCCGCCTGTCTTTCCGAGTTCGGCCATGAAGTCGCGTGCGTCGACAAGGATGAGGCGAAGATCGCCGATCTGAACGCCGGCCGCATTCCGATTTTCGAGCCGGGCCTCGATGAAATCGTGGCCGCGAACGTGAAAGCGGGCCGTCTGTCGTTCACGGAGTCGCTGGCCTCTGCGGTCACCGAAGCCGATGCGGTCTTTATCGCGGTGGGAACGCCGTCGCGGCGCGGCGACGGTCATGCCGATCTGAGCTTCGTGTTTGCCGCCGCCGAAGAAATCGCGCGCGCGCTGAACGGCTACACCGTGATCATCACCAAATCGACCGTGCCGGTGGGCACCAGCCGCAAGGTCGAAGAGATCATCCGCAAGGCGAGAACGGACGCGGATTTCGATGTCGCGTCGAATCCGGAATTCCTGCGCGAAGGGTCGGCGATCGAGGATTTCAGGCGGCCCGATCGCGTCGTCGTCGGTTGCGATACCGAGCGCGCCCGCACTGTCGTGAAGGAAGTCTACCGGCCGCTTTATCTCAACGAAACGCCCATCCTGTTTACGTCGCGCGAATCCGCCGAGCTCATCAAATATGCGGCGAATGCGTTTCTCGCCACCAAGATCACCTTCATCAACGAGATGGCGGACCTGTGCGAGCGGCTGGGCGGCGACGTTCAGGACGTCGCGCGCGGCATCGGACTCGACGGCCGCATCGGCGGAAAATTCCTTCACGCCGGTCCGGGCTACGGCGGTTCGTGTTTCCCGAAGGATACGCTGGCGCTGCTCAAAACCTCGGAACAGGCCGGTGCGCCGGCGCGCATTGTCGAGACGGTCGTCTCCGTCAACGAAGCGCGCAAAGTGCAGATGGCGAGGAAAATCATCGATGCGTTCGGCGGGGTGAAAGGCAAGACGATCGCCGTGCTCGGCCTCACCTTCAAACCCAACACCGACGACATGCGCGAAGCACCGAGCCTGGTGATCCTGCCGCTGTTGAAAGAGGAAGGCGCCACGGTCAGGGCCTACGATCCGGAAGGTGCGCGCGAAGCGGCGAAGCTGCTCGATGTCGAACTCTGCGCCGACACCTATCAGGCGCTGGAGGGCGCCGACGGCGTGGTGATCCTGACCGAGTGGAATGAATTCCGCGCGCTCGACCTCGCCCGTGTCCGCAGCTTGCTGGCGCGGCCGCTGATGGTCGACTTGCGCAACATCTACCGGCCAAAGCAGATGGCCGATGCCGGGTTCACCTATGTCAGCATCGGCCGGCCGGTCCCGAAGTAGAGCGGCTTCAGGGCTTGCGGAAATAACAGCGGCAATAACAGAGGCAAAATACAGCGGAAAAATCGACTTCTGGCCTGTTTCCGGGAAAAACGCCTCTATTTCAACGGCTTACCGATTTCAGTGTCTTCAATAACAGCGGCATTTTTCGCGATAACAGCGGGCGGAACAGCGGCAGGGCGCAGGAACGGCCGAACGCTCGGTGCGATGTGAAGGGCCGATCAAAACGATAAGACGCGGACCAGACGCGTCGCGCTCATCGTCGTTTTCGGTGAGCACAAAAGACAATGTCCCGACAAACGTCGGCGTTCTTCTGGCCCCGCACTGTCATCCCCGGCGAGTGCGAGAGCATCTCTACTACGTTTACATTCTCGCCAGCCGCCGCAACGGCACGCTCTACATCGGCGTGACCAATGACGTCATGCGCCGTTCGCGGGAGCACAGGAACGAACGGGTCGGAGGGTTCACGAAGAAATACGGCGTGCAGATACTCGCGTGGTATGAGCCCTACGCGGATTTCAATGAAGCGATTGCGCGCGAGAAGCGGATGAAGCGCTGGAACCGCGCCTGGAAGATCAAATTGATCGAGAAGACCAACTCCGGATGGAATGATCTCTACGACAGGCTCATGGGCGAGATCGCGCTGCCTGATCTTCCTGTATCCCCTTGACCTCGCATTGCTAACGCAATGCTCGCCGGGGATGACACTCTTCTTTAGGTTGCCGACAGCCGGACCTGCCCGCCGCCCGTTGCGGGGGCGTCATTTTCGTCATTCACAGTGTCAAAGAACGGCGGGTCGGGACGACGCATCCAGGAACCGCATCAGGTCTAATATACAACCAATTCGGTATAGTACAAGTCCCTCTTTGTCGCGTCCGGCCGGCATCCGGTTTTGCACCCAAGGCCGTGCGTGTAACGTTATGTCGGGGTTGAAGCCACCGCGGGGTTGAGATGTCGTCCGATCGGGCATTGCTCTGGAAATTTGCCGGCGCCTGTGTGCTGGCGGTCTCGGTCGGTCTGGCAGGCCCCTGCCCGGCCGCCGCGGCAGCGACAGGCGCAGGCGCCTTCGTCATCCGCTACGACCACTGGACGGATCAGGACGAGCGGGACTTCGGCGAGTTCGTGCAGGCCATCGGCGATTCCGGCTGCACGACGGTGGATGCCTGCCTGAAGGGCGCGTGGAATCCCTTCCATGCCTCGGACTCTCCTGGCGCGCATTTCTATTCAGACTGCGCACAATTTCCCTACGTGCTGCGCGCGTATTTCGCGTGGAAGCGCGGCCTGCCCTTCTCCTACGAAAGCGGCGTCGCGGTGCGCGGCGGCGGCGCGGACCCGCGCTACTCGCAGGACGGCAACACCGTGACCAGCCGCACCGATGTGCTGACGGGCTCGACCAGCGGCCCGGCGCTGCTCACCGAATTGCAGCGCGCGATCTCGACCGCATCCTACCGCATGCATCCCGATGTCGATGCGCCGCTCGCGCCGGACTTTTATTCCGCCGCATTGGGCGCGAAATCGATTCATCCCGGCACGGTGATCTACGATCCCAACGGTCACGCCGCGCTTGTCACACGCGCGGAAACCGACGGCCGCATCGCCTTCATCGATTCCCATCCCGACAACAGCGTGACGCACGAGTTCTACGATCTCAGGTTCGTGCGCTCGCGTCCCGGCCAGGGCGCCGGCTTCAAGAACTGGCGTCCGGTGCGCCTCGCCGGTTACCACACGGGTCCCGATGGCGCGCTCCTCGGCGGGCACATGGTGCTGTCGCGCAACGGCGAGATCGCCGATTTCTCCGACGAGCAATATTACGGCAACGGCGTGCGTCCCACCGACGACGACTGGGCCAATTCGACCTTCGCGCTGAACGGCGAGGTGCTCGACTATTACGATTACGTGCGCGCGAAAGTGGCCGGCGGCAAGCTCGAATTCGATCCGGTCAAGGAAGTCGCCGAGATGGTCGAGTCCAACTGCAACGACCTGCATTACCGCGCGCAGGCCGTGGACGTCGCCATCAAGGCCGGCATCGAGAACCGGCCGGAGCCCGAGCATCTGCCGCGCAACATCTACGGCACCGACGGCGACTGGGAATCCTTCTCCACGCCGTCGCGCGATGCGCGCCTGAAGACGGCCTTCAAGGAATTGCGCGACAAGGCGCAGCGCTTCGTCGAGATGTACGAAAGAGCCGACTTGAAGCATCTGCAGTACACCGGCACGGACATCGTGGGCGACATGCTGGGGGCCTACGACAAGGGCGTGGCGAATTGCTCCGTCAGCTACACGCGCTCCAACGGCATGCCGGTGACGCTCTCCTACGAAGACGCGCGACAGCGCCTGTTCGACATTTCGTTCGATCCCTATCAATGCGTCGAACTGCGCTGGGGCGCGAAGGACGCCTCCGAACTCGCGAGTTGCCGCGACGGCGACAACAAGCGCGCCTGGTATGCGGCCGAGCAGGACCTGCGCAACCAGATCGACCGCACCTATGACGCGCGGATGGATTTCTCGCTCGCCGATTTGCAGACGCCGGGCCCCGGCAAGGGCGTGGCCGAACCGCCGGATACGGATGCGCGCGCCTATCTCGTGTCGATGCAGGGCAAGGTGGGCGTTCTCACGGCCGTCGCGCAGCCTGTTCCGGATACGCCGGCGATCGACCCCGCGATCTATGCCAAGCAGCAGGCCGACAAACGCGCCGCCGATCTCGCGGCGTGGCGCGACATGCGTCAGGCGAAATTCGCCGAATGGCGCCAGTCGAGCTGTGCGGCGCCCTTGCGTGAAGCCTCCAACGGCCCGATCTACATTTCATCGACCCAGTCCAGCTGCGCCTTGTCGTTCGCACCCAAGGCCATCGGCGAGATCTGGGATTCGCCGGAGTTGCCCGTGATGATGGTGCTGCCGGCCGGCAGCTTCGAGATGGGTTCGCCGCCGGGCGAGCCGGGTCGCAAGATCAACGAAGGCCCGCAACATCGCGTTGAGATTCCCCGCCCCTTCGCTGTCAGCAAGACGCTCGTCACCTTCGACGAATGGGACGCCTGCGTGGCCGATGGCGGCTGCAAGGGTTACACGCCATCGGATGCCCGCTGGGGCCGCGGCAAGCAGCCGGTCGTCAATGTCGGCTGGAGCGATGCGCAGGCCTATGCGGCATGGCTCAGCAGCAAGACCGGACAGCATTATCGCCTGCTCAGCGAAGCGGAGTGGGAATATGCCGCGCGCGCGGGAACGGAAACACCGTTCTGGTTCGGCGACACGATCTCCGTCGCACAGGAGAATTACGATCCGGTCGATTTTCCCGTGAGCTTCAGCATGCCCGGAACCTATCTCGGCCATCCCTCGCCGGTCGACGCACTGCCGCCCAATCCGTTCGGCCTCACCGACATGGGCGGCAATGTCTGGCAATGGACGGCGGATTGCTGGAACGAAACCTATGGCGCGCATGCGCCCGACGACGGCTCGGCGTGGACAAGCGGCGACTGCAACCGCAAGGTCGTGCGCGGCGGCGCGTTCAACAACACCGCGGCCTTCGCGCGCTCGGCGTTTCGCTTCTGGGAAGTGACCGACCTGCGCTCCGGCCTCGTCGGCTTCCGCGTGGCGCGGGATATGTGAGTTCGACTTAGTACCGTCCAACCGCCGAAGCCAATCGCCGCTTATTCAGGGACAGTACTCGTTTCGGTTCGCGAGGCGCGGTGGATTGGGAAATGCAGTCCGTGTCCCATTATTTCCTTTCTTCTGTGGAATGGTGATAACATCGTTCTGTTGGGGGAACAGCGGAAATGATCAAGGTCGGCAGGATTAGGGCGGAGCTCGTTGCGGCGGCGGCGTTGTGTTCCGGCGGCGTGGCTCACGCTGCCGTCACGATTTCGTCGACCGCCACGCAGAACATGAGTTGCTCGGGTGGTGTGTGTTCGCCAACCGCGGCAAGCGCTGTCCTCAATGTGAGCGACCTGACGACCATGCTCGCGAGCGGCGGCGTGACCGTGAACACCGGCTCGGGCTCTCTTGCATCTCAGGTCAACGACATCATTGTCGCTGCAGGCTTCACCTGGTCGAGCAGCAGCTCGCTGACGCTGGACGCGTATCGCTCCGTGACCGTCAATCAACCCATCGCAGACAGCGGCTCCGGTGCTGTGTCTCTGATCACCAATGACGGCGGCACAAGCGGCACGTTGTCGTTCATCTCCGGGGGCAGCCTGTCGTTCGCGTCCATCTCGAACAACCTGTCGATCGACGGGCAGGTCTACACGCTCGAGAACAGCATCGAAACGCTCGCGAAGGCCATCGACCGCAACGCATCGGGATATTATGCACTCTCGTCGAATTATAACGCGAGTGGCGACGGAACCTACATGAAGGCGCCGATCGAGAAATCCTTCGCCGGAACCTTTAATGGCCTCGGTAACACCATTTCCCATCTGTCTCTTCGCGGAAAGCTGTCCGAGCGGAGAACCCTGAACCTCGGATTGTTCGCGTATGTGGCTCAATCCGGGTCGGTCAACTCACTGGCGATCGCAGATGCAAAAGTTGTAGCGGCCTCGCACGGAACCCCCAACGTGGGCGTCGCCGTGGCGGTGAACTATGGCGCGGTCTTCAATGTCAGCGCTGCAGGCACGCTCACGGCCTCCGTCGCATCCGATTCACTTGCCACAATCGGTGGACTGGTGGGCTTCAGTCCGGGAACCATCGCAAACTCTTCCGCCTCTGTCGCCGTCTCGGTATCCGCCAAGTCGAAATCGAACGGCCAGGTCATTATGGGCGGGCTGGTCGGGACAAACAGCGGCACACTGGAGAATTCATTTGCAACCGGCGTATCCTCGGCCAACGGCGCCGAAATGCCAGCCACGGTCGGAGGACTCGTCGGATTCAATGATGGAGCCCTTAAGAACTGTTATGCGACCGGAAACACGACGGCGCAAGCCGGGGACGGGGGGCTGAACGGCGGCCTGATCGGCGTCGACGGATCGACGGTGAGCAGTTCGTACTCCACCGGAGCCCCGACCGGAGAGAATCACGTTTATGTCGGCGGGTTTGTCGGGGACGATGACAGCACGAACGGGTTTTCCAACGACTATTGGGACACGACGACCAGCGGCATCACAAATCTCAGTCAGGGCGCGGGCAACATCGCCAACGATCCCGGCATCACGGGCGAGCCGACGCCGCAGCTGCAGGCGGGCTTGCCTTCGGGTTTCGATCCAACCGTTTGGGCAGAGAGTCCTTCCATCAACAACGGCCTGCCCTATCTGATCGCCAACCCGCCGCAGTAGGCGACCGGCGGGCATCTATCTCGGCCTCGGCCATCCCTCGCCCGTCGACGCACTGCCGCCCAATCCGTTCGGCCTCACCGACATGGGCCGCAATGTCTGGCAATGGACGGCGGATTGCTGGAACGAAACCTATGGCGCGCATGCGCCCGACGACGGCTCGGCGTGGACAAGCGGCGACTGCAACCGCAAGGTCGTGCGCGGCGGCGCCTTCAACAACACCGCGGCGTTCGCGCGCTCGGCGTTTCGCTTCTGGGAAGTGACCGACCTGCGCTCCGGCCTCGTCGGCTTCCGCGTGGCGCGGGATATGTGAGGGCTGAGTCCTTATCCTAACGGCCGAAACGACCCGCACTGTCATAGCAATTCGCCGTCGTGCGGGGTAGTTTCCGCGGCGAGTCGGGGGCAGACGCGATGACAATTCGATCACGATTGAAACTCGGCGCAGGCACGCTTCTAGCAATTGCTGGTCTGTCGCTCGCACCGACCGTCCAGGCGCAGACGTCGCCGGCAGGCGGTGTCGCAACGCAACCGGCTTCCGAGCCCGCGCCGCCTCCGGCAACGTCGCAGCAGCGATCTCCGCCGCAGGCATCGCAATCCGCACCGGCGATCATGCCTGCAACGCGCGACATCCAGGATAATCAACAGGCACCGGTGATGGCCGTCATCCCGGCGGGAGCATTCGACATGGGTTCCCCCGCATCGGAACCCGGACGCGGCAAGTTCGAAGACCCGCAGCATCACGTTGCCATCGCGCACGCTTTTGCCCTGTCGAAGGCCGACATCACGTTCGATCAGTGGGACGCGTGCGTCGCCGACGGAGGCTGCAACGGATACAAACCCGGCGACGAGGGCTGGGGCCGCGGCACGCGGCCCGTCATCAATGTGAGCTGGGACGATGCCCAGGCCTACGTAACGTGGCTGAGCGCGAAGACTGGCCAGCATTACCGGCTGCCGAGCGAAGCCGAATGGGAATATGCCGCGCGCGGCGGATCGGCGAATACGTACTGGTGGGGCAGTGAGGCAAGCCACGATCATGCCAATTACGGCGCGGATATGTGCTGCTCGGGGCTCGCTTCAGGCGCCGACCAATGGGTGGAGACGGCACCGTCCGGATCGTTCGCACCCAATCCTTTCGGCCTCTACGACATGAACGGCAACGTGATGCAGCTTGTCTCGGATTGCTGGCACTTCAACTACGTCGGCGCGCCGGCCGACGGCAGCGCCTGGGACGATTCGGGATGCGGCATGCGCATGGCGCGTGGTGGAGCGTGGAGCAGTCCGCCGGGCTTCATCCGCTCGGCAGACCGCATCTTCGTTCCCGAAGCGACGCGCGACAATCTGATGGGATTCCGCGTCGCGCGCGATCTGCCACCCGCGAACTGACGCGGGCGAACAGACCGGTCGCGAACGAATTCAGCAGCCCTGCGTCTTGCGGCCGATCGCGATATTCTCGCAGGCGATTTCGGCGATCGACTTGCCCGCATCGCGCGGATAGGTCGTGTACGGAGGAACGACGTTCTTTCCGTCCACCATCGCCTCGCGATAGACGACTTCCGCCAGATCCAGCCGCCCCAGATTCTGGTAGGCGACGCCGAGATCGAGCTCCAGATAGGCATCGTGGGGCTGCTTCGCCAGCTCCGACTGGAACTCGTTTTCGGATGACGAATAGTCCCCCGTTGCGATCGCCTTGAACCCCGGATCGTCCGGCGTCACCGAAGCGCCGGGCGTCCCACACCCCGCCAGCGCCAATCCTATAGAAACGACCGGCAGCAAACGCCGCACCGTATTCATCGACATATGTATCTCCCTCGAAGCTACGCCCCTCCGAGGCACTATCCTACGAAACGTAACATCCGATGGCTCCACCCGGCAACGAAATTATCAGCAAACTGACGGATTTTGTTACGGAACCAGCGTCCTTGCGACGCGTTCTACGCGGCCGGTGAATGCACCCTTCCCTTGACCCGTGGGGGTCGCTGGCGCACTACTCGCCACACTCGCCACGTGACCGTTTGATTCAGGCGGCTGGGACCAAAAAAGACCATGGAACACGACAGAGAAGCGGGCGCGTCGCGCGCGCGCTCCGACACAGGACTCGACGGCCGGGATTTGTCTCTCCGGCTCCTCCTTGCCGAGCGCGCCATCGTCGAGGCCGGCGTGCGCATCGGCGAACTGTCCACTGCACTGGCGAAGCTGACGGGCGTCCAGGCGGGGAGCCCGGCGCCGCAGCATCAGTCCGTTGTCGTGGACGCGGACGCGGTTTCGCCCTTCTCGCTGGGGTTCTACCAGCGCGAATACGACAAGCTCGGCCGGCCGTTCCGGTGGACGGGCAAAAGCGACATTTTCGAGTTGCGCCTCAGGCTCGATCGCAATGTGCCTTGGGAGTTCACACTCGAACTGCAGCCCAACGCCAATGTCGACATCAAAACGCTGCGTGCCTATGCCGACTATGTGGAGATCCCGATCGAGGTGGACGGCGCCAGGAAGCTTCTGACCGGCGTGATCCCCGAGCGGCCGTTCGGAACGCTGGCTACGGTGACATTCCTTCTGCCGAACCGTTTCGTCCCCGCGCAGGTCAACCCCACGGCCGAGGACACGCGCACGCTCGGCGTGATTTTCTACGAGCTGCGCGCCACCGTGCAGACCCCGGCAATCCCCGCAGAGCAGCCGCATCCCGCCGCCGCGGAAAAGCCGAACGGACGCGACGAGACCGGTGCTGCAGGGAAAGCGAAGCGTGCGCCGGCGGTGCCCGGTACCAAGCCGGCAGAAACGACGAGCTGATTTTTTCACATCCGGACAGCGCCATGAACGACATCGCGTCCCATCGCTTGAACGGCAGCGGCGCCGAGATCGCACCCGCACTCACGGCCGTCATCTGCACCTATAATCGCTATGACGTGCTGGGCGACGCCATCGCGAGCCTGGAATCCCAGGGCGTCGATCCCGACCGGCTGGAAATCCTGATCGTCGACAATTCAACCGACACGCAGTCTCAGGCGGCATACTGGAATCAGAACGTCGTGCCTGCCAACGCTCGGTTGATCATCGATCCGGTGCCGGGACTTTCGCGCGCCCGCAACACCGCATTGCGCCAAGCCAGGGGTGACATCATTGCCTATATCGACGACGACGCGATTGCCTTGCCCGGCTGGGCTGGGGCGCTGATCGACATCTTCGCCCGGCACGAAACGGCAGGCTCGGCGGGAGGCCCGGTCGAGCCGATCTGGCCGGCAACCCAGCCGGCATGGCTGCACAAGCTGCACCGCGGCTATTTCACGATCGTCGATCTCGGCGAGACGGCGCGCGCACTCGCGCAAGGCGAATGGCTGGCCGGCACCAATATCGCCTTCCGCAAACCGGTGCTCGAAAAAACGGGCGGCTTCAACGAAGGTCTTGGCCGTATCCGCAATTCGCTGATGTCGAACGAGGAGCTTGCCGTCTCCGCGCAGGTCGCGGAACTCGGTTATCAATCGTGGTACACGCCCGAAGCGCGCGTCATGCACCGCGTGCACGACGACCGCGTTTCGCAGCATTGGCTGAGGCGCCGCGTTTCATGGCAGGCGGTGTCGGATCTGCTCGCCGATCCGAAGAAGTTCGATGCCGATACCTGCTGGAACCGGCTTGCCGCCTATCTCTCCGGGTTGCCTGTCGAAATGCGCGGGGTGCGCGGCCTGTTTCTCGACACGCCGGACCCCGACACCTTCTACGACCAGACGCTGGCCCTCGAAGCCTTTCTGTTCCTGGCCCTCAATCAGGGGCGGGATCCGGAGCGGGAGTGAGGTTGCGTGATCGAACGTAAAGCGCTGATCCTTTCGCCGAGCGCCTCCCACCCGCAGGACTACGGCAACCGGAACCGCGTCTTCCAGACGACGTCGTGGCTGAAGAACCAGGGCTTCGACATCCACTTCGTGCTCTACCCCTACGAGTCGGACTGGGTGCACGGCATGCCGGATTCGGCCGAGGACATCCGCAGGGCGTGGAGCTCCTTCACCGTGATTCCGCCGTCGCGGCCGCTGCATGCGCCGCCCGAAGGGGCCCATCACCAGATCGATGAATGGTGGGATCCGCAGATCGGTGCGTATCTGGAGTGGCTGTTCGCGCGCGAAGCCTTCGACATCTTCGTCGTCAATTACACCTTTTTCTCGAAGGCCTTCGACTTTGCGCCGAAATCGACGATCAAGGTTCTCGAGACCCACGACATCTTTTCCGGACGCAAGGAGCTGTTTCAGGCGCATGGCGCCGAGCCGGAATTCTTCTACACCACCGCCGAGCAGGAAAAGATCGCGCTCGAGCGCGCCGATATCGTGGTCGCGATTAAGGATGGCGAAGCCGCGCATTTGAGGTCGCTGACGGATCGCGTGGTCGTTTCGGTTCCGTTTAACGTCGTCGAACGGCCGGTGACCCGGCGGCCCGAGCGCCTTGACCAGACCCAGGCCCTCAGAGTGGGGTTCATCGGCGCGCTGAACACCGTCAACGTCCTCAACATGGCGCGATTTCTGCGCGCCTTCGCAAAATTCGAACGCATCTATGTGCCGCCGCCCATCGAGATTCATGTCGCGGGCAATGTCTGCACGCAGCTGAAATCGACGAGCGACAACGTGAAGCTGCTGGGGCACGTGTTCAGCGTCGATGATTACTACAGCTCCATCGACGTTGTCGTCGCCCCCATGGCCTTTTCCACGGGCATGAAGATCAAGGTCGGCGAAGCGCTGAGCTTCGGCAGGGCCGTCGTCAGCACGCAGAACGGATTCGACGGCTTTCCGTCCACGGACGAATTTCATGCCTTGGACGACGTTGCTGCCGTCTGCCGCGCCCTGATGAAGCTTGCCTTCGACCGCGAACGGCTGACGGCGCTCGAGGAGCATTCTGCGTTCGCGGCGCAGCTCGCGCGGCGGCGCAGCGCGTCGGGTTACGCGGCGCTGGCGAAAGCCATCGGACGGTTGTCGAAGGCGATTGTTTTCGTCACGGATCAGCCGTTCTGGAGGGCGGAAACGGTCATCGAGGAACGTCTCGCCCAATGGGCAGAGTTCTGCGCCCATTTTGCCCGAACCACGATCGTTTATGCCGGCAGCGAGCCGGTCGGTGCCATTGCTGCGCGCAGCAGACAATTCGCGAGGAATACGAGGGTCGTGGCCGCGGCCGACACGGAGCAGGTGTTTGTCGCAATCAACGAGATGGCGGAAACACACGCTCTGGCGGACATCGTCGTTGCGGTCGGCGGTATGCTCGGCGCGGATATCTGCGCGAGCCTGCGCGGCCGGTTCGACAGTTTCGCAATCGATCGGTGGATTCCGGAACTGACGGAGCTGGCCGGCGCGCGCGACGCAACCGGCGATATCGGTCTTGCCGGTGATGACGTTACAGCACCGGCCCGCACGCTCTCCACGACGGCGTTACGCTATTTGCCCGACGCTTTGCGTACCTGGCCTTCCCTGGAACAGACGTCCGACACGCTCATCGTTCTGTGCGATCCGGACGACTTCGATCTTTACGGCGTGGACGTCATTCAATCGCGTCTCACACGGCTCACCGGCGGGCGCAAGACGCACGACATCGTCTCGTTCACGGACAAATTCGTGCAGTCGCTTGCCGAGCGCCGACCGCCTGGGTTGCTGCTCGCCATCGGGCGGAATCTGCAAGGCGTCGAGATATGCCGGTGCATTGCGGCATACACGGATATCGCGTTCATCCACGTGACTACCGGTGAAATGCCGGTGCAGGTCATGATGCCGGATGGGCGGACAGAACTTTGTGCGGGCTTTGGCGATGTCGCCCATCTGCTTCCCGAACTGGCCGGCGCGCGACATGTCTGCGCCTCCGAACATCTGAAGGATACGGGATGGAGCACTTACTGGCGCCATCTCGCGGGCGCTTAGGACCGGATCGAAGTCGCGTGTCGGCGAGCATCTTGCAAAACCCCGCCAAATCCCCTTTCTTCGGCCGCAGAGCAGCGCGGGGCAGGCGTGCGGCGCGGCGACGTGCCTGCGGCAACGACGGAGCACAGCTTGGCGAACGCTTCAACGCCGGATTTGAGCAGCGTGGCGCTCCTTGTTTCCCACGACCGCTCGGGCAGTCACTATCTCGGCAGCTATATTCGCACGCTGCCGAACTGCCGCATGATTGACGAAGTCTGCAACGAGCAGGCGATCGATCCCGTCAGCAATCCACTCTCGTTCTTCGGATTCCGCCATAAGCACGCCATCGGTAATCCCGACTATGCGCTGCGCCGGCGCCCGGACGTGATCGCTGCGCTGCTGGACGCGTATTTTGGCTTCGTGCTCGAGCAATCGGAAGCCAAGCGCGTTGCGATCGACATCAAATACGGTCACGTGCACAATTTCGAGATCGCCTGGTGGCCCATCTTCCGCAAGCCCTTCCTGTTCGACTACGCCCGGTCCCGTCGGATCAGGATCATTCACCTGTCGCGCTGGAATTCGCTCGAAACCGTCGTTTCCGGTGAGGTCGCAGAACGCCGCAAGCAATGGCATGCGGACGGCGACAAACCCCAGGCGACGGAAGCCGATGCTGTGGTGATCGACTGTAAGCGGGCGCATGAACAGATCCTGCTCCTCAACCAGCAGAAAGAAGCGTTCGACAAGTGGCTACATGGAGCGCGCGCGCACGCCGTGCTCTATGAGGATCTTGTCAATCCGTGGAGCGGCGAGGACTGCCGCGCGCGCATCGCGAGCTTTATGGGCGAAAAGGCAGCCAAGGAATTCTCGAGCCCTTACCGGAAAGTGACGCCGGCGCTGCCGAAAATCGTGCGCAATTGGGCCGAAGTCGCCCTGTTCTGCCGGGAAAACGGCCTGGCCCATTACCTTCTGCCGGCGCAGGATCATGCGTAACATGAACCTGATGACCGGCTCCCGATAACGGCATGGCTCCGCAATCCGGCTCCACCGACATCTGCTTTCTTATCGGACGCCCGCGCAGCGGCACGACCGTGTTCCGCTCCATGCTCGAATCTCACCCTGCCCTGCTCGGCATGGGCGAAGTCTTCAACGAAGCGAATCCGAAATCCTATTTCCATTTCCTGCAGAAGCGAGTGACGGTCACGCCCGAGGCCGTGTTTCCGGGCCGTTCGGTCACGAATTTCCGCGACTTTGTGGCGTCCTGCAGAAGAACCCTGCAGCAGAGCGTGACGGGCGGCCGGTTTGTCATCCTCGACGTCAAATACGATCAATCGCATCTTCTGTGCGAGCCGTGGTGGGGCATCACGTTCCTCCCGCGGATATTCTCCCTGATCCGCGATGAGGGCTGGCTGGTGATCGATATCCATCGCAACGATCATCTGGCGATGTACGTGTCGAATCTTCTCGCCATCGAATCGAAGGTTTACCACAGCACAGATCCCGGAGCCGGAAGCGTCACGCGCAAAAAGCTGCGCCTCGACGCGGCTGCAGTCGCCCGCCAGCTGACAATCACAAATCAGGCGTACCGTCGCGTCTCGAACCATTTTGCCCGGTATGCAGGATATCTCTGCGTGACCTACGAGGAGATGTTCGATCCCGGCGCAGGTTTCCGGCCGGAGCTCCTCGAGCGTGTGAGCGCGTTCCTCGGAATCGATAACGCCTTCGATCAGACGCCAAGGCTTGCGCGACTGCTTGGAGAGGACGCTCTGTCGTATGTCGAGAATGCGGATGAAGTCCGCGATGTGCTCCGGCGCCTTGAGCAATGAGCAAACGAAAAGGGACGCGGTCGCCCGCGCCCCTTTTCAAATCTGTGCGAACGCCTAGTGCGTTCCGGTCGTGCTCGGCGTGCCGTTTCCACCAGCCGCTATCGCGACCACTGCGCCAACAAGCGCTGCCGCGCCAACTGCAATAAGCACCGTGCTCGTCGCGATACCAGCCGCCGCAGCACCGGCTGCGCCGCCGGCTGCGATAGGAGCGGCTCCCCCGGCGACCGCACCGCCTGCACCTGCAGCAGCACCACCGCTGACCGCACCGCCACTTGCCGCACCGCCGCTCGCCGCACCGCCGGACACTTGGGCAAAGGCGGGAGCGACACCCGCCAGAAGCAAGCTTCCGGCGACGACTGCAGATAGAATCTTACGCTGCATGGAAATCCTCCGCTCCGCGCACCCCGCGCGACCAGTTGGAAACATAAGGTCCCGGGGCAATACCTGTCAATTCCAAGATGCCGCCCTTGGGTCAATTAACCGAAGGATTTTCCGGTGGTTCCTTCGAATTCACGTGACGGGCTTAAAGGTCCTTTAGCCGGATAAGCTCTACAACCGAACCGTCAACGTTTTGCAAAGGCCATCACCATGACGAAAAACTTCCTCGCCCCAGCCACCATGTGCCTGATTCTCGCCGGAACCACGGCCGCTGCGGCCCAGGCTGCTCCGGCCCCGATGGATGCTTCGGCTACTCCTCTGCGCGCCGGCGGCGCGGCCGGCTACCCCGCGACGCCCGGCATTTTCGAGCGGGTCTGGGCCGACCTCGGGTTTACCAAAAAAACCGACGAAACGCAGACCGCCGTGACGTCCGCCAGAACGCAAACCGCGGACGCCCGCTGAATCATTCCTATGGCAAGCGCCAGATTCCTGGCACTTGCCTCGGATACGGTTAACCGACCCGACTAGCAGCCGGCCTTGTCTTTGAGGCCCAGCTTCAGATTGGTGCAGGCGATATCCGCCAATGACTTGTTGGCGTCCGACGCGTTGGTCGTTCGCGGCAGAATCACGGATTTGCCATCGACCATAACGCCGCGATACAGCGGTTCGGCGAGGTCCATGCGTCCCATGTTCTGATACGCCACGGCGAGATTCAGTTCGGCCATCGCGTCATGCGGATCTTTCGCGTGAATATCTGCGAATATGTCGCGTGCCTTGGTGTAATCCCCCGACTGCAGAGCGGCGAAGCCCTGGTCGCTGGGTGATGGAGAGGAATCCGCACAGCCCGCGACTGAAAGCGTCGCCACGACAAATGGTACGGCCCGCAGACCGATTTTCAAGAATCTGTTCATTGTTCCCCCTGCCTGTTACCTTCGCCCACCGGCTTACCTCGAACAATCGACGTAGGATTTTGTCCTAGGTATGCCGTCCGAATGGATACGACTAGCAGCAATCGCGGGTGCGATCAACAATTCCTTACATTTGTTAGGGCCACTCACCCGGGTAAATTTGCTGATTTGGTTTCATTCGAGTCCCGGAATTGGATCCGGGTGGGCAGTAGTCGGGGGAATGGGCTGGCATCCAGTTCGACCGGCATGGGATAGAAAGCCAGTCTGCGATCTCGCTCCGAACGAGCCAGATCAAGGTTCCGCCCCTGTTCCTCGTGCGAGCATCGAAGTAAGGCGTCTGCATGATTATCTCCCATTCGAGACGATTCGTCTTCGTTCACATTCACAAGGCCGGAGGAACGAGCGTCGAACAGGCCCTCGACCCACATCTTGCGTGGAACGACCTCATTCTGGGGGGGTCGCCGTTCGGCGAGCGATTGCAGGCGCCGTACAAGAAGCGGTTCGGATTGAGCAAACATTCGTCGATCGCGGACATCGAGGCGGTGTGCGGCAGGTCGCTCATAGAGGACTACTTCACCTTTGCGCTGGTGCGTCATCCGGTGACCCGAGTCTGCTCAATCTACAATTTCGTAGCCACCACCGTGAACAACTGGGCGGTGCGGCACAACGTGCCGCTGGCCGACGTCGCCAGGCGGATCACCCCTCAAGCCGCCAAGAAGGCGCCCGGGCTCGCCTGGCTGTCGACGCGCATCTTTCTGAAGACTGGTGGTTTTTCTGAATTTCTCCGGCACAAGGACATCGCTCAGGCGCCTGGATTCCGCTCTCAAACAGCGTCGCTGTCGTCTTCGCTCGGAAACGGACCGGTCGGAACGATATTCAAGCTCGAGGACTACCCCTCATGGGCCGGCGCCTTAAGCGAAAAGCTGGTACTCGACTTCGAGCTGCCGCACGCCAATCAGAGCGGGGTCCGACTGGTCGAACCCGAGACAGTTTCGGCGACCGACGCTGAGCTTATCCGCGACATGTTCAACGCCGACTTCGAGACGTTCGGCTATACGACCTGACCGAGCTCAACCGCTGCCGGCAACAAGCTCTTCGGCTTCGGATTGGGACAGCTTTCCGATCGCGCGAAGCTTTCGCGCGGTCGAAGGAACAATATCCGCGGCCCGGCGCTCCAGCAGCGCCGCCATCCGCTGCGCAAACACAGCATAGGTGGGCGATTCATTGCGCGTGGCGATGGGAATCGGCGCAGAGCCGGGCTTGAGTGCGGCCGGATCGGCGCCGATGAGTTCGCACAGCCTCGAAACGATAAGGTCTGCGTCGGTTTCGATATCCGCATACGCGATGGACGGCATGTCGAACCAGCGTGCCAGCGAATCGATGATCACTTTCTCCGCACGAAAACGGATAAACTCGTCCCAGGCCGCTCCGTCTTCGAACTCAAGGGAGTTCAGCCTGGCCCGTGCATCCTCATCCATCTCGCCGAAGAAATGCCATTTCTGCATCTGGAAGGCGATGTAGCTCGAGACGGCGGCCTCTTCGACCGGCCGTTCGAGTCGCACGAGGTGATACCCCCGATCCACCATCCACTCGATGTTCTGCTTCAACTCGGCGACGCGCCGATGCGACGCATGAACCAGAAACGTCGAAATCAGCTTGGTTCCGAATATGCCGTTTCTCTGGCCGAAACGTTCAAGCGATTCGACGGCCGGACCAAACCCCATATTGCCCTCGGCGATGATGTGCGCCATGGGCTCGCGGATGTGCTCCCGCGGCGCGCCAACCCCGCGTCTGCTCAACAACGCCGAAAGATAACGGCTCCCGCTGCGCGGGACGCAGACGATCGCAAATCGCTTAAGGCCTTTCGTCGTGTGACCCGGGGCCATGCCATTCATCGCGCTCAGAAGAGCCGGCAGGACATGGCCGAACAATCCGTAAGCCTTGACGCCGTCGAGACGGGAAAGAGCGCCGAGCAGAGCCTTCTCTCGCGGCGCATCTTCCGCAGCGACAATGAAGTTGGTGACGCCGTCTGCCGGCGTGCTGTCGTTCTCCCAGTCCTCGACCCAAACGGCCGAATGGCGTCCGCTCTGACGCTCTCCCATGATGCGCTGGCGCAGCCATCCCGGCGCGATGACGCATGCGCGGGGGCCACGGGCTCGCAGAAACGCGACGACGCTGTCGCCGCTCTCGGATTCAACCAGGTTCCGGAGCGTAGTCCTCATCGTTTGATTGGGCCCTGACATGCTGATCGTGGCGACTGGCGGACGCTGCAAGAAACAAAAACGGGCGACCCGCCGAAGCTTTGCGGACTTTGCTGCATTGCCGCAACATAACCATCCGCTGCCTCTGCGCAAACCGCGAAATTCAGGCCGGCCCGCCGGGCGCGCTGTTCGGGCGCTTCGGCACCGGGCCCGGCCCCCGCCGATCAGGGACTCTGACGACGATGGACGTGAAGGAGCGGCTCTGGGGTGCCTGCCGAATTCCAACTCTCGCCACCTGCCCCACGGATGAATTCACGAACGCTACTCGCAGTCGTCGGCCGGCGCGGACTGCCCCCGAGCGATATCGAGGCCGGGCCCTGCGGGTCGATCAGAGACGTTCGTATCCGAACGCATCGAACTCCTCCGCGAACACGGCGTTGATCCTGTCGAGTTGCTCCCGCGTAAACACGGATTTCGGATCGACCGTGTTCGAATTGATACCTTTCTTCGCGTGCGGCAATTCGGGCACCGGCGAAATTCCATACTCGTCCATCAGCTTGGCGAATTCTTCGGCGAGCGCTTCCTGGCGCAACACGCGAACCGGAATTTTGCCATCCGGCCCGCGATAGAGATCGATGTTCTTGCACGTTTCGATGTCCCCGCGCCCCATCTGGGACTCAACGATGGATACTATTCTGCGTGGGCTCAACGACATGTCTTCGCCCGTTCGTCTGTAGCGGGAGAACTTAACCGCCATCACCGCCCTGGAGATTATTTTTGCGTAGGGCGAGCGCTCCACGCCGAATATGCGTCCGGTGGGCAGACTGCCATAGCTGTCGACAAACTCCTTCAGGGAAATGTGGTTCTTGTAGATCGCCCGTGGCGGGCGAATTTGCTCGATCGCCTCCAGATCGTCCGCCTCGCGAAGCAGCTTTTCAATATAGGTTCGCTCCTCTGCCCGATCGCGCGAGTAGTTCTGTGCGCCCTTGCCGCCGCGCTTCAGCCGCTCAAGTTCGTCTATGGGGGTAATGCGCGTAATGATGTCGTCAGGCCCGCAAATCGTCGACAGCGCCATCTCAACGCTGGTCCCGGCTATCTTGCGCCCCTTGATGAAGAGGAAATCGTGTTGCTTGGAGAAGATCATGACACCATCTCTCGGTTGAACCTCATCGCGCGAAACTCTGCAGCCGAATCGAAATACGAAGTCTGCAGATGCCCCCCGATGTCATTTAATAGGCGCTGGCGGCGACCTCCAACAGACCAATGGCGCCGGCCGGCGCGCCAGCAAATTTGTCCGCAATGTGCCGCTCCTGGCCATGGCGCGGACCTGAGGCAATCGGCTGCGAAACCATCAGCCGGCACGATCGCCACCCCGGTTCCCTAACGTGCGATGTGGTCTCGGGCAACAATTAACTCTCCCGATCATCCTGACTGGCCATATCCTCGCAGAGACTGCGATTCTAGGCATCGACCGTCGGCGTCTGCGTGGTGGTCGACACGTTGGCACGCCAAAGGGCGGCATGCTACAGGGCGCGTTCGATACGGGGGCGAGAGGTTCGGCTGACGTATGAAGTTCGACGATAAGACGTTTGTGCTCGGCGTCGGAGCACAAAAGTCCGGAACCACATGGCTTCACGACTACCTGTCGCAACGCGGCGACGTGTTCATGCCGCGTCGCAAGGAATTGCACTATTTCGACGCAAAGTACCGCCCAGATATCACGGGCGCCAAGAGACGTGATCGCCTCACAGAGTGGAACGCGCCCAGCCCGGCGGTCCCCGCGGAATCCTTGCACACGGATCATGCATACAGGGAGTTCTTCAGGGACCGGGTACCGGACGACATCGATTATTTCGGCGAGATCACGCCCACATACGCTCTGATCGGTGAAACGGGTTATAGGAAAATCCGCGAGTTGTTCCACAACAGGCGGCTCATATTCATCATGCGGGATCCAATCGAAAGGTTTTACTCGCAAACGCGGATGTTCAGAAACAAGCGCGATGCGAAAGCCAAACCCCAAATCGATGCGGCTTCGCTGGCCGAACATCGCAGGTTCATGGAACTGTCCTGCTACGAGAATACGATCCGGGCGCTGGACGCGACTTTTGGGCCCGGAGAGATCGTATACCTGTTTTACGAAACTCTGTTCCGTGAAGAAACGATCAGATCGCTTTGTCAGTCTTTGGGATTGAGCTATCGACCGGCCGACTTTCAGGCCGTGGTCAATTCCAGCGGCACACGCGACCCCAGCCCCGAACCCATGCATGAACGCCTGCTCGCAAAATTCGAGCCGACATATCAGTTTTGCCGCCGGAAATTCGGTGCTGACCTGCCGCGCGAATGGCATGGTGCCGGCGGCGGTGACCAGCCCGGCCAATGACAAGGGGACCGTGCGGGCTCCATCGAATGCGCAGTAACCTTGAAACCCGACGATCGGCACGCGAAGCTATGGACGAAGTTGCAGGCAAGTCTTCCACGACGTTACCGCGCGTGATCCTGATCGGATTTAACAAGTGCGGGACGAGAACCATTCACTGGTATTTCAAGTCGAACGGCTACCGGTCGGTACATTGGGACAAAGGCAGACTCGCCAATCGAATCTTCCGCAATCTGGTCGACTCCGTACCGCTGCTCACGGGATACGAAGACTACTCGGTTTTTTCGGACATGGAGGACATAGTTCGCGGCGTTTTCGCTTTTGAAGCTTACAAACTTTACCCGTATCTGAGCGCACAATATCCCGATTCAATCTTCATCCTGAACACTCGCGACTTCGACAAGTGGCTGAAAAGCCGATTCGAGCATGGTGCCTATGCAAAGAAATGGAAGAACCTGCTTGCCGTAGACAGCGACGACCAACTGGTGTCGAAATGGCGCAACGACTGGGAGCGGCACCATGAGAACGTGGAGCGATTCTTCGCACCGGGCCGGTACCGGTTCCTGAAATTCGACATAGAGAACGACAACGCCGAGAAACTAAATCTCGCGCTGCCCGAATACCGCCTGGACGTGGAAAAATATTCCATCCGAGGACGCTCGACCGGCCAGGAAGAAGACGACGAATCCGACTGAGCCGACCGAACTCTCGACCTTGCCAGAGGAATGCCCGTCAATCGTCGCTGCTTCGACCGGCGTTGACGTACCGGCCCTTGTCGATCCGATCCATGTTTTCGTATTTTCCCAGATCGCTCTTCGCCCACATCTCGGGATTAATCTCGTCCGTCGATACAGGCAATATGCCGAACAGCTTGTGCGATTGATGACCGAGGTAAATCGTCGGGCAGCCATACTCCGACCGAACGAAATCCGAAATCGGCAGACCGTAGCATCCGCATGATGCGATGAAGACGTCGAACGGTCGCTCGCGGTATGCGGCCCGCACGGAGTCCCGTAGCACGGCAAAGGACTCTGACCAATCGGAATGGGGCCGGTTCGGCCAGGTCGAAATCCAGGCTGGAATCGCGCGCACCGTAAAGGGCGGCACTTCGTAATTCCTGTACAGTTTCCATATGTGACCCGTGGATGCCTGCTCGTTGACGATGTGTGCCAGAGGCGAGACGAAGAGGACATCCTTTCCCGCTATGCTGTTGTAGAGTTTTCGAACGCTCGGTGACTCGACATAGGCCGGCACGTAACCCGACAGCTGGTACAGCGCCCGCTGTACCTTGGGGAAAAACAGTGATTTGGTATTTTGCCAGGAGAGATTTGAATTGCAGATGGCGGAGATGTATCCCGTTGCCCACTCATTGAGTATTTCCCACGCCCGATCCGGCTCGCTGCCGATGTAGAATCCAGCGTTGGTCATCAGCCGGCGAAGGTTCCAGTCGGGGTCGTCGTGGATCAGTGTTCCGGATGTATTTGCCGGCGCGTACATCTCCGTCTCCGACGACCATTTTGTCGTAATCTTTTCGACGGCAGCCCTGAGGTTGTCAGGAGCCTTGAGAAAATCCTCGATGACGCGCAGCTCCACATTTCCGTAGCGCATCAGCGCGGGATGCTGCGCGATATCGTATTCGGGGAAGCTGGGGCCATCACGCCATACTTCGTTGCCGCGCGCCGCTCTCCAGCGGGCCCGGTATGTGGAAATTACGAAAAGAAGCGACGTAAGCGCCTCGTCGCCGAATTCCTGATCGGGTAGCACCCGGAGCAGATCATTGCTGAACGCTCTGAAATCGACGGTCGGTACCAATCTTCTGCCTGCGTCGGACGCCATCCCGCCCGCAGCCTCAAAGACACGGCGTACTGCTTTGCGGATGTCCTGCTGGGAGTTGTTTCGCAGCGTTGCTGCATTGAATATCAACGCGTCGCAGGGATCCTGGAACAACTGCTCGGTATTGTCGGGAAGCACTCTGAGCGCCAAGGTCATGGCGCGCTTCTTGCGGGTTCCGTTTGAAGCCTTGATCATGATCTTGGATACATCGTGGCAATGTGACGGGCAAGCACGCGACAGTCGACTGAGTTTGCATACACTCAAACGGCTTCGGAACGACAGCCGCGATCGTGCATCCGACTGTGGTCTGCTTATCCCGAGGGCTTGGCTCGTTCACTCACCGCGTCAGGCGTGCGGACTACGCGGCGCGGCGGCGCCTGGAGCGCATCCGCCCACGAATTGTCGGTTTCATAGCCAAGTTCTATCAGCACATCGCCAAAGCGGGACAGAAACTCGGCTGCCAATTCGCCGTCGAATCTTGCTTCCCATTGGCGCGCCTGACCGGAACGGATGTGGCCACGTTTCTTTTCCGTTACGGCGCCAAACAGGGAGTTTTTTCTGATGATGTCATGACATGCGTCAAGCTCCCGGGTGTCAAACCCGAGATGCGACAGGATCATATCGAATTTCACCAGATCCACATCGTCCACCAACTCTTCATAGCGACACTCGATCGAATTCGCGCGCCCATAATCCCACCTTCTCATGTCCTGGATGATTCGCTGCGCACTGTTGTTCATTTCGAACATGTAGCGCGAACGATCGTCGGGTAGACTATTGAGCTTTTCCTGGTAACTCTGCCCATCAAATTCCCGTCTGCGCTTGTGAAGCCAGCGCTCTGTTGCGGTGCGATGGTAATTCATAGCAGAGAGTACGATGTCGCGGGGGTCCCGAATGAGGTGCAAAATTCTGGAGCTCGGATGTTCGAGCAGCCAGCTGCAATTCTTGAACTCCGAGTGATCGTTGAAGATGATCGACGGAACGGTGAGGTTCTCGCGGGCAAGGCCGACAGACTTCTTGATATTAACGAAGCGCAGACCCAGAGCCTTTCCGATACGGCGGAATATCGTATCCATCCAGACCGTGCCGGTCTTGTGATGGGTTGCTATGATCGCGCAACTCTCCACGACTACTCCTTTCCGCGATGCCATCCGGCGTCGACCCGGACGAAATGCTCGGCAAATCAATTTTGGCCAGATAATCAGCGCAGAGCCGGCGCATCGGTAAGGCGATTGGCACGAAATGCCGTCCCCAGCGCCTGCACTGTTTCTTATCCTCCAGGGTCAGCCAGCGGCGCGCCCTGGGACTTATTAGGCAGGCCTGACTTATCCCACAAGATTAATCGCCTGCTCCCGAGTGATCTCTTGTGCGTCCCATGCCAAAGAATGCGGGCGGCTCCGGCAAGGGGGTAGTTCTGGGCTCCGGTCGTACCGAGCCGGCCTGACCGGTCCACTCGTCGGTTACCGCACTGCACTGCGCCCCTTGGGGGAATTCAGCACCCACAATAAACCGCGCGAACGTCGATCGTTCGGCTCCGACGCGTTTTGGCTTCACACTCTGGCCCGGTAGGCTCGGTGCTCTGCTGGTACACCTTGGCGCGACCATTGAATTCGGTGTTTCCCGCGAACTCCCCAGCGCGCGAAACCGGGCCGGTGACAGATGCGGCATCCGGTTGGGGGGGCCTGCAAGCGCCGCGCGCATATCGCCCTCAATCGATGTTCTGATCGTCCGCAGGCGGTTCTTTCAGCAAGGACGCGAAGGCGGCGTCTCCTTCCTTCTTCCAATGTTCGAAACCATACTCACGCAGAAAGGCCTCGACTTCATCCATGTTCGAGGATCTACCGAGAATATCGGACGAGTTCTGCTTGACTTGAACGACCCTCTGTTCGCGCTCGCGCGTTGATCGCTCAGGATCGGCCCCTAGGAAATTCGCCAGACTCGCGAGATAGGTATCGTCGTTAAGCTCTTCATAGTTGATCAAGTGATAGCGCTGCCGCTTTCGATGAAGTCTTTCGAGCAGGTCTCGGTAATAGCCGATGAAACGGTCGTGAAAGGCCATGAACCTGTCGCGTTCGAAATACACCGGTTTCGTCTCATTGCCGTGCGCTTTCTGGGCACCCCATTTTCCGGTATCGCGCGCGGCCAGGGCAGACGAATAATTCGCCAACACATTTTTGCGAAATAGAATGACTTTTCGAATCTCGCTGTCTCCAATCAATCGACGCAGGACCTGATCGTCCTGGTAGCGAAATATCTTGAAGCCAACACATGCCCGCCCGTAGCCGGTCGCATATATCCGCTCAAGAAACGCATCGGCGTCGCGCTGCCTGAGCAGGAGTAACTCTTCTTTCGTCGCCCGGATGACTTCGGCGGACGGTCGCTCGTCCTTCGGCCAGAATACGGGCATGATCTTCGGTCCGAACAATGCCCCGTGGCAAAAAATATCCGGATGTCCGCTCAGCATGTTGACCAAATGACTGGACCCCGTACGGGCCGAAGCGATAATCACAAACTTCATCGTGGTCTCCGCGTGCGGGGTGCGATGGCCTCTCGAGTTGCATGTCGCCTCCCGACGGCTGCACGCAGGGAAGAAGTCTCCCGGCGGGCAAATCGCACTGTCCCCCGAGAACAAATGTGCTAATAATTCTGACCCGACGAAGAGGAACCTGCAATGCGTATTCGATCAGGATGGGCCGCAGGAGTCACCGCATTGGGTTTTTCGGGGGCGCTGGCCGTCTCCGCCGGCGGCGATCATGATGCAGGCGCACCGCTGTCGCTCGCAAATGGCGTGGCGATATCGGACCGTTGCGGCGCGACGGGCACTGTCCAGCATATCGCTTTCTCCCCGCGGGCAACGCACACGTTTCTCGGTTACGGCGTAAATGTTCCGCGTCGCGAAGCTACCGAAGACGTTTCGCGCACCGTTGCCGATATTCGCAAACTGGGATTTGTCTGGGTTCGGACAAATTTCGGAGACCCGGACGACGACTCCGTTCCCGGATCCCAGCCCGTCAAGGCGTCAGCTGCGCCAGCCCAAGCACCTGCCGACGACGGCCAGAACCAGGAACCCCAGCTGTTCGCAGCCTTACACGCGGCGGGCATCAAGATCGTGACGTGGGGAACACCGGGCGTTAGCGCGTTTTTCGAACGAGATGTGCGTAAGAATGGAAAAAGCGGCCGCATTATAAAACCTGCAGAGATACCAGCGTTGGCGCAGGCAGTTGCGAAAGAGCTTCGCAATGCCGCCGCGACGGACGCCCGGCCGGATTTGATTGAACCGTTCAACGAACCCAATGGCGGGGGGCACAAATTCGGGGGGGCTGATTATGCACTGTTCCTGAAGGATCTCGAAGCCGACCTCGGAAGCTCTTTGGCAAAGATCAACCTCGCGGCCCCGGGAACCGCCACCCACATTCCGGTCGGCGTCAATTTCGTCGAGGCCATGCGTACGCAGGGCTCGCTCTCCGGCCTCAAGGCCATCACGGTTCACACCTATTATTTCCGCGATCACCCCAACAATTACGGCATTCCCCCCGCCGACGATCCCGCCCTGCAGACGCTCTTCCGCACGGCCACATCGCTCGGAATCCCGCTTATCGGAACCGAGTTCGGGGGCGCGGACATGAAGGCCAAGAAGCATCTGCCTAGCGGAGAATTCGTCGACCAGGCCGAGGAAATGAAAGCGGCACTCGATCTGGTTCGCCAGGGCGAATCGGCGGCAATCGTCTGGAGACTCTACAAAAAACCGGAAAACGGCGATGCGGACAGGTGGGCATTGATCACGCCGAGCGGCCCGACCAGCGCATACTGGGTCTTCGATATACTGTCTCGCAAAGTCCCCGTCGGTTCGGATGTATTGGCGGTTGACCACAGCGATGTGAGCCCGACAATGATGTCTCTGGGATACGCGGCCTTTCGCAGCGGCCAGCGCGTCTATGTCGGGTTGTCGAATCCTGGACCGGCGCCGACTACGGTAGCGGTCGATCTTTCACATGTCGGTGCTTACGCAATCACACGCGCGGCCGGATTTCTCCATGACCGCGCCGACGAACGGGGGACGTTCATGCGCGCCGCGGCGTGTCCATTGACGGTAACGATCCCAAACGGAACCGGCGCAATGCTGGAATTTGCCGAAACAAAATGACGCCGTCGGTCGATGCCACTCTGTCATTTCGTCCGCAGTAAGACCTGAAAACGAAGCAACGCGGTCACACGGTGCTGCGCGATGGCCAAAGCGGGTTCGGCACGCCACCGGCTGCAAGCCTGCGGACGACATCCAGTGCAAGTTGGCTCGCATGACACAGCCCCGGCTGCGCATCCGGGCCCAGTGTCGAGTTTGACAACGCGGGAACCGGTTCGCGCTCGCACATGTTCGGTGAGACCGGTCCAATGACCGGTCTCAAGCGCGCAGGCGGTCGGCTGCATCGAGCTGACGACGGCGTGGGCGCCGCACGTCCTCCCTATGCAAACCATTCGACTGCCACACCGTGGAATCGGCTTCCCCGCCAGGTTCCACCGCCTATTCGGCTGGTTTCCCGAAATCTGTTAAGCAAGACAGGTGCCGCTCGATCGGCCACGGTCTACCGCAGATCTCGGGGCCGCTTTTTATGCGGTCCATATTGCCTTCAATCCAACCGTCGGCCTATGAAGCGCCGGACACACGAAGGGAACGCAGATGCCTAAGAAAGACGACGCCAAGCGAAACGAGAATGTATCGCCCCAGGAGCTTGAGGAACGCGTCCGCATCAGTGAGCTTAAGGCGAGGGAAGCTGAAGCGGAGGTTCGTCTGCTTGAGGCAGCCGCCAAGCGGCTCGCGTTGCGGGCAGGCAAACGAGCCGCGAGTAAAGAAAACCGGCTAGCCAAAGGCGGAAAAAAAGGCAAGAAAAAGAAGGCAGGCGCGGGACCAGAATCCTCGGGCGCCGCGCACGACGCGTAACCGGCGGCAAATCGAGGGGTGGGGCAGCCAAAAATTTGCCGGCCTGACTGCCTGGTCCGGCCTCTCCCGCCCTTTGGAAATGGTGGGCCGTTCCCTATGATGCCGGCCGAGTCCAAGCCAACCTAGGGGTTTACCATGGCGCAGCGGCGAAAATCGTCGGGCGAAGCCGCATTCGCCGAGCATTCCGGCCAGATCGACGTTGACGGTTCACCATCCGCCGGCGAATCGGCGACGGTCTATCCAATTGGTACCGACCAGCCTTCGTCGGGAGCGGCGGGTTACGAAGGTGCGGTGGGCGGCATCGAGAAGAACAAGATCGTGGGATGGGCGTGGAATTCGTCAGCGCCCTATGACTCAGTCACAATCGAGCTGTTCATCAATGATGTCTGTGTCGGCCGCGGCCCCGCGGACATCTTCGACATGGAACTGGCGCAGTCCAATCGCGGTAACGGCAAACATCGGTTCGAACTGAGCGTCGACAAGATACCGCCCGGCTCTCCTCCCTACGTCATTCGCGCGGTGATTGCAGACACGGAAAGTGAGCTTCTTCCGGCAGTGACGTTGCCGACGATCGACGCGGCCGAGAGTTTGATCTCCGGCAACGAATATCTCGGCAAGGTCACGGGCATCACAGACGGCATGGTTTGCGGTTGGGTCATCAATTGGAACAATCCGCACGAACAGCCGTCTGTCACGCTTCTGGACGGCGAGACAGTCATCGTCGCTCGGTTGCCGGTCGGTCGCACCACGGCCGTGGTCGAAAGCGGCGTAACGGCAAGCGCCCATCGCTTC
>JBEKLN010000021.1:0-59322 GCA_050010175.1 Rhizomicrobium sp.
ACGCCGGGACGATTGGTCCCGCCGCGCGTTCATAATGGATGGACACCAATTTCGAACCGCCATCTCCCGCCTCCGGAGACACCTCTTCGCTGCCTCCGCACGCAGCGGATGCCATCCGGGCCATCGAAAATCTGCATCTGGCGCACCGCGCGCGCGCCACGACGCTGGACCGGCGCCTCGATCGGCTGAAAGCCGCGCTCAGTCATCCCTGGTTCGTGGTCGGGATGACGCTTTTCATCCTTTTCTGGATTTTGCTCGGCTTCGTGTTGCGGGGCAGCCGATGGGCGTGGGACGCGCCGCCGTTTCCGTGGCTGCAGATTGTCGTCTGCGTGTTCGATTTTTATGTCGCCCTTCTGATTCTCGCCACGCAGCGCCGCGCAGACAGCCTCGCCGAACATCGCGAGCAGCTCATCCTCTTGTCGTCGCTGGCAAGCGAACAGAAGACGGCAAAGATCATCGCGCTCCTCGAAGAGCTGCGGCGCGACAGTCCCGAGGTCAGGGACCGCGTCGATCGTGAAGCCGAAGACATGGGCGCAGGCATCGATCCGAGGGCCGCATCGGACGCGCTGCTGAGTGCGGACAGCGCGGCGGGCGATACCAAGCCCTAGCGCCCCGGCTTGCATCGCGAAGCCGGCGTCGCTACACGGGTTTCCTCTCCACAGCGCCGGGCCAAGGCCCGGCAGAACAGGTGGCCGCCATGCAGGGGCTCATCATCCGCTGATCCAGTCGTCTTCGCAGCTTCGCGAAGACCAATCGGACTGACGCGCCGTCGCGAAGACCGCGGGGGCGTGCGCGCGATTCATCTGATTGCATGGAGAATATCCGTGACCGTTTCATCCGTGCCCGGCGCTCTGTGGCGCCATGCGGGCTTCCTGCGGCTGTGGGCTGCCCAGACCGTATCGTCCTTCGGCGCGCGCATCGCGCGCGAAGGCTTCGCCATGTCGGCGATCCTGTCGATTCATGCCACGCCCGCCGAACTGGGCGCGCTGGCGTCGTTGACGCTCGCACCCGGCGTGCTTGTCGGCCTCTTCGCCGGAGGCGTCGTCGATCGCTCGCGGAGGCGCAGGCTCATGATCGCCTGCGATCTCTTTCGCACCGTCACCCTCTTGTCGATCCCGATTGCCGCGTGGATGCACTGTCTCGCGATGACGCAGCTTTACGTGGCCGCCGCGTTCGTCGGCGCGGCAGGCGCGTTGTTCGACATTGCCGATCATGCCTTCCTGCCGTCTCTCATCGCGCGCGACCGGCTGATCGACGGCAACGCAAAACTCGGCGTCACGGAATCGCTGGCGGAGATCGGCGGCCCTGCGGTTGCGGGCACGCTGTTTCAGCTGTTCACCGCGCCTGTTGCGATGCTCGGCACGGCGCTGACCTACCTCGTGTCGGCGTGCTTTTTGCTGTCGATACCGGAATGCGAAGAGGTGGCCGATGCCTCTCGGCCGAAGACGCACTGGTTTCGCGATCTGCGCGACAGTTTCGCCGTTGTCATGGCCGATGGCGCCACGCGGACCTTGTTCTGGATGGCATTCACGTCGCCGCTCTTCATGTCGTTCTTCGCCGGGCTTTACATGCTGTTCGGCATCCGCGTGCTCGGCTTCACGCCCGCGCTGATGGGCGTCGTCATCGCAACAGGCGGCGTGGGTGCTCTGACGGGCGCGTCATTGTCGGCATGGCTGGCGCGGACGTTGGGCATCGGCCCCACGATTGTCGCGAGCGTGTTTGCGGCCACGCTTCTGGCCTTGCTCATACCGCTTGCAGGCGGCCCATTGTGGCTGCGGGTGGGAATCATGGTGCTGACCCAATTCGGCGGCGATGCATTCGGCACGGCCGCCGCCATCCTGTCGGCGTCGCTGCGCCAGTCGGTCCTGCCGACAGCGATGCTGGGGCGGACAGCGGCGTTGTTCAGGGCCGCGGGCGGAATGGCGGCCATCTTCGGCGCGGTTGTGGGTGGTGTTCTCGGCGGCATTATCGGCGTGCGCGAGACGCTGCTCATTGCGGCGTCGGCGGGCCTTGTGACGCCGTTGCTCGCGGCATTCTCGCCGCTGGCGTCGTTTCACACGCTTCGACCGGGCCCTTAAGCACGATCAACCACAAAGACGCAAAGGAAGAGACCCGCGCGAAGCGCAGACAAAATGTCTACCGGTGAGACGATGAGACACTGAGAGTCCGCGCGTCTCATCGCCTCTTCGTCTCATCGGTGAAAACTCTCTCTGGCGCGCGCCGCGCCGACAAGATGTACGGCTTGCGGCCTCTCTTCGTGTCCTTTGCGGCTTTGTGGTGAACACATCGGCGTTGCAACGCGCACGGCGTTGGCTGCGAAACCGACTGCACCCGCGATATCAGGGGAATATGGGCGAGGGCCCGTGTCCGCCGCTGTGGATGTAGTTCATGATGTCCTGCTGATGCTGGCTGCTCTGACGAAACTGGTTTTGCAGGCTTTCGCCGTTGAGACGCGCCATGGCGGCGGGATCGAACGCCCGGTTGAACTGCGCCTGTTGGCGATCGGCCCAGGAGAAATCCGGCGTCAGCACCGGCGCGGAACCGGCAAACAGGCCGCGGTTCGTGTTGGTCGATATCTCATGCTGCTCGTAGTCGAAGATCAGCCGGAGCGGATTGAGATCGGCGAGCGTGAAATGGCGCAGCGCCGGATCCGCGGCGCTTTCCGCCTTCGCGTTCATCGCCTGGAAATCCGGCAGAAGCTGCACATCGGGCAGCGAAATGAAAGGAACGGCCGCACCGATCGCGATGCCGCCTGCGGCGACCGCCGCCACCAGAAACCCGAACCGCATGACATCCTCCCCCGTTGAGGCGGCTGTCAGGCTACGCCCGCTTCATGAGCGAAAAATGGACGAATTGGATAAAATGCGAGGCAATACCGCTGGTGCTTAAGCTCATCGCAGCAAACTGGAACACTTAAGCCGTCGCCGGATTCCCGCAGGCTCTCCGGAAGCATCGATCTAGATGCAGCGATGAGAGCGTCTCAGCCTAACGCAACGGCCATCCCCGGTTGTTCGGCCGTCGCGAATAAAGCCAGGCTTTGCAGGCTTTTCCGGCTCGCGCCGCTGTTTTTTCACTGATATGCCGCTGTTTTTGCCGGCAACGATTTTCGCACGGCATTGATTGCAAACGCAAAATCGCAATACAGCGGCCGGTCAGATTTTTCCGCTGTATTTTGCCCCTGTTATCGCCCCTGTTCTGGCTGTTGCCGCCTTGCCGCGATGAAATCGCGCGCTCCCGGTGATCTACGCCGCGGCATCCTTGGCATCGCCGGCAAACAGCTGCGCGAAGATGGCATCGAGTTCGGCGGGGTCGACGGGCTTGGTGAGGAAGCCGTCCATGCCTGCGTCCTCGCAGGCGCGTTCGCCGATTTCGAGTGCGTCGGCGGTGAGCGCGACGATGGGCGTGCGTCTGCGATTGTGGCGCTGTTCCAGCGCGCGGATGCGTTCGGCGGTTTCGATGCCGTCCAGCCCCGGCATGTGAATGTCGGTGATCACCAGATCGAAGCGTTCATTGCCCAGCGCTTCGAGCGCCGCTTCGCCGGACGCGACTTCTTTCACGCTGTGTCCCCGCCGGCGCAGCAACTCTCGCGTCAAAAGCGCATTGATGGGATTGTCTTCGGCCAGAAGGATGCGGAGGGATTTTCCTGGGCGCGCACTCTCCGGGACCGCGGGCGCCCCGCCCGCAATGCCGTCAGAGTTGGACGATGCGCCCAGGATGGCCGCACTCCCTGGACGCCCGGAATTCAACACCATGGTGTGCGGCAGCGGCGCGAGATCGGCAGGCGCCGGCGGAACGATCATCTCGGTCCTGATGCGGATGCGTTCGCCGAGCGATTGCTGGCGCACCGGTTTCACGAGATAACCGGCAAAGCCCATGCGCTTGAGTTCGGCGATGCGCGGCCGGGCTTCCGGCGCGATCAGCACGATCGAACGCACATGTTCGTCGGGCCAGGTCGGCAGGTCGGGCTCCGCACCCGTTCCGGCATCGATGATGACGGCGTCGAGTGTTGCGCGGGCGTTTTCGCCGGGGGCCGGCATGGCGACCACCTCGCCGCCGCCGGCGCGTACCTGTGCCGTGAGGCCTTCGCGCAAGACCGCGTTGCGCGTGACGATCGCGACGGTGGACCCTTTCAGCCGCGCGGCTTCGATCGGTTCGGCGCGCTTGAGGCTAGTCACCGGTATGACGAACCAGAAGATGCTGCCTCCGCCCGGCGCCGCATCGACACCGATATGTCCGCCCATCGCGATGACGAGGCGTTTGGAGATCGCAAGACCGAGGCCTGTACCGCCGAAGCGGCGCGCATGGCCTGAATCGGCCTGGACGAATTCGTCGAAGATCGCAGCTCGCTTGTCGCGCGGCACGCCCACGCCGGTATCGCGCACCACGAAGCTCAGATAGCGCCGGCCGCGATGCTCCACGCGCACATCGATGCGCACGCCGCCCTTCTCCGTGAATTTGATGGCATTGCCGGCGAGATTGGTGAGAATCTGGCGCAGGCGGACCGTATCGGCGCGGATCAGCGCCGGCACGTCGCTCTCGATGACGGCAAGCAACTCGATGTCTTTCGCATGCGCGCGCGGGCCGAGGAGCTCCACCACGCCTTCCACCAGTTGGCGCACCTCCACATCGTCTTCTTCCAGCCGCATCGTGCCGGATTCGATCTTGGAGAAGTCGAGAATCTTTTCGATCAGCGCGAGCAGCGATTCGCCGGACTGTTTGATGGCCGAGGCATAGGTACGCTGGTCGGGCCCGAGATTCGTCTCCAGCAGCAGCCGCGCCATGCCGAGCACGCCATTCATGGGTGTGCGGATCTCGTGACTCATGGTGGCGAGAAAACCGCTCTTGGCGCGGCTCCCAGCCTCGGCATCGTCGCGCGCCTTCATCAACGCATCTTCCAGCGCCTTGCGCTCGGTGATGTCGCGCCCGACGCTTTGCACTTCGATCAGCCGGCCCTGCGCATCGCCGATCGCGTAATCCTCCCAGGCGATCCAGCGCCAGCCGAAGCTCGTGCGCACATGCTGATCGTAGCGCGCCCGCGCCTGTCCGGAGTCGAGGCCTGCAAAGGTTCCGAAGGGCGGCATGACCGTGTTGCTGTCGGGATGGCTTTCGGGGGCGAACGGGCGACCGAGTGCATCACGCGGGCTCAGCGCGAACAGCTTGAAGAAGGCATCGTTGCCGTAGGTGAGCCGGCTGTCGGGCGCGCGGCGCAGGATGGCATCACCCTGGGCGTCAACGAGGCCCTTGTAGCGCACCTCGCTTTCATGCAGCCGCGCATTCATGGCGTAGACGGTGGCGAGGGAGGCCTCGAGTTTCTGCGCCAGCAACCGGAACTCGCGGGCATTCAATTCAAGCATTCGCGCCCGGCCGCGCGCATGCAGCAGTCCGGCGAACAGAAGAATGACGCCGATGAGCGCGATGCCCTGCAGGACGGGCGCCGGAACGAAAGTGAGACGGCCATGAAGCAGTGCGTCGGCCAGCCCGAGTGCGGCAATCGCCAGCACCCCCAGACCGAAGACGGTGCTCCACGTCCGCGTAAACACGAATGCTGCTCCAGACACACTCGAATGCGACCTTGAGCAAACCAGACGGAGCCTTCAAAAAGACTTAAGTCTGCACCTGTTCCGCAACCGTACAGGCCGCCCAAATGAAACAGGGCCGCGTCCGGGATGCGCCATTTTGCGTGCGGCATAGCCTCACACAGCGTCTTTGCGGGAAGGTAAGGTCCTGAAACCCTGCGTGGTTTTCCGATATGCCCTCTGTCGTCACGAAAGCTTCATCAAACTGTGATGGACGTTAAATCCAAAGGCGGCGTTATCCGGCGCGAGCGGGCTTCGCGGGGGGAAGCACACGAGCCTGCTGCTCGTTCGAACCTTATCAGTCTTCCAGAGAGGGTCTCCCATGAAACCGATTACCCAGCGCTTGCTCGGCCTTGCTGCCGGCGTGGCGCTTGCCTGCGCCGCATCGGGCGCCATGGCCGCCGATATCACCGGCGCCGGCGCAACGTTCCCGGCGCTGATCTACCAGAAATGGGCCGAAGCCTATAAGGCGAAAACCGGAATCGGCCTGAATTATCAGGCGATTGGCTCCGGCGGCGGCATCGCACAGATCAAGGCGAAGACGGTGGATTTCGGCGCCTCCGATAAGCCCCTGACACCGGGCGAACTGAGCGCGGCCGGTCTGACCCAATTCCCCACCGTCATCGGCGCGGTCGTGCCTGTCGTCAACATTCCCGGCGTCAAGGCCGGCGACATGACGCTGGACGGCAAGACGCTCGCAGAGATCTGCCTCGGCAAGATCACCTATTGGGACGACGCAGCGATCAAGAGATTGAACCCATCGGTCAACCTGCCGCACACCGCCATCGCGACCGTGCATCGCGCCGACGGCTCGGGCACCAACTTCATCTTCACGAACTATCTCTCCAAGATGAGCCCGGAATGGTCGAGCAATGTCGGCGCTGCGACGTCGGTCGAATGGCCGAGCGGCATTGGGGCCAAGGGCAACGAAGGCGTCGCCAACATGGTCAAACAAACCGGCGGATCGCTCGGCTATGTCGAATTCGCGTACGCCAAGACGAACAACATCGCCTGGGTCAAGATGATCAATCACGACGGCGTCGCGGCGTCCCCGACGACGGCTGCCGTGCAGGCTGCGTCCGCGAAAACCGATTGGGCGCACTCCCAGGATTTCTATGTGATCCTGACCAATCAGCCCGGACATGATGCCTGGCCCATCTCCGGCGCGACATTCATCCTCGTCTACAAGCATCCCTCCGATCCGGCGCGCCTGAAGGAAGTCCTGAAATTCTTCGATTGGGACTACGCCAATGGCTCGCAGATGGCGACCGACCTCACCTATGTGCCGCTGCCCGCCGTGACCGTGGAAGCGATCAAGAAAAGCTGGCACGACAACATCGACGCAGCAGCAGTTCCGTAAGCTCGAGGCCCGGCCGCTTTCCGGGCAACGAGAACTTCTTGGGGGGTTGGACCGCAACCCCCCAAATCCTTTATCAGCCGGGCGATTTTCATGGCCGACGTCGCGTTGACATCATCCCGCCGGCCGCCGTCATTGACGGCAGCACTCAGACGTTTCGGTCGCAGCGACAGACAGTTTCGCTGGCTGACGCTGGCCGCAGCTTGGCTGGTATTGCTGATTTTTATCGGAATCATCGCGTCCCTCTGGCAGGGCGCATGGCCCGCCTTCAAGGCGTTCGGCTTCAACTTCCTCACATCGTCGGTCTGGAATCCGGTAACCGAGAAGTTCGGCGCCTGGCCGCTCATTTATGGAACGGTCGTGACTTCGTTCCTCGCGATGCTGATCGCGGTGCCGGTCGGCATCGGTGTTGCCATTTTCCTCACGGAGCTTTGTCCGCGGCCGTTGCGAAGGCCCGTCGGCATCGCCATTGAATTGCTGGCAGGCATCCCGTCGATCATTTACGGCATCTGGGGGCTGTTCGTATTCGCTCCGTTTTTCCGTGAGTATATCGAGCCCGGAATCATCGACACGTTTGCCAATGTACCGGTCCTGTCGACGCTGCTCGCCGGGCCGCCGTTCGGTATCGGCATCTTCACGGCGTCTCTGATTCTTTCAATCATGATCCTGCCGTTCATTTCAGCGGTAACGCGTGATGTCTTCGAAACCGTGCCGGCGATGTTGAAGGAGGCCGCGTACGGTCTGGGCTGCACGACATGGGAAGTCATGTCGAACGTGGTGTTGCCCTTCGCGCGCAGCGGCGTCGTCGGCGGTGCAATGCTGGCATTGGGGCGCGCCCTCGGAGAGACCATGGCCGTGACGTTCGTCATCGGCAACGCGCACCACATCCCGACGTCCCTGTTCGCGCCCGGCACGACCATCTCCGCCACGATCGCCAATGAATTCACGGAAGCCCTGGGCGATCTTTACATTCCCTCGCTGATCGCGAGCGGCTTGATCCTCTTTTTTATCACCTTCCTCGTACTGGCGGCCGCACAGCTGATGTTGCGCAGCCTGGAAGCCCGCTCCGGAGGCCGCTCGCAATGATCAACCGGGGCCTTTATACCCGCCGTCGGTTTCGCAACAGCGTGTTTCTCGTGCTGTCGGTCGGGGCAGCGCTGTTCGGCATAGGCTGGCTCGCCATCATTTTGTGGACGCTGGTGACGAACGGCATGGAAGCCATGAGCAGTACGATTTTCACCCAGATCACGCTCTCGACGGGAGAGAGCGGTGGCCTTGCCAACGCGATCGTCGGAAGTCTGATCATGAGCACCGCGGCGGTGCTGATCGGCACGCCCGTCGGAATTCTGGCTGGCACCTACCTCGCCGAGTATGGCCGCCACAATCGGTTCTCCGTCATCGTGCGTTTCGTCAACGATATTCTTTTGAGTGCGCCCTCGATCCTCATCGGCCTGTTTATCTACGTTCTCATCGTACTGCGCATGGGCCACTTTTCGGCCTACGCGGGCATTGCCGCGCTCGCTGTCCTTGTTGTGCCAGTCGTCGTTCGTACCACGGAGAACATGCTGCTGCTCGTGCCCAACACGCTGCGCGAGGCCGCGGCTGCGCTGGGCACGCCCCGCGTCTTCGTCATCCGCACCGTTACATGGCGCGCGGCGCGCGCGGGGATCATGACCGGCGTCCTGCTTGCCATCGCGCGCATTTCCGGCGAGACGGCACCGTTGCTTTTCACGTCGCTCAATAGTCACGACTGGAGCAAGGGCCTGAACGAACCCATGTCAAGTCTGCCTGCGGTGATTTACGATTATGCGCAAGCGGCTCCGGAGGATCTGCACAGGCTGGCTTGGGCAGGCGCGCTGCTGATAACGGCCGCTGTCTTATCCTTGAGCATTTTGGCCCGAATTTTCGAATCACAACGGATGTCGCAATGAGTGATGTGAAAGCAGCCGGCCTGAAGCCTCGGATCGATATCCGTAATCTGGATTTCTACTATGGCGGCGCCAAGGCGCTGAAAAGCGTCAGCGTGCCACTGTACGACAAGAAGGTCACCGCGTTCATCGGTCCGTCAGGCTGCGGAAAATCGACACTGCTGCGGGTGCTGAACCGTATCTATGAGCTTTACCCCAATCAGCGCGCGACAGGCGAAGTGCTGTTCGACGGCCGCAACATCCTCAATTCAGGGCAGGACGTGAACCTCCTGCGGGCGCAGGTCGGCATGGTGTTCCAGAAGCCGACGCCGTTTCCGATGACCATCTACGAGAATATCGCCTATGGCATTCGCCTGTTCGAAAAGATCGGTAAATCCGAACTCGATGGACGAGTCGAAACCGCACTGCAACGCGCGGCGTTGTGGGGCGAAGTAAAGGACAAGCTGAAGCAGTCGGGGCTCAGTCTTTCCGGCGGACAACAGCAGCGATTGTGCATCGCGCGCTCGGTCGCAACCCGGCCCGAAGTCATTCTGCTCGACGAACCGTGTTCGGCGCTCGATCCGATTTCGACGGCGAAGATCGAGGAATTGATCGACGAGCTGGTCGAGGAGTACACAATCGTTATCGTCACGCACAACATGCAACAGGCATCGCGCGTATCCGATTTCACCGCCTTCATGTTTCTCGGCGAACTGATCGAATTCGGCACAACCGACCAGATCTTCACCAGCCCGACCAACAAGAAGACCGAAGAGTACATCACCGGCCGGTTCGGTTGACAGCACGGCTGCCTAAGGCGTTGTGACGACCGTGCTGTAGACGTCGCTCAAGAATATGCTGCCGTTATAGGCATCACCGATGCACCAGACCTGCGTCTGTCCGTTGCCGACGTTCTGATAGGCGCAAGCGCCCATTTCATCTCCGGTATCGGCGTCGAGCGTCCAGGTCTTTCCGCCGTCGGCGGAATAATAGATACCGCCTACACCGCTATAGATATTCCCTCCGGCTGCCCAGCCGAGCTTGGCATTCAGGAACTCGATCTCGCGAATGGGCCACGGCGCGTTCAAGACGCGGCCGCTCCAGGTCTTGCCGCCGTTTGTCGTGCGGTGCAGCCAGCCCGCAACATTGGGCGAAATCTCGCCGCCGCCCGTCCAGCCGACCTTATCGCTGACGAACTCCGTTGGCCCGTCGAAAACGCTGTCGGCTGGCGGTCCGCATGTCCATGTCGCGCCGATATCCGCACTCGTGCAGAAATTGATACCGGAGGCGTACGCCGTCCGATCCTTGAGGAGCGTGAACTGGTATCCGAACCAGCCGCCGGTCGGATCCGGCGTCACCTGGGCCCAATCATTGGGAGGTCCCGTCCACCACGCGGCATTGGGATCGGCGAGCCCTTCGCCGCTCATGGCGAGCCCATCGGATGTCTTCTTCGCAAACCGCACGCGACCGGCCCACGCGTCACTGCTGAGCACAGTGTCGGCCAGCCACGTTTTCCCGCCATCATTGCTTTGCGATAGAATCGCCTGGCTGGTCTGGTCGTTGAAACCGCTTGCTACGACCGTCTTTCCGCTCACGGCGATGCCGTAATAGTAATACGGGAAACTGCGATTGAGAATTTCCTTCCAGGTGGTGCCGCCGTCTGTCGTCTCCCACACCTGTCCGAGTTCTGCCGCCGCGTATCCGGTCGTTGCGTTGACAAATGCGACATCGTGCACCGTCGCGCCGTTCAGTGTCGCAAGCTTGGTCCAGGTGTTTGAGGGATGTTGCGTGCCCGCGACCGGCTGCACGGCGGGCGAAAGACCGGTTGGACGCATCGCGCCGACGTCCACCGACGGCCCCGCCATCGGCACGCGTGCGCTCACGTAACGTGTCGACTGCGCCCCGGCGGCGGATGCAGCCGTCGCCATCAGTGTCAATGCACTCACGAATGCAACACAACCCCGCGATTGTTCTCGAACGCCGTTCAGCTTCATGGCCAATTCTCCCGGGCACCGACATTGAAGCACGCTCTCGCGTCGTGGCAAGAGCCCGGGCCGCGTATTTATCCCGCTGAATGACGAATGACGGCATGGAAAAGTGCGATCGGTGCAGCGCGCTAGCTGCGCAGCTTCGCCCACGCCGCGACAGTGAAGAACGCCCGGGCGCATGCAGCCTCGGCCGGTACGGCGGTCGTCTTGCACAGCGCTTCGGTCTCCAGGAGCAGGTCGAGCGTTTCCTGAAGCCGCGCCTCGCTCCAGCGCTTGGCCTGGGCACGGAAGGAAACCGCGCGGGAAAAATGGATGGCAGGACGGCGCTTCAGAACCGTTTCGACATCCTGACCGGTCCTGACCAGCGCAAGCCGCTGAAAATGCGCCATCGCAACGCGAACAACGGCAATCGGCGACGTGTTTTCCGACCACAGTCTTTCGAGTGCACGGTCGAGCTTGGCCCAATCGCCTTCGCCCGCCGCATCGCACACTTCCTCAATACGTGCTTCAGCCTCATCGCCCATCACCGCCCGCACGTCTCTGATCTCGAGACGATCGAACCCGCGCGCGTACAGAGCCAGCTTCTCGATCTGTTGCCGGGTCATGGCGCGGTCTGCGCCGAGCAATGAGACGGCAACATCCAGCGCATCGTCGGAAATCCTGACGCCGTCCGCCTTGAGCGCGTTGTGCAATAGCTGCGCCAGGCCATCGGCGGAGTCCGGATAGCAGGCGATCGCAGCAGCGTTCTTCGCGTCCTCGAATACCTCCCGCAAACTCGAGCCTTTGGGCAGGTCGCCCGCCTCTACCACCACAAGCGCGCCGCCGCCGGAGGTATCGAGCAACGACTCGAAAATGCCGGCAAGCGCATTGCCCGCCGAGCGGACGCGCACGACCCGCCGTCCGCCAGTCATGGAGAGTGCTGCCGCTTCGTCGGCCAATCGCGCGTGGTCGGACGAAATGCCTGCTTCGTCGAGCTCGCTGACACGGAACGGATCGCGCAGATCGGCGCAGACCGTTGCCGCCAGCCTGTCGGCGCGCTCGCGCACCAGCCCCTGGTCCGGTCCGTAAAGCAGGGCAGCGACAAGATCGGCAGGTGGGCGCGCTGCGAATCGATCGCCGTCTGACGTCTTGACGATCATTTGGCCTGATTGTGGAAATAGACGGCCAGAGCGATACGGATTCGATTGGCGATGTCTTCCGTGGCGTGCTCTTCGGCGGCGCGTTGTGCGACCAGTGTCGAATAGGGCGAGGACACCACGTCATACTCGGCGAGAGTTGCCTCCGACCCGCTCTGCACGACCTTTCCGTTGTGAATGTTGGACAATTCGTAATGCGCCACAAGATTGAAATTATAGCGCGTGATCGACGCATTCGGCTCGACCGCAATGCCTTCGTTGCCCTGGGTCGTTGTCACCGTCAGTCTGTAGATCGCGCCGTCCTGCTTGACCGATCCGTGCATCATGTTGATCAGGTTGTTGCGAAGCTCATAGCCGATCCGCTCGGTCGGAATCGTGTCGACATAAATGGTGCCGAACACCTGCTGGCCACCGGGCTTGCTGCCAATTTCCCCGTACAGGGGGTGGAACCCGCAATCGCTCAGCGCGACTGCAAGCAAAATTGCCAAAAATGGCGCGGACAGCCGTCGCATCATGCCACCACGTTCACGATCCGGCGGGGCACGACAATCACCCGGCGGGGAGCCCTGCCGTCGAGCGCCCGCCCCACGCTCTCCAGCGCGAGCGCCTTGCTCCGGACAAACTCATCGTCGGCGTCGGCGGGAATTTCGATCTCGTCGCGCCGCTTGCCGTTCACCTGGACTGCGATCGTGATCGTGTCGGAGCGCACCAGATCCGGATCGGCCTTGGGCCAGGGCTCCTCAGCCAGCAGCGTGGTGTGACCCAGTGCTGTCCAGCAAGTTTCCGCAAGGTGGGGCATCATGGGATCCACGAGCTTCACCAGGGTTTCGAGCGCTTCCCGCCGCACCGCGCCGTCGACGGCGTTACGCGCATCTTCTATCGCATTGGCGAGCGTGTAAATCTGTGCAACCGCACGATTGAACCTAAGCGCTTCCAGATCTTCGGTAACGGCATGGATCGCGCGGTGCGCCGCCTGACGTAACGCCAGCGAAGGACCGTCGAGGGCGGCGCCAGGCAAGGTTCCGGACGCCGACAGGTCCTGCGATTCTGTCACAAGCCGATGAATCCGCTGTACAAATCGCCAGCACCCTTCTGCACCGCGTTCCGTCCACTCGATGTCCCGTTCCGGCGGGGTATCAGACAGCATGAACCAGCGAACCGTGTCGGCTCCGAAGATGTCGATGATCGTTTCCGGAGCGATCACGTTCTTCTTTGACTTTGACATCTTCTCCGACGGGCCGATCGTGACAGGAATGTTCGTGCCTTTGCGGATGGCAATCCCGTCGCGGCGCTCCACGTCGTCCGGCGACAGCCATTCGCCGGCCGGATCGCGATAGGTTTCGTGACAGAGCATCCCCTGCGTGAAAAGACCCGCAAACGGCTCATCCAGTCCCGCATATCCCATCCGCTTCAGGCCGCGCACGAAGAAACGCGCGTAAAGCAGATGCAAAATCGCGTGCTCGATACCGCCGATATACTGATCCACGGGCAGCCAGTAGTCGGCCGCCGCACGGTTCACCGGTGCAGCCGCCTTCGTGTCGCAGAAGCGCGCGAAGTACCATGACGAATCGACAAAGGTATCGAGCGTATCGGTATCGCGCAGCGCCGGCTTTCCGCAGGCCGGGCACGCGACATGCTTCCATGTCGGATGGCGGTCGAGCGGATTTCCCGGAGCGTCGAATGTCGCGTCGTCGGGCAGCTTGACAGGGAGTTCGCTCTCCTCGACGGGAACGATGCCACAGGCTTCGCAATGCACCATGGGAATTGGACAACCCCAGTAGCGCTGGCGCGAGACGAGCCAATCGCGCAACCGGTAATTCACCGTGCGTGTTCCCTCGCCCGCCGCTTCAATGCGTCCGGCGACTTCTTTTTTCGCGGCTTCGACGTCGAGACCGTCGAGGAAGCGCGAATTGGCAAGCTTTCCGCCCCCCAAATACGCTTCATTGCCGACGGTAAAGCTTGCCGGATTCTCGCCGTCCGGAATCACAACGGGCAGCACGGGCAAGCGGTACTTGCGCGCGAAATCGAGGTCGCGCTGGTCGTGGGCGGGACAACCGAAGATCGCACCGGTGCCATATCCCATCAACACGAAGTTCGCGACATAGACCGGCAATTGCCAGGACTTGTCGAACGGATGTGTTGCCTTCAATCCCGTGTCGTATCCGCGCTTTTCGGCGGTCTCGATCGTCTCTTCCGACGTGCCGAGCCGCCGGCACTCCGCGACGAACTCAGTCAGCGCTGCGTCGCCTTTGGCCAATCGCTCGACCAGGGGGTGGTCGGGCGACAGGGCAACGAAGCTCGCGCCGAAGAGCGTGTCCGGCCGTGTCGAGAACACCTCGACCTTCTCGTCGTCCGACAGAGCGAATGAGAAACGCAGGCCTTCCGAGCGGCCGATCCAGTTCTTCTGCATCAGCCTGACTTTTTCCGGCCAGCGATCCAGTCCGCCGAGGGCAGTCAGCAGATCGTCGCTGAAGGCGGTGATCCTGAAGAACCACTGGGAGAGTTTTCGGCGCTCGACCAGCGCGCCCGAGCGCCAGCCACGCCCTTCGATCACCTGCTCGTTGGCCAGCACCGTGTGATCGACGGGATCCCAATTCACGTCGGCTTGCGCGCGATAGACCAGATTCTCGCGATAGAAATCGAGAAACAGTTTCTGCTGAAGCTTGTAATAGTCCGGATCGCAGGTTGCGAACTCGCGGCTCCAGTCGATCGCCAGCCCCATCGACTTCAGCTGCGCCCGCATCGTGGCGATATTGGCGTAGGTCCACTCCCTGGGATTGATTCCCATGTCGCGCGCGGCGTTTTCGGCGGGAAGGCCGAACGCATCCCAGCCCATCGGATGCAGCACGTTGTAACCTTGCGCACGGCGGAATCGCGCCAGCACGTCGCCCATCGTATAGTTGCGCACGTGCCCCATGTGGATGCGGCCGGACGGGTAGGGAAACATCTCGAGCACGTAGCTCTTCGGCCGCGCGCTGTCGTTCTGCGCCGCGAACACTCCGCGGCGGTTCCACTCCGCCTGCCAGCGGGTTTCCGATTCTTTGGCGTTGTAGCGCGCCATGGCAGCCTCTTTGTCTCCCGCTCGCCTCCATCGCTGAAGGCGGCGGGAGAATCAAAGGCCTGCAGCGATTGGGGAAACTAACCTTCCGGCGGTTCGCTCGCGAGTCGAAGCTCGCGTGCCCGCGTCAGAATTGCGTCTTCGAGCTTGACGGCCGTGTCGGGGTTGACCTGCGCGTCGGCCCAGCCATCCGTGCCGTGGGTTTGCCGGAAGACGGCAATCTTCAGGCCGTCGGCCCTCAGCCGGCGATCGAGAATGTAGATCGTGACCTTCATCCGCTCGCTGGGATCTTCCGGCGCGGAATACCACTCCGTGATGATCACGCCGCCGAAGGGGTCGGCCGATGCGAGCGGCATGAAGGCCAGCGTATCGAGGCTCGCATGCCAGAGATACGAATTGACGCCCAGCACCATATGACCGCCGGTCGTCGAACCGATCGTCGTATCGACCATTTCATCTGGTTTTGATGGTCCGCACGCCGTCAGCAACAGCGCACCCAGCGCAACGAACAAGAATCGCATCGAACCGCTTATCCCATTATTTTCGCGACACTCTGCGCCGCCTGATCAGTCCCGCCCGGCGGCGCTTATACGTTTCTTGGCCCGATGAGGCAACGGCCCGTCGATATGGCCGCGGGCTGGGGGAATGCAGGCACCTGCCCGTCCGTCCATGCTATAGGCACCGGCAAGGCACCCAGAGGAGATTATGCGGGCTTATTGGCTGTTGTTCGTGGCCCTGGTCGGCCCCTGTCCGGCACAGGCGGCCGACCTGATCGACTGGAACGTCTCTCCCTTGTCCGCCCAGATGGGCGACTGGTCCGCGACCCTCGGCGGCACGGCGTCCGCAGCCGGGTATGTCACGACGCAGCAGGGCGATATCGGTCGCGGCGGGATCACCGGCGCGGCGCTCGCAACCGGGAAGCTCGGCACCCAGTTCGACAATGGTTGGGATTTCGCAATCGCGGTCGCCATCCTGCCATGGCACGACACGCTGTCGGGCGACAATTACGGCGACCGCTTCTTTGAAAAAGACTACGTGTCTCTTCAGACGCCGTTCGGGCGTGTGGAGATCGGCCAGCAGGACGGCGCCGCATACAGGCTTTCCACGGTCGGCCCGAAAGTCGACGATGCGGTTGCGATCGACGAGGGCACGGTAACGTTTTTCCGCAACCCACTGACCGGCGAAGCGTTCGCCGATCTGTTTCGCCTTCGCACCGGCGAATTCGCCACGGAGAATTTTGCAAAGGCGTCCTATTATTCGCCGCGGCTGTTCGGCATTCAGCTGGCCGGATCCGTCACGCCGTACCAGGCGCGCGACGGCTTGCCGTTTCTCAGCCGCGGGCCCGCCTCGGCGGATCGTCAGATCGACATGCTCGAAGCCGGCGCAAATGACGAACAGAACATCGGCGCCGCGTCGTTGGTCACCTATGCAGGCGTTGCGCTCGCGCACGACGATCGCAGAACGCCGGGGCATGGCGATCTGCTCGACTACGCCGCCGGTGCGGCGTTCGATGTCGATGTAGCCGATGCGAAGCTGTCCTTTGGAGGCGGGTATCGGCAATCCAACGCGTACGCCTTCGATATCGACGAGGCTTTCCGCACGGGTGCAACCCGGTCCGCAAGGCTCAGCGCGACAGTCACGAAAGGGCCGTGGATCGCCGGCTTCGAAGTTTCCGACGGTATCGCCGGACGAGAGCAAAACCTGCCCCGGCTTCACGAGACCGGTTTCGAACCGTCGATTGCCTACGTCGTCAATTCGAATCTGCAGCTGACTCTGGGCTGGCAGCATCTCGATTTCGGCCGCGACACCGGCGATTTTTACAACCGCAAACCGGATGTTTCGATGCAGGCCGTTTTCCTGCATATGCAATTCCATGTCTGATCGCAATCAATCCGTCCATGCGCCGATGCCGGCAAGTCCCACCAGCCTGGCGCCGGCCAACCGCCTCGACGTGCGGGCGTCGATTCCACCCAGCGCATAGACCGGCACAGGCGATTGAAGCGCCATCAGGCGCAGCTTTGTCGCGCCCAGAGTTCTGCCTGCCGCGTGACTTCTGGTGGCAAATACCGGAGCGAGCAGCACGGCATCCGCTCCAAACCGCGCCGCTTGCGCGCATGAAGCCAGCGAATGCGCTGCGCAGGTGATGAGCCAGTCGGGCCTGCACGCGCGCCAGTGGTATGCGTCCGCCCGGCGCGTTTCCGCGAAATGAACTCCATCTGCGCCGAGGCGGGTTGCGAGTTCGGCGTCATTCGCCACGAGCCAGGCAAGTCCCCGCCTTTTTGCGACGGCAGCGATCCCGGTTGCGATTTCAATACGTCGAGCTGCTCGGGCCGATCGCACGATCACGAGACTTCCGCGCGGCAATGTTTGCGCGACGGCGAATGGTTCGGCCGCACGCTCGTCGTCGGTGAGGAAAAGGATCGCCGGCAGAGCGGATCGGACCTGCCGGTTGAGACGGATCGCGGCTCTTGCTAGCGTCGAACGGGCAAGTCTGTCCGCCACCTGATGCCATCCTCACCCGAATCGAACGACCCTGCGTCGGTCCACGCTTTGCGCGACATTCTCAACCGTATCGAGTGCGCAAGGAAAGCCGCAGTCTCGCCGGCATCGCAAACGACGCTGATTGCCGTCTCCAAGACCTTCGGTCCGAACCATGTGCGTCCCGTGCTGCAGGCCGGCCAGCGTACCTTCGGAGAAAACCGGGTGCAGGAGGCGAAGTCGAAATGGCCGGCGTTGCGGGTCGAATTCCCCGACGTCGAGCTGCATCTCATTGGTCCGTTGCAGACGAACAAGGTAAGAGAGGCGGTGGAGCTGTTCGATGCGATTCACAGCCTGGACCGGCCAAAACTCGCCCACGCCCTGAAGGCCGAGCTGGATCGGGCGGGGCGGTCACCCCTGCTGTTCATTCAGGTCAATACTGGCGAAGAACCGCAAAAGGCAGGTGTTTTGCCCCGCGACGTCGCAAGCTTCGTTGCGCTGTGCCGCGACGAACTTGGACTTCCGGTGCGCGGATTGATGTGCATTCCACCGTCCGAACAGCCGCCCGCAGTGCATTTTGCACTCCTGGCGAAACTTTCGCGAGAGCACCGCCTGCCGTTGCTCAGCATGGGTATGAGCGCCGACTTCGAAACGGCGATTCGGTTTGGCGCGACGCATGTGCGGATCGGCACGGCGATCTTCGGCGCGCGAACGCATCCAGATGAAGGGGGCGTGGCCGGAGAAGGCGGTCCTACATAGCCGGCGCCAGATTGAGTGGCGCCAAGCTGAGTGGGGCGTGGGTCGCGGTCATGGAGCGGCGGTACGCGTAGGCTGCGCGTTGCGCAAGTTCGCTGTCGACGTGCGATGCGGACATCGACGCGGAGAGTGCGGCCAGACCCGGATCCCCCGATACTGCCTGGACCGTAGTCGGTCCGGTCGGCTGCGGCGGTGCCTGCGCTGCTGCCGGTGCGGGTGCCTGCAGTTGCGCGGTGACTGCGGTGGATCCCGGGTTGCCCGCGGCCGCGACCTGGGTTGCGGGTTTGGAGTCGTTGTCGCCGCCCAGCCAAGCCAGCACGGTATCGCCGAAGTCTTTTCCCGTCTCCTTCTCGAAGACCAAATTCGCCACGGACGACGCCAGGCCCATCCATCCGCCGTAAAGCGTGTCGCCGGCGATGCGCTCGAACGGCTTGATCGTGTCGCCAGTCAGCTTCCGGTAGAGGGTCGAGATCACCGGAAAGTGCTGCAGCGGATTGACGATGCTCAGCAGGTCGTGAAACGAAAAACCCGAATACTCGTCCGATTTGGAGCCGACGCCACCCGTTGCGGCGGGCGCCGCGGCAGTCGGAGTAACAACAGGCAGGGATGACGGTGTCTGGATGGTCATACGCCTTCTGTAGCAAGACCTTTGCCACCGAAAAGACCAGGAAAAGTCGGGACTTTTTGTGTAGGACGCCGCCCGCTGGGCAAAGATTTCCGGGACCGGGAGAGCACTCCGTAATCGCCCTGAGTGCGGGGTGTCACGCCTCACAATAGATGTCCGGCCTTATGCGCCTTGGTCTTCAGATAGCCTTGGTTGTGGGGGTTGCCGGGGAAAGCGTGGGGAACACGTTCGACGACAGGAATGCCCTCGGCCTCGAGCGCCCGGACTTTGTCGGGATTGTTTGTCAGTAGACGGACGGATTTGTAGCTGAGCAGCGTCAGCATGCGCGCAGCGGTGGCATAAAGCCGTTCGTCGGGCTCAAAACCCAGCCGCTCGTTGGCTTCGATCGTGTCGAAGCCCTGGTCCTGCAAACGGTAGGCGCGCAGCTTGTTGACGAGGCCGATACCGCGACCTTCCTGGGCGAGGTAGAGAAGAATTCCGCCGCCTGCCTTCGCGATCTCGCTGATCGCACCGCGCAATTGTGCACCGCAATCGCATTTGAGCGAGCCCAACAGATCGCCCGTAAAGCATTCCGAATGCAGCCGGGTCAAAACCGGTTGATCGGTCGGCGGGGCGTTCAGGACGATTGCGTAATGCTCGGGGCCGCCACTGCCTGCGCGAAATGCGACAAGCTCCGTGCGTTCTGCGCCCTCCAGGGGAACCCGGGCGCGGGTGACGACAGACAGCTCGCCGGCGGATCGCGCATCGTAAGACAGGATGTCGCCCGATTTGATGGACTCTATCGCCGGCTCGCCTGTCGTGCGCCAGACGATCGCGGCGGGGAGAAGGCCGGCCAGCTTGGCGAGTTTGACAGCTGCCGCATGGCGCGCATCCAGAGGTTCGCGCACGGTGTCGAATGGTCCCTTCAGTGGCCGGGCGAGGTCATCGGTCGGGTCTGCGACAGTCCGGAGTGTGTCTGCATGCAGAGGTAGCTCAGGCTTGATGGCGACGACATCAGGCGTGTAGATGCGAATTTTGAGCGTTCTCGCGCGGGCGTGCGTCAGGAGGAGAAGCGGTTGCTTGTCGGCCACTTTCAGGGCCTTCAGGGTCGCGTCCGTCACCGTCTCGACGGCAAGCGCGCCAATCGCGGCCTTGCCCCACTTGATGCGCACGGCCGCGCCGCGCCTGAACGCATCCACCGCCCGGGCTGCGCTGTCGATCGCTGGCGGACGGCCTGCGGCACGGGATCGTGAAGGCAGCCGGGGCGTCTTTGTTCTATTCCTGGTCGGGGGTGGCATGGTTTCCTCGGACGAGGGACATACACCCCGAAACGGAATCCGGGTAGACTCGCACCGGCCCCCATCCAGGCAGGGAGATAGAATGCCGAGTGCCAAACGCCTTCTTCTCGTTGACGACGACACCATGCTGCGTGCGTCGCTGGCGGAGCAATTTGCCGTTGAGGGCGAATATGATCCGGTCGAAGCGGGCTGCTGCGCCGAAGCGCGCACAAAGGTCGCCGACGGCCTGTTCGAATTCATGATCCTCGATGTCGGCCTGCCCGACGGCGATGGACGGGCGCTCTGTCGCGAGTTTCGCGCTGCCGGCGTGACCTGTCCGATCATCCTGTTGACCGCGATGGATCAGGATGCCGACGTAATCGAAGGACTGGATGCCGGCGCCAACGATTATGTCGTCAAGCCCTTCCGATTTGCAGTGCTGATGGCGCGGATCCATGCGCATCTGCGAAACCACGAACAAAGCGAAGAGGCCGTTTATCGCGTTGGCCCTTACACGTTTCGTCCGAGTGCGAAGCTTCTGATCGACCACGAAGGCAAGAAAATCCGCCTGACGGAGAAGGAAACCAATATCCTCAAATTTCTGCACCGCTCCGGTGAGACTGTCGGCCGGGAGACGCTTCTTCACGAAGTCTGGGGCTACAATCCTGCCGTCACAACGCACACCCTGGAAACGCACATTTACCGCCTGCGACAAAAGATCGAGCGTAATCCTACCGAGGCCCAAATCCTCATCACGGAGAGCGGTGGTTATCGGCTGGTGGCGTGACGCGCCGTCCATAGAACGCTATTTTGTTCCCATGCCGCCCTGACATGCCCCCCCGGCTTTTTGACCGCTCTATGCGTACGAGATGCCAAGGGCCTATGTGACTTTAATCAATCGCGCCCAGCGGAGCAGGCTTGCCATGACATTGAAGCTGAAATCCATCCTGACCGGCGCAGCGTGCGCGGGCCTTCTCATTTTACCCACGCTCGGAGGGTTGAGTGAGGTTCAAGCGGGCAGTCCGCCTCCTCCTCCGGCAGCGCCGCCTGCTCCTCCGGCACCTCCAGCTCAACATCCGACGAATTGGGGTAATTGGGGCGCGCGCAACTACGAAGCGCGAAGCGTTAAGATGGATGACGTGGTCGGTACGCTGATCGTCGCTGTCCGGGACGGCGGCCCCATGACCGTCGAGGCCTGGGGCGCCAGAGATCGCCTCAACGGGCTCAGCGTCGGCGTTCACGATGGCCGGCTGGATGTCGATTGCGCCGAGATGGACGAAAACGAGTCCGTGTGGGACTGGAGGCACTGGTTCGATTTCTCGCACATGAGTCAGCCAAGCCCGCGCAACCTGACAATCCGCGTGACCGTCCCCCGTGGCGCGGACGTCGATGTTGAAAGCCTTGTCGGCGATGCAACGATCGGCGACACCCAAGGCAATCTGCGGCTTGAGGCGGCGGCCACCCGAGCGCGGATCGGGCACGTCGCCTCCGCCAACATAGAAATCGGCGGTTCGGGCCGGGTGGATATCGCGTCGGTCACCGGAACGCTCAAGCTGGACGTGGGCGGCAGCGGCAAAATATCGACCGGACCCATCGGCAACCTTCGCGCCGACCTCGCCGGTTCGGGCGATGCTGAATTCGGTCCCATCAACGGCGGCATGGATCTCGACATTGCCGGCGCGGCGGATGTCACTGCCGTTCGCGTGAATGGGCCTACCAAAATCACCATTGCGGGCTCGGGGTCGGTGAAAGTCGCCGACGGTACGGCCGATCCGCTTCATGTCGAGATCATGGGCTCGGGAAAATTCTCCTTTGGCGGCGTCGCTGTCGATCCTCATGTCGAGGCGTTCGGCTCGGGCAATGTCCGGATCAAGTCCTACCGCGGAAAGCTCGATACCGAGGGCATGGCCGACGTGAAAATCGGTCAGTAGTGCCACATCGAAACGCCCGGATGTTTAACGCTCGTTAATCGTTCCCGCCTAGAAACCGTCGGGTAAGCCGCTCACGGCCCAAGACGGAATGGCCTCGAAGAACAGGAACGCATCGCGGGCGCGCCAGGGTGGGGGGACTGCAAGCGCACGAGAACCGGGCGCGGCGAGGCGGAAAACGCGGCGCCGGCGCAGCTGGCCGTATGTTGTCGCCCTGCTTCTGGCCTGGGGAACAATCTTCGGCGCGGTTCTCTGTTTCCACTGGATATCGGGTCTGCCCGATACGCGGGGACTGCTCGCGAAAACGCCGTCGCACGACATCACGATCCTGGATGTGAAGGGGCGTCTGATTGCGCGCAGGGGGCTCACACAGGCCGCAATAGTCGATGTCGGCAAACTGCCGTCCTACGTTCCGAACGCCTTCATCGCCATCGAAGACAGACGCTTTCGCAGTCATCTGGGTGTCGATCCCATCGGCCTTTTCCGTGCGGGAAGCGAGAACCTGATGGCGCGTCATGTGGTGCAGGGCGGGTCGACCCTCACGCAGCAGCTTGCCAAGAATCTCTTTCTCGAGCCGGCGCGCACGTTCGATCGCAAGATGCAGGAAGCCATACTCGCGCTTTATTTGGAGTCGCGCTACAGCAAGGATCAAATTCTGACGCTTTATCTCAATCGCGTGTATTTCGGCGCAGGCGTATACGGAATCGAAGCGGCAGCGGAACGGTTTTTCGGCAAGCCCGCCGAACGGCTCACGCTGACCGAAGCCGCCATGCTCGCCGGAAGCGTCAAGGCCCCGGCACGACTCAATCCGCTCACCGATGCCGATGCGAGCGAAGATCGTGCCCAGGTGGTGCTGCACGCCATGCTGGATTCCGGATTTATCACATCCACGGATTGCGCTGAGGCGCAATCCACCCGTCCCCGCGTTGTCCGGGCCACGAGTACGCCCGGATCGGGATATTTCGTCGACTGGGTTGCGGCGCAGGTGCCCGCCTATGCCGGCGACTCAAACGAACCGCTCATTGTGAATACAACGCTCGATGTCGACACGCAGGCCAGGGCCGAAGCTGCGCTGGAAGCCGGTCTGGCGCGCGACGGAGAGACACTTCACGCCAGTGAAGGCGCGATGATTGCGATGACTCCGGGCGGAGCGGTCCGCGCCATGGTCGGTGGCCGCTCTTACGCGCAGAGCCCGTTCAATCGTGCGACCGACGCGACCCGGCAGCCGGGCTCCGCGTTCAAGCCCTTCGTCTATCTGGCCGCGTTCGAACACGGTCATTCGCCGTCCGACATGGCGAACGATGAACCCGTCGACATTCACGGTTGGCGGCCCAGCGACTACGAAGGAAAATTCGAGGGCGAAATCTCGTTGACGCGCGCGTTCGCGAAATCGTCGAACTCCGTTGCCGCTCAACTCACCGAGCAGGTCGGACCCAAAGTCGTTGCAGCGACTGCGCATCGGTTGGGAATCACCTCTCCGCTTTCTGCGGTGCCGGCGCTGGCGCTCGGAACATCGAGCGTAACGCCTCTCGAATTGACGGGCGCTTACGCACCGTTCGCCAATGGGGGGCTGAGCGCCGCACCATTCGGCATCGTTCGCATTCGCACGCGATCGGGGCATGTTCTGTTCGATCGGCAACAGTCTTCGCCGGGAACCGTAATGTCTGCCCAACACGCCGCCGAAGTCACCGATCTGATGGTCGCGACCGTCACATCGGGAACCGGCAAGGCGGCCCGGCTTGACGACAGGCCCAGTGCCGGCAAGACAGGGACAACGCAGGATTTTCACGATGCCTGGTTTGTCGGCTTTACGTCCGATTATGTCTGCGGCGTCTGGATCGGCAACGACAACAACGATTCGATGATTCATGCGGTCGGCGGGGGACTTCCCGCGCACGTCTTCAAGGCATTCATGACGGACGCTGAGCAGGGCCTCCCATCGCGTCCGCTGACGTCGCTTGCCAATGATGCCGGATCGGCGCACCCGGATACCAAGCCGCCGGATGAACCGGACACGCTGGAACGACTGCTCAGCAGCCTGTTCAGCGGCGCTTAGCCGCTGAATCTCTTGTGCGCGGCGCATAGCGATGCAGCACGGGGCCATTGCGGCTGAGCCATGCCTGCGGCTTCTCGACGTCGCCCACCAGTTCTTCGACGAGTGCCCAGAAGCGGGCGCTGTGGTTCATCTGTCGCAAGTGAGCGACTTCGTGGGCGACGACATAATCGAGAACGAAAGGCGGAGCGAGAATCAGCCGCCACGAAAACGACAATGCCCGCGTCGTCGAACAGGAACCCCACCGGCTTGCCGTATCGCGCACGGTGATGCGCTTCGGCTTCACGCCTATCATCGCGGCGTACTCGACCGCACGTTCTTCAAGTGCCGTGCGCGCTTCGCGTTTCAGGAAGTCGAGGATGCGCCGGGGGGCATGTTCGGCATGGCCTGCGACGCGAATGGTCGGTATTGCGCCGTCGATCCAGACAGGTGCCGGCCCCTTGTCTCCGCGTGCAATCTCAAAATTCTTCCCTCGAAACGGCAACGTCGCTCCGATGTCGAGAGCAATCTGTTCGGGCACGTGTGCAAGCCGGCGCGCGATCCACTCCGACTCGCCGCGCGCAAAATCCAGGGCATGATCGAGCGCCCGCTTTGACGGCGCAACGACGCTGACTTCACCGGTTGACGGATGAACTTTTACGATGAGCCGTCTGGCCCGCGGATTGAGGCGCATCGTCACTTCGACCGCGCGCCCGTCGATGCGCAACAATTCGCGGCGCGACGTCTGCATTTTGGCTGAACGGGGAGCAGATTTGGCCATCGCGCGTCCTTCTTTCCCCCCTTACATCGAATCGCATCAGCACACTGAAACACGTCCGACTGCCGCACCTTCCTGTCTCTTGCGTCCGACGCAGACGCTTGAAGCGGACGCCGGGAGGAATAAAGCTGCCGGGAATATCCCCCGGCGGATCAGACAAGCCGATATCCGGCATGTCCACCCGACCGGCGACGGCGCATTTAAGCCGGTTCAGGAACGATCACAAAGGCCGTATTTGCGGTTGCGGCAAAAGCAGCACCGGCGTCATCGCGCCGTCACTTTCCCGGCATTCTTCGATCAAAATCGGAAGAGAATCCCTGAAAAAATTTCGCGATGGCCGATTGACGGGCTAAAAGGCGACCGGGAACTTTGCGGGCGGCGGATTTCAGGGCTAACTGCTTCGCCACCTGACAGGATGCATGATGCAAGGATCGAAGGTCGGACTTCTTCTCGGGTCGATTTCACTGGCGCTTATTCTGGGCGCGCTCGGATTCCAATACATCGGGCACTATCCGCCCTGCGAACTGTGCCATTGGCAGCGATGGCCGCACATCGCGTCTGCGGTTGTGGGTTTGGGCGGCGGACTACTCGTTCGTAGCGGAATTCTCGGCCCCGGATTGGGCAAGCCTCTGGCCGCGTTGACGGTGTTGCTTGTCGCAATTGCCGGCGCGCTGGGCGTTTATCATGCCGGCGTCGAATGGCATTTCTGGCTTGGCCCGCAGCATTGTACCGGCGACGCATATCACTTCACCGGCGGCAAGCTCGATTTCAATGCGCCGGTGGTCATGTGCGACCGGGCGGCATGGCGGCTCTTCGGTATCTCCATGGCCGGATACAACGCCGTCATTTCACTCGTCGCAGCCGGCATGGGAACCTACATGCTGGCGCAATCGGACAGGAGAGCATGACGACACAACGAGGCCGACGGCCGACCGCGCCGGGCACGCATGCACCCGACGATATCGCCGCAATGATTCGGGTCGATCACGCAGGCGAATACGGCGCGGTTCGAATCTATGAGGGCCAGCTTGCCGTTCTGGGCGAACGTGCCGGATCGAAGAGCGCAGCCGGCGCAATCCGGGAGATGGCGCGTCAGGAGCAGGAACACCTCGACACCTTCGACCGCCTCGTCAACGAACGCCGCGTGCGGCCCACGGCGCTGGAGCCCGTGTGGCGGATGGCCGGATTTGCGCTGGGTGCCGCAACGGCGCTGATGGGAGAGAAGGCCGCCATGGCGTGTACCGCCGCGGTCGAGGAAGTCATCGACGAGCATTATGCGCGCCAGATCGAGCGATTGAAAACGGACCCTGAGCTGAAGAAGATCGTCGAGACGTTTCGCGCCGACGAAATCGCCCACCGTGACGAAGCCATAGCGCATGGTGCAGAGGACGCGCCGGGTTACACTGTGCTGCGCGAAGCAATCAAGACGGGCTGCCGGCTCGCCATAAGGCTCTCCGAACGCATATGAATTCACAGGATGATCGGCACGCGCGGCTCGCCGGAGCATCCCATCCACGCCGCGCGCGCGCGGATGACGCAGCTGTGCTGGCCAGATTATTCGCAGCCGCCTTTGCCACAGACCCGGTGTTCGACTGGATCGCGAGGTCCGGGCCCAAGCGCGCTCCCGGACTGGAACGATTTTTCTTTTGGCTGCTGCAGGTGCGCGCCATTCCCTTCGGGGAGGTATGGATGGCCGGCGACGGCACCGTTGCGGCCGCCTGGCTGCCGCCCGATGTGCCTGCCACTGCAGGGGGAGTGCTCGATCAGCTCAGGCTCCTGCCGATGTTTCTGCGCCTGTGCGGGTTGCCGCGACTCCTGCGGGGATCGGCCATGGCGGATGCGATGGAAAAGCACCATCCGCACGACCGCCACTACTATCTTGCATTCATAGCGGTTGCGCCGCGCCTGCAGGGACTGGGGCTGGGGTCGGCGATGCTGGAGGCGACGCTCAAGCGGGCCGACGGTGCGAACCTGCCGGCTTATCTCGAAAATTCAAACCCCAGGAACACGTCGCTCTACGAAAGACACGGCTTCATCGTCCGGAAGGACATCACGCCGCGGGGAGCGCCACCGCTGCTTGCAATGTGGCGCCATCCACGCGCGGCGCCGGTCGCGACTTTGCCCAGAACCTGAAACCGTCAGGGTTCGAGTTCGCTGTCCCAATAAAGATAGTCGGCCCAGGACTCGTGCAGATAATTCGGCGGAAACAGCCTGCCGTTGTTGCGCAGTTCGTTGATCGTGGGCCGATGCGGCCGCTGCCTGGGATGCATGCCGGCCTGATGCGAAAGCCGTCCTCCCTTCAGGAGATTGCACGGCGCACACGCCGTGACCACGTTGTCCCAGGTCGTGCGTCCACCGCGCGAACGCGGAATGACGTGATCGAACGTGAGATCGTCCGGCGCGCCGCAATACTGGCACTCGAAACAGTCGCGCAGAAACACATTGAATCGCGTGAAGGCCGGATTGCGCGCGGGCCTGACGTAGGTCTTGAGCGAGACGACGGACGGTATTTTCATTTCGAAGCTTGGCGAGCGCACCACGCGCTCGTATTCCGCGAGAATGTTCACGCGCTCTAGAAAGACAGCCTTGATGGCGTCCTGCCACGACCACAGCGAAAGCGGAAAGTAGCTCAGCGGACGGTAGTCGGCGTTGAGCACAAGAGCCGGGCAACTTGCGGGTACGCGCTCGGCGGTCAGCACAATAACTCTCCCTTGAAGGCCAATCCTCCGTGTAAGTCGTTCTTTCCGCGGGCCGGACTTTAGAGACTTGCTCGAACGATGCCAAGACGGCCGCGACCCGGAAATCTTGAGCCGAATCTAGCCGATTCGGTGTGACCGATTGACGACAGGCTTACCCGATTGTGCAGGCGACCTGCGGCGCCTGCCGCCTCAGCATCCCGCGAAATGCCATCGTGAGGAATTGGCCGCCCAGACCCAATCCCTGTTCGTCGATCGAGTGGCCTGTGCCGCTCGAAACATGCCATTGAACGGCCGCTCCGGCGCGGCCGAGCGCCGATGCAGACATGAACAGCGCGTCGACCGGGATCATCGGGTCTTGATCACCGTGAACTAGGAGGATGGGCGGCGTGTCTTCTGCGAGAGAGGGAGGGTTCTCGGCAGCCGTGAACATCCCCGAGAAGCCGACAATCGCGGCCGGCTTCTGTGGACGACCCAGACCCACATGCAGCGACATCATCGTGCCCTGGCTGAAACCGACCAGGGCGAGACGATCGGCAGTAAGTTGATAGCGGGACATCTCTGCGTCGAGGAATGCGTCGAGGACTCCACCAGCGTGTGCAACGCCGCGCTGCATCTCGGCCGGATCCAGGCGAGAAATCGGAAACCACTGATAGCCGGGCGAGCCCGGGCACCGCTCCGGTGCATTCGGCGCCACGAACGCCGCCGTCGGCAGGATGCGTTGCCAAAACGGCGCCAGCCCGATCAAATCGTTGCCGTCGGCCCCATAACCGTGACAGAGAACCACGAGATGGGTCGCTGCGCCGCGCGCCGGTGGCAGGCGGGGACCCGATAATGCGCGCGTACCGAATGCCAAGGGCGCCTCATCCCAATCTCACGACGTGAGCATGATTGTCACGCGGTTCGCTCCCAGTCCAACAGGTTATTTGCACCTCGGTCACGCCTTTGCGGCGATTACGGCGCACGACACAGCCCGCAAAGCCGGTGGGAGCTTCCTCCTGCGAATCGAGGACATCGACACGCGCCGTGCGAGACGCGAGTACGAAGGGGCAATCTTGGAAGACCTGACATGGCTGGGTTTGTCGTGGGACGGCGCGGTGGTGCGGCAGTCGGAACGATTTGAGTTCTATCGCGCAGCGATCGCGGAACTGGACGGCGCGGGGCTTCTCTATCCCTGCTTCTGCACGCGAAGCGAAGTCGCCGCCGAGATCGCACGCGCAGGCGAAGCGCCCCAGGGACCGGAAGGGCCGCTCTATCCCGGAACCTGCCGCTCGCTTTCATCTGCGCAGCGCCACGACCGAACGGCATCCGGCGATGCGTATGCGTTACGCCTCGACAGCGGTGAGGCCGCGCGCCGCGTGGGGCCGTTGAGCTTTCGCGAACTCGGGCGCGGACCGAACGGCGAAGCCGGCGATATCGCCGTGAACGCCACGCTGTTGGGCGATGTCGTCATCGCGCGTAAGGAAATGCCCACGTCGTATCATCTTGCCGTTGTGGTCGATGACGCGGATCAGGGCGTCACGCGTGTCACGCGCGGGCGCGATCTCTTCGCGGCGGCCCATATTCAGCGCGTGCTGCAGGCGCTGCTCGCCCGTCCGGCGCCGGACTATGCACATCACCGGCTGATTCTCGATGCCCGGGGGAAGCGGTTGGCGAAGCGCGATGCGGCGACCGCGCTGCACAGCTTGCGCCAGATGGGCGAGACTCCGTCGGACATTCGGGCGATGCTGGCCCCGATGCCTTGAAGGAGCGGCTGTCACTTCGACGCTCCGTCACGATGCTTCAACAATCGCCACACATGATCCTGGTTGATCGCAGGAGAATGAGATGTCGAACAACCGCCCCTGGTGCACTTGTCTCTTTTCCTCGGTTGCCGTCACCATTGCGCTGCTGCCGGCATCCGCCTCGGCCTGGGGTTCGAGCGGACATCGGATGACGGGAGAACTCGCCATCCGGAACCTGCCTCAGTTCCTCCCGGATTTCATCCGCAGCGACGCGGTTGCGCTCGACGTGGGCGAACTGGCCCGCGAACCCGACCGCTCCCGCGGCGCGGGAGTCTCGCACGATCCCGATCTCGATCCGGGCCACTTCGTGGATGTCTCCGATGACGGAAAGATACTCGAAGGTCCGCCGCTGTCCGCGCTGCCGGCCACGCGCGAGGACTATGATTCCGCGCTGCGCGCGGCTGGAACCGATCAATACAAGGCCGGGTACCTCCCCTATTCGATCATCGACGGCTGGCAGCAGCTGGTGAAGGACTTCGCCTATTGGAGGGTGGATGTTGCAGAACAGAAACTGGCCGGGACAGACGACCGGCGCGCATGGTTTGCGCGCGATCAGGCCTCGCGCGAACGGCTGACGATCCGCGATCTCGGCTATTGGGCGCATTTCGTGGGCGACGCCAGCCAACCGATGCATGTGTCTGTGCACTATGACGGCTGGGGCAGTTTTCCAAATCCCAATGGATACACGACCGCGCATGGCGTTCACGCCCATTTCGAAGGGGCCTATGTTCGCGCGCACATCGCCGAGAGCGATGTTCAAAGCGCGCTCGCCGGTTGTGCGACATATTCCGGAACCGTTCAGTCGCAGACGGCCGCGTATCTTGGCGACTCGCTTGCGCAAGTCGTGCCGTTCTACGAACTGGAAAAGGCGCATGCGTTTGACGGCGGCGATCCCGCCGGCAAGTCATTCGCAGTTCAGCGGCTCGCCGCAGCCGTCTGCCGGTTGCGCGACATGATCACGGATGCATGGATCGCCAGCGATGACGCAACCGTTGGATTTCCTGCGTTGCCGGTCAAGGATATCGAGGGGGGAAAGGTCGACGCCTACGCGTCGCTCTACGGCGAGGATTGACCCGCTACCAATCGTTCAGGCCGGAGAAGCGCCCGAATCCTGCGGCCTGAGCCCAGCGCGTCCACTCATAGCGCAGCCGCTCGGTCTTGCTCGGGCTGCGCGTTCCCTGGCCAATTCCGAATATGTCGAGCTCCGCGCATCCGGCAAAGGGGCGGCCGTCCGGCGCCGGCAGATGCGCGTGGGGGTCATCGAGATGGGCGTATTCGGAATCCTCGATGCCGTCCGACGCCAGAATGATCGTCGTGGGCATGCCCGAACAGCCCACACTGCGGGACATGTTGTCCATGAATGCAAGAATGTTCGTCCAGTTCTGCGCCTGCCAGCGGCCGTGCCGGATGAGCAATGGCGTACCGGAAATCACGCGCTCCACATCGGCCGCGACGGCTTCGGGGCGCTCGCGAATCGACAACACGGCGTCGTAGTGAAAGTTGTTCGCACTCGCGTCGTAGCTGCCGAAGGTACGTACATGGACTTCGGACGCGAAGCCCAGATTGCGCACCATACTGGCGACGCGCGCGCCAACCTTTGCGGCAAACTGGGGGTCATCGATCAACGGATTGCTCTTCGAGAGATCCAGCCCGATGATGATGCGTTGAGGTGCGATGCGCGCCTGATCGTCGACATAGGCCGCGTCCGTGAAGGGCGGTTTGACCATGGATGGAGCGAGCGCCAGCACGCCTCCGCCCATCAGCGCTGCTGCCGTCGCCACTGCCAGCATTGTCGATGTCATGCAGCCTGACCGTTCTGCCTGTGATCGGCCAGTTCGAGCAGATGCAGCTGTGCGAACTGGCGTTGCCGGTGCTTATAGTCCCGCGAAATGATGACATTACGAACGTTGTTTTCCGTCGTCTGAAGATAAAGCGCGGCGACCACCGTGACAATCAGGAATATGACGCTGGCGAATGCCATCCAGACCCAGGGATCGGCATTGTCGAGCGATTGCTGCGAGATTTTGGGGACATGAAATGACGCCTCTTCCGGCGCGACGCCCGCCTGGGCCGCATGTTCGTCCGGCGCGGCCGTCGTGTCGGAGACGGGCTGCTCGGTTGCTTTCGCCGATCCGTCCGTGGAAGCAAAGAGTTGATCCACCGAACTGCCCGGTGACGCCTCGCCGCTGTCGCCCTTGTGCTCCAGCGTCGCCGAGGTGCCGCCGGCCATGTTGTTGTACGCGACCAGATAGCCGAGACCGCACACCATCACGATCGCGCACACAAACGCCGTCGTTACCATTGCATTGCGGCCGTAGACTCCCGTGATCTTCAGCATGAAGTGGACGATCAGAACCGCGAAGATGACCTGCAGACTCTTGAACACGACCGAGCTTTGCAGGCTTGCCGGTACGACCATGAACTCGTTTGAGAGTGCCCGCGTCCACACGTCGCCGCGGATGATCTGATAATCGACGAACATGGCGACGACCGCGATCGAAATCGCGATCAAGGCCGCCAGCACATAGAGTGTGCGATAGTGGTGAATCTGCCGGCTCTTCTCGAGATTGCGGACCATGATGTCCGCGTCGTCCCGCTGTTCTTTCGTCAGATCGCCGGCCACCGATTCGCTGTCGTCCCTTGCGTCGTCCGCGCTCCGTCCGGATTTCCTGAACCGGTCCAGGAAGTTCTCCTGCTTTTTGCGCGGCGCGTCGCGATCGCCGCGTTTCACCCAGTCGGGGCCCCAGCTCGGCTTATCGGGCGGCGTCATGAGGCGCTCGATAAGCTGCGCCTTCAGCCGCGCCCGCACCTGCGGGGTCATCGCCTCGGCGTCCGCCAGCGATTGGGCCTCGGAATCGAATTCCTCCGGCGACAAGCCATGGAAGAGATCGTGACTGAGCTTGCGGCTTTTGACTGGTTTCTTCGTCTCGTCTTGTTCGTCGCTCATGCTGTGATCCCCTGGCTGCGTGAACCCCTCGCAGTGTTCGGCACTTGTCTTATGGTAAATGAGTATTAATCCCGATTAAGGTCGGATTTTCGCCGGATTACGGTGGGATTAAGGCGAGATTCGGTCATTTTAAGGCGGCCCCGGGGCCGCCTTTTGACAGACGGCGCGACAGCTTCGGGCACACTCGGCGGCATGAATGCCGCTATTTCGCCAGGGCGACCGCAACGATCTCGCGCATGATCGCGTTGAGGTCGTAATCCTTCGGACTGAATATCATGGCGACCCCGGCCGATTTCAACCGCTCTTCGTCTTCGGGCGGAATGATGCCGCCTGCGACCACCTTCACGTCCGAAAGCCCCGCGTCCGACAGCTTGCGCACGACGTCTGCAGCAAGCGTCACATGCGAACCCGACAGGATCGACAATCCAATGACGTGAGGTTTTTTTTCGCGCGCGGCGTCGACAATCTGCTCGGGTGTGAATCGAATGCCGTCGTAGATGACATTCATTCCCGCATCGCGGGCCCGGATGGCGATTTGTTCGGCGCCGTTGGAATGGCCATCCAGTCCCGGCTTGCCGACAAGAAAGGTCAACGTGCGGCCAAGCCGTTTCGATGCGGCATCGACGTCGTCGCGAAGTTTCACGATGCGCTCGTCGTTGCGCGCCGGCGCGGAGCCGGCCACGCCGGTCGGCGCGCGATACTCGCCGAAAACGCGGCGCAATGTGCCGGCCCACTCGCCGGTCGTCACACCGGCTTTGGCACACGCGATCGATGGGGGCATGATGTTGGTGTCGCTCGCAGCCGCCTGCTTCAGCGCCGCAAGCGCCGCAGCGACGGCTGTCGCATCCCGCGCTGTGCGCCAGGCTTCGAGTCTGCCGATCTGTTCGCGTTCTGCGGCAGGATCGACGACGACGAAATTCCCGTTACCCGCCGTCAGCGGCGACGCCTCCGTTTCCGTATAGGCATTCACACCGACGCGAATCTCCTCGCTGGTCTCGATGGCCTCCAGGCGCGTGGCGTTCGAGCGCACCAGCCGTTCCTTCATGTACTCGAGCGCAGCCTGCGATCCCGCGCCGCCCAGCGACTCGATGCGCGCGATTTCCTCGCGCATCTGTGCGGCCAATTGCCCGACCTTGTCTTCGATCACGCGGGAGCCGTCGAAAATGTCGTCGTGCTCCAGCAGATCGGTTTCGAAGGCGCCGATCTGCTGCAGCCTGAGCGACCACTGCTGGTCCCACGGGCGCGGCAGTCCCAGCGCTTCGTTCCATGCCGGCAACTGCACGGCGCGCGCCCGCGCAGACTTCGACAGTGTCACGCCCAGCATGCCGAACAGGATTCGATAGACGTTGTTCTCCGGCTGCTGTTCGGTCAGGCCCAGCGAATTGACCTGCACGCCATAACGGAACAACCGCAGTTTGGGATCGGATACGCCGTAGCGCGATTGCGCGAGCTCGTCCCAGATTCGGGCCATGGCGCGCAGCTTGCAGATCTCGGTGATGAACTTCACGCCGGAATTCACGAAGAAGCTGATGCGCCCGACGGCTGTGGGGAATTCGGAATCGGAAATGGCGCCGCGGGCTTTGCACGCGTCCAGCACGGCGATGGCGGCAGCCAGTGCAAACGCCGCTTCTTCGACGGCATCCGCGCCCGCTTCCTGCAGATGATAGGAGCAGAGATTGACGGGATTCCATTTCGGCATTTCCGCGGTCGTGAACGCGATCGTGTCGGTGGTCAGCCTGAGCGCCGGCTTCGGCGGAAAGATGTAGGTGCCGCGCGCCAGATATTCCTTGATGATGTCGTTCTGGGTCGTGCCCGCGAGGCTTGCGCGCGCAGCGCCCTGTTCGTCGGCGACGGCCGCATAGAGCGCCAGCAGCCACGCCGCCGGCGCGTTGATGGTCATCGACGTGTTCATCTGCGCCAGCGGGATGCCGTCGAACAGGGTGCGCATGTCGCCCAGATGGCCGATGGGAACGCCGACCTTTCCGACCTCGCCTTTCGCCAGGGGATGGTCGGCGTCGTAGCCGGTCTGTGTCGGCAGATCGAAGGCGACGGACAGGCCCGTCTGTCCCTTGGCCAGGTTGGTTCTGTAAAGCGCATTGGATGCAGCCGCGCTCGAATGGCCGGCATAGGTCCGGAAAATCCACGGCTTGTCGCGCGCGACGCTCATCGGCGCATTAAGGCGCGTGCGGCGCTGCGGCGCAACACGGCGCCGGACGACCCGTCGCACTTGCCCGCCCGGATTCTCTGTCTAGTCTTGCGGCGCAATTCACTCGCGGAATTCTCATGCGCTTTCTGTGTATCGCGTTGGCTGGTTTGGCCGGTCTTCTTCCGGCCGCCGCCGCTGCTCCCACCCCCGAGCAGGTCTGGAAGCAGGGGATCGCCGACGAGAACAAGGACTACGCGCAGGTCCACCTTGCGATGCTGAAGATCCAGGATTCGGCCTATCTGCGCGATGGGGACACGGCTGTTCTGACCGGCACCAAAGGCAATCCGGCGAGCTATCGCTGGGCCGGCGATGCGGCGGCGAAAGGCGTCCTCCGCGTGACGTTGAAAGGCGGCAAGATCGAGGTGACGCAGGACGGCGCCATCGTCAATCCGGACGCCATTACCAAAGACATTGTCGTCGATACCGATGTCGACGTTCGAGGGCAGCCGACGCAGGTCGACGCCGGCGTGAACGGCTGGCGCATCTTCGTCTACAACCAGAAGAATCCGGCGGCGGTCGATTTCAGGGGCGTGTCGTACTTTCCATACGATGCCGCCTATCGCGTCAGCGCGCAGTTCACGCCCGATCCGAAACGGCCCGCGCGCGTGTTCCGCACCTCGCGCGGCACGGACAAGCAATTCTATCGTGTCGGCGAAGTCCGCTTTTCGCTGCAGGGCAAGGCGGTCACGCTGCCCGTCTATTCCGGCGAAAACGATCCGAAGAAGATCACCGAGTTCTCCGCGTTCTTCACAGATAATCTGACCGGCAAGGGGGCCTACGGCTCGGGACGTTACGTCGATGTGGACGGCTTCGGAACGTTTCCACCATCAACGGTCACGATCGATTTCAACAACGCGTACAATCCCAATTGCGCGCGGTCGGCGCATTACACCTGCCCGATTGCGCTGGACGATATTCCTGTCGCGGTCACAGCAGGCGAACGGGATCCCCATCTGGCGCACTGAATGACGTTCGGAAAACCCACCAGGCAGACACCGAAAGACAGACGCGACTCCGAGCGCGCGAAAGCCAAACGCGCCGCGCTCAGAGCCTTGCGCAAGGCGCGCAAGGCGGCCGACGCAAGCGGCGCCAAGCTGTCGGACTGGGAAGGCGAGTTTCTGGGGTCCGTCGAAGGCCGGGTCGAGAAATACGGCCGCGCGTTCGGCGATCCGGACAAGGGCGCACCGGGCGCCTCCCTGTCAGCGCTCCAGTCCGTGAAACTGAAGGAAATCGCGGCCAAGGCAAGCGGCAAGAAGGCGCCGCGGCGCTCGTTCGGTCGCGCTCGCTACCCCTCAGACCGGCAATAAAATGTCGTTAATAACCTTCCTTGTGGAAGGTTGACACATCCCGGTTGCATTGCAACAAAAGCGTCGGCTTCCTTCGCGTCCGCGGAAAGGAATGCCCGATCCAGACGTTTGTTGAGAGATCAGGAAAGCAGGGGATCATGGCTCACGGCGCCGAAGCCAAGCAGGCATTCGAGGTCTACAAAGACCTCTACGAGATCGGCGAAATTCCGCCGCTCGGTCATGTTCCGCGCAACATGTACGCATGGGCGATCCGCAAGGAGCGCCATGGTCCGCCGGAGGCGTCGATGCAGATCGAGGTCGTGCCGACCTGGACGCTCGATTCGCACGATGTGCTGGTGCTCGTGATGGCGGCCGGCGTCAACTACAACGGTGTCTGGGCGGCGCTGGGGGCGCCTGTATCGCCCATCGACAGTCACAAAAATCCCTACCACGTCGCAGGCTCCGATGCGTCCGGCATCGTGTGGGCCGTCGGTTCCAAAGTGAAGCGCTGGAAGGTCGGCGACGAAGTGGTCGTTCACTGCAATCAGGACGACGGCGACGACGAGGAATGCAATGGCGGCGACCCGATGTTTTCGACGTCGCAGCGCATCTGGGGATACGAGACGCCGGACGGATCCTTCGCGCAGTTCGCGCGGGTACAGGATCGCCAGCTCATGGAGCGGCCGAAGCATCTCACCTGGGAAGAATCGGCCTGTTACACGCTGACGCTGGCTACCACCTACCGCATGTTCTTCGGTCATCGGCCGCACATCCTGCGCCCGGGGCATAACGTGCTGGTTTGGGGAGCAAGCGGCGGCCTCGGTTCATTCGCCGTGCAGCTATGCGCGGTGTCCGGCGCCAACGCCATCGGCATCATCTCCGATGAATCCAAACGCGACTTCGTGCTGTCGCTGGGCGCGAAGGGCGTCATCAACCGCAAGGATTTCAATTGCTGGGGCGCGATGCCGGGTGTGGGCACGCCGGAATACGATGCCTGGACGAAAGAGGCGCGCAAATTCGGCAAGTCCATCTGGGACATCACCGGCAAGGGCAACGATGTCGACATGGTGTTCGAGCATCCCGGCGAGCAGACGTTTCCCGTCTCCTGTCTCGTCGTGAAGCGCGGCGGCATGGTCGTGTTCTGCGCGGGAACGACCGGCTACAACATCACCTTCGACGCACGCTATGTGTGGATGCGCCAGAAGCGGATTCAGGGTTCGCACTTCGCCAATCTGGCGCAGGCAAGCCAGGCGAACCGTCTGATGCTGGAGCGGCGCCTCGATCCCTGCATGTCGGAAGTCTTTCCGTGGGCCGATATTCCTCGGGCTCACACGAAGATGTGGAAGAACGAGCACCTGCCCGGCAACATGGCGGTGCTGGTCACCGCGCAGCGTCCGGGCCTGCGCACATTCGAGGACGTGCAGGAAGGCGCATCGCGCTAAGGCGATTCAACGCGCCAACAGGCGCGTGCCGAGCCAGATGAAGGCTGCGACCGTCGGGTAGAATGTGAGCGCGAAACCGAGCGCACGCGCCCATGGCGCGACGAGATAGCCGAACCAGAACAGCGCGCGCGCCACGACGAAGAGAATCGCGAGCGCGGGAATCAGCGACAGGCGGTCGAATGGAAGAGCCAGCGCAAGCCCGGTCCACGCAATGGCTGCAAGCACGACTTGTTCGAGCGTATTCTGGTTGTAGCGGAGATTGACTTCCAGGGAGCGACTGGCCGGCGTGCGCGTCCCGTCCATCGCGTCCGGCACAAAAAAGCGACGGTTCGCCACCATCGCAATGCCTGCCATCAGGCAAAAGCCGGGCAGGAGCAGCCAGCGCGCGGCAAACGCGAGCCGGGCGGAGGTGCCGTCGCTGTCAGGCAACGGCAAGCCGCCCGGACCGATGCCCCACAGCAGCACGAGAATCGCGACCGCGAGCGCCATTCCGCCGAACACCAGCAACTGTTTGCGCAACATGGATGTCCCCTCCGACTGAGCTCAACCGCGATTAGGATATGGCCAACGCGCGGCGACATCCATTGCAGTCCGCGCCAAGCGGGTTAGTGTCGGGAGCGTGATCGATCGAAGTGACGGCTCATGCAGACACTGCTTCCTCACCTGCTTGCTCACTGCGACGACGCTGCGCTCGCCGCAGAAGGGTTTCTGGCCGGCGCCAGGGCAAACCTGGCCGCATTGGTCGGAGAGGATGACCGTGCCTCCGCTCTCGACCGCGAGCAGCGCGCCGTACATGCGCTTGCATGGATGGCGACCTATGTCGAAGCGCTGCGCCAGATGGCGCGGTGGGCCAGGAGGCTGGAAAAAGAGAAACGGCTCGGCGAATGCGAACAGCTCATTCTTCAGGCGGCATTCGGCGAGTACCTTGCACAGCTCGCGGGGGGAATCCCCATGAGCCAGAACGAGATCGCCCGGCCCGCCGATCTCGGCCTCAACGGCGACGATGTCGCCTCGTTCCTGTCACCCGCGGTGCGCGGGCTCATCGCTGCCGGAACGCGGCGCGAGATTCGCGCCGGCATTGCCGATCATCTGACGCAGCATGCCATTGCCTATGGCGATCCCGGTCTCGACGACACGATGACCATGATCCGCGACCAGTTCTTCCGCTTCGCTGAGGAGAAAATCGCGCCGTTCGCCCACCACTGGCATCTGCAAGACGAGCTGATCCCCCTCGATGTCATTTCGGAAATGGCAGCGCTGGGCGTCTTCGGGCTGACTGTTCCCGAACAGTTCGGCGGATCGGGTCTGTCGAAGACGGCAATGTGCGTCGTCTCCGAGGAGTTGAGCCGCGGTTACATCGGCGTGGGCTCGCTCGGCACGCGTTCGGAGATCGCGGCCGAACTGATCCTGAGCGGCGGCACGAAAGACCAGCAGGAACATTGGCTGCGCCTGATCGCGCAGGGAGAAAAACTGCCGACCGCGGTTTTCACCGAACCCGACACGGGTTCCGATCTGGGCGCACTCAGGACGCGCGCCGAACGCCATGGCGGCGTCTATCGCATCTACGGCAACAAGACCTGGATCACCCACGCCGCCCGCGCCGATCTGATGACGCTGCTGGTGCGTACCGATCCGTCCACGAAGGATTATCGCGGGCTGTCGATGTTTCTTGCCGAAAAGCCGCGCGGCACGGACGGCGATCCGTTCCCTGCGAACGGCATGAGCGGCGGCGAAATCCGCGTGCTCGGCTATCGCGGCATGAAGGAGTTCGAGATCGCGTTCGACGGTTTTGACGTTCCGGCGGCAAATCTGCTCGGCCATGAAGAGGGCCAGGGGTTCAAGCAACTCATGCAGACCTTCGAGTCGGCCCGGATTCAGACGGCGGCGCGCGCCGTCGGCGTGGCGCAGAACGCGCTCGACCTGGGCCTCGGATATGCGCAGGAGCGTCAGCAATTCGGCCGGGCGATCTTCGGTTTTCCGCGCGTGCGCGACAAGCTCGCCATGATGGTTGTCGAGATCGCGATCGCGCGCCAGCTTGCCTATCATGCGGCCCGCGAGAAGGACGAAGGACGGCGCTGCGATCTCGAAGCCGGCATGGCGAAACTGCTTGCCGCGCGCGTGGCCTGGGCGAGTGCCGACAATGCGCTGCAGATTCACGGCGGCAACGGCTTTGCGCTCGAGTTCGAAATCAGCCGCGTGCTCTGCGACGCGCGTATTCTCAACATCTTCGAAGGCGCGGCCGAAATTCAGGCCCAGGTCATCGCGCGCCGCCTTCTCGACTCGTCGGCGAATTAGACGTGACAGGCGGGACGGCAGGGACTAGAAGCGAAGTCATGTCCGAGCCTCACACTCTCGACCGCCTGTTCGCCGTCATCCAGTCCCGCATCGGCGCCGATCCGTCGTCATCCTATACGGCGAAACTGCTGTCGCAGGGCAAACTGAAGATCGCCAAGAAGCTCGGCGAAGAAGGCGTGGAGACGGCGCTTGCGGCCGTGGCGCAGGACAACGCCTGCCTCGCCGCAGAGTCTGCAGACCTTCTTTATCATCTGCTCGTGCTGTGGGCCGCGTGCGGCGTTACGCCCGACGAGATCTATCGCGCGCTGGACGCCCGTGCCGGCCGTTCCGGCCTCGATGAGAAGGCGTCGCGGCACACCTGACGCGCGTCAGATTCTTCCGAGATCCGGATCGAGCGTCTGGCCTTCGTCCAGCTGCACACCGAAGGTGTTCAGCATCATCGATACCTGCGTGTATTGCCCCGCGGTATAAACCACGTCCATGCGCTGCTTGTCGCTGAAGTGACGCCCGAGTGCGGTCCATGTCGCGTCGCCGATGAATTGACCGGCGTGCAGTTCGTCGCTCGCCCGGATCAGCGCTGCATCGGCGTCAGACCATCCGGGCGCGTCCGCGCCGGTCTTGATGCGCGCGACTTCATCGTCCGTCAGGCCGGCATGCCTGCCGATGGGCACGTGCTGCGTCCACTCGTAGCCGGCCCGGCACAGATAGCCGATGCGCAGGATCACGATCTCGCGCTCCCGCGGGGCGAGGCCGTTGCGCCGCGACAGAATGTAGTTTCCCCAGGCCAGAAATGCCTTCGTGGCGTCGGGATCGCGCACCAGCGTCCGGAAGATGTTCAAGACGCGCCCGCGCGCCGCCATGGGCGCAACAAGCTCTTTCTGCGCGGCATCGAGCTGATTGTCGTGAAGCGGCGCAATGCGTGGCTTGTCCACCCTCATGTCGGTCCTCCCGATACCTGTCCTGCAAATACTATCGGTTCCTCACCGCTCCGTGGCAAGCAACCGCCCGAAAGTTTGCTAGTCTGCGCCGTGAGACACACGAGATTCCCCTATGGGCACGCTGCCACGCAACGACACCGACTTCTGGATGCCGTTCACGAACAACCGCCAATTCAAGGCGCATCCGCGCTTGCTCGCCTCCGCAAAGGACATGCACTATGTCACGCCGGACGGGCGAAAGGTTCTGGACGGCACCGCGGGTCTCTGGTGCGTCAACGCCGGTCACGCGCGGCCGAAAATCGTCGAAGCAATCCGCAAACAGGCCGGCGTGCTGGACTACGGGCCGTCCTTTCAGCTCGGCCATCCGCTCGCGTTCGAATTCGCCGGCCGGGTCGCGCAGCTGATGCCGCCCGGGCTCGACCGCATTTTCTTCGCCAATTCGGGATCGGAAGCCGTCGACACCGCCCTCAAGATCGCGCTCGCGTATCAGCGCGCGATCGGGCAAGGCACGCGCACGCGCCTGGTTGGCCGCGAGAAGGGCTATCACGGCGTGGGATTCGGAGGCTTGTCCGTCGGCGGCCTTGTCAACAATCGCCGCACGTTCGTGCAGCTGCCCGGCGTCTCGCATCTGCCGCACACGTTGAACATCGAGAAGGCGGCGTTCAGCAAAGGACAGCCGGAATGGGGCGCGCACCTGGCCGACGAGCTCGAGCGTATGGTGGCGTTGAACGGTGCCGAGACGATTGCTGCGGTGATCGTGGAGCCGATGGCGGGCTCGGCGGGCGTCATTGTTCCGCCGAAGGGTTATCTCGAACGCCTGCGCGAGCTCACGCGCAAACACGGCATCCTGCTGATCTTCGACGAGGTCATTACGGCGTTCGGACGATTGGGCGCGGCGACGGCATCGGAACTCTTCCAAATCACGCCGGACCTTGTCGCCATGGCCAAGGGATTGACCAACGCGGCGGTTCCGATGGGAGCCGTCGCCGCCAGCCGCGACATCTACGATGCGATCGCCGACAACGCGGCGCCGGGAATCGAATTCTTTCACGGCTACACCTATTCGGGCCATCCGCTGGCCTGCGCGGCGGGACTGGCCACGCTGGACGTGTATGCGGAGGAGGATCTGTTCGCGCGGGCCGGCGGTTTGTCGGCCTACTGGCAGGAGTCGATGCACGCATTGCGGGGGCGGCGGCACGTCATCGATATCCGCAACCTCGGGCTTGTCGCCGCCATCGAGCTCGAGCCGCGCGCCGGGGCGCCCGGAGCACGCGCCATGGAGGCATTCCATGCCTGTTTCGATCGGGGCCTGCTGATCCGGGTGACCGCAGATGTCATTGCCCTGTCGCCGCCGCTGATCGTGGAAAAAAACCAGATCGACGAGATCGCGGAAACGTTGGGCGAGGTAATGGACGCGGTGAAATAGTCAGAATGCCTCCCTGCGAAGCGTCTGCGTCTCTTAACAATCTCTTACCGAACCCGCTCTGTAATCAACCATTAAACGAAGCGGCCTAGGCTTGCCGCGTTCGGATTTGCGCCGAAGACGCGAGCCGGAGGGGAGCGCGTGAACGACGTATTTGGAAGCACGGGGGCGAATACGGCCGTCATCGTCATCGACGATGCGGGCGTCATGCTTCGCATTCGTTCCGTCGGAACCGCGGAACGCTTCGTGCACGGTGTCGCCGAAGGCGAGAATGTCTTTCCCCACGTTCATCCCGACGATCGCGATTTCTTCGATCTCACACGGCAATGGATCGCAAGCGGCAACGGCCAGACCGCTACGATTCGCGTCCGCTGGTCGCGTTCGTTCGACCATTGGTCTGTCGCTTACGCGACCGTCGAGCCTGGAGACGGGGAGACTCTGCTCGTCACCTTGAGGCCCGATGAGGCAGCGGTCGCGCAGCGATCCGAGATCCAGCTCAGGCGCGTCGTCGAAGGGTCTGCGCAGGGCATTGTCGTTCGCACGCCCGACGACGTGCTCTACATGAACGACTCGTTTGCGCGCATGGTCGGTTATGAGTCCGCGCGCGAGTGCATGACCAGCCAGCAAGGCCCGAATTCCATGCTGCATCCCGACGACGCGCCGACCATCGCGAAGCATCTGAAGGCGCGCGTCTCCGGCAGGGAGGCCGTCTCGAATTACGAGTTCAGACTGATCCGCCGCAACGGTTCGATTCTCTGGGTCGAAACCCATGCAGCGCTCGTCGAATGGGACGGACAGCCGGCGTCGCTGTCGTGGATATCGGACATTTCGCGCCGCAAGGTCATGGAGCAGGAGCTCCTGAAGAGCAAGGAAGCGGCGGAGTACGCAAACCGCTCCAAGACGGATTTCCTCGCCAATATGAGCCACGAGCTGCGCACACCGTTGAACGCCATCATAGGTTTCTCGGAAGTGATCAAGGACGAGATGTTCGGGCCTGCGGGCGCGCGCTACATCGAATATGCGCGCGACATTCACGACAGCGGTCAGCACCTGCTCGAAATCATCAACGACATTCTCGATCTTTCCAAACTTGAAGCCGGCAAATTCGAGCTGCACGAAATCGACGTGTCCCTCGATCCGGTCATCGATCAATGTCTCGCGCTGGTGCGCGGACGCGCCCAGGAAGGCGAGGTTGTGCTCAAGACCGACATTCCCGAGCCCTTGCCGAAAATCCGGGCCGATCGCAGGGCCGTGAAACAGATCCTGCTCAATCTCCTGTCGAATGCCGTGAAGTTCACGCCGGCCGGCGGCTCGGTCACGCTCAGCGGCTGCCGTACGGTCGACGGCGCGCTGGAGATCGCCGTGACCGACACGGGTATCGGGATGAGTCAATCCGAAATAAGGATCGCGCTGCAGCCGTTCGGGCAGATCGATTCAAGCCTGTCGCGCAAGCATCAGGGCACGGGCCTTGGTCTGCCTTTGTGCAAATCGCTGCTGGATTTGCACGGGGCCGACCTGAACATCGACAGCAGGCCAACGGTGGGCACGAAGATCATTGTCCGGTTTCCCCCGGCGCGCGTCGTCAAACACGGGCTTGCCGCGTAGTCGCAGGTGTGGCGAACATTTCAGGGCCTGATGCCGAACCAGACGATGTGTCCGTCGCGGCCGGTGCGCTCGAGTTCCGCGAACCCGAGCTTTCGATAGAACGCGATGGCCTTTGGATTGGCGGCGCCGACGGCAAGGTGGGCGCCCTCGGCGCCGGTGTCCCGGATGCATGACAGCCAGCGCGACAGCAGCGCCCGACCGATTCCCCTCCCTTGCGCCCGCGGCAGCAGGTTGATGTGCAGATGTGCCGGATGGTCGCGCGCAATGCGTTCGGGGGTGCGAAACGGATTGTGGATCAGGTGCGCGACCAGCCGGTCGAAGCGCAGCGCTTCCTGTCCGATGACGGGAGCCGCATAAAGCCGCCGCAACGCCGGCCACCAGTCGGCTTCGAGACGCTCTTCGAAGTCCTGCGTGTTCGCCGCGCCGACGACATAGCCGCACACGCCCGACTCGTCTTCAACGACGAAGCAGCTTTGCGGACAGAAAAGAGCGTAAGGCGCCGCGTAGACATGGCCCACGATCAGCGGATCGCGATACAGGCCCGTCGCGTCCGAGCCGGCGTCTCCCGTCGCCAGACAGATGCGATACAGCGCCGGAAGATCGGCAGGATGACAGGAGCGGATATTCACTCTCGGCTCCTCCCCAGCGGGCAAAGCGAAGCGGGGAGGAACCTGGTGAGTCCGGTTACGCCGCCTGGTATCCCATCACGGCTTTCACCTCGAGGAATTCCTCGAAGCCGAACTCGCCCCATTCGCGGCCCGTGCCGGATTTCTTGTAGCCGCCGAACGGCGCCTTGAAGTCGACGCTGGCGCCGTTGAGGTGAACGTTGCCGGTGCGCAGCTGGTTCGCCACCTTGCGCGCGTGCTCGATATTGCCCGACTGCACGTAGCCGGACAAACCGTATTCCGTATCGTTCGCCATGCGGATCGCGTCGGCTTCGCTCTTGTAGGGCAGGATCGACAGCACCGGCCCGAAGATTTCCTCGCGCGCGATCGTCATGTCGTTGGTGACGTTGGCGAACACCGTGGGGCGCACATAGTAACCGCGGTTGACGCCTTCGGGGCGTCCGAGGCCGCCGGTGACGAGCGTGGCGCCTTCGTCGATGCCCTTCTTGATCAGGCCCTGGATCTTGTTGAACTGCGTTTCGCTGACGACAGGGCCCATCGTCGTGCCGTCGGCAAACGGATCGCCGACCTTGGCGGACTCCGCAGCCGCTTTCGCATACTGGATGGCTTCGTCCTGCTTGGCGGCGGGCACGAACATGCGCGTGGGCGCATTGCACGACTGGCCGGAATTGGAAAAGCAGTTGCCGACGCCCTGCATCACGGCCTTCTTCAGGTCCGCATCGTCGAGAATGATGTTGGCCGATTTGCCGCCCAGTTCCTGCGTCACGCGCTTCACCGTATCGGCGGATGCTTTCGCCACCGCGATGCCCGCGCGCGTCGAGCCGGTGAACGACATCATGTCGATTCCCGGATGCGACGACATGGCTTCGCCCACCGTCGGTCCGTCGCCGTTGACGAGATTGAACACGCCGGGCGGCACGCCCGCTTCGTGAAGGATTTCGGCGAACAGCACGCCGCTCATCGGCGCGACTTCGCTGGGCTTCAGGATCATGGTGCAGCCGGCCGCCAGCGCGGGCGCCACCTTGCAGCTGATCTGATTGATCGGCCAGTTCCACGGCGTGATCAATCCGCACACGCCCATCGGCTCGTAGACGATCGCAGTGGTGCCCTGCGTGCGTTCGAACTGGAAGTCCTGCAGGATCTTCATCGCCTCGGCGAAATGTGCCAGACCGCTCGCGGCCTGCGCTGCTTTGGAAAGCCCCAGCGGCGCGCCCATTTCGCGGCTGATCGTCTCGACCATCTCCGCATAATGCTTCTGATAGACCTCGACGATTTTCTGCAAGAGCGCGAGTCTTTCGCCGCGCGTCGTCTGCGAATAGGTCTCGAACGCCTTGCGGGCTGCGGCCACCGCCTTGTCGACATCGGCCTTGGAACCAAGACTGATGCGCGCATAAGACTCCTCGTTTGCGGGATTGATCACATCCAGCGTCTTGGGCGAAGCGGGCGATACCCACTTTCCGTCGATGTAGAAATTCAGCTTGTCCAGCATGGCGATTCCTCGGGGCTTTGGGGTTGTTGTGCGGCCCCTAACTAAGACCCAACCCGGCGCTGCCGCAAGAGGGCGAAAAGGCGGGGAATTGGCGGCGTTTTCGCCAACCGCCGCGCTTCCCACCAATGTCATTCCCGCGAAAGCGGGAACCCAGCCGGCGCGCCGAATGAACCTTCGACAATCGTCGAGCGTCGTCAGGACAGGCGCACCACGGAGACATGGAGGGCACGGAGAAAACGGATTCGCAGGGAGGCGATGAGACGCTGAGATTTCCGGCGCACCCGCGCAGTCCGTTGGCGACCACCACCATCTTCCTCCCCCATGCTTCGCACGGGGCAGGAAGTTTGAACTTCTTCCTCCCCCGTTCGCTGCAGCGAATGGGGGAGGTGGATCGCGCGGACATCAGTTCGCGCGAGATGGTGGGGGCTGAAGGCGACGCCCTTCGGCGCGCGGTTCTAGCTATCGTGACTGGGCAGCACCGGCGCGTCGGATTTGGTCCAGAACACGCCGTCATTGCCGTTGTTCTTCTGCACCAGACGTACGCGCTTCGGGCCATCGTCGCAATGCGGATCACTGCTCCTGTCGCGGCAATTGGCGGACACTCCGGCCGGAATCCTCTAACGCGGGGAGCGCTGCACCCAAACGCGCGGACGCCGTTCTCTATGCAGCTCTGAATGCAAAAATCGCCGCGATCAGTCCGGCCGTCTCGACGCCGAGCCGCACATAATTCCATCGCCCCCAGCGGCGCACCAGAGTCTTCGCAGCGTGCGGATCGATGCCCGGTGCACTCTTTCCTGCAGAGTAAAAACCCAGTTTCGTGTTGATGGGCAGGAAGATCAGGACATTCATCGTCAGGTGGATGAATGCGCAAACCCCTGCGATCGCCAGGGCAAGCTGCATCCGCACGCCCATGATCATCGAAACCGCCACTGCGATTGTTGCGGCCGTATAAAGTCCCGGCACCAGTCTTCGCCAAAAACCGGGAACCTTCGTCGCGGCGGGCGTTGCGACCCAATCGGCCAGGGATTGCGGAGGGTCAGACGCCTGCACCGAATAGATGACCGCGGTCTCGAAGATGTGCGCGCCCCACGCGGCCGCGAAGACCATCGCCAGAAGAAACGAAATCACAGTCACGATGAGATGGATCATGCCGCCAACCCGCCCGATCAGACCCGGAGCGTCAGTCTCGGCGTTCCCGGAGCACTTGCCAATCGGCCGGCGCTTCATTTGCCGCTCGGCGAACCGATAACCCACAAGCTTCGCTGACAAGCATGTCGCCGCTTCGTCGCTGCGGTTTGCCGAAGCTGTGTCGACGTCTGTTGGCGAGAGCCCCCTCCGCTTCGCTCTCTGCGTTCGCTCAGCACCTCCCGCCATTCGCTGTCGCGAACGGGGGAGGAAGAAAGGCGTCAGTCAACTGCGCCCCCATCGTCCTCCACCGTGCGGCGCGCATGGGGGGAAGATGGGTCGTCGCGTATCTTCCTCCCCCGTGCGGCACGCATGGGGGAGGTGGATCGCGCGAACATCAGTTCGCGCGAGACGGAGGGGGCTTCAACCTCAAATCGCGTCCGGAATTCTCAGTCAATGCACGGAATCGCGCGACGGCACCTGCAATTCCCGAGAATACGGTGCCTGCACCAATGTTTCCTCTCGCCGGAAGAGCAAGTGGCGAACACTGGTGCTGTCACTACATTCGCAATCCTTCCGTCGTTCGAGGCTTCACCGGACTTCAGAGGAGCCCTATTGTCCGCTCCAATCCGAGTTCAGCCGGGGAATCTCGGTCGAGGGGGAGCTTGTCATGTCATTGAAGATCATAGGATCGGGGCTCGGCCGCACGGGCACCATGTCGATGAAGCGGGCGCTGGAACAGATCGGCTTCGGTCCGTGCCATCACATGGTCGAAGTTTTCCAGCATCCGGAAAGCATTGCGCTGTGGGTGGAAGCGGGCGAGGGCAAGCCCGACTGGAATGCGATTTTCCAGGGCTACCAGGCGATGGTCGATTATCCCGGCTGCCGCTACTGGCGCGAATTGATGGCGTTTTATCCCGACGCCAAGGTGTTGCACACCACGCGCGATCCGGACGAGTGGTTCGACTCGACCCAGGCGACGATCTTCGCGCCCGACGGCTTCGCGCTCAACGCGCCGCCACACTTAAAGCGTTTCTTCGATTTACTGTCCGGCGATTTCGGCGGCCGCATCCACGACCGCGCCTTCATGACGGAGTATTTCCGCCGTCACGACGCGGAGGTTCTCGCCAGCGTTCCCAAGGACCGGCTGCTCATCTACAGGGTGGGCGAAGGCTGGAACAACCTTTGCGCATTCTTGGGTGTCGCCGTTCCGGCAGCGCCTTTTCCGAGCGAAAACTCGCGGGAGGAATTCCGCGCCCGCACCGCGCAACCCATAGGTTTGGCGTCAGAGTAAAAACTGGAAATACGGGGACGTCTAGTTCATAACCGCAGCTTTGCACCACGCTTAGTGCAAATGGATTGGACGTCCCCTAATTTCCAACGCTGGTGCTGTCACAACATTCATTGATGAGGTTTGTGTACCGCCTGTGCGCCTCGCAGATCGCGCGCCCCAGCCCTGATTGTTCGCGCGGCACGGCGATCAGATGAACATGGTTGGGCATCAAACAATAGGCCCATATCTCTACGCGCTCGGTTGCCGCCTGTTCGGCGAGAAGAGTTCGATAGACATCGTGATCACCGTTCTCGAAGAAGATGGCTTCACGGCGATTGCCGCGGGCGGTGACATGATGGGGATGGTCGCAGAGGACGATGCGGGCGGAGCAGGCCATGCCGTCTTGTGCGCTGGCTCGCGGGGGGAAATCTTCGCCGGTTTGTCCCGGCGCCGCCTGAGATCGTAACGGCGCGTCGCCGCTCATCGTCCGACGACAGGCTGCAACACTTAACCTGTCGCCGGGTTCTAATGTTTCCTCTCGCCCGAGGAGCACGTGGTGAACGCTGGTGCTGTGACCACATTCTTCAACGAGTTCGTTCTACCTAAGTCTCACGGGTCGATTGTAGACGCCAATGCCGGCGTCGCGAATAACCTCTTCCAGCGAAGCGGTGTATGACTCTATTGCCCCCATCCGCTTTGCATACGCAAGCCGTCGGCCAGGCGTGTCCGCTTCGACACGCAATTTCCCAACACCTCGCAGGGTCGGAGCTCGGTGGTGCGCTGGAACGACGACAAAGTTACAATCGGCATTCTGATCGATCAAATAACTTCGATCTGCGGTAAAGGCGAACGCAGCTTCCATGGAAAGACGATTCAGTTTCATCACTTCCGCTGTCGATCGATCATCCCCATCATTTTGTTCGATTGGGTACAGTGGTTCAGCGTCGGTGCCGTCGCCGTCAAATATCCAAGGCTCGAACCATAGCGCCCCAATTCTCTCCAGTAGGTCGAGGCGACTCCAAAACTTCGTCCAGTCCGTCGACTGAGACGACTTCCGCTCTATGTGTGGGGCTGCCCAGTCCCCCCCTGCGCTTCGCGTGTTCCCCAAGCGCACAGCCCACAATGCGTTTGCTCCCATCTCACAAACCTTGCGGGCAGCGTTAGCTGTGGTGTCATAGAGACGCAAATTCTCCAGCGGAACCCCATAAGGCGAGTCAACTTGTATGAGTCCGTAGAGATCGATCAGCATACGCAACAGTTCAACATCACCATTCTCGCGAATGCGCCGCAGCATCGGCGTCTCGCCGGCAAGGCCAGTGACCAACTGAATTGGCAGGAAAATAGGCTCCTTCGAACTCGACGGAGCCGCGAGTTCATACTGGGGGAACATCGGGCGCGATGCGACTGTACGTCTGGCAAATCCCGCCTCAATCAGCTCGTCAATTGCGACCTTCGCGCGAGGCTTCCCCATGCCTGCCCGATCCTCACACGCCTTCGCAGACCACTTCGTGAGCCGATGGTCCGCGCCCGTACCCGCGAGCAAGACGAGGTACGCGGTAACAAGGTTGAGCCGATTTTTTGTTCGCGCGTGCCAGAGAGCGGCCCAAACCTCGCGGTCGAGGACAAAAAAATTTCCGCCGCGCCCTGCGCCCCGTTTTCGGGCTGAGGGTCCATCATGCTGGCCACTAAAATCGTCGTTTTTTGGCACTTTGTCCCTATCAAGGCACTCAAGGACATCAAAGGTATCAAAAAAAGCGGACTTAATCAAAGCTTTCAAACACTGCGGAACTACCGTTGACATACAGGTTTCTCTACCATAGCGTCAAGTTCGTCGGACGAGTGGGGTCCGGTCGTGTCCATCCGTGTCGGACCCGGAGCGATTCCTCACTTAAGCGGCGGCTGAACGAGCACTGCGCGGTGCTAGGGCCCGACAACAACAAGGGGTATCTCACGCGGATACCCCTTGTTTCTTTTTGGAATTGAAGGGGCGAACGGGGCTTAGCTGGCTAGAAGTCAACAGCTCACAATGCTCCCAGAGCAGTGACCACTAGTGTTCTGGGGCCGAGGCTTCCTTGAAAAGGTGCGAATCCATTGTAAAATTGAAATCGAGACCAAGACAGTCGAACCCATGCAGAAGTTGGTAAATATTCTCAGATGGTACTATCGGCGATTATCTGAACCAATTTTTTTGGCTGCAGTCACGTCAGGGTTGTTTGCTGTTGTAGTTGAATTTCTTTTCCAAGACCACGGCAAGTGGGATTCGCAGGGCGCGAGCGACCCACTCTATAAGTTGTTCCACTTTTTGGCCTCGCCGACCGCAGGGGAAGCAAACCCAATACCCGATCTGGCGATCGGAAGTGTCCTGTTCGGCACGGTCTTGGCCCTCTTCGTATCCCTCTGGACATTGGTGCGCACGCGCGCGGATCAGACGCCTGGCGCACCTGAGTTAAGTGAACTGAAGGATATCTCTCGACGAATTTCTGACCTTGACACCAGGCATTCCGAAAAATTGCGCGCGGAGCTTGGCTCCATCACGAATGAGCTGACTGAACTACGCGGGGAGATCGCGAATTATCAGATCCAGACAACTGGATGGGAAAAGATATTTCAAACTTTTCTGAGAAGGATGGATCGAGAGAAAAATAGGCTTAGGGGTGCAAGTATCGTCAACCTATTACTAGGTCTGTTTTTCAGCACGCTGGCTCTCTATCTTATCGGCCAGCTTGTTCTGAGCCCGCCTGATTTGTCGCCCGGAAATTCTTCTGCTCTACCGAATTCTTGGCTCTTTCTCTCGCAGCGACTACTTCCCCGAATATCACTTGGCCTGCTGATACAACTGGTCGGATTTTTTTTCCTACGACTCTATGTTGCGAACGAATTAGACTTAAAGCATACAAAAAATGAGCTCACCAATTTCGATGCATGGATGATCGGTGTGCTGCTTGCGAAGGACTCTGCCGACAGCGCATCACTGCGAGCTGTTATTGAGAGAATGTGCAGCGTCGAGAGAAATTTTGTATTGAGGAAGGGGGAGCGAACAGTCGGTGTCGAGGGAGATATCAAGTACAACGATCTTACCGCTTTTTTGAAGGAGATGCTGGATCGACTCCCTGCCGTTTTTAATTCGAACGACAAGCCGAAAAAGGCAGACGATCACGGGTAAAAAACGGAAAAAATATAGTGACAGGACCAACGTTGCCCTTCCGCCATAACCGCAATGGGAACGCCGGTTCCGTCACAGTAGTTGCGCTGAATGAACTTTCGCCAATCGTCGAGTGTCGCCAGGTTGATTGTGCTCGCAGACGCTCGCACGCTGGGTTTCCGCTTTCGCGGGAATGACAGTTTGTGGTTTGCGTGAGCGGTTTCCTATCCGCCGCCACTCATCTCGAATATCTTCCCCGGATTGAGGATGTTCTCCGGATCGAGCGCGCGTTTGAGCGTCCGCATCAGCGCGATCTCGGATTCGGCGCGCGACCACGAGAGATAATCGCGCTTCTCAAGGCTGATGCCGTGTTCGGCGGAGATCGAGCCGTGGCTGGCGCGGAGGGCGCCATAGACGATGTGCTCGACCGCTTTGCGCGCGTCGCGGCTTTTGTCGCCGACACCCACGATCACATGCAGGTTGCCGTCGCCCAGATGCCCGAACACGACGCAGCTTGATTGCGGCCAGCGCGCGGCGAGTTCGTCGCGCACCTGCGCCACATAGGCTTTCATCGCCGACAATCGGAGACTGACGTCGAAGGTGAAGATCGGGCCCCTTTGCAACACCTGGCCCACATCGTCGCGCAGCGCCCAGATGCGGTTGCGCTCGGCCTGCGATTTCGCGATCACGGCATCGGATGCGTCGCCCCGTTCGAGCGCGTCAGCCAGCGCGGTTTCGAACCGGTCGGCGAGGCTGTCGTCTCCCCCCAGCGCTTCGGCGAGAACGTAATAGGGGTGGCCGTGCGGAACGGGCGGCGTACCTTTCGCGGGTTCCGTCGTCACCAGCGTGTAGAAATCCTCCCACATCGCTTCGAAGGCGGAGAGCGCGCCGCCGAGGCTTTTCTCGAGGCCGCGGAGCAGGCGCGGCAACGCGTCGAAGTCATCGCAGGCGAGGAGCGCCACGGCCTGCGCCGCGGGTTTGGGGCGCAGCCGCAGCACGGCGCGCGTGACGATGCCGAGCGTGCCTTCCGTGCCGATGAAGAGCTGCTTCAGATCGTAGCCCGCGTTGTTCTTGATCAGGTGATTGAGCGACGACAGGATCGTGCCGTCGGCCAGCACGGCTTCGAGCCCCAGCACCTGCTCGCGCATCATGCCGTAGCGCAGCACGCGATTGCCGCCGGCATTGGTTGAGATATTGCCGCCGATCGTCGCCGAGCCGCGCGCGCCCAGATCGAGCGGGAAGAACAGGCCCTTGTCGTCGACCGCCTCGCACAGCGATTGCAGCGTGCAGCCGGCCTCGACGGTGACAGTTGCGTCGCCGGCGTCGATGGCTTCGATTGTGTTCATGCGCTCGAGCGACAGCGCGATGGCGCCGTCCGCGTTGCCGCCGTCGACGAGCCCGGTCTTGCCGCCCCAGGCGACGAGCGGCTGCTTCGCGTCGTGACAGAGGCGCACGACGGTCGAGACTTCCTGCGTCGATGCGGGCCTGACGATCGCAAGCGGTTTGCCGAGCCTGCTCCAGCCGCGGGACTTTTCTTGGGCGTCGGCGCCGGTGAGCACATGCGCGCTGCCGATGGCATCGGAGAGTCGAGAGATCAGATCGCCCATGCGGGAAGCACCTCGTTGGCGCGGTCGTCTTACACCCGTGTCCGAGCCGGCGAAACGATACAAAGCGCCGTCACGACCGGAATGTTTCACGTGAAACATTCGTCAGCCTTTTGTTTCGCGCTCGCCTGTTAAATACAGGCGATAACAGGAGGGAGCGGCGAAACCGCGCCTGTTCTCGCGATAACAGGCGCGCGCGCTAACGCCTTGCGATCGTTGAAGAAGAACTGGATTGCGTGGGCCGGACAGGCCTTGGCGCGACAATGCCCCTGTATTTCGCCTGATAAACAGGAGATTTCTAGACGTCCGTCGCGGTGTCGGCGCCCGTCTCGGCCAGCACGCGATCGAGCCACATGAGCGTACCGTTGGCGACGTTCTGCCAGCCCGGCTCGCCGATGATCCAGTGACTGTGGTTGGGAAGTTCTTCGTAGCGCGCGCGGCCGCCATAGCGGCGCGCAAGCCTGCGCACCGTGGCGGGCGGATTGACCCGGTCGCGGGCTCCGGCAAAACACAGAATGGGGCAGGTCACCGCGCGCGCCTCGACATGCGTCGCGCGCTTCATGTCGAACATCCACTGCATCGTCTCGAACGTCGCAAGGCCTGATTCCGGAACGAAGCGGGCGAAGACGAAGTCGCGTTCGTGCTCGGGCAGAAGGTCGAGTGCATTGGCCGCCGCGATCCAGTGATGCGGTTTCAGCACCGTGCTCCAGAAATTGCCCGCCAGATAAAGCGCCTGCGCCGACATGAATTCGAACGGCGTCGATGGCGACATGCCCCACGGCGCGGACGGCGACAAAAGCACCAGCGCGCGCAACGGCCGTCGTGCCGCCAGCATCTGCGCCAGCAGCCCGCCCAGAGAGTGCCCGACGAGAACAGGTGCTTCGCCCAGTTCATCGAGGCGGCGGTCGAGATCGTCGGCATAGTCGAGCATGCTGGTCGTGCCGAGTACGGCAGGCGGGGACATGCCGCACTCATGATGGCGCAACGACGGCGTGTGCACGCGATAGCCCTGCGCTTCGAACGCCGCGCGCCAGCCGTCGAACGCCCAGCCGCCGCAGAAAGCGCCGTGAATCATGACGACCGGAGGTCGCGTGTTTTTGACCATGATGGGTTCGGTTCGCCCGTCTAATGACCGGAAAATGCGAGGTCGCGAAAGGCGGCGATCACTTTCGCATACGTGTCGCGCTTGAAGGGGACGATGAGTCTCGGCAACGCCTCGATCGCCAGCCATTTCCAGTGGGCGAATTCGGGATGCTCGGTGGCGATATTGATATCGGAATCCTCGCCCGTGAAACGCATGGCGAGCCACTTCTGCCGCTGGCCGCGATATCGCCCGTGCAGCGCGACGCCGAGAAGATAGGGCGGCAGGTCGTAACTCAGCCAATCGTCGTATTCGCGCAGGAATTCCGCCTTTCGGGTGCCGATCTCTTCTTCGAGCTCGCGGTGCGCGGCTTCGAGCGGCGTCTCGTCGCCGTCGATCCCGCCCTGCGGCATCTGCCAGCCCTCCATCGTCTGGTCGATGCGCTTGCCGACGAATACGTTGCCCTCGCGGTTGAGCAGCATCACGCCGACGCAAGGCCGGTAGGGCAGATCCTCGTGGCGCAATTGCTGCTGGGGCATGGGGCGGACTACTTGGGGTGTGATACTATGGCCGAAGCGGGTACGAGAACAAAGCCCCGTCCGGCGAGACCATTTGCCCAGTTGGCGATTCGGTCGATGGTGATGGTATCGACGAACGCCGTTCCGGCGGCCGACCCGTTCTGGCGCGCGCGCGTCTCCAAATCCGACAGGCGCGCGTCTATTTCCATGGCCGTCTGGATCGTGTCCACCTCGAGGTTGCTCTGGACATAGGCCGTGCCGGTCTGTCGGGCTGCGTCCGGCGCGACGGAGCGGTTGGCCGGGCCGCTGTCGAAGAACATCAGGCCGCGGCGTTCGAGGAAAGTCATGACCGGTGCGACCGAATCGGAATCGGCGAGAAACCGGCCCCCGAGAAGGTTTGTGATGCCGACATAGCCGGTGAACCGCGTCAACGACCAGGTGAGCCGTTGTGCGTTGGATTCTTCGCTGACCGACGCACGCAAGGTGTGGGGTCCGGGATCGCTGTCTGGAAAATCGTCGGGCTCCATGGGCACTTCAAGCAACACTTCGTGGCCGCGTTTGCGGGCTTCACCGATCCAGCGTTGCGCGTCATCTGTATACGGAGCAAACGCCAGCGTGACCTGGGGCGGCAATTTGTCGAGCGCCGCAGACGTCTTGCGCGCACTCATGCCCAGACCGCTCATGACCAGCGCGATCCTGAGGCGCGCACCGGCCGGAACGGGCGGCGCGTAAGCCGCCAGCGGAGTGCGGCCGTTGTCGGCGATGCGCGGCAGGGGACCGTCGGGCGTCATTTCGATCAGGGCCGGATCGGCGATGAGGGCGCGTCCGGCGTAGACCGGCTTGTCGATCTTGCCGGGAGCGACGATGACGGGCGGCAGCGGGGTGCTCGCCGTCTTCGCGGCGGGCGCGGCAGCAGGCGTCGCGGCGTTCGAGCCGGCCGCCGATGCCGGCGGCGCGGATGGTGCCACCGGGGAGATGGGCGGTGGGCCCGCACCGATCAGGTTCGTATTGGCCGCCGCGTGCGTCGGTTGCGGCAGGGCCGGATGTGCGGCGGCGGAGCGGCGGGCCAAATGGAGATCGAGCCGGAAGACGGGCACGCCGTCACTGGCGCGGCCGAACAGGGCGATTGTTGCCAGGAACAGCAGCACGAGGCACGCCAGCACGAGGCCGGCAAGCGCCAACGCCGGCGATGAGTCGCGCCGGAGATCGCCCGCGTTCCCTGTATCCGTCATGGCGGCCATATCCCAACCAACGCCCACCATGGTTAGAACGGCGTTAATCCGCTGCTTAAGACTGTACGACAAGACACAACGGGCGGGGCAACCCTAACCCCTCCGGCCGCCTTTCGGCGCGCCGCTTTTCCCCACCGTGCCGTTCAGCACGTCGAGCGCATAGGAGAGCTGGAAGTCCGCGACCTTGGAGCCGGCAGGCGGGCGGATCGGCGCGAGCGCCGCGGCTGCACGTGCGCCCTCTTCCGCTTGCAGATGGTGGGGCAGGTCGGATTCGCTGGGCTGCAGGATGCGAGGCTCGTCGGTCTGCGCATCGCCTTCCGCTACCGCGATGTCGGGCACGATGCCTGTCGCCTGGATCGAGCGGCCGGACGGCGTGTAGTAACGCGCCGTGGTCAGATGCAGCGCGCCGTCCTCGCCATTGTTGAGTGGAATGATGGTCTGCACCGAACCCTTGCCGAATGACGTGGTGCCCAGGATCGTTGCGCGTTTGTGATCCTGCAGCGCGCCGGCCACGATCTCCGATGCCGACGCCGTGCCGCCATTGATCAGCACGATGACGGGTTTTCCGTCCGTGATGTCGCCGGGCTTGGCATCATAGCGTTGCGTATCGTCGGGCGTGCGTCCGCGCGTCGACACGATTTCCCCGCCGGTGAGAAAATCGTCGGACACTGCAATCGCCTGGTCGAGCACGCCGCCGCCATCGTCGCGCAGGTCGATGATGTAGCCCTTCAGCTTCGGCCCGATCTGCTTCTTGAACGACTTGACCGCGGCTTCGAGCCCTTCGCTGGTGTGCTCGTTGAAAGCAGGGATGCGGATATAGCCGACGTCACCTTCGCGGTGGGATTTGACGGCCTCCACCTGGATGGCCGCGCGCTCAAGGCTCACCTCAAAGGACTTCTGGCTGCCCGAGCGCATCAGCGACAGCGTCAGCTTGCTGCCGGCAGGCCCGCGCAGCTGGTCCTGCACCTTGTCGAGGCTCAGGCCTTCCAGTCCCTTGCCGTTGATGGCCAGGATGGAATCGCCGGATTTGATTCCCGCGCGCGACGCAGGCGTGTCGTCGATCGGCGAGACGACCTTGATGATGCCCTGATCCGCCGCGATCACAAGACCGACGCCACCATAGCTGCCTTCGGTCTTTACCTGCATGTCGGCGAAGGTTTTCGGATCGAAATAGCTCGAATGCGGGTCGAGATCCGAAATCATGCCGTTGAGCGCACTCTCCACCAGGGCGCGGTCGTCGGGCTGCTCGACATATTTGGCCCGCACCAGCGCGAAGGCTTCGCCGAAACGGTCGAGCGCACTGAAGGCGGTGCGCATGTCCGGCGCATCCGCGCCTTGCGCGATCGGCAGCACCGCAAAGCCCGCAGCGGCCCCGGCCAGTGCACCGAGCGCAGTCAACATCCACGGCTTCATGCTCTTTCTCCGCCTCCCAAAGGACCGCCGGCTGTCGTCGCGGCGGCCCGTAAGCGCATCCGCCTCAATTCGCTTCGGCGCTCTTGGTGGAAGCCACAGTCGTCGTGATCGAGCTCACTGTCATCTTGCCGTGCAGCAGATCGAGCGCATACGACAATTCGAAATCGTCGTACTTCTTGCCCGGAGCTGGCCTGATGATGGTCGTCTCCTTCTTCGCCGCGCCTTCGGGCGAGAGATGGCCCGGCAGTTCCGCTTCGGTCACGTGCTCAAGTTTGGAGGCTTCGTCCTCGTCGCCCTGCGCCACCGCAACATCGGGCACGATTCCCGTCGCCTGGATCGAATGACCCGACGGCGTGTAGTAGCGCGCCGTCGTCAGCCTGAGCGCGCCGCCGCCGTCGCTCAGCGGAATGACTGTCTGTACCGATCCTTTGCCGAACGACGTCGTGCCTTCGATTGTGGCGCGCTTGTGATCCTGAAGCGCGCCCGCCACGATTTCCGAAGCCGATGCCGTGCCGCCATTGATCAGCACGACGACGGGTTTGCCGTCGGTGATGTCGCTGCGCCTGGCGTCATAACGTTGCGTATCTTCCGGGTGACGGCCGCGGGTGGAGACCACTTCGCCGCCGCTGAGGAAATCGCCGGATACGGAAATCGCTTCGTCCAACAGGCCGCCGGGATTGTTGCGCAGGTCGAGCACGTAGCCCTTGATGCCCGGGCCGATCTGCTTCTTCAATTCATAGACCGCGTGCTCGAGGCCCGTCGTCGCCTGTTCGTTGAATTCGGGCAGGCGGATGTAACCGATGTCGCCTTCGCGATGAAACTTCACGGCACCCACTTTGACGATCGCGCGGGTCAACGCCACGTCGAACGGCTTCTTCGCGCCCTGGCGCAGAACCGTCAGCGACACCTTCGTGCCCTCGGGCCCGCGCATCTTCTCGATGGCGTCGTTGAGCTGCATCCCCTGGATGGGCACCCCGTCGATCGCGGCGATATAGTCGCCCGTCTTGATGCCGGCCTTCTGGGCGGGCGTGTCGTCGATGGGCGAGATCACCTTGACCAGCCCGTCTTCCATCGTCACTTCGAGCCCCAAGCCGCCGAACTGGCCGCGCGTTTGGATCTGCATGTCGGCGAAACCTTTCGCGTCCATGTAGCTCGAATGCGGGTCGAGACCGGAGACCATGCCCTGGATCGCGCTCGTAACCAGCGCATTGTCGTCGACGGGATGGACATAGTTGGCGCGCACCCGCTGAAACGCATCCTCGAACAGATCGAGCTGGTGAAAAGCGGAGTCGTTGGCTCCGTGCGCAGCAGGAAACATCAGAAGTGCGGCCGCAAAACCCGCCGCCATGCCTGCGCCGACAAATGCCAAACGATTCATGATTTCTTCGCCTTTCTTAAATCGAGGGCCAGCCATGGCGCTGGATTGATGCCTTTTCCGTTCTGGCGCAGTTCGAAGTAGAGCCGGGAACCTGTCGCCGGCATGGTGCCGAGCGGTTCCCCGGCCAATAACGCGTCTCCAGTCCGGACGTCGATGCGGTCCAGGCCCGCAAGAACGAGATCGTAGCCGCCAGCGCCTTCCAGGATCAAGACTTGCCCGCTGGTATGGTAACGGCCTGCAAAAAGAACGTCACAGTCGGCCGGTGCCACGACCCGCGCCGAGGCAGGCGCCAGGAAGCTGAGGCCCGGGGCGTGTTCGCCGCCGGGACTGGCCGCATCGCCCTTTACGACGCGGCCGACCACCGGGCGCAACAGCCGCATGCGATGCAGCTCGATGCTGTCGTCCAGCGCCGCAACCACGACGATGCCGGGGCTGGGATGTTGGCCTCTCAGGCTCGCAACTTTTGACAGCAGCGCGCCCAGGCTCGATGCCGTTTCGGCCGCGGAGTCGAGCTGGGCCGCCAGATCGCCGTAACGGGCGGAGGCTTCGTCGGCTTCCTGCGCTTTCATCGCAAGAAGTTGATCGAGCTCGTTGCGGGCGGCAGTGAGCGATACTTCCGTCTTCGCGCTCTCGGCCCGCCGGACCACCAGTTCCGCGCGCGTTTTTTTGAGATAAGCGACCCAACGCGACAGATCTGCCGCCGCGGCGTAGATACGCGGCAGTTCCGCGCCCAGCATCATCGCACCGCGCGAGGCGGCGAGGGCGTCGTTGGGTCTGAGGACCAACGCCGGCGGCATGTCCTGCTGCAGGCGTTCAAGCACGGCCAGCAGGCGTGCCACACGGATACGGTCTTCGGCGAAGCGGGCGGAAGAGGATCTCTCGTCGGCAGCCAGCCGCACGATCTGCCCGTCCAGCTTTCCTTTCTCGTCTTCCAGCAATTGCAC
>JBEKLN010000022.1:0-58761 GCA_050010175.1 Rhizomicrobium sp.
TTCTTCGTCTGGCTGATCCTCAAACTCAGGACGGACTCGTGAGCGCGCCGCTGGCACTCGAAGGCATTTCTGCAGCCTATGGCGAACGGATGGTGCTCGAGTCAGTGACCGCCGCTTTCGATGCCGGACGCATCACCGGGCTTGTCGGAGCCAATGGTGCCGGCAAGACGACGATCCTGCGCGCGGCGCTGGGGCTGGTGACGGTCAATGGCGGCATGGTACGCGTCATGGACGTGCCGCGCATGCAAGTGTCGCGCGAGGCGCTGGCGCGCACGCTCGCCTATCTGCCGCAGGCCTCGGTTGCCCATTGGCCCATCGACGCGCGCAGGCTCGTTGCACTGGGCAGGCTCCCCTGGCTCGAATCCTTCGGCCGGATCGGGCAGGCGGATCTCGAAGCGATCGATCTGGCGCTGGCGCGGTGCGACGCGCTGCAGTTCTCCACGCGCAGGATCGATCATTTGTCGGCAGGCGAGCGCGCGCGCGTCCTGTTGGCGAGAGCGCTCGCCACAGGTGCCAAAGTCTTGTTGGCGGATGAACCCGCGGCGCATCTCGATCCGGCGCATCAGCTGCAATTGATGGAATTGCTGCGCGACGAGGCGCGCCGCGGCACGGCCGTCGTCGTGACATTGCATGATCTTCCCCTGGCCGCGCGCTTCTGTGATGAGCTTCTGATTGTGAACAAGGGCCGCATTCTGGCGCGCGGCGCGCCGCAGCAGGTGCTGTCCGACGACAATTTGGCGGTGGCGTTCGGCATCAGGCCACTCCGGCCTTCGGACGGTGAACCGTTTCCGATCATTCCCTGGGCAAGGATCTGAATACGATGAGCAAGAAGAAGCATTCGCATGACGACGACGACGCGGACGAGCATTATCACCGTGCCCTGCGCGATCTGCAGATCGAGCTGGTGAAACTGCAGCGCACGCTCATCGGCAAGGGGAGCCGCGTGCTCGTCATCTTCGAGGGGCGCGACGCATCCGGCAAGGACGGCGCCATCCGGCGGCTGACCGAACACATGAGTCCGCGCGAAACGCGCATCCACGCGCCGGGCAAGCCGTCGGATCGCGAAGACACCGAATGGTACTTCCAGCGCTTCGTGCCGGAGCTGCCTGCCGGCGGGGAATTCGTCGTCTTCAATCGCTCCTGGTACAACCGCGCCGGCGTCGAGCGTGTCATGGGATTCTGCAGGGAGAGCGATGTCGAGGAGTTCTTCGTTTCCGTCGTTCCGTTCGAGGAAATGCTGATCAGAAGCGGCATCGCCATCCGGAAATTCTATCTCGACGTCTCCAAGGACGAGCAGAAGAAGCGCCTCAAGGACCGGGAGACCGATCCGCTCAAACAATGGAAAGTTTCGCCGGTCGACGAAGCCGCGCTCAAGAACTGGAAGGCCTACAGCAAGGCGCGCGACGAGATGTTCGTGCGCACGAGCCATCCGATGGCGAATTGGACCGTGATCAATGCAGACGTGAAGAAGACCGCGCGGCTGGAGATGATCCGCACATTGCTGGCGAGCTTCTCCTACGACGGCAAATCCGCAAAGCTTGCAAAGCCGGATGCCTCGATCGCATTTCCCTGGTCGGAGGATGCAAGGAAGAAGATACATGAGTAGCGATTGATTCCTGCCCCGTTGAGCGACAGCGAAATGGGGGAGGGGAACCACGAAGTGGTGGAGGGGGAAGTCACGCTCACAATGCTGGAGATTACCCCCTCCGTCTCGCGCGAACGGATGTCCGCGCAGTCCACATCCCTCACGCGTTCCTCATGGGGGAGGAAAGAAAACTGTGCGGACGAGGAAGGCGATCAACCGCAGTCCACAATCGCCCGCGCCAACCGGTCCACGCCCTCCGCGTCGTGATATATTCCCAGCCCCACGCGGAGCCTGTTGCCGCGGTGATCGACGATCACATTGCGCGATGCGAGCTGTGCGACAAGGTCGGCGGCGCGCGGCGTCTCGAAGGCGAGAAACCGTCCACGGTTCTTTTCGTCCCGCACAATCAACTTCGATGAACCGATCGGAGCACGCAGGCGGTCGAGTTCGCGAAGAAGCGCGCGCTCCAAGTCCCGCACGCGGTCGAGCATGACGGACACGCTTAAACCCTCGCTCGCCAGCCAGTTCTGAGCGGCGTTGAAGCGGTAGAGAGCGGTGACGTCGAACGTAGCGCCGAGAAACCGGCTGCCGTCTCTCGCATAGCCGACTTCGCCGGCTGCCGCGCCGAGGCTGCCGAAGCCGGCGTACCACCCCGTGTCGCGCGGCCGCGGGCCGTAACCGGGCGGGCAATGGAGGAAACAGGCGCCTTCGCCCGCCATCGCATATTTGTATCCGCCGGCGAGATAAAACGCCCGCGACGCGATGGACGACACATCCGTCGGAATCGCCATGAAGCCGTGATAACCGTCGATGACGATCAGGGCCTCGTCTGTCGGCACGGCATCGACGATCGCTGCGATGTCGCGCAGCGCGAATCCCGAATTGAAGAAGACCTGGCTGAAGAAAACGAAGTTGTGTTCGCCGGTGCGTGCGGCGCGCGTGAACCGCTCTTCGAACGTGTTGAAGGGCTCCGTGGGAACGCGCGTGACCGAGACGAGACGATCGTCTTCAAGCCTTGCGATCTGGCGGCTGAAGCTCATGAACTCGGAGTCGGTCGTAAGAATGCGCGGCCGCGTATCGGCGGGCAGGCACGACAGGAGGCGCAACACGAAGCCATGCGTGTTCGGCCCGAATGCGATCGTTGCGGGATCGGGCAACGACAATTGCCGTGCGATATGCGCCTGTGCCTGCGGGATGATTGTGCCGAAGACGTGATCCCATTTGCCGTCGAGCAGGCGTGCTGCGTCGGCCCACGCCTCCTGCTGGGCCGCGAACGAGACATCCGGCCAGGGATGATGGCTGTGCGCCGCCGCATGCAGCGGCGCGTCGGGCCTGCCGATACTGAGGTCGAAACCGGTCATTGCGGCGAGACGGGACCCGCCTTGATGTCCGGATCGTTGATGTGTGCCGCCTTCCAGCGCATGGCGGTGAAGATGCGCGTGCGACCCGAGGGATGGTCGTAGAACACGAATTCCTCGAGCGGCGTCGGATCGAGCTTGCGGTATTCGCTGAGCTTGAGCGTCACGGTCGCAAAACCGTCCGGCTGGCGTGCCGCATTCAGGCCGAAAATGTCGGCCTGCGCCTCTGTCGTACGGACGATGGTGTTGGTCACCGGAGTCGCCAGCAGAAGGAAGATGTTCATCAGCGCGTAAAGCAGGGGCAGCCCGGCAGGATCGTCGATCGAACGCACGCCCCAATTGCCGCCGAAAACGTTGGCGAGGCCCTTGAATCCCCAGTTCAAAAACAGAAATGCCACGAGGATCACAAGGCCCATCCAGGTGATCAGAAGCGCCACATGATTGAGGACATAGTGACCCATCTCATGGCCGAGCACGGCTTCGATCTCCGGTGGCGTCGCGCGATTGAGCAGATTGTCGTTCATGGAAATGCGTGTGGTCCCGAGAAAGCCGGAAACATTTGCCGAAATGCGCTTGCTCTGTTTGGAGGCGTCGAACTCGACAACATTGGTGTCCGGCACGCCGTTCGCTTCCGCGAGCTTCAATATCGCCGTTCTGACGGGCCCCTCGCGCAAAGGCGTGTAGGTGTTGAAGAGCGGACTGATGAAGACCGGCGCGATCAGACTGCCGAAGGCGAAAAACGCCACGACGACCAGCGTTCCCCACGCCCACCAATATCGCGGTGTGGCGCGGATGACCGAATAGACCAGCGTGAGCGCAATGATCGCGGCGATCAGGGTGACAAGGAAATCCTTTGCGAAATCGCCGAACCAGCCCGCGAAGTCCTGATTGGACAGCCCATAGGCATGTTCGCGGACGAACTCTTCGTAGACCGTGAGCGGGAAGGTGAGGATCGTCACCACGACCACGAACATCGCCACGTAAATCGGCACCTGCAGAAAGCGCGATCGCGTCATTCCCTGGGCGATGTTGCGCATGCCGGACGATATTCCAAGCCACAGCAGGAGCGCCGATACGACCACGGCATAGAGCGCGTCGACAAGGATGAGGACGTAACCGCCTTCGAAGTAGGAATCCGAATTCTTCCGCGCCGTGCCGCTGACGCGCGCCAGATACGCATTCGTGGCCTTCACAGGATCGAGCGAGCCGGGCGCCGCGGCGGCAGGCGCGAGACTTTCCACGTTGACATGCGTGCGCGGCGCCGGTGCCGGCGAGGTCTGCGCTAGCGCCAGGCCGGCCACGAGCGTGAAGAAGAACAGTGCCGCTGCTGCAGCCATCGATCTGAAACGCATGGTCCCTCCGGCGATATCCACCCGATTTGATCAGGCTAGCAGACGGCCGGGCGGTCCGTCAGTCAGCCGGCCAACAATTTCCGGTAAAGCGCAAGCGTGTCTTCGCACATGCGCTCAACGGTAAAGGTCTCGCAGATGTGTTGCCTGCCCTTCGCGCCCATGGCCGTTCGCGTTTCTCGTCCTGCCGCCATCAGGCCGTCCAGCGCCCGGGCGAGGACTGCGGCGGAGCCCGGCGCGACAAGTAATCCGCTTATGTCCGGAACGATCGTCTCGCGTGCGCCGCCATGATCGGTCGCGACGACGGCCCGCCCCATGGCGCTCGCCTCCGCGGCCACGCGGCCAAAGGCTTCTTCCTGAGTCGATGCGGAGACGACGATGTCGGCGGCCAGATAGGCCGCCGCCATGTCGGCCACGTGACCGGCGATGAGGATTCGGCCATCCAGCCCCGCTGCGGCGATTTTGGCCTTCAATTCGCTTGCGTAAGCCGTCCGGCCCTGCGCATCGCCTGCGAGAACCGCGCGAACGCCGCTCAAGTCGCGCGTGGCGGCCAGCAGGCGAATCGCCTCGATGAGCACCTCCTGTCCTTTCCACCGTGTGAGGCGCCCGGGCAGCAGGATGACGATGTCGTCCGGGCCCGCGTTCCATGCCGCGCGCAAGACCGCCACGCGATCCGGCGCGACTCCCGCAGGATCGAAGCGCGCGGTATCGACGCCGCGGGGTATGGTGACGAGCATCTTCGGCGCGAAGGCGTATTGCGCTGCGATGTGCCCAGCCGTCCATCGCGAATTGGCGATGACCGCGTCGCCGCGCGCCATGACGGAATTGTAGAACCGCTTGGGCCACGACCGTGCCGAATACGACCCATGATAGGTCGTCACGAACGGGATGCGCGCCATGCGTGCGGCCCACAGGCTGCTCCAGGCCGGCGCGCGCGAGCGGGCATGAATAAGCTTCACATCCCGCGCCCGGATGATGCCGGCGAGCCGGAAGGCATTGGCGAGCAGCGTGTGGGGCGCCTTGGCGTCCGCTTGCAGCTTGATCCACTCGCCGCCGGCGTCCAGAAGTTCCGGCACCATGCGGCCGCCTTCCGACGCCACGAGTGCGGTAAACCCATTGCGAACCAACGCCGCGGCAATGTCGATGGTGGAGCGTTCCGCGCCGCCCGTATCGAGACGCGGCACCACCTGCAGGATCGCTGGCCGCGCCGCGTGTCCGCCGCTAAAGTCGGTAGCCACCTTGTTTGGATCGGTCGGAATGGCGGAGCCCGAAAGAGTGTCGCGCGAAGACGGCGAGACCATCGCCTATTTGCGGCGCTGGGGAAAGACGCCCACGGTCGTGTGGCTCGGCGGTTTCAAGTCCGACATGTTCGGTGCCAAGGCCCAGGCGCTGGCGGCATGGGCCGACCCGAACGACCGCGCTTTCCTGCGCTTCGACTATTTCGGCCATGGCGCATCGTCGGGCGATTTCCGGAAAGGGACCATCAGCCGCTGGCGGGCGGATACGCTTGCGGCGATCGACCGATTGACGGACGGCGATCTCGTCCTGGTCGGATCGAGCATGGGTGGCTGGCTCGCGCTGCTCGCAGGCCAGGCGCGGGCCGCGCGCATCAAGGCGATGCTGCTGCTGGCGCCGGCCGTGGACTTTACGCAGACGCTGCTGGAGAAACAGCTGCCCGATGAGGCGCGAAAATGCATCGAAGAAAAAGGCGAGTGGCTGTGGCCGTCGGGTTATGACGAGGAACCCTATCCGATCACCCGCGCGTTGCTGGAAGACGGACGCAAACATCTTCTGTTCGGCACGCAAATGGACCTCGCCGTCCCCATCCGCATTCTGCAGGGCATGAAGGATCCCGACGTGCCGTGGCAGCATGCGGTGAAGCTTGCGGAACAGCTGAAGGGCGATGTCGAACTGACATTGATCCCGCAAGGCGAGCATCGCCTGTCAACGCCCGCCGATCTCGCCCGGATGATCCGCGTTCTGGAGGAGTTACTCGATTGAGTGTGCGCGCCATCGCGCTGTTGGCCGGCCTTGTCTCCCTCTCGATGCCGTCGTTCGCGGCCGCGCCGTCGCCGCTCAACGATCGTTCGCTGGGCGCCGATCCCTATGACCGTTGCCTGAAGCTCGTCGACAAGAGCCCGGGCACGGCGTTCGACCAGGCCGAAGGCTGGTATCAGAACGGCGGCGGCCCCGCGGCGCTGCACTGCGAGGGCCTCGCGCTCGTGCAATTGAAGCGCTATGCGGAAGCCGCCGGCAAATTCGAAGAAGCTGCGCGGAGCGGCGCAATCGGTTCACGGGACGAACGCGCGGCGTTGCTCGACCAGGCGGGCAATGCGTGGTTGCTGTCCGGCAAGCCCGACAGGGCGGACGAGGATTTCTCCGGCTCGCTCGGTTTTGCGCCGCACGACGAGGACACGCTGGCGGACCGCGGCCGCGCGCGCGGGCTTTCGAAGAACTGGGCCGGCGCGGATGCAGACCTCACCGCCGTTCTTGCCATCGATCCCAACCGCGCCGACGTGCTGGTCTTGCGCGCCAGCGCCCGCCACGCGGAAGGCAGGAAGCCCGAGGCCCGCGCCGACATCGATCACGCGCTCGAGATCTATCCCGATTATCCCGAAGCACTTCTGGAGCGCGGCGCGATGAAAGCCGAAGGCGGCGACGCCGACGGCGCGCGCGCCGACTGGCAGGAAGTGTTGAGCGTCGCCGCCGGCACCGGCGCCGCCGACGAAGCGAAGGTGCGGATACAGGCGTTGGGGAACGGGAAGCGGTAGGGCGCTTGCGACAGAGTCAAACAAGGCCGTCGCTTTCAGGATCGGCTGCCCCTACGCCTGTCCGGCCGCTTCGACGATCAGGTTCGCGATGATGTCGGGCTGCGAGGTCAGCGAAACATGGCTCGCTTTCGCTTCGATCATGGTCGCGCCCATGCGTTTCGCCATGAAGCGTTGGAGATCCGGATTGATGGTCCGGTCTTCAGTCGACACGGCATAAAAGCTCGGCCTGGACCGCCACGCCGCAACTGAGGTAACGCTCAGGCCATTCGGCTGGAGCCTGGCGATAGCGTCGGACCAGCACGATCCGTCGGCAAAGAGTCCGTGCACAAGAACGATGTTTCTGCCTTTCGGTGTAGGCTGCGCAGCAGCCGCGCGACGGACAAGCGGACCGGCCATTCCCGCCGCCATCATGCCAACAAGCGTTCGACGATCCATCGAATACCCCCGGTCGAAATTCACATGTTTGAGCAGGTCGCCCTATAACATGAGAAGTGGTGACAGGGTCGGACTCCCCCACTGGTTCTTGCCAAGATCGGCGAGCATTGCTCCAGTCATTGAGTTCCTCAATATGGGCATGCATCTCCCGAGAGGCGGGCCGAAAAATGCAGAACGTCTACGTCAAAGCCTGGGCAAGTTTGGCGGCATTCGCGCTTGCTGTCGGCGCCGCGGTCTTCTGGCCGGCCGGCACGACTCAATACTGGCAAGGATGGCTCTTCCTGGCGGTGTTCCTTGGCGCCTCGATTGCGACGGTGGTCGACCTGATGATGCACGACCCCGCGCTTTTGTCTCGGCGATTGAAGGGCGGCCCGACGGCGGAAAAGCAAGCCGCGCAACGGATCATCATGATCTTCACAGCGTTCTGCTATGTCTCGATTTTCGCCATTTCGGGATTCGACCGCCGCTTCGAATGGTCTGCTGTTCCCTGGCCGGCAGTCCTTTCGGGAGACGCGCTCGTCCTGATTGGCTTCTATCTTGTCTCGCGCGTGTATCGCGCAAATACGGTTGCATCGGCTACCATTGACGTCGAGCAGAACCAGAAGGTCATCTCCACGGGCCCTTACGCCATCGTGCGCCATCCGATGTATGCCGGGACTCTCGTCTATCTGGCGGGAATCCCAGCGGCGCTGGGCTCCTATTGGGGATTCGTCCCCTTCATTGTGTTCATACCGTTTCTGATTTGGCGACTTCTTGACGAAGAGCAGCTGCTGTCGCGGGCTCTTCCCGGCTATGAGGCGTATCATGCACAGGTGCGCTGGCGGCTCGTTCCGTTTCTCTTTTGATCGCTACGGCGTGGTGCTTCTCGCTTCGTCCGCAAGAACCGGGTTTGGGGAATCAGGGATGTTCAGCTGCCGCGTCGGAAGCGAGCGCACCGTTAGCTGCCTAAGGTCCATTCTTTCAAAACATCCGAGTTTGTTTCACCCACTACGTGCATCGCGCGCAACTGGGCAAACGCCTCCGCATCGAGCAGCCGTCCCAGCGCCCAGACAGCCATGGCGCGGACGAGGGGGGAGGGGTCGTGGAGCAGTCGTCCGGCCGCGTGCGCCAGCGCAATGTCGCCGGAGTTGCCGATGGCGATGAGGACGTTTCTCATGAAACGATCACGGCCGACGCGTTTGATGGGCGAGCCTTTGAACAGCGTGCGGAATCCGGCGTCGTCGAGGCGCGCGAGGTCTGCGAGCGGCGGGCTTTGCAGGTCGTCGCGCGCGTGAAAGCGCGCCTCCCGCGCGGTGCTGGCGAATTTGTTCCAGGGGCAGACGGCGAGGCAATCGTCGCAGCCATAGATGCGGTTGCCCATCGCCACGCGGAATTCGTCCGCGATGTGTCCCTTGTGCTCGATGGTGAGGTAGGAGATGCAGCGCCGTGCGTCGATTTCGTAAGGCGCCGTGAAGGCCTGAGTGGGACACGCATCGAGACAGCGCCGGCATTGGCCGCAGTGATCGGTTTCGGGCGCATCAGGTTCGATCTCCAGCGTCGTGAACACCGAGCCGATGAAGAGCCACGAGCCGAAATCGCGCGACACCAGATTGGTGTGTTTGCCCTGCCAGCCGAGGCCCGCGGCCTCCGCCAGCGGCTTTTCCATCACCGGCGCGGTATCGACGAAGAGTTTCACGTCGCTGTCGAATTCGCGCGCGATGAATTGCGCGAGTTGCTTCAGCCGCGACTTTAGCACATCGTGGTAATCCGCGTTCTGCGCGTAACAGGAGATCGCGCCCGTCGTGCGATCTTCGAGCGCGTTCCGCGGATCGCGCGACGGTCCGTAATTGGCGCCGAGCACGACGATGGAGCGTGCCTCCGGCCACAGCACGTTCGGATCGGCGCGGCGCTCCGCGTTCTTCGCCATCCAGTCCATGTCGCCGTGCCGGCCGTCTGCGAGAAAATTCGCAAGACCGGCGCGTGCGGCGCCCGGCAATGACGCGGCGGCAAAGCGCACTGCTTCGAATCCCAGCGACTCCGCCCGTTCGCGGATCCGGTCTTTAGGCGTCAAGGTCCGCATAATGCGAGACGGGCGGCTGGCCGGGCACGCGGTCGGCGAGCAGCGTGCGGAACGACGGCCGCGATTTCATGCGCATGTACCATTCGCCGACGGCGGGAAATTCCGTCCACGGAACTTCGCCGAAATAGTCGAGTGCGGAGACATGCGCCGCCACCGCGAGATCGCCGAGCGTGCATTCGCGCGACGCGAGATAGCCGTTCTGTTCCGCGGCAGCGCCGATGAGAGCGAGGTTCGGGCGCAGCGCCTCGCGCCCGATGCGCACGACGTTCATGTCGGGCGCGCGGTGAACCGGATTACCGGTATATCGCTGCGCCGCCTTCTCGTAGACGATGCGGCGGGTGACGCTGTCGAGCAGCGGCCCCATCGCCCAGTCGAGCAGACGCAAGCTTTCCGCCCGCGCCACCGGGCCTTCCGGCACCATCGGGTGATCGGGATAGGTTCCTTCCAGGTGATCGACGATGGCCCAGAGCCCTTGCGTGCGGGTGCCGTCCAGATCGATGAAGACGGGCAGGTGCTCGAACAGATCCTCCGGCGTGACGGGATCCCAGGTCAGCCGCTTTTCGCCGATCAGAAGCCGGACGAAGCGGGACGGAGGCGCAAGGAGCAGGTGCACGAGACGACGCATGGACCGCGACTGTAATGAAATCGGAAGCGCGGTGCCAATGTCCCATCGGGTGGACCAAGGCATTATCCGCAGCCAGCACTGAGACAGATGCGTTATCTCCGCGGTCCCGTTAACCCGTTCGTGCCGCCGTTCTCGCCCTCTGCTTCTTTCTGTTGGCGAGGAAAGAGTGCGCCACGGTCCGCAGGAGACCGTCGGGAATTCTTCCGTAGGTAACGGCCGCAGGTTTACGCCCAGGGATGGGGCGGATGTCGGGACCCGGCCAGACGAACGCATTGGCTTCGGTCGTCACGATCCACGATGCGTCATCGTCGAGCTTGAGACGGCGCTTGACGGACAGCGGCAGGGCGACCGCGTCCGTTGCGTGCACCGGTTTCGAGTGGGTGATGGCGAGCACGAGCGCCTCGACGGTCCCGGCTTCGTTTCGCACTGCCAGCGCGAGAACCAGCGCCGGACGATCCTTGCGCGCTTCTTCGCGGCCGCGATTATGCTCGTCCGCCCAGAGATAGGCATAGCGAATAACCGAGCCTGGAACCGGCGGATCGAGCGTCAACGCCTTTTCCGCGCCAGTTTCTCGATGTCCGCCAGAAATCTTTCCGGCGTGTCTCCCGCGAGAAAGGCCTGCTGATCGCGCTGTTTCAGGCGCTCGTATTCGCCCACGGAAATCAGGACATTGCGGGCGCGGCCGTTTTTGGTCACGACAACGGGCTTGGCCAAGGCCACGTCGCTGTAGTGCGAGAAGGCCCGCACCAGCTCCCCCGCCGATGCAACCACGTTGTCCTTATCCGCCATGAGATGCTCCGGAGAGTTCAAGTGCGCATTATACAAAGAATGCGTACTATTTGCAAAGGCGGCCGGAGCAGATTTCGCGGCCGGGCATTGCGCTGGCCACGCGCGACCAACCATGCCCGCAGCACGGCATGCTTAGCCGAGTTCGTTCTCGCCGGGCGAAGGAGGCAAGGTTCATGCCTCTCCAGGGGAAGCTCATGACGATGCATCGAACGCCCCCACGAAATTGACCGCTGTCTTGTTGGCCCGCGTAGCGCTGGGTGTTTGCGCAGCGCGCCGCGACTCGGGCGCTGGTTCGGCGGCCGACGCGAAGGCGACGATCACCGTGTTCGACCCCACGGGATCGAACAACACCGAAACGATGGGCATCAATTGTTCGGGCGCTATCGCGGGAACCTAAGGCGAAGGCGTGGGCGAGTTTCACGGCTTCGTGCGGCCCCCTTGAGGGAATGTTCCTTGAACGAAGTATCGCGGGCGCAAGCGCATTTTTCTGCTCACGCAGCTGCGTGAACAATTTCGTTCCTCGCATTGCTTTCTGCCGGCACCGGAAACGGCACATGAATGCGTCACGCAGGGTACTCGTTCCGGACAGTCATGCGTCCTGAATGCGACCTGGCACGCGACTCGAACCGGCCTCGCAAACGGCACTGAAAAGCGACATGGAGGCGACAAAAGCGGTCTTCGGTGTATCCGCGCTGAGGCAATCACGCGTCTTCCTGCGCGATCGACAGTTCCCTGCATCGCGCAGACGCCGAATGTCGCGCCTGTCGATGCGGATGCATGGCTCCGTGACGCAATCGTCGAACAGATCGCACGGGACGATTGAACAAAATGACACACGATGACGAGACATGAGCATCGCGACTGCAGGGGATCGAAGGCTTCTTCAGCGATCGTTCGAACGCTCTGCGCGGTCTGTGGGCACCTTCAAATTGCCGGTTCTGCACCTACCGAAACGGTTGACAAAAGAGGTGTTTCCGTCTAACATCTGCTGATCGGATCAAGCGGCGGTGGGTTCAAAAAAAGAAAAGTCCCTCAGGAAGTCCCTGCTTCAGGGAATTTGCGGAAGCGGCGACGGGAAGGGACTCATCGCTTCACGCAGGCATCGAGTCCGTCGCGCGACACTTCCGCCATGCGCGCCATGATCGTCGCCGAGCGCGCGGCCACATAGGGCCCCGGATGGGCGGCCTTCCACTCGTCCGGATCGGGCAGGATCGTGGCGAGGCGCGCGGCCTGCCGCGCCGTGAGCCTGGCTGCCGCAACATGGAAGTAGCTCTGCGCGGCGGCTTCCGCGCCGAAATTGCCGTGGCCCCAGTCGACCACATTGAGATAAACCGTCAGTATACGTTCCTTCGGCCACAGGGCTTCCATCAGTACGGTGAGCCAGGCTTCCGCGCCCTTGCGCACCCAGCTCCGAACCGGCGCGAGGAATACGCTTCGCGCTGTCTGCTGGCTGATGGTGCTGGCGCCCCTCAGATGCTTGCCGCGTTCGCCCGCCTTGATCGCCTTGTCGATGGACGTCCAGTCGAAGCCGTGATGGACGCAGAACCTGTCGTCTTCCGACGCAATCACCGCGCGCTCGAGCGCCGGCGCGATGCGATTATAGCTCACCCAGTCGTAACGCACCGGCTCGCCGCCGATCCAGTATCCCGCCATCTGCGGCGTGAACGGCACAGGCAGAAATCGCAACACCAGAATCACGATGATGGGCAACGGCACGAGCAACGCGAACAGCGTTGCCGCAACACCCATCGCAATGCGCGAGACGACGCTTCGCTTTCGCCACCAGCGCCTCCACACGCGAAAGCGCGCCCGCCATCGATTCGCCTTCGACATGACGAGAGGATAGCGCCAGATGGGTGGGGGCGCCCCATAGTCGTCTCGGTCCCGTCACGATTTTGCCATGTGCCGCCGCGAGCATGAGGTCGCAAGCCGGGGGGCTCGTGATGCTGAACTTCCAGACCCAGGGCACCGTCATTCGTGACGCCACGCAGGCAGACTGGCCCGAAATATTGGCCCTGAACGCGGAATTCGTCTTTCACATGAGTCCGATGGACATGGCGCGCCTTGCGCAAATGGCGCGTGCTTCCTGCTATCTCCGTGTGTTCGAGCGCGACGGGTTTGTCGCGGGATTTCTGATCGGCTTCCGCAAGGGCGCTGCGTATGACGGCGAGATCTTCCGGCTGTTCGACAGGCGCGACGACGATTTTATCTATCTCGACCGGGTGGCGGTTGCTTCATGGGACCAGCATCATGGTGTTGCAGGCAAGCTTTACGACGATGTCGTTTCCTTTGCACGGGCATCGGGGGTGAACACGATTCTGTGCGAAGTCGATGTCGACCCGCCGAACCCCGTTTCGCTGCATTTTCACGAGAGGCGCGGATTCCGTGAAATCGGCCGGCAAAAAGCAGACGTGCGCGACCGGGTCGTTGCGCTGCTCGCACTGCAACTCTGATGTTGTTTCACAGCCCTGCCGGCGCGTGTGCGACGGGAGCGAGTCGCGACCGGTTGAAGAGGATGGCGCCTCTGTGGCGGGCTTCGGCTTCGTCGCAAGGGTGCGCGGCAAGATTGGGTGCGCTCTGAAGCAGGATGTTGACGGGGAGCAGGTTGGCCCAGCGCGTGCGCGCCACGCACACCGCTCCGTCTGCGTTCCATCCTGCCTCGAATGCAAAGGAAGGATCGGCATTCGTATCGGGTGTCTGAACTGCTGCCGCATCCCAGACGTCGATGTCGGTGCCGTTGCGGGTATGGGGAACGCCATTGCCCTGATAGTCGGCCGGCACCATGTGCTGGCAGGCCTGGTAATAGGCCGCGAGGTCTTCGCCGTGCGGACCTTTGCGCCAGGGATCGTATCCCCAGAGAATGCACTTGCCCTGCGAACCAGCCGTGCAGGTGAGAAACCACTGCGAAGCGTCCTTGATAAAGTGCCGCTTCGCGTCCCAGCGTCCGGGCACGGGAAACGCGGCACGGCGACCATAAATGTCGGCATCGCACATCGGTCCCCAGGCGCCGGTCGCGGGGTTCAGCACGCTCAGCTCGTGCAGCAGAATGTCGGCGCGTTCTTTCGAGGGCGTGACCTGATCGATACGCGCCGTCACCACACGTCCATACGGATCGTCCATCTCCATGACCGCGCCCACGAGATCGCGGGATGCCAACACGCGCCCGTCGGGCATCGCGAGAGCAAACGCGTAGCCCTGCGCCTGCAATCCGGCGGTGGAGGAAAGCGCCGGCGCCGCCTGCATGACGAACAGGACGGCGCCGGCAATCGCGATCAAACGAGGCATGGGCTTACCTATCTGAGGTGGTGTCTGACCGCGACAACGAAAGAGATCAGCGCAACGGGATGCGTTCGCCCGACGCCAGCGTGATCGCGCGCAGCGTCTTGCCGGTGACGACCATGTTGCCTCTGGCCGAGACAGAATTGGCCGCCAGAGTATTGAAAGTCAGAGAGTTCGAAGTCAGTGCGTTGAGCGTCAGAGAATTGGCGGCCGGCGCGTTGAACGACAGAGAATTTGTCGACAGCGAATTTGCCGACAGCGCGTTCGACGTGAGCGCATTTGACGTAAGCGCGTTCGACGTGAGCGCGTTCGACGTCAGCGCATTTGAGGTCAGCGCATTCACTGTGAGCGCGTTCATGCTGAGCCCGTTAATGGTGATTGCGTTCAGCGTCAGCGAATTCGACGTAATCGTGTTGGACGTCAACGCCGCGGAGGCCGGCGTGATTGCCGTCATGGCGCCCACGGCGGCAAGAAGAAGAATGATCTTTTTCACTGTATTTTACTCCATAGTCCGGCGGGGGGATCCCGCCGACAACAGCCCGGCTTATCGCTGGAGAATGCAGGCGCGCGTAGTCGATCCGCATGGCGCCGGCGCGCATGAAGGTGCATAAAGGTGCATGAAGTTGACTCCTCCGGGGGGCGGCGCAATGTCGGACCAATCGCCGATGGATTCTTGCGGCCGGTCTGGGTAATGCAGGTCTTCGGGACCAGCCACGCCGGGACGTGTCAAGCCAATGTCACTCATGCTTCGTTCCTCTCTGTCAGGGAGTGTCATGTCGACGACGTTTTCCGAAAACCTTCGCCTGGTGCTCAAAATGCTGTCCATGAGCAACGCGAAGCTCGCGTCGGAACTCGGAATTGACAAATCTGTGGTCAGCCGCTGGCTCAAGGGCAGTGCGCAGCCCTCGGCGCATAACCTGTCCCGGCTCTCCACGTTGGTCGCAACGCACGTCGATAACTTCAAGGTGCTGGATTGGGAGCGAGACCCGCGCAGTCTGGCGGAAATGTTCGGTGCGAATCCCGACGCCATACCGACGTTCCGGGCGCCTGAGGCAATGCCCGGATTGCCGCTCGCCATCTGGAGTCAGATGATCGCCACGACGTCACTGCGTGGAGCCGCCTATGAGGGCTTCTTCCGCTCCACACGGCCCCATCCCATGCTCGCCGGCCGCTTCCTGCACGAATACGGACTGATTAGGCGCGATTCCTTGGGTCTGTTGCGTCTGACCTTGGGCAGCCGGGAAAACGTCGTGGACGGCTGGATGATTCCGCTGCAGGGGTTGATGTTCACCATCGCCGCCGACGTGAAAAGCGGCACGTTGCTGTTCGGAATCTTCAACGGCGTGGGCGCTTCACGCGTCGAAGTCTTCGACGGACTGACGCTCATACCCGGCGCGGACATGGGACGTGCGCCGATCGCGACGGCAATGTACTGCGAACGTGTCGGGGATCTCTCCGACGACCGCGATGCCGACGACCGACGCCAGGCCGAACAGGCCTCGCAAAATCCACTGGCGCCTGAGGGTTCTGTCCCGGAACGCATACGCAACCATCTGCTGCGGGATTTCGGACCGAAGGAACTCGCGCTGGGCGGAGAACTGCTGCTGAATATGTCCCTGGTCCGCTCGATGACCCGCGGGCCGGATTATGAATCGTTGCCGGTTTCGAAAGAGAAAGTGCCAGACGAGTTCACCTGAACCGCGTCATTCGAATTTGCCGCGGCGCCTGCTGCCACCGCGACTGCCGCGGCGAGAGGCGCGCATCGACATGCGGAACAGGCGCAGCAGCAGCCTAAAAATGGGCACGAAGTCTCCTTCTCAAGCGGGAATGCACACCGGCAACTGCGTGTAACCCAGTACAAAATTCGATGTCACGCGCTCCGGCTCTCCGACCACGTCGATGCGCGGAAAGCGCTTCATGATCTCCTCCCAGAGAATCTTCAGTTGCATTTCCGCCACGCGGTTGCCCATGCAGCGGTGAATGCCGAAGCCGAAGGAGACATGATGGCGGGCGCGGTCGCGGTCGATGATGAATTCATCAGCGCGATCGATCACGTCGTCGTCGCGGTTACCCGAGACGTACCACATGACGACGCGGTCACCCTTCTTGATCTGCTTGCCCTTGAATTCGATATCCTGCAGCGCGGTGCGGCGCATATGCGCAAGCGGCGTCTGCCAGCGGATGATCTCCGATACCATGTTCGGAATAAGCGACGGATCGTTGCGCAGTTTCTCGTATTCAGCCGGATTCTGATTGAGCGCGAGTAGGCCGCCCGTAATCGAATTGCGGGTCGTGTCGTTGCCGCCCACGATCAGCAGCATCAGATTGCCCAGGAATTCAATCGGATTGGCCGTCAGATCCTTCGTGGCAGGGTCGTGCGCGAGGAGCGAAATGAAGTCGAACTTCGGCGGCGCGGCTTTGCGCTCCTCCCACAATTTCATGAAATAGGCGAGGCATTCCATCAGGATTTCCTGGCGCCTTTGCATCGTGATGGTTGTGTTGCCGACCGTTTCGCTCGATGTCGTCACGTCCGACCAATAGGGCAGCAGGTGCCGGTCTTCCCAGGGAAAGTCGAACAGCGTCGCCAGCATCTGAGTGGTCAGTTCGATCGATACGCGATCCACCCAGTTGAACGTTTCGCCCCGGGGCAATCCGTCGAGGATCTGTCCGATACGTTCGCGGATGAGAACTTCAAGGTCGGCAAGGCGCTGGGGCGATACTGCCGGAGTGGCCGCCTTGCGCTGCACATCGTGAATCGGCGGATCGGCCGCGATAAACATCGGTGGCGCGAAGTCGGGCGGGTTGTCGCCGATGACGATGTTGTGCTGCGAGGAGAACACCCCGTGGTTGGCATCGACGGCAACAATGTCGTTGAACTTGGTGATCGACCAGTACGGCCCGTGCATGCTGTCGGCGCAGTAGTGGACGGGATCTTCCTTGCGCAAGCGCTCGAAGAACGGCCAGTGCACGTTCTTCGCGAAACGTTCCGCCCTGCTGACATCAATCTGGTTAAGGGGGGTCGACCACGCTTCGGCCGTCGCGTGCTCCAGCGCGGATAATTGTTCTGCACCCATGGTTCGCTCCCGATATTGTTGTCTTTGGCGGCCGTGTCTCCGACCGTCCGATGTCCATTGTACGCAGCCTAGCGTTGAAACGGCCCGTTGGGCAGCCCCCTGTCACGCGCAACAATCGGTCGTGCAGAAATCGCTTCCGAGACGCAAGTTCAACCCGTTGTGGCGCCAGACCGGCCGATCCGAGCCTGCGCGATGACCGCCGTGCGGCAGGACAGAAATCGGTCGCCGTCGAACGGTTGTTTGGGGTGACAGGAACTGCGGCCGCCGGTTTGAATCAAATGGCGGCGCAGAATTCCACGCGTTTGCAATGAAGTTCCGTCATCGGAATAGGGTCGATCCGTGTTACAATGAAAATGCTTCCCTGGAGGTGGATCATGCATCGCGCAGCCGCTCTGGTACTTCTGCTGACCGCGCTTCCCGGCATCGCCGCAGCCGACGATGTCGTCGCCTATCACAATTCGATCACGCGTCAGGGAACTTATACGGTGAAGGGGCTGACGCTGTCCGCAGCCGCTACCATGCAGCTCGATACGGGATTCCAGGGCACCATCAGCGGTCACGTCTACGCGCAACCGCTATTCTGGCACCCCAAGGGCGGGCAAGCCATCGTCATCGTCGCGACGGAATCCAATTCGGTGTATGCACTCAATGCAACGACAGGCGCCGTTGTGTGGCAAGTGCAGCTGGGTTCTTCGGTTCCACTGAGCGAACTTCCCTGCGGCAATATCAACCCCGACGGGATCACCGGCACCCCCGTGATCGATCCCGACGCCGGCGTGCTCTATCTCGACGCTTTGTCGAACGTGAACTCCGCGCCGAAACATCTGCTTTACGCATTGTCGCTGTCGACCGGATCGACTCTCGCCGGATGGCCGGTCGATGTTGGTGCCGGCCTGTCCACGCTCGGCGTAACCTTCTCGTCGGCGACGCAGGGCGAACGCAGCGCCCTGCAGTTTTACGGCGGCTCCCTCTATGTGAATTACGGTGGCAATTACGGCGATTGCGGCACGTACAACGGCACCGTCATTCAGGTGAACCCGAGTTCGCAGGCAATCGTCGCCGACTGGCAGACGAAAGCGAACGGCGGCGGCATCTGGGCCCAGGGCGGTGCGGCTGGCGACGGAAAATCCGTCTTCGTGACCACGGGCAATACGATGGGCGCCAGTCAATGGGACGGCGGCGAAGGGATCATCCGTCTCGATCCCGGTCTGGCTTGGCCAACCAGCCCCAAGGATTATTTCGCGCCATCCGATTGGCAAACGCTCGATGACGAGGATCTCGATCTGGGTGGCACGGAAGCATTGCCTTTCGACATCGGGAAGGAAGAGCGTGTCATTGCTTTCGGCAAGGACGGCAATGCGTATCTCACGAACCGCAAGAATTTGGGCGGCATCGGCGGCCAGCTCGCGACACTGCAGGTGTCGAACACGGTGATCCTGACGGCGCCGGCGATCCTTCCGGGCAAAGAGGCTGCGATGGTCGCGTTCACGAATTACAGCGGCAGCTGCGGCAGCGGCATCACCATGCTGAACGTGACTGCTGAGAAAAAGAATCCCATGTCCGTGGCGTGGTGCGCCGGCTTCAGCGGCGGCGGCTCGCCGATCATCACGACGTCGGATGGCTCGTCAAATCCGATCGTGTGGGTGACGGGCGCTGAAGGCGACAATCTGCTGCACGGATTCAATGCCCAGACCGGGGCCGTCGTATTCGGCGGCAACAATCAGGCCTTGAGCGGCCTGCGTCACTTCGGGACGATCATGGAGGCCGAAGGCCGGTTCTACATCGCGGGCGACAACGCGGTCTATGCGTTCACGTTCACGAAGTGAGCTGATTTTCCTTCCCCGACGCGAAGCGGCGGAGGGGGAAATTCAAGCGCGCTGTTTGGGGTGTGCCGCCGCCGTCTTGCGCGAGCTTCAGCTCGCGCGATTCACCTCAGCCATCTGCCGTCGCCCACGGGGGAGCAAAGCTGGGTCTAGATCACACCCAGCTTCTTGCCGACTTTTTCGAAGGTCTTTAGCGCGAAGTCGATCTGCGCATCCGTGAGCGACGCGCAGGCTTGGATGCGCAGGCGAGCTGTACCTTCCGGCACGACAGGATAGCCGAAGCCGGTGATGAAGATGCCCTCGGCGAGGAGCTCCTTGCTCATCCGGATGGCAAACGCCGTGTCGCCGACAATGATCGGGACAATGGCGGAGTCCCCGTTCAGCGGCTTGAAGCCGCGGGCTTTCAACCCCTCGCGCAAATGACGCGTGATGGCGTGCAGGCGCTCCACGCGTTCTGGTTCGCGTTCGAGAATCTCGACCGCCTTCATGGCGCTGGCTGCAATGGTTGCCGGCAAAGCGTTCGAAAACAGCTGCGGCCGGGACACCTGGCTCAAATACTCGATCAGCGTTTTCGAGCCCGCCACATATCCGCCGGCGGCGCCTCCCAGTGCCTTGCCGAGCGTACCGGTGATGATGTCGATCTGGCCTTCGACGCCGCAATGTTCGGCCGTGCCTCGACCGTGCTTTCCCATGACGCCCGTGCCGTGGGAATCATCAAGGATGACAGAGGCGCCATATCTTTTCGCGATGGCGATGATGTCGGAAAGCCTGGCGATGTCACCCTCCATGCTGAAGACGCCGTCGGTGACGATGAAGAGTCGTCGCGCGCCCTTGACGTCTTCCAGCTTCGCCGTCAGGTCCGTCATGTCGGAATGCTTATAAACGCGGCGCATGGCCTTGGCGGCGCGGCAGCCATCGATCAGCGACGCGTGATTGAGTTCGTCGGAGACAAGCGCGTCCTGCTCGGTCGTGACTGCCGGAATCAAACCCGTGTTTGCCGTCCAGCAGGAGACGTAGGTGAGGGCCGCTTCCGTGTGCGACAGCCGCGCGAGCGCCTTCTCGATATGCTCATGGATCGAGAAGGTGCCGCAAATGAATCGCACCGAGGCTGTGCCCGCGCCGTAATCGTCCAGCGCATCCTTGCCGGCTTCAATGACTTCGGGATTGTCGGCGAGCCCGAGATAGTTATTGGACGACAACACCAGCACGCGCCCGGATTTCTCCGCCATCGTCACTTCCGTATCCATCGGACCCGTGATGTGGCGGAACGATTTCAACGTGCCCGCCTTCTCCATCGCCGACAGGTCGGTCGCGAGGCTCGCGTCGAGGGCCGTGCTCACAACTCGCTCCAGTCGAGAATAACCTTTCCGGAATTGCCCGAGCGCATGACGTCGAAGCCTTTCTGGAAATCCTTGTAGGAGTACCGGTGCGTGATGACCTTGCCGATATCCATGCCACTCTGGATCATGGAGGTCAGCTTGTACCAGGTCTCGCCGAACATGCGGCCGTAGATGCCGCGGATGTTCAGACCCTTGAACACGACCGCATCCCAGTCGACGGCCGTCTCGCCGGACTGAATGCCCAGCATGGCGATCTTTCCGCCATGCGCCATCGTGTCGATCATCTGGCGCAGGCCCGCCGGGTTGCCCGACATTTCGAGGCCCACATCGAAGCCTTCGTTCATGCCGAGACTTTTCATGATCTCTCGGAGATCCTGTTTGGCCACGTTGACGGTTGCCGTCGCGCCCATCTTGTCGGCGAGGCCGAGGCGGTAATCGTTCACGTCCGTCACGACGACGTAACGTGCGCCGGCCTTGATCGCCATCGGCACGGCCGATACGCCGATCGGGCCTGCGCCGGTGATCAGTACGTCTTCGCCCACGAGGTCGTACGAGAGAGCGGTATGCGCTGCGTTCCCCAGCGGATCGAAGATGGCGTAAACCTCGAGCGGAACCTTGGAGTCGCAGTGCCAGATGTTGAGTTGCGGCACGACGACGAGTTCGGCAAAGGCGCCGTCGCGGTTCACGCCCACGCCCAGCGTGTTGGCGCACAGATGCAGCCGTCCGGCCAGGCAGTTGCGGCAGTGACCGCAAACGATGTGACCTTCCGCGCTGACGAGGTCGCCCACCTTGTGGCCGTGCACGTTCGAGCCCACCGCCACAATGCGGCCGACGAATTCATGGCCGGCGATGGTGCCCGGCTTGATCGTCTTCTGGGCCCAGTTGTCCCAGTTGTAGATGTGGACGTCCGTGCCGCAGATGCCGGTTTTCAGCACCTTGATGAGAACATCGTCGATGCCGTAGGTCGGCTCGGGCACATCCTCCAGCCAGATGCCGGGCTCGGCTTTCGACTTCACAAGCGCTTTCATGCGGGGGAGCCTCCGTGGGACAGGCGTCTCTCGACGGGGTTAACAGAAGGGCGCTGCCATTAACGCCGAATGGCGAGCTTAGCAAGATGCGTGTTGAATGACAGCCGCATCCGCATCCGGCGCTAGCCTCTGCGCACCCCGAAGGTTGTGCGTGGGCCGCCAGACGCGCGACGCACAGCCGCCGCGCCGGGCGCCTCAGGTGCGGGGCCGTTTCCTGCGCCGTCGCCCCACAGAACGAGCCCGAGCGTGCTGAACAGGCAGATGACTGCGGAGACTGATCCCACCTGGAACATGACGGAGGAGATGCCGACGTCGCGCTCTCTCGGCGCAGTGCCCGCCACATAGAACCACTGCGGATTCGATCTGACATAGGTCACCTGCACAGGGCGGCCGATGTCCAGGTTGTCATAAATCGAGTTCGCCACGTTTTCGGAGACGTGATGGACTACTCCATCTCCGGTTTTGAACTCCACATCGAGCCAGTAAACCCAAACGCGGGTGACGACATGGATGTATTTGTCGGTGATCCTGCCTGTGGTCGTGACGCCGTCGGAGGCAAATGCAGCCATCTTGGCGCTGGCTTGGTGCGCGCCCATGTAGCCCGCGAAGGCGACCGCGGCCGAGAAGAACGTCAGGACGCCCAACACGAGCCCGATTTGCGCTTTGAGCGAAAGCTGCGTTTTCTGCACGACGTTCCCCCGGCAATTGTGGCCATCGTCGCAGGCCGGGGTTACGAAGTGAGAAATAACGGCCGTAAAATGCAGCAAAATCGAAACAATATGGCGGCCGACGGGCGCGCCTGCGCACAACATTGCCTTCGCAGGGGCACACCCTCGGAGGTCGTTGTTTCGCCGTTGCCCCCAAGCCGATGACGGCTTAGTTCTTCTGCTGCATTCTTCTCCGATGTTCAGGGTCGCGTGAGCCCGCTAGTCCCCCGCGATATCAGACAGTGGCGTAAAGCGCAGCGCGCCCGTCTGCTTGCGGAGCGCATGGCGATTCCGCCGGATGATTTTCGACGAACGAGCACAGCGATCATGCTGTCCGCGGCAGAATACCTGCCGGGTGACGGGTTGATCGGCTGCTACTGGCCCTTTCGCGGCGAGCCCGATTGTCTGCCGCTCATGCGCGAGCGCCTCATTCAAGGCGGCAGCGTCGCGCTGCCTGTTGTCCTGGGCCGAGGCCGGCCGCTCGAGTTTCGTTTGTGGACCGAGACCACGAAGATGGACTCCGGCGCGTGGGACATCCTTCATCCCGGCAAGGGCTCGTCGGTGATGCCATCGTTGCTTCTGGTGCCACTCCTCGGATTCGACGATGCCGGATACCGCCTGGGATACGGCGCGGGCTACTACGACATGACGCTGGCCTCACTGGTGCCCCGGCCGTTCGTGGTCGGCGTCGGATTTGAACGGGCGCGTCTCGCCACGATTCATCCGCAGCCACATGACATTCCGCTGGACATGATCGTCACGGAAGAACGCAAAAGAATCTTTGAGCGACGTTGAACCGCGCGCTAGCGCCAAAAAACCCCCCGGGAGGAATTCAATCATGAACGACGTGACCGCCAAAGCGCAGCCAGAAACGGATTGGGAAATCGCGCAGGAGGCAAAGCTGCTTCCCATTCGCGAGGTCGCCGCGAAGCTTGGCATCCCGGAGGAACATCTGGAGCCTTACGGACGATACAAGGCCAAAATCGATATGGACTTTGTCGAGGATGCATTCGCCAACAGGAAGGACGGCAAGCTCATCCTCGTAACCGCGATCAATCCGACGCCTGCAGGCGAGGGCAAAACGACGACGACGGTTGGCCTCGGAGATGCGCTCAACCGCAGGGGAAGAAAGACTGCCATTTGCCTGCGTGAGCCAAGTCTCGGGCCGTGCTTCGGCATGAAAGGCGGAGCTGCCGGCGGCGGATATGCGCAGGTCGTCCCCATGGACGAACTCAACCTGCATTTCACCGGCGATTTTCACGCCATCGGCATCGCCAATAATCTCCTCGCCGCGATGCTCGACAATCACATCTATTGGGGCAACTCGCTCAATATCGACGAGCGTCGGATCACCTGGCGGCGTTGTCTCGACATGAACGACCGGGCGCTGCGCTCGATCGTCTCGTCCCTCGGCGGCATTGCCAATGGCTTTCCGCGCGAAGACGGATTCGACATCACCGTCGCATCCGAAGTGATGGCGATCCTGTGTCTGTCGACTTCTCTTGAGGATCTGCAGCGGCGGCTCTCCAATATCATTGTCGCCTCGACGCGCGAGCGCAGACCCATCCGCGCGCATGAGCTGAAAGCGCAGGGCGCAATGGCAGCCGTGCTGAAAGACGCGATCAAGCCCAATCTTGTCCAGACGCTGGAGAACAATCCGGTCCTCGTGCATGGCGGGCCGTTCGCCAACATTGCCCATGGCTGCAATTCGGTGATTGCAACAAAGCTTGGCTTGAAGCTCGCCGACTACGTCGTGACGGAAGCGGGCTTTGGAGCAGATCTGGGTGCGGAGAAGTTCTTCGACATCAAATGCCGCAAGGCGGGGCTGTCGCCGGAACTCGCCGTGGTTGTCGCCACAGCACGGGCGCTGAAATTTCACGGTGGCGTCGCGCGGGCCGACGTCGGGAAGGAGAATGTCGGCGCAATCGAAAAAGGCCTCGCCAATCTCGAGCGCCATATCGAGAATCTCCGGAAATTCGGCGTACCCCCGGTGGTGGCGATCAATCATTTTTCGGCCGACACGCCGGCGGAGCACGGGGCGATCATCCAGGGTTGTGCCCGGCTGGGCGTGCGCGCCGTCATCTGCCGGCATTGGGCGCAAGGTGGCAGGGGCGCGGAAGACCTCGCCGACGCTGTGATTGCAGAGCTGAACAACGGCTCTGCGGACTTCCACACGATATATCCGGACTCGATGAAACTGCTGCAAAAAATCGAGACCGTCGCTTTCCAGATTTATCGCGCGGGCGAAGTGACTGCGCCAAAGACCGTAACGGATCGCCTGGAGGAAATCGAGAAGTTGGGCTTCGGCCATCTTCCCGTCTGCATCGCGAAGACTCAGTACTCCAACTCGGCAGATCCAGCTGCGTTTGGTGCGCCCACGGGACATGTATTGCCGGTGCGGGAGGTGCGGCTTTCGGCAGGCGCGGAATTCGTCGTCGCCATCTGCGGCGAGATCATGACCATGCCGGGTCTGCCCAGGCAGCCTTCTGCCGAGGCAATCCATGTCGACGGCGCAGGTCGTATTATCGGTCTGTCCTGAGCCCTGCCGGCCGTTCGACCGGGCGGAAAAGTCTCATCGTCAGCCGTCGTCACGACGAGACGACGGCGGCCGGTACGCAGGCTGCCGGCAAGAGTGTCGACACCAGAGCGAATTGGTGTGCGGCAGTCTTGTTGCTCTGCTCTGCGAGCCACTATCAGTGCGGCTTTCAACGGGTGGCGGGAGCGCAGCCATTATTTCTGCGGACATGCGTTCGGTACCTCGGAGATCATTGCAGCCGACCGACGCGTCAAGTTGTGAAGAATGGTTTTGATGTATCGGATACGATTCGGCTGTGCGCAGGCGCCATTGACTGCCGTAGACGGACCGCTGCCCGCCAACATTTTTGGGTGGGCGCTCCGCTACGGGTGAGCGGCGCGCTCCGGATCGTTCTTCCAATACATATAGGAGAGAGCGATCGACGCGACCGCAGAGCCGAGCGCGCCCACCAGAAGCACGATCATTGCAATCAGCCTGCCGGCTACGGCAAGTGAGGCAAGCGTGACGAGACCGGTTGCGACGAACATGCGCCCCAACGCGCGATTGCTCTTTTCCCAGGAATAGTCGCTTCTGAGTGTCCAGTAGGTCCGGATTCCGACAAACGGATTGGGCCGCGTTCGCCCGAGGAAGTTGCCGACAACCGTGAGCAGCAGTCCAACGGCGAAAGTCGCATTGCCGGCGACGTCGGGCCTATAGCCGCGCGCCGCCATCACGATCATCACATGGCAGACCGCGAGAAGGGCGACGGCGCCGACCCATCCGACTTCGTACGCGGCGGCGTTCTGAGCAAATGTCTCCCGCCCCATCAAGGGTGGCAGCAGAAAGGCAAACAGGACGGTCAGCGCGCCGGCCATTCCAGGCAGCAGCAGCAACGCAAATCCCTTGGAGGCAAATCCATTCGGCTGGTTGTCGAGACCCCAGTGGACGGCGAGAGGTGTGTCGTTGGCAACGTGCGGCCACACCCAGACAGTGACGGCGAGCATGGCCGCTATGATCAGCAGGCTCATGATCAGCGGTGCGCGGATGCCCATTTCCGGGATCCTCCGGTTTTGGCTTTTCCCGTGCCGGCGATGTCCATCAGGGCTGCGAGCGCTTCGTCGAGTACGGTCACGTTCAGCCGATAAAGGATGGTTGTGCTCTTGCGCTCGCTGGTGATCAGTCCTGCGGATTTCAACACTGCGAAATGCCCCGACAGGGTGGGTTTGGCGAGATCGAATTCCGCCGCGAGATCGCCTGCGCTCATTGCGCCGTGGCGCAGCAGTCTCAGAATCTCGCGCCGGGCGGGACTTGCCAGGGCGGCGAATACGTCGGTCATGTTTTATATTTAGGAAAATACCGAAATAAAGTCAAGTGGCCGGAATGCGGAGGGTGACAGCGGCGATCAAAAACTTCTGCTATGGTTGAGCCAACGGGAGATGAACCATGAACATGCGCACATGGATGGTCACGGCCGTCGTCGCGGCGCTGCCGGGGCTGGCATCGGCGGACAATGTCGTCACGTATCACAATTCTCTTGCTCGCCATGGCGTCTATTCGATGAGCGGTCTGACTGTGTCAGCCGCTCGGGCGATTCATCTCGACGCAGGGTTTCACCCGAATGTGCAAGGCCACGTCTACGCTCAGCCGCTGTTCTGGCATCCGCAGGGTGGCCGCGCGGTTATCATTGTGGCGACGGAATCAAATGCGGTGGCGGCACTCGACGCCAAAACGGGCGCAACCGTCTGGCAGAAGACCTTTGGAAATCCGGTGCGGGTGAACGAATTACCCTGCGGTAATGTCGATCCGGAGGGGATTACGGGAACGCCTGTAATCGACCCGTCAAACGGCGTGCTGCATTTCGATGCGCTGACGAACACATCTGCCGGGCCGCGCCAGCTGGTGTACGCGGTATCTCTTGCCGACGGCGCGCTCGTCCCAGGCTGGCCCGTGGATGTGCAGGCGGAACTTGTAAAGCGCGGCGCTCACTTCGACTCGAGAGTGCAGGGCGAGCGGAGCGCGCTCACGCTCTTGAACGGCAATCTTTATGTGACCTATGGCGGCAAATTCGGCGATTGCGGCGACTATCGCGGAACTGTTGTGCAGGTTAAAACCTCGCCGCCGAAGGTCAGCGCCGTTTGGCAGACGCGCGCCAAAGGCGGCGGCATCTGGGCGCAAGGCGGAGCCGCAAGCGACGGCGCGTCGCTCTTCGTCACGACCGGGAACACGTTCGACGCGCAGAGCTTCGGCGACGGCGAGGCGATCGTTCGCCTGCGGCCAGGGTTGGCGCTGTCGCCGTCCACCGCGGATTTTTTTGCGCCGGCGAACTGGAAGCAGCTGGACGACGACGACGCCGATCTCGGCGGCACGGAAGCGCTGCCGTTCAGGATCGGGGCGGCCCGGCGGGTCATCGCTTTCGGCAAGGACGGTAACGCCTATTTCGTGAATGGCGACCGTCTCGGCGGCATCGGCGGCGCGCTCGAGGTGGTGAAGGAATCCGATCACGCGATCATCACGGCGCCCGCCATCCTTGAGACGCCAGATGCCGCCGTGATCTCGTTCGCAAATCGCGGCGGCTGCGGCACGAATACGATCACGATGCTGAAGGTTGCGGCATCCGGAACTACCCCGATCTCAAACGTCTGGTGTGGAGCGATGCTGGGCCGCGGTGCGCCGATCATCACGACGACGGACGGTTCATCCAATGCGATTGTGTGGGCTGTCGGCGCGGAGGGCGACAATCTCCTGCACGGTTTCGACGCGGCAGACGGCCATGTGGTCTTTAGTGGCGGCAACACGCCGATGACGGGTCTGCATCACTTCCAGACGCTCATCGCAGCCGAGGGCCGGCTCTACATCGCTGCGGATGACCGGGTCTATGCGTTCGTGCTCGGCGCGAAGTGAAAATGCAAGGAAGAATCTACCTCCCCTCAAGGGGAGGTAGAAATTTTAACTCCACCGGTTTGCCGTGCGGCGTGGTTTCGTAGGCATGCGCCCACGCTTCCTTGAGTGCTGCAAGATCGTCGGGCAGAGCAGCGCCCCTGGTAATCACCAGCGACTCCAGCGTTTCGAGAAACGCCTCATAGTAGTGCGTGCCGTCGTCGTGCGGATGCCGGCGCAGTCGTTCGCCGAGCGCCCCGGTCCATTCGCTCCACGCGAACAGGCCCGCTTCGGACAGCGCGTGCGCCATTGCATAGACCTGCGCCTGCCACGGTTCGCCGAAGTTCTCCTCAGGCGCGTTCAAGATAGGGTTCCCACAGATCGAGCGAGACGGTATCCTTCGCATGGGCGTCCGCGCCCCACAATTCGCGCGCGGTGAAGCGAACGGTATAGAGTCGCGCCGGACATTCGCCTTGGTTCAGCGCATTGGTATCCGGAAAGACGAAACCGCCATGATCGGCGATGACGAGCCCGTGTTTGCCGCGCGCGTAGCGGGGCAGGCGGGTATGGCCTGCGGGATTGATGTTGCGCGCACACACAGTCTGGCCGATGGCGTAGTGCGGCGCCGATGAAATTGGGCGTGTGTAGTCCTTGTATGGCGATGGCGGCGCGGGCTCGACGCGGGCGTGATTTGCATCCGCGTCGGCCAGGCCCTTGTCGATCGCGGCGCGCTCGTTCGTGCTGATAAGCGCTTTCTGCTCGCAATAGGGCAGCGTGCTGTCGAGCCAGCGCTCGTAATATGAATCCGCGAGATAACGCGCCGGCGGAATCTGCTCGATGAGAGATCGCCGGTGATCGATATTGCCGAAGCGGCCGAGCTGTCCGCGGATGGCGAACAGCCGGCCTTCCCAGGCTTCGTGAAATACGGGCTCGTCCCGCTCCGGCTCGATGGCCCCGAAGCCGTGCATGCCGCCCATGTCGTGAACGCCGTTCATGGCGCAGCCACCTTCGCGGTGCCGATCATGGAATCGCGGGTGACGAGGCTGGCGAGCTGGTGTTCGTTCAGATGCTCGGTGCCCGCCGGCCGCTCCGGCACGACAAGGTAGCGCAGCTCGGCCGTGGAATCCCACACCCGCACCTCCACGTCGCCGCCGAGTACGAGCCCGAAATCCTTCAAGACGCCGCGCGGATCGCTGACGGCGCGCGAGCGATAGGCGAAGGATTTGTACCAGACGGGCGGCAGGCCCAGCACCGGCACGGGATAGCAGGAGCACAGCGTGCAGACGACGAGGTTGTGCACGGTAGGCGAATTCTCCACCGCAAACATGTGCTCGCCCTGGCGGCCTTCGAAACCGAGCTCCGCAATGGCCGCTGTCGCGTTCGCCAGCAGCCGCGTGCGATAGGCGGGATCGACCCACGCTTTGGCGATCACCTTCGCGCCGTTCCTCGGACCCACGCGGTTCTGGAACGTGTCGACCATCTGGTCGATCGCCGCCTGATCGATATAACCGCGCCGGACCAGCAACGTCTCCAGCGCCTTCACCCGCAACGCGGGATCGGATGGCGGCTCCTGATGGTGGTCGTGATCGTCGTGGGACATGAAACTGCGAGTCTCTGGCGGTATGTCCCCTATATATACGGCAAGAAGATCGACACGCCCAGCGTCGCCGCGCCGGTTGCGCATATTAGCACTGCACCGGCCGCAATGTCCTTGGATGTCTTTACAGACGCATGGAATTCCGGAGAGACCACATCGCATAAATGCTCGAACGCGGTGTTCATCGCTTCCGCGAACCAGACGAGCACGATTGCGAGAGCCAGCCACCTGCAATCTGTCAAGCTCACGCGCAGTGTGATCCCCGCAACGCATACGATGACCGTCGCCGCAAGATGTAGCCAGGAATTGTGCTGTGTTCTCAGCATGTAACCTAGGCCGGAGATCGCGAAGCGAAAACTGCTCACGCGCGACACGAATGAGAATGAGGTATTGGGCATCGGTGGTAATCTCCAATTCCTGCGATCCCGCGTGGTGCGCCTTGAAGACGGTCACTCCGCCGCGACACGGCCTTCGGTCAGCGGCGCATCGAGGCGGGAGAGCATTTCTTTGGGGATCACCTGCCAGAAACGCTCGATCGCCACGTCCCATTGGGCGAGCAACTGGGCCGCGAATGCAGAGCGGGATTCGGTTCGGTGCTCCTCGACGAGGCTACGCAGCACGCCTCGCCAGTGTGATGTTTCCGGCCGCTGCCACACGACGCTGTCGGGGTTGACGTGCTCGTCGAAGCGTCCGTCGGCGTCGTGGACGAATGCCATGCCGCCTGTCATTCCGGCCGCAAAGTTATCACCGACGGGCCCCAGGATCGCGACCACGCCACCGGTCATGTATTCACAGCCGTTCGAACCGCAGCCTTCCACCACAGCCTCGGCTCCTGAATTGCGCACCGCAAATCGTTCGCCGGCCTGTCCGGCAGCGAACAGTTTTCCTGCCGTCGCGCCATAAAGCACGGTGTTGCCGATGATCGTATTGAGATGCGCTGCAAACGTCGCCGACGTCGGCGGGCGCACGATGATCGTGGCGCCCGACAATCCCTTGCCGACATAGTCGTTGGCATCGCCGGAGACATGAATCTTGAGGCCCTGGACGGCGAACGCGCCGAGCGACTGACCGCACGATCCGCGCAGGCGGATGGTCAGATGGCCAGGCGGTAATCCCGTCATACCCCATTTGCGCACGATGCGGGAAGAAATGCGCGCGCCGATGGATCGCAACGTGTTGCGCACGGTGTATGCCAACTGCATCTTCTCGCCGTGGCTCAGGAACGGCTGCGCGTCCTTCTCGATCTGCGCATCGAGCGTTTCGGACACTTCGTTGCGGCCCTTCTGTGTGGAGTGGCGCGCGTGATTGCCGGGATCGGCCTGCACCAGCAAGCCGTTCAAGTCGAGATCGTCGAGCTCTTCGGAGCCATGATTTATCTGATAGAGCAGATCGGTGCGGCCGATCACGTCCTCGAGTTTCCGAAACCCCAGCGTTGCGAGGATCTCCCGCACTTCCTCGGCGATGAAGGTGAAGAGGTTCACGACCTTCTCCGGCGTGCCTCTAAACCTTGCCCGCAGTGCCTCGTCCTGCGTGCAGACACCAACCGGGCAGGTATTGGAATGGCACTGCCGCACCATGATGCAGCCCATCGCCACGAGCGACGCCGTGCCGATGCCGAATTCCTCTGCGCCCATCATCGCGGCCATCACCACATCGCGTCCGGTGCGGATACCGCCGTCGGTCCTGAGCGTCACGCGGTGGCGCAGGTTGTTGAGCGTGAGGATCTGATTGGCTTCGGTGAGCCCCATTTCCCAGGGCACGCCCGCATATTTGATCGACGTCTGCGGCGAAGCGCCTGTGCCGCCACTGTGACCGGATACAAGGATGACGTCCGCTTTCGCCTTGGCGACGCCGGCCGCGATCGTGCCGATGCCGGTTGCAGCCACCAGCTTCACGCACACGCGCACATCCGGATTGATCTGTTTGAGGTCGTAGATGAGTTGCGCCAGATCTTCGATCGAATAGATATCATGGTGCGGCGGCGGTGAAATGAGTGTCACGCCGGGCGTCGCATGCCGGAGCTTCGCGATCATTTCCGTGACCTTGAAGCCCGGGAGCTGTCCACCTTCGCCGGGTTTGGCACCTTGCGCGATCTTGATCTCGAGTTCGCGGCACTGGTTGAGATATTCCGCCGTGACGCCAAAGCGGCCGGAGGCCACCTGTTTGATCGCGGAATTGGGATTGTCGCCGTTGGCCTTGGGCTTGAACCGGCCGGGGTCTTCGCCGCCTTCACCCGAATCCGATTTGGCGCCGATGCGGTTCATGGCAATGTTGAGTACTTCGTGCGCTTCCGGCGATAGCGCGCCCAGGGACATTCCGGGCGTGACGAAGCGCTTTCTGATTTCCGTGATCGATTCCACGTCTTCGAGCGGAACGGGCTCGCCGGCCGCGCGGAAGCTCATGAGATGACGCAGAGAGACAGGAGGCAGTTGCCAGACGCCGTCAGAATATTTCTTGAACGCCGTGTACGAATCGCTCGCGCAGGCCGACTGCAGGAGATGGATCAGCGTCGCACCATGCGCGTGCGTCTCGCCGCCCTGGCGGAATTTGTAGAACCCGCCGATGGGAAGCACGGTTAAGTCCGCGTCGAACGCCTGCTCGTGCAGGCGGGCAACACGTGAGGCAATGCCGCCGTAGCCGATGCCGGAAATGCGGCTCGACATGCCGGGAAAAATGTCGGCCACCATCGAGCGCGACAGTCCGACGGCTTCGAAAAGGTATGCACCGCGATAGGACGAGATGACCGCAATCCCCATCTTGGAGACGATCTTGAGCAGGCCCGCACTCATTGCGTCGAGATATCGCTTGACACACTGGTTGGCTGTGAGCTTGCCGAAAAGCCCCCGGGACTGTCGCTCTACGATGCATTCCTGCGCCAGGTAGGCATTCGCCGTGGTCGCGCCCACACCGATGAGCGCGGCGAGATAATGCGTGTCGAAGCATTCCGCCGACCGCACGTTGATCGATGTGTAGGTGCGCAACCCCCGCCGGACCAGATGGCTGTGAACCGCGCCCGTCGCCAGGATCATCGGCATCGCCGCGAGGTCGCTCGAGATGCGCTCGTCTGTGAGGATGAGATGGTTATATCCCTGCGCCACAGCGTCCTCTGCCTCGACGCGGATGCGCTCGATGGCCTGTTTCAGTGCGCCGTCCTGCGATTTGCCGCCGCGAACCGGAAAGACGCAGTCGATTTCGTAGAAACGCCCCTCGAGATGTTCCTTCATGCGAATATACATTCCGGTTGAAATGACCGGGCTTTCGAGAACGAAGACCTCTGTCTGCTTCTTGTCCTGCTCCAAGACGTTTCCGAGGTTTCGGAAACGCGTTTTCAGGCTCATCGTGCGTTCTTCGCGCAAGGAGTCGATCGGCGGATTTGTCACCTGGCTGAAATTCTGGCGAAAGAAATGCGACAGCGGTCGGTAAAGGTCCGACAGGACGGCGAGCGGTGTGTCGTCGCCCATCGAGCCAATGGCTTCCTTGCCGTCTTCGACCATCGGATGAAGAATTGTTTCAAGGTCTTCGATCGTGTAACCGGCTGCAGCCTGTCGTCTGCGCAGTTCATCCTTTGCGAACAGCCGTGGCTCGGGGCCGGGACCGATGATCTGGTCGAGCTCGACGATATTCTTCGTCCATTCCTCGTAGGGGAATTCCCCGGCGAGATGATCCTTGAGCTCCCTGTCCTCGTAGAAACGGCCCTTTTCGAGATCGAGTGCGATCATCTGGCCGGGACCGACGCGGCCCTTGCGGGTGACGAGAGCTTCGTCGAGTACGACGAGGCCCGTTTCGGAGCCGACGAACAGTAAACCGTCGGACGTCACGGCGTAGCGCTGCGGGCGCAGGCCGTTGCGATCCATGCCCGCCATGACCCAGCGGCCGTCCGTCGCGGCAATCGCCGCAGGGCCGTCCCACGGCTCCATGACCGCGTTAGCGTAGGCATACATGGCGCGATGGGAGTCCGGCATGGTCGATGCTTTCTTCGACCATGCTTCCGGAATGAGCAGCGTCTTGGCGAGTGGCGCGGTACGTCCCGCGCGGACGAGGACTTCGAACACGGCGTCGAGCGCCGCAGAGTCCGAACCGCCGGGCTGAATGATCGGCTTGATATCGTCGCCGTGCTCGCCGAACAGCTGCGAGGCCATCTTGAACTCGTGATTTTTCATCCAGTTCAGATTGCCCTTCAGCGTGTTGATCTCGCCGTTGTGCGCGAGCATGCGGAAGGGCTGCGCCAGGCGCCAGGTGGGAAATGTGTTGGTCGAATAGCGCTGATGAAAGATTGCGAAGGCGGAGACGAACCGGTCGTCCTTCAGGTCGGGATAAAAATTGGAGAGCTGCTCGGCAAGGAACATGCCCTTGTAGATGAGCGAGCGAGACGAAAGCGAGCAGATGTAGAAATCCTGGATGGCGGCCTCGCGCACGCGCTTTTCGATCCGCCGGCGGCAGAGGTAAAGACGACGCTCGAGATCTTCGATTGCGCCGCCTGCGCCCACATCGAACATGAGTTGCTCGATTTCGGGTCGTGTGGCATTGGCTTTTTCGCCGATTACGGAAATATCGACGGGCACCTGGCGCCAGCCATAGAGATAGAAACCGAAGCTCAAAATTTCGGATTCGACAATGGTGCGGCAGGTTTCCTGGGCGGCGTAATCCGTGCGCGGCAGAAAAACCTGTCCGACGGCGATGTGACCGGAGCGGAGTCTGTGACCAGACCGCTCGACATGCACCCTGAAAAAATCCTGCGGCACCTGCAGGTGGATTCCCGCGCCGTCTCCGGTCTTGCCGTCCGCGTCGACGGCGCCGCGGTGCCAGACGGATTTGAGGGCCTCGACAGCGCGCGTCACCACTTCGCGGCGCGGTTCGCCGTCGATCGCCGCAACCAGACCTACGCCACATGCATCGTGTTCCTGATCAGGCGAATAGGCGTGCGCAGATTCGAGGAGCCGGGCGTTTGCGAGGAAGCGCGAGATTTCCGCGTTGCTCATCGCCCGAACTCCTTGGCGTAGCAGAATTCGATCGTGTTGCTCACATCGTTGAGCACGCGTGTGTCGGGCCCTCGGATATAGCCGAGACGCTGGTAGAGCCGGTGCGCGTCGGCGAATCGCGTGTCGGTCCACAGAAACAGTTTTTTAACATTGCGATTCGCAGCTTCGTGCTCGACGAGCCCGCAAAGCCGTTTGCCAAGACCGCGCCGCCGAGCCTTCACCGCAACATAAAGACGCTTGAGTTCTGCCTCATCGGCGCTGACGGGCGAAAACGCAATGGAACCCACGATAGCGCCGTCGAGTTCCGCAACCCACCACCGTCCATCATCAATGCGAATGGCGGCCGCCGGGTTGCGCAACTCCGGCATTTCGCCATCGACGTCGAGATAAACGTCGGGATATTCCGCAAACGCGCCGCCGATCAGCGCGATCAGGCCGGTCGAGTCGGCATCGCGCACGGCGCGGATGATGAGTTCGCCCACTGGTTCACTCCGCAGCTTCGAGATTTGCGGTTTCGGCCTTGAACCGAAGGTGTTTGTGAATTCCGGCCGCCGCATCGCGGCCGTCGCGTATGGCCCAGACGACGAGGGACGCGCCGCGTGCGATATCTCCGCCTGCGAACACGCCATCCATCGTCGTCATCATCGACCGATGATCGATCTGCAACGCTCCCCAGCGATCGACGGCAAGCTCCGGCGCTTGGAAAATCGAAGGCAGGTTTTCCGCATCGAACCCGAGCGCCATGACGACGAGATCTGCTTCCAGCCTGACCTCCGAACCGCGGATTTCCTCCGGTGCCTTCCTCCCCGACGCATCGGGCACGCCGAGCCGCATGCGTGTGATGCGCGCGCCTTCGACATCGTCGGCTCCGAGAAACGCTTTGGGCAATGTCAGCCATTCGAAAACGATGCCTTCTTCCTCGGCATTCACGACTTCCCGCAGCGAGCCGGGCATATTGTCCCTGTCGCGGCGATAGATGCAGGAGACGGAAGCCGCGCCCTGCCGGATCGCCGTGCGCACACAATCCATCGCGGTGTCGCCGCCGCCGATAACAGCGACGTGTTTGTCTTTCGCATCGAGCGCGCCGGAATCGAAATCCGGGACCGCATCGCCCAGGCCCTTGCGGTTCGACGCGATGAGGTAATCGAGCGCGGGAACAATTCCCCTGAGAGCCATGCCTGGCAGTTCGATGCCGCGCGCCTTGTACGCGCCGGTGGCGATAAGGATGGCGTCGTGTCGCGCACGCAAATCGTGAAGCGTCGCATCGCGGCCGATTTCGCATTCCAGCCTGAACGCGATGCCGCCATCTTCAAGCCGTTTCACGCGCCGCGCGACGATGTCTTTCTCCAGCTTGAAATTGGGAATGCCGTACACGAGCAGCCCGCCGGCGCGATCGTGGCGATCGTAGACGGTAACTTTGTATCCTCTGCGGCGCAGTTCCTCGGCTGCCGCGAGCCCGGCCGGTCCTGCCCCGATGATGCCGACGCTCTGTGTCAGAAGCCGGCGTGGTTTCAACGGCCTTACCCAACCTTCGCGCCAGGCCGTGTCGGTGATATGGCGCTCGATGGCGCCAATGGTGACAGTGCCGTGGCCCGATTGCTCGATGACGCAGTTGGCTTCGCAAAGACGGTCCTGCGGGCAAATGCGGCCACACACCTCGGGCATGTTGTTGGTGGATTGAGCCAGTTCGTAGGCTTCCTCCAGCCGGCCCTCCGCCGTCAGCTTCAGCCAGTCGGGAATGTTGTTCTGAAGCGGACAGTGCACTTGGCAGAACGGCACGCCGCACTGTGAACAGCGCGATGCCTGCTCCGCCGCCTTGTCCGTGATGAAGTCGGCGTAGATTTCGTGGAAGTCGTGCGCCCGCAGCTCAGCCAGCCGCCTGTCAGGTGCCTGCTGATTGATGGAGACAAAGCGCAACATTCGTTCAGGCACGGGTGGCTCTCAGCAAGTGAATTTCGCAACCAGATGTCCATACGGGACCGAGCAGGAGAATGCGAGAGGAATGGTGCCATTATGTCAGGTGTATTGTCATAATATTATTAAACACGTCGTGATGCGTCATGACGCGGCGTTGGCCAACCCTTTATTAGGTAATTAGTATTGACATATATATGTAAGCCTATGATTTTAGTGTATTATTTCTTCGCTCGGCTAGGCGGTCATGCACAAGTCAGCGATATCAGGCGCCGGCCCGCCCGGCGTGACCTTCAAACTGGCCTTCGCGACGAAATCGCCAGAGATAGGTGGGAAGCACAGCCTGCAGAGGCTGTGCCTCGATCCCGAGATCGGACAGGTTGTTGGCGCCCGGCGCGACGACGTTGTCGTGCTTCAGAAGGCGAACCTGGTCGACGGTCAACGGCGCATTCGGCAGCAGCTGGAGAACCATTGCCTGCAGCGTCGCCAGCCCGAACGGAACTGACATCAGTCGCCGCCGCCTCCCGATGTCGAGGAGGATCATTTCGATCAGGTCTCGGAATGTGTAAACCGCCGGACCGCCGAGTTCGTAGGTTTTGCCCGCCGCGTTATCGTTGAACAGGCTGGCAACGATCGCATCCGCGACGTCGCCCACATAGACCGGCTGGAATTTCGTCTTGCCGCCGCCGATCAAAGGGAGCGCGGGCAGCAACCACGGAGAAATCGTTGCCAGTGCGGCGAAGCGGTTGAAGAAATTGTCTTCCGCTCCAAACACGATCGACGGTCTCAGGATCGTCGCAGCGGGGAATGCGTCCCGTACCAACTGCTCGCCTTCCAGCTTCGTGCGTGCATATTGAGAACTGCGGTTATCCTCAATCCCTGCCGACGACACATGCACTAAGCTCTCCACGCCGACGGCCCTCGCCGTTCGTGCGATGACGCCGGCAGCTTTGGTGTGAAGCGTGGAAAACCTTTGTCGCCCACTTTGCCGAAGCACGCCGACAAGATTGATGGTCGCAGACGCGCCGCGCAGCGCGGCGGATACGGCTTCCGCGCTTGTCACATTGGCCTTGATCAGCTGAACCTGGCCAACCTGGCCCATTGGTAGGAGGTAGTTCCCGAGATTTGGGTTCCGCACGGCAACCCGCAGCCGATAGCCCTTTTTCGCGAGAGCCCGAACGGTGTAGCGGCCAATAAAGCCCGAACCGCCGAAAATGGTCACAAGCTGCGCCATGCGAAATGTTCCAGTGCCGGTTGCAGAATGGTTGATAACTGTTGCGACGAGGCAGCCTCAATCGCGCAATTCGCCGCTCAGTCTTTGACGTATTGCCGCTCGCCGGTTCGCGGGTCCAGCCAGACGGTGACGGTTTTGCCCGTTTCGTCGTCGACGAAGCGCTCGCTCGTTCGCTGCCACCCCGGCCCCGGCGATGCGCTTTGCAAGGCCTTGTAGCGGAAGCGCTCGATGACAAGCGCAAGTGCCAGAATGGCAGCCCAGACGATCAGTACCCACATGCCGACGAGGCCCATAACGACCGCCAGCCCGCCGAGGGAAAACGCGACGGCGGCGATAATCAGCAATATGCTACGCAAGGCCGTCCGTCCTCAACTCTCAGGCTCGACGACCACGGCCGTGCCATACGCGACAATCTCGCTCATCGTCTGACCGATCTCCGACGAGTCAAAGCGCATCATCACGATGGCATTGGCGCCCATCGTGGTCGCGTTGCGCACCAGACGATCGACCGCGTGGCGCCGCGCTTCCTCAAGCAGCTGAGTATATTCGTGAATTTCCCCACCCACGATTGAGCGCAGGCTGGCAACGATATTGCCGCCGATTCCCCGTGAGCGAACGACCACGCCGAAGGCCTGACCCAGTGTTTCTTTGGTTCGGTAGCCGGCAATTTTTTCGGTGGTTGCGACAATCATGAATAGGCTCCTTTCGATTCGGCGTCGGCATTATGCACATGCCGGACGACAGCGGCTTGTCGGCCGCGTTGACACGATTCCCGCCGCCTCCTAAACATGCCGCCCCTTCCGTGCCCAGATGGCGGAATTGGTAGACGCACTAGTTTCAGGTACTAGCGCTGCAAGGCGTGGAGGTTCGAGTCCTCTTCTGGGCACCAATTAACCTCCGGTTCACCATTCCCCGGTTTGTCCCATATTCGGTGGGGATACACACCCTTTGTCCCCGGCTCCCGCGGAATAAACGGGAAACAGCCTGCGTCCTATACCATGCGCCGGTGGGTCTGGGGCCGTCCTGTGGGCGGACCGCCACTGCCGCGCCGGTAAAGAGTTTGCAGGCTGCATCCCCGGATAGAGGCTTCAGTGGACGCGCGTCGACAGTTTGGAGAAGCCCTGATCGGACAACTTCCGGGATTGCGCCGGTATGCGCGGGCACTGATTGGCAATTTCGCGCACGCTGACGATCTGGTCCAGGACTGCATCGAGCGCGCCTTAAGACAGAGCGATCGGCTGCGCGAGCCGCAGCGTTTGGCGGGCTGGCTGAGGTCGATCCTGCACAATCTCTACATCGACGACATTCGCCGCCGGCGCGCTCGGGGCCAGGAAAAAGACATTGCCGATCACGTCGACGATTTTGCGGTCAGTACGCCGCCGTCCGATGGAGGCCTGGCTATCGATTTTGTTCGCGCGATGAATTCATTGTCGATGGAGCACCGCCAAGTCCTGCTGCTGGTCGGTCTCGAAGACATGAACTACCGCGAAATCGCATCCGAACTCGACATACCGATCGGCACTGTGATGTCGCGATTGGCCCGTGCGCGGGAAAGGCTTCGCGGCGCACTGGATGGAGACGGCAACCGGAACGCAAATGTGTTACCGCTGAATGCCCGGAAAGCACAACGATGAGCAGACGAACAGACATACAGGCCGAACAGATCAACGCTTTCATCGACGACGAACTCGACGACGCAGCCCGCGCCGAAATGGCGGCGTTGCTTGCAGAGGATCAGGCACTCGCGGAAGTCGTCTCGCTGTATCGTACCGACACGCAGCGCATTGCGGAGATTTACGGCACCGTCCCGCCGGGAAAATTGCCGAGGCACTGGATTGCCTTGATTGAGAGAGAAACGCGGCCGTCTGCGTTGCGCAACTGGAGCGAGGCGGCGATGGCGGTCGCGGCTGGCTTCGCGCTGGTATTCGGTCTGACGTTTGTTTTTCAGCAGAGCGGCGCGCCGCCCAAGGCTGACATTGTTGCCGATGCGCTTGCGGTCAGGGCGAATGAAATTGGACCCCATACGATGATTGCCGTGCGTTCGTTTGCGGAAGCGCAGGCGCAGGCCGAAGCCATGACAAAAGTGCTCGCCACCCGGGTGAGGATACCGGACCTGTCGCGTGTGGGTTACCGGCTGGTGGGGATCGAGAGCTACGACTCTCCTGAGTCGTCATTCCAATTGATCTACCGAGACGCGCGCGACCGCGTGTTCACGCTTTATGTCCGGCGCGCGTCCGGTGCGGCGCGATTCGATCAGTTCGCCAGGAACGGACTCAATATCTGTGTCTGGCAGGACGAGTCGCTGGGAGTGGTGATGGCGGGGAGAATGTCCGACGCAGAGATGCAGCGTCTCGAGCCGAAGGCTTTCTACGGGCTGGAAGGCTGATGCCGCACATCAGCGCACGGCACGCGCTGCAAGGGATTCCGGAGTAAAGAGGGACTCGGGATGTGGTGCAGTCACCTTGTAATGGATGGGTTCGTCGTTGAATGCAAAGCCGTAAACATAGCCGCCGAGATCCAGATCATAGACGAACTGGCTGCCGAGAATGACGGCGGGAACGTCCGGCATGTCATACATGGTCGCCTGACCGAATTTCCAAAGCTTGCCATCGCTGTTCCACGAGTCGCTGTAAACGGCCATCCAGGTGTCTTCGTCGAGATAGAGACGCCTGCGCGGAACGACATCGTGCGCGCCCTGCCGGAGCGTTCCTTCCACGACCCACACGCGATGAAGCTCGTAGCGCAGAGCGTTCGGATTGGCGTGCTTGGGGCCGACGATGTCGCTCGTTTTAAGCTGGTACATGCGGTTATTGTTGTAAGGAACAATCATCTCCTTCTTGCCGAGCAGCTTGAAGTCGTAGTGGTCGAGGCCGCCGAAAAACATGTAGTATTCGTCGAGGCTTTCGAATCCGTCCGCGTCGGGATCCGGGATGTCGTAAGACAGCGACGGGCTTCTGCGCACGCGGTGTTCGCCAGGCAACACACGCCATGCAGAGAAGTCCAGCCGCTGCGTGTCGATCGGCTGCCAGTCGAGATAGCCTTCGCCCACATGGGCGGGCGGGCCATCATCCAAATGCAACGTCTTGAAGTAGTAACCGTCAAACGTACCGGCCGCGGCGTTCTGCTCGTAATAGGGAAAGTCGGCGATTTCGCGATAGGAACTGGCGAGGTCGATCTCGCCGGCGGCCGACACGACATAAGTGTTCAATCGGACTTCGCGGGCAGGACCCCAGAACGCGAGAAGGTGGTTCCACATCGCTTCGAAGCCGTCGTGTGGAATTGGAAACGGAATTCCGCCCACTGCTCCGGTTACACCATACGCGATGCCGCCGGGGGCGGCGTGCGCTCGCGTCGCGTTCTGAAATGTGTTGGCATATACCCAGTCCGGAGCTGCGGCCGTGCGGTGCGTCGGATACACATCGATCCGACAGTCGGGGTATCGTTTGAGAAGCATCTTAGCGCCCTCCGGCAAGCGATCGGCGTAGGTCGCAAGGTTAGCGGACGTGATCGAAAAGAGCGGCTTTTCGGCCGCGAACGGGTCGGGTCTCGGCATTCCAGGTCTGTATCCGCGCGGTGCCGTTGTCAGCCCGCCTGTCCAGGCGGGGATGGAACCATCCTTGTTCCCCGCACGCTCGGCGCCCACGGGTGTCAGTGTCGATTTGAGCAGGTCCGCTTCCTGAGCCGTCGCCGCCGCGGCGCATGGCAGCGGGATGCTGCACGCAAGGAAGAACGCGACGACAATCGCATAACAGGCGGGGTGCCGCATTCGCATTCCTTCGGGAGCCATTGGGAAAAGCAGGCAAGCCTTGTATCCTCTGCATCATAGCCCACTTCCACGGCAAGGGCGCAATTCGGGGATGGTTGTGGAGCGAGCGGATTGTGGACGGTCGGTCGGTGGGAGGGCGTTGTCCGCTGCCGCGCTGGCCGGCTTTGTTGTGTTGCTGCTTGTGCTTCCGGGTCAGTCGCCGGCATGTGCAGCAGATGTCGCCGAACTGGATGGTTGGGATATCAGATGGGACAACACGGTCCGGTACACGGCCGCGGTTCGTCTGTTCGGACAGAACGCGTCGCTGATCTCAAATGCGAATGCCGATGATGGCGACAGGAATTTTTCGGCCGGGCTGATTTCGAATCGCTTCGACATCGTTTCTGAGCTCGACGTCTCGGATGGAAATTTCGGTTTCGATGCGAGCGCGGCGGCGTGGTACGACAGCGTGTATCATCAAACCAATCACAACAACTCGTCCGCTACATTCAATCCATATTCGACAGCCCACAACGAGTTCACGTCAGCGACACAAAGGCTCGATGGCGAAGACATCGATCTGCTCAATGCGTTCATTCACGGAACTTTTGACGTCGGCAACATGCCGGTGTCCTTCCGGATCGGGCGCCATTCGCTGCTCTGGGGCGAGAGTTTGTTCTTCGCGGACAACGGAATCGCGGCCGGGCAGGCGCCGATAGATGCGATTAAGGCCGCGAGCGAGCCGGACGCCGAAGCCAAGGAGGTGTTCCTGCCCGTTGCGCAGGCGTCGATCACCGTTCAGCCTACGCCGAACACGGCGATAAGTGCGTATTATCAATTTGAGTGGCGACGCACGCGTCTTCCGGGATCCGGAAGTTATTTCAGCGATGCGGATTACCTGGATGCCGGTGGCGAACGCATCATTGTGGGTCCGGGCGAGTATCTTTATCGCGGCCCCGATCAAATGCCGGGTTCATCCGGCCAATTCGGCCTTGCCGCCACTGCGACCCTCGCCGGCATCGACTTCGGTCTGTACGCCATTCGCTTCAACGCGAAGGAGCCGGAGCTTTTTCTGCTGCCGGGCAGCGGCTGGTACGCGCCCGGCAGCGTCGGAACCTACGAACTCGCGTTTCCTGGCGGCATAGACGCGTACGGAGCCAGCTTCAGTACCTATGTGGGCGAAAGCACGATCGCGGGCGAGGCTTCCGTCCGCCTGAACATGCCCCTCGTCAGCGCCACCGATTACGCCCTTGCCGGCGAAGGCGGCGGGAGTGGTTATGCGTACGTGCCACAGAACGCGAGGCACCCGGGTGCTTCACTGCCGCTCGGCACAGTGAACAGCTACGCCGCGGGCGAAACCCTTCACGGCCAGTTGTCGAGCGTATCGACGTTTAGCCCTTCGAAGATCTGGGACGGCGCCGATTTCAGCGTCGAGTTCGCCGCCAATGATCTGCTTGCGACGACGGAAAACCCATACGACCTCTATCCGGGCCGGACGCGCTTTGCGGCCGCCATGCGGGCCGTCTTCGAACCAAAGTACTTTGAAGTCGCACCCGGGCTCGATGTCTCGCTGCCGGTCGGCCTCGGCTACGATCTTGTCGGCCGATCAAGCATCGATTCCTCCCTCAATGCGGGCGCCGGAGATACGGAGATAGGACTTTCGGTGACTTACCGGACGGTTTGGCAAGGCTCTCTGACCGTGACTCACTATCTGGGCTCTGCAGACCGGCAACCATTTGCGGACAGGGATTTCGTCTCGCTGAGCCTCGAGCGCACGTTCTGACATCGCGCGGCGCAGACGGCTGATGGATATTTTGCCGTTCGCAGCCGATGATCCCGGGAATAAATTCCCAACAGATCCCGTCTCTTGAATGCCGTCGGGACTCGCTGAAACGAGCGCCGTTCAAAACATTCAGATGAGAGGGAACCTCACTTATGCGCAGTCATTCAGCCTTGCTTGGCGTACTGGCCGCCGGAGCCGTCATCGCGTTGTCGCAATCCGCTCCCGCTGTTGCGGGTTCCGGAGGGTTTAACAAACCCGGAGACCTCCTTATCGCCGATCAATTCAACAATCGTGTCATCGAAGTAGACAAGCAAGGTACGATCGTCTGGTCGTTCGGTCTCGGCCCCAACGACTTCAGCCCGAACTCGATTGTCGGCGTCAACGACGCGGAGCGCGTGGGCAAGGATACGCTCATGGCCGGGACGGGAATTCCCGCCGGCGTCGATCCGAATTGCGAAGACGGATGCTCCGACAACCGCGTCATCCTCGTCGATCCTAGCGGAAATATCGTCTGGCAGTATGGTCAATTCGGCGTCACGGGATCAGGCCCGAACGAACTCAACACGCCGGTGCAGGTGACCTACACGCCGAAGAAAACGGTGCTGATCACGGATCAGGGCAACCAGCGCATTATCGAAGTGGACAGAGCGGGAAATATCGTCTGGCAGTACGGCATGACGGGCGTCCCCGGATCGGGCTTCGATGAGCTGAACAGCCCCAATTCCGCCCAGCTGATTGGCAACCGCGATGTTCTGATCGCGGATGAAGGGAACAACCGCGTCATTGTCGTCGATAAGAAGTCCAAGAAGGTCAGGAGCGCTTTCACCGCGCAGGGGACGATGTCCGCTCCCGCATTTGCGAGCCTCCTGCCGAGCGGGGATATCCTGGTTACGGACGGGGGAAACAATCGCGTGATCACTGTCGATTCCGGCGACAAAGTGGGCTTCCAGTATTTCACCAATCTGCAGAACGGCAGCAATCCCAATCCGGCTCCCTCGCAGGCCGTCGAGACGAAGAAGCATCTGATCGTGATCAGCGATCAGTTCAACGATCGGGTCATAGCTGTGGATTTGAAGGGAAATCTCCACACGCAGTACGGCAACCTCAATCAATCGGGCTACGGGACGGAAAACACGTCGCAGGGTCTGTTTGCGCCCTATGGCGCCAAAGTGATCGGCGACTACACCGGATTGACGCCGCCTAACTGACAGTTCACCGAAGGGCCGTTGCACGCGCTCGGTGCGGCGGCCCTTGCCTTTTGTTGACATCGCCACCGCCGGGCGCGCGTTCCGGCACCCTCGCGCTCGACAAACGCGGTATAATCCTGTTATCGGCGGATTGCCGGGCAAGAGCCATGGCATCTACGTGACGGCTCCGCATGAAGATGAAACTACACAAAGGCGACCTACCTGCCGGCCTCGACCTAGGGCCGGTGGTCGCAATCGATACGGAAACGCTGGGCCTTAATCCCTTCCGCGACCGGCTGTGTCTTGCGCAACTGTCGGCAGGCGATGATGTGTGTCACGCGGTCCAGTTCGCCGCCGGTGCTTACGAGGCCCCCAATCTGAAACGGCTTCTGACCGATCCGGCCGTCCTGAAGCTCTTCCACTTCGCACGATTCGATGTAGCGGTCTTCAGGCAGTATCTCGGTGTTACCACTGCGCCCGTCTATTGCACCAAGCTGGCGTCGAAACTCGTTCGTACGTATACGGACAAACATGGCCTGAAAGACATTGTGCGCGAATTGCTGGGAGTTGACCTGTCCAAGGAGCAGCAGAGTTCGGACTGGGGAGCATCGGACCTTACCGAAAAACAACTCGCCTACGCCGGCAACGATGTCGCCTATCTTCACCGGCTGAAGCTGGCCCTTGATTCCATGTTGGCCCGGGAGGGACGAACAGAATTGGCGCAGCGATGTTTCGATTTCCTTCCGGTACGGGCTGAATTAGACCTTTCCGGTTGGTCCGATATCGACATATTTGCCCATTAACCCTCTCGTGTCAGACGCCGAATGGGCGATGAAGGCGCGCTTGAACGGGGACCGGCCAAACCCCATAATTCCGCTGGCACGATTTTCGCTTGTGCCGCGACTTTTGTCGTGCCGATCATGGCCGCGCCGCTCCCGGCGGGAACTGTAGTTCATTTGTGAGTATCCCTATGCACGTCATCAGGCCGGCTGCGGAAGATACCGGTCCCGAAATGGCTGCAGGCCCCGGCAGCGACCTCAAGATCGCCGGGCGGGTTTTCGCGCTTGCCGCAGACGCGATTTCGTCGCTCGACAAGGCGCTGAACAGCAAATTCTCCGACGCGATAGATCTCATACTTGGACTGCAGGGCCGGGTGATCGTGAGCGGGATGGGAAAATCCGGCCACATTGCCCGCAAGATTGCCGCGACGCTCGCATCGACCGGCACTCCGGCTCACTTCATTCATCCCGGAGAAGCCAGCCACGGAGACATGGGAGCCGTCACCCAATCGGATGGGCTCATCATTCTGTCGAATTCGGGTGACACGCGCGAATTGTCCGATCTGATCACGTTTGCGAAGAAGCACAATATTCCTCTCATCGGGATCGCCCGCCGCGACGATTCGGCCCTGATACGGGAATCCGACATTCCGCTTGTGCTTCCCAACACGCCCGAGGCATGTCCGTTCCTGCTGGCGCCGACGACGTCGACAACGCTCATGCTTGTCCTCGGCGATGCGTTGGCGATCGCTTTGATGGAGCGCCGGAATTTCACACCCGACGACTATCGCGAATTTCATCCGGGAGGCTCGCTGGGCAAATCGCTTCTCAGGGTCGGCGACCTGATGCATGGCGGCGACGAAATGCCGATCGTTTCGCAGGACGCCGGGATGCAGGAACTCTTGAAGGTTATGTCGGAAAAACGGTTCGGTTGCGTCGGCGTCGTCGATCCGCAGGGGAGCCTGGTGGGGATATTCACGCATGGCGATCTGTCACGACGCATCGAGCGCGATCTGCTCGATCGCACGGCTGCCGAGGTCATGACGCAACACCCCAAGATCGTGTCGCCCGCGCAGTTTGCCACCGAGGCGATCGCACTCATGAACCAGAAGGAAATAACTGTTTTGTTCGTTGTAAAGGCGAATGATCCTCGCAATACCCCGGTTGGAATAATCCACATGCATGATTGTCTGCGCGCAGGCCTTCAGTGACCGCTTCGCCGGTACCTCTGCCGAAAGTTGCGCGGTCGCAGGTCGACTGGTCGGTCCGCGCGCGGGCGGATTTGCAGCAAACGGAGCGGTATACCCGCTTTGTTGTGATCGCCAAGCGCGTGCTGCTCGGAGCCGCGGCGGTGTTGTTGGCAGCCGTGCTCATATACACGCTTCAACCCCGTCAGAAGAACGGCGCTGATTACGCCAAATTTGCATTCAAGAATATCGAGATCATCGGCGACGACCTGGCCATGACGAGTCCCCGCCTGACGGGCGTGGATGAAAGCGGTGATCCTTATATCGTCACCGCCGAACTGGCCATTCAGGACCATCTGAATGCGAAGCGGGCCAAGCTCAAGAATGTGCAGGGCGACGTGACGCTCAAGGACGGCACCTGGGCGACGGGAACCGCGCCGTCCGGCTTTCTCGATGCGTCCAGGAAGCTGTTGACCCTGACCGGCCGCATCGACGTCTATTCCGACAATGGCTACGAAGCCCATACAACGGCAGCGCTCATCAATATGGACACGGGAATGATAACCGGGAATCGCGAGGTGACCGGTCAAGGCACGCTCGGTACCTTTCGCGCAGATCGATTCAAGATCGACCGCGACAAGAAACTCGTCTATCTCTACAGCAACGTGCGCATGATAATTTACGGTCATGTGATGCACGGCCAGGCGCCGGACAAGACCTCAGGGAAAAAGCGATGATACCCGCCGCGCGTACAACGCTTGCCGCGCTCGCGGTCTTGTTGTGGGCGGGTGCCGCCGGCGGACAGACCAGTTCGCAAATCACCGCGCAGGTGCAAACCAACGCCGACAAGCCGCAGGCGGCGCAGTCCCCGCAGGGCGGCCTGAATATGGGAAAGCACGACACGAATGCGCCGATCAATGTCGCGTCCGATAATTTCATCGGCAATTTCGACACGAAGGAAGGCACCTATATCGGCAACGTCGTCGTGGTTCAGGCCGATTACCACCTGCGTTCCGACACGCTCAAGGTGATCATGCTCAATGGACAGCCGAACAAGTTTTATGCGGACGGCAAGGTTGTGTTCGAATCCGCATCCGGCATTGCTACAGGCGACCACGGCATCTACGACCTGAACCCCCCACGAACGCTCACGATGGTCGGCAACGTGGTGCTGACCAAACAGAAGGATGTGATGCGGGGAACGCAGCTGGTCGTCAATCTCGTCACCGGGGATTCTCACATGACTGCGCGCGGCATGCCCGCCAACCGCGTTCAGAGCCTGTTCATTCCGAAGCCGCAACCGCAGAAGGCGGGCGATAAGCCCTCTCAAACGCCGCAGAAATAGCCTTCACGCTTCCTTAAAGACCAATAGGCACAGTTCTTGCCATGAGCTTGCAGCAGGACAGTCAATCCAGCGGAAAACCGGGCGCAGAGCGGCCGGTGCCGCACGTTGTCGAGGGCAGCCAGGGCCTCGTCGTGACGCGGATCGGCAAGAGCTTTCGCAAACGCCCGGTCGTTCGCGCGGTTAGCCTTTCGTTGAGGCGCGGCGAAGTAGTGGGACTTCTCGGTCCCAACGGCGCAGGCAAGACGACCTGCTTCTACATGATCACCGGCCTCATTCCGGCGGACTATGGCACTATCGAACTCGACGGTTACGACGTCACGCGTCTTCCGATGTATCGCCGTGCGCGGCTCGGCATCGGATACCTGCCCCAGGAAGCGTCGATCTTTCGCGGGCTGACCGCGGAACAGAACATCCGCGCCACGGCCGAACTTGTCGAAACCGACGCCGGCAGGCTCGAAGCGATGGTCGAAGATTTGATGGCAGAGTTTGGAGTCACGCATGTACGCGACACGCCGGCCATCGCGCTTTCAGGCGGCGAGCGCCGGCGCGTGGAAATCGCGCGCGCACTGGCGACACATCCCTCCTACATTCTTCTCGACGAACCGCTGGCCGGAATCGATCCCATTGCCGTCGGCGAAATCCGCGACCTCGTCAGACATCTGAAGGATCGTGGCATCGGCGTTCTGATCACCGACCACAATGTCCGCGATGCGCTTGAGATCATCGACCGCGCCTACATCATTCATGAAGGCCAGGTGCTGAAGGAAGGCCTGCCGGGCGAGATCGTGGGCGATCGCGACGTGCGCCGGGTCTATCTCGGCGAACGCTTCACGCTGTGATGGAACGGTTCGTGCCATGGCGTTGACGCAACGTCTCGAGATCCGGCAGGGCCAGGCGCTCGTAATGACGCCGCAGTTGCAGCAGGCGATCAAACTGCTGCAATTGTCCAATCTTGAGCTGGCAGGTTTTGTCGATCAGGAACTCGAACGCAACCCGCTCCTGGAGCGCGACGAGAGCGAGTCCCGGCCGGACGGCGAACGTGACGCTCCCGTTGAGGCGCCCGATCCCGGCGAGAACCTCGATACTGTTCTCGCGCGGGAGGATTTCTCGAACGCCGAGGATATCGACGCCGAACGCTGCGATGTCTACGCCGAAGATCCGGGACCGGCCGGCGTCGTTACCGACTGGACCAAAGTCCGCAACGGTCCGGCTATCGACGGCGACGAGAACGCGCTGGAGCGGACGCTCGCGGAAAGCGAAACGTTGAAGGATCATCTCCTGGCCCAGCTCTCCATCGCCGCACTGGATCCGGACAAGCGACTGATTGCGGCCGCGTTGATCGACGCCATCGATGAGGCAGGATATTTACGCGCCGATATCGGCGAGCTGGGCGAAAGACTGGGCGCGGCTCTGCCTCTCGTCGAAGAAGTTCTGACGACAATTCAGGGGTTTGAGCCGACGGGAGTCGGCGCGCGTGATCTTGCGGAGTGTCTGGCGCTGCAGCTGCGGGAGAAAAACCGCTTCGACCCGGCAATGCAGGCGCTGATCTCGAACCTCGAACTGTTGGCGCGGCGCGACATTGCCGGCCTGAAAACGGTTTGCGGCGTCGATGCCGAAGACATTGCCGACATGATCGCTGAAGTCCGCGCGCTGACGCCCAAGCCCGGTCTCGCCTTTGGTTCGGATCCCGTGCAGCCGGTTGTTCCTGACGTCTTCGTGCGCGAAGGTCCGGATGGCTTATGGCTCGTGGAACTCAATTCCGACACGCTGCCGCGGCTGCTGGTGAACTCGCGCTATTACACGAAGGTCGCCGCCACGTCGTCGCGCGACAAGAATGCCAAGACCTATATCGTCGATTGTCTCAACAACGCGAACTGGTTGGTGAAGAGTCTCGACCAGCGCGCACGTACGATCCTGAAAGTCTCGAGCGAAATCGTCCGGCAGCAGGACGGGTTCCTGACCTATGGCGTGCGCCACCTGCGGCCGCTCAATCTCAAAACGATCGCCGACGCCATCGGCATGCATGAATCGACGGTCAGCCGTGTGACGTCGAATAAATATATCGCCACGCCGCGCGGTGTGTTCGAGCTCAAATATTTTTTCACCGCCTCCATTCAGGCGATGAATGGCGGCGAAAGTCACTCCGCCGAGTCCGTGCGCGACCGTATTCGCGAGATGATCGAACGCGAGAGTTCCCGGGAAATCCTGTCCGACGACCGAATCGTATCGCTTCTTACTGCGGACGGCGTCAATATTGCGCGGCGGACGGTTGCGAAGTATCGCGAGGCCATGCGCATACCATCGTCAGTAGAGCGAAGGAGGCTGAAGCAGGCGGAACCAACAGCCGGTGCGGGCGTATGATTTCCATGATTGACACCATCCGGGCCGCGACATATGGTCCGCCGCCTTTTTCAACGGGGCATGCCGGGACCGTGGCGAGAGACCACGCAGCGGCAAAGGTGGCGCGTGTGTGGGGCCCATGAAAATCAGGGTTTCAGGCAAGCAGGTCGATGTCGGCGAAGCGCTGCCGGAACAGGCTCGGATCCGAATCGAAAACGCTATCGCCAAGCATTTCGAGGGTGGAGCGGAAGCACATGTCGTTTTCGCGCATGAAGGCGTTGGCTTCCGGTGCGATTGCACGGCCCATCTGGACTCGGGTGTTGTACTGAAGGCTCAGGGCGCAGGGAATGATGCTTACCGTGCACTCGATGACGTGCTCGCGCATCTCGAGAAGCAGATTCGCCGTTATAAGCGTCGCCTGAAAAACCATCACGAAAAGTCTGTCACGCGCCGGGCCGCGGACAGTTAGTCGACATACAGAAAGGTTGTCATGGAGATCGTGGATTTGCTCTCGCCGGATGCCGTTCTTCCGATGCTGAAAGCGCAGGGCAAGAAACAGCTGTTGCAGGAACTTGCCGAACTGGCGGCGAAGCTCACCGGCATCCCGGAGCGACGCGTGTTGGAAACGCTGACAGAGCGTGAACGCCTCGGCAGCACCGGCATGGGGCAGGGGATCGCGATTCCGCACGGCCGCATTGCCGGACTGTCCAAGATCACCGGCGTTTTCGCGCGGCTCGAAACGCCAGTCGGATACGACGCAGTCGACAACCAGCCCGTCGATCTCGTGTTCCTGCTGCTGGCTCCGGACGGTTCGGGCGCGGATCATCTGAAGGCGTTGGCACGCGTGTCGCGCCTTCTGCGCAACCAGGCGACTTGCGAAAAGCTGCGCGCGGCATCGAAGCCGGAAGTGCTATATGCGCTGCTCACCGAACCCACGAACGGCGGCACCAACTCGCAGGCTGCGTAACTCTAGAGGGTTATGTTGAAGAATCCTCCGCACGCCGGTGGCTTGCGCCGCCGGCATGCGAGACATGGATTAGTGCAGGCTGAGCGGGGTCAGTTCGTTCTGGAGTGCGGCGCCGTAGGCCGATTCCCAGGCATCCGTGAAGCCCAGCACACGGCCGTCGCTTGCATGCAGTACGAACAGCTTCATGTCGTCGGGTATCTTGATACCCGGCGGAACGATGCCCAACCGTTTGGCCTCTTGAGCCGGCGTCGGCTTGATGTAGGCCAGTCGTGCCGGATCCAGCGGATTGATGACGATATCTTCGAATTCCAGATTATCTTCCTGTTGTGTCATGTCACTCACTCCTTACCGTCGCACGTGTTGGCCCGCTCCGGTGTGATTTGATCTCGATCGTACGGACGGCCGGCTCGGATTTCGGCCGGGCCAGATCGATCGACAGAAGTCCGTTGCGCAAATCTGCGCCGGCGACCTCGATGCCGTCTGCCAGAACGAACGCACGCTGGAACTGCCGCGTGGCAATGCCCTTGTGCAGAAACGTTTTGTCCGGCGCTTCGGTCTGCTTTCCGCGAATGATCAGCTGGTTGTCTTCGATGGTGATCGTCAGTTGGTCTTCTTCAAAGCCCGCAACCGCAAGCGTGATGCGGATGCGCTCTTCGCCGGTCTGTTCGATATTGTAAGGAGGATAGCCGTCGCCCTGGGCCTTGGCCGACCGTTCGAGCAGCTTTTCCAGATGTTCAAAGCCCAGAAGAAATGGGCTGTTAAAGGTTCCGTTTCTCATGTCAAAGCCCTCCTTGAGCGGCCTTGCCGGCTCCAGCTCCGTGGCCGCCGGTCTTGTCAGACTTTGCGGCCCCGATGGGCGCCGCCTCCTTGATACAATGTGGGGTCATTTGGGAACCGATCAAGACGCCGCTACGATGCCCAACTTAAGCAACTGAACATGCTGGATATTTTAACCCCCTTTGTCTTGCTCGACGATGCACGTCCAGGCATCGAATCGACGAAGCTGTTTCAGGCACCGGTCATCCAGATTAAAGCCTGCGCGCCGTCGGAAGTTCCGGTCGCATTGCAGTCGGCGCAGAGCGCGCTCGACTCCGGGCGCTATGTCGCGGGTTATTTCTCGTACGAGCTCGGCTATCTCCTGGAAACGCGGTTGGCGTCGCTTCTCTGGCGGAAGCTCAGCCTGCCGCTTCTCTGGCTCGGCGTCTTCGAGGCCCCCGAAAGTGTGAACTCGCACAGCGTCGGCGATGACGCGCGTCGCCGGGCCCATGCCGGTCCGCTGGTGTTCGAATGGACGGAGCCGGCTTACGCGAAGCGCTTCGACCGGCTGCACGCGCGGATTGCTGCGGGCGACCTTTACCAGGCCAACCTCACCATGCGCGCGCGCTTTGCCTTCGCCGGAAACGCGCTCGCGTTCTATCGCGATCTGAAGACGCAGTCGCGCTCCGGCCATTGCGCCTTCGTCGCCGATGGCGAGCGGCACATTCTCAGTCTTTCGCCGGAGCTGTTCTTCGAAATGTCGCCCGACGGCACGATCCGCACCCGACCGATGAAAGGGACCGCAGCGCGGGGCGACACGGCATCGGCCGACGCGCTCGCCCGGGCCCGTCTGATGGCCAGCGAAAAGGATCGGGCGGAGAATCTCATGATCGTCGACCTTTTGCGCAACGATCTGTCGCGCATCGCCGAGACGGGCAGCGTAACCGTCGGGAACCTGTTCGAGGTCGAAACCTATCCGACGCTGCATCAGCTCGTATCGACCGTCGGTGCGCGCCGCCGCGCCGACACGAACGTGACGGCATTGATCCACGCGCTCTTTCCTTGCGGATCGGTGACGGGCGCACCGAAAATTCAGGCCATGGAGGCCATCCGTGAACTGGAGACGAGCCCGCGCGGCGTCTATTGCGGCGCCATCGGATTTTTCGCGCCCGACGGCTCGGCATCGTTCAACGTCGCCATCCGAACGGTGACAATCTCCGGGCAACGCGGCGAACTGGGAGTCGGCGGCGGCATTGTTTACGATTCCGTGGGTGCGCGGGAATACGACGAATGCGTGCTCAAGGCACGCTATTTCGAAGCTGCGCGCATTCCCCTTCAGCTGATCGAAACCCTGCGGTGGACGCGCGACGAAGGCTTTGTGCGGGGCGAGCGGCATCTGGCGCGCCTGGCGCGGTCGGCGGCGGCATTCGGAATTGCATGCGATGAAGCCCGTCTCCGTCGTCTGATGCGGGAGGAGGTTGCGGGCAAGAGCGCACCATTGCGTGTGCGGATCACGCTCGGCGACGAAGGCCAGGATGCTGTGACATCGACTCCGCTCGATCCTACCGCCGATCGATGGACATTTCGGATTTCACCGGACCGCGTTCAGAGCCGCGACGAATTGCTGCGCCATAAGACCAGCAGGCGCGAGACGTTTGACGGTGAGTATGCCCGGGCTCTCAACCGGGGCCTCGATGAAGTAGTGTTCGTCAACGAACGCGGCGAACTGACAGAAGGCAGCCGCACGAACATTTTTGTCGAGTTGCACGACCGCATGCTGACGCCGGCTGTTTCCAGCGGCCTTCTCGAGGGGTGTCTGCGCGCGGAGTTGATCGAGCAAGGGCAGTGCGTCGAAGCCGTGCTGACGCCCGGCGATCTCTCTCGCGCGCGCGCAGTGTTCCTCGGCAATTCGCTGCGCGGACTCGTCCCGGCAGTTGTCGTAGATCGGGATTGGGATCGCACGTGAATATGCTGCCGGGGATCAAAATGGCGGCCTGCGCGTTGCCATCGAAATCCACAGCACATTGATGAGGCGAGCGGAGACACCCCCATGCCGGACAAAAAAACGATCGAGAAAGCCAGGGAAGACAAGCGCGAGGGCAAATCGCCGTCCACGCAGGCCGGTGAATTTGTCCATGATGAGATTCACAAGATCCGGTCGGGCGAACATGGCGCGTCGTCTCCTCGGCAAGCGATCGCCATTGGCCTGTCCGAAGCGCGACAAGCCGGCGTCGATCTTCCATCACCGAAAAAAGGCAAGGCCGGCACGCGCAAGAAGGCCGAATACGATTACCAAGTGGGTCAGGGCAAACGCAAACCGAAGCGCCGTCCGCGCGTGTCGCGCGCGGTGACCGAAGTCCTGAAAGGCGAAAACCGCACGACGGCTTCCGCTTCTGCGCTGTCGAAGCAGGCGAAGAGCGCCGCGTCGCGCAGAAGTGCCGCGTCGCGATCCGCATCCGCGAAAAAGGCCGCGCAGACGAAGGGCGCCACCGGCCGAACGGCTGCCGCACGCAAGGCCGTCCGCACCAGACGGCGCCGGAAGTAACTTTTCGCCCTTTCGCCTTTGAGGGGACGCCTACGCCGCCCTCGCGGCGAGCGCGCTGAGCAGCACCAGCGAGCGCGGGAGAATCCAGCCGTGCACTTCCACGGTATCGTGACGGCCGAGCTCGTCTCTCATCGCATCTGCCAGCGACTTGCCCTTGAGTCCGGCACGCAGCTGCGATGCAGCGGCAGCGGCATCGAATGATCTCTCTTGAGCCAGCACAGACCTGCCCAGAACCGCCGCGTTGTCGCGATCGGGTATCTGGCTCAGCAGATCGTCGAATGGCGACGGTTTGTAGCGGCGTCCAACAAGCTTCGACGCTTCGATAGCCGCCAGTGCGACCGCGCCCAGTCCGAACGCGATGAGCCCGCCGGCAAGAACGGTCCGGCGTGGCACAGTCGTCTCGTCGGCGGCGCTCATCGGAACTGTTCCTTGAGATGGTCAGCGAGCCTCAGCACCAGCGCCAGCATGTTCAACGTGGGATTGGACGCGCCATAGGTGGGGAACACTGAGCTGCTGGCGATAAAGAGATTGTGCACACCGTGAATCTGCAGGTTCGCGTCCACGACGCCGCGGCGCGGATCGTTGTGCATGCGGGTGGTGCCCATATGGTGGTTGCCCCAATCCATGACGCTCAGCCACTCTTCGCGCGTGGTGTGCAGGATGCGAACCATTCCTGTTCCTGCGGCAAGAAGCTGCCGGCCGAGTTCGCCCAGCACGCGGCGGTAACGCGCAAAATCGCCGTCCGACACGCGCATGTCGAGCCTCAGCTTCGGCATGCCGAGTGCATCGCTTTCGCCGGTCAGGGTCAGTCTTCGATCCGGATCGGGCGCGAGTTCCATGCCGCAGCCGAGCGTGAAGGCGCGCATTCGGCCCGCATCGATGCCCATCGCGGCCGCCGCATCCAGCATCGTGGCCTGGCCCAGCGTGTCAAGTTGCACCTCCGCTTCGATTGTCGCAAAGCAGCCCTGCACGTGCTGCGCACGCTGGAAGGACTGCCGTGGCGCCAGTGCAGCGCGGAAATTCGTGTCGCATGCCTGCTGGATCAGCTGGTAGTAGGGCGGGATGCGCCCGTCAAACAGCACGAGGATCGCCGTGTTTCCGGGGATGGGATGATCGGCGAAGAAGCGGCCGACAAGATCGTTGCCGTTGCCGATGCCAGTCTTCATGACATCGTTCGATGCCAACAGCAGCCGCGGGGTCTCCACGCCGCCGACGGCGACGACAACCTGCTTTGCTTTCACCTGGAAACGTTGACCCGACAGCGTCGCAACATCGAGACGATCGACGCTCTGGCCGTTGGGCGTCAGCCGGATACCCGTCACGTTGGCGTTCAGCAGGACACTCAAATTCGGGGTGCGCTTCAGGTCGCCCCCATACCGCTCCCCGAAATGGGTTGGCAGAATCTTGTCGCGCTGTTTGCTGAACTGGAAATAGGTCGTGTAGACGCCGCCGTCGCCCAGCGCGAGCGGCGCGCCCAGCGCAGAGGCCCATTTGTCTGGATCGTCGTAGATGAAGGGACCCGCTTCGACGAGGGCTTGCGCGCGCGCGAAATATGGTTCGAGCGTCGATTTTCCGAACGGCCATCCGGAGTGCGGCAGCCAGTCGCGAGTCTCGAAGTCGATTGGATCGAGCGGCCGGCACCATCCGCCCCAATGATTGGAACTGCCGCCGAGAAAACGCAGCCGCGACGCTTCGAGCGGCAGATAACGGGCGCCAGTCTCTTCGCCGGCGTACAGCGCCTGGGTTGCGCCGTCGAAATCCGTGCTACCGCTCTCCAGCAGCAACACCCTGAAGCGCTGATCGGCGAGCGCCAATGCGAGCGAGATGCCGGCCGGGCCGCCGCCTACGATGACGAGATCGGTGTCGAGTGTGGTGCCCGACGGAATGGAATGGGCATCCAGAAACGCGCGCAAGACCTTACCTTCTCAAGTTCCGGTCCGCGCGCCCGCCGCGGCATTCTTCGAATGATTCGGCTCTCCCTGAAGGGAAGGCCGCGAGACACGGTATACTCCGGTTAGCGGTTGAGGCATGTCCGGCTGAAGAGGACAACCTCCGCCGCTCGCATGGCGTAGGTTGGCTTGCCGAGCCGCAGCTCGCGGGAAAAGCCCGCCTTCGTCCGTTGGACGTCGGCGCGGCAACCTCTTCTCGCTACGCGAGCGGAGGTTGGTGGAGCCAAGCGGGATCGAACCGCTGACCTCTTGAATGCCATTCAAGCGCTCTCCCAGCTGAGCTATGGCCCCACACGTTTACGCTTTCAGCGCTCGTCCTTCCCGATGCCGGGGTCGATGATACCGGTGACGTCGTCCTCTTCTTCCTCGACTTCCTCGAGCAGAGCTTCGTCCTCGTCTTCTTCTTCGAGAACTTCCTCGTCGATATCCTCGATGTCGGCGATCTCCGCGTCGCCTTCGACGACGCTCATGCCGGCATCTTCCAGAGTCTCTTCTTCGGCCGCCTCTTCCTCTTCCTCGTCGGCGACGACGAGAACGGGCTCTTCAACGATGGCCTCTTCCTCTTCGGCCTCTGCGTCCTCGCTCTCCTCGACCTCCTCCTCCGTCTCGTCTTCGTCGCGCTCCTGCACGACGACGGCCGGCTGTGGTTCGGGCTGCCGCGGACGGCGCTGTTTGTAGAGAGCCTCGGGCTCGAATGCGAAACTGCATTTCGGGCACTCGATGGGCCGCTTCTGTAAGTCGTAAAACCTTGCGCTGCAGCTGGGGCAAATGCGCTTGGTTCCGAGATCTGCCTTGACCAAAGTCATGCTTCCCGCGTGAACTCCGTTTGCAAAAGGTCGGGTCGTTTGCCACGAGAAGGGCGGCCTGTCAAAGCGGTTGTCCTCCATGTCCGCCATGCACACCCCGCGCCCGCTGGCATCCCGCCACTCGGGTTCCCTGACGGGAACCGCTGCGGTAGCCGGCGACAAGTCCATTTCGCACCGGGCCCTGATTCTCGGCGCTCTGGCAGTCGGCGAGACTCATATTTCGGGCCTGCTCGAAGCCGACGATGTCCTGAATACCGCCAAAGTCATGCGTTTGTTGGGCGCCCATGTCCGCCAGACGGGCGAAGGTTCCTGGCAGGTGAACGGTTTCGGGACCGGCGGGTTCGCCGAGCCGGTCGATATTCTGGACTTCGGCAATTCGGGAACCGGCTCGCGCCTTGTCATGGGCGCCGTGGCCACCACGCCGATCACGGCGGTCTTCACCGGCGATGCGTCGCTGAGGAAGAGGCCCATGAAGCGCGTGCTCGAGCCTCTCGTCCGCTTCGGCGCGAGCTACACGGCGCCGGAGGGCGGCGTGATGCCGGTGACCCTGCGGGGCGCCGCGCGGTCCGTCGCGATCGATGTCGACGTGACGGTCGCCTCCGCGCAGGTGAAGTCCGCCCTGATGCTTGCCGCGCTGAACGCGGCGGGCCGGACGCGCATTGTGCAGCAGGCGCTGACGCGCGATCACACCGAACGAATGCTGCGCGCCTTCGGTGCGACCGTGTCGGTCGAAACGCTCGACGGCGGCGGCGAGGCGATTTCCGTCGACGGCGAAGTCGAACTCAAGCCCGCATCGATCGACGTGCCGCGCGATCCGTCTTCGGCGGCGTTTCCCATGGCGGCTGCCCTGATCGTGCCGGGATCGGCGATATCTCTCCCGCAGATCATGCTCAATCCGCGCCGCACGGGATTGTTGGAGACGCTGAAGGAGATGGGCGCCGATATCGTCGTCGGCAATGTGCGCGACACCGGCGGCGAAGAGGTGGGCGATCTTGTCGTCCGCGCTTCGCCGCTGACGGGAGTTGAGGTTCCGGCGGAGCGCGCGCCATCGATGATCGACGAGTATCCGGTGCTGGCGGTGCTCGCGTCCTTCGCCGAAGGAAAAACGGTGCTGCGCGGTCTTGAAGAACTGCGCGTGAAGGAAAGCGACCGGCTGGCTGCGATGGCCGCGGGCCTGCGCGTCATCGGCGTCGATGTCGAGGAATTGCCTGACGGTTTGATCATCCAGGGCCGCGGAATCGATGGCGTGCGGGGCGGCGGACGCATCGCCACGTTGATGGATCACCGCATCGCGATGTCGTTCCTTGTCGCCGGTCTCGCCACGCGCAACGCGGTCACCGTCGACGACGTGACGATGATCGGAACGAGCTTCCCCAAATTCCGTCCGCTGATGCGCTCGCTGGGTGCGGATTTCCGGGTGGGGTGAAAAGACGCCGGCCAGAAGGTCGTGCCTCGCCGTTTATTTGCAGCGCAACGGACAGCCCTAGCCCCTGGGTCCCCTTCACCTCGTGCAAGCACCGGCGGTGCTTGCACTCGCGGGGATGACAAATTTTGGAATTGTGACGCGCGAGTCCCGGCGAATTATATGGCCTGCCCGCTGCCTCTACTGACGCTGACAGCGACCCGAGAGCACGGCGTACTCTCCTGTCAACATTACTGATCCCATATTGAGGCTGCCATCCAGTTTATTCACGGCGAGAACCGTTGCACCGATTAACGGTCCCAACTCCTTGTCCGTTTGCGCTTGGGAAGATACGGCAACAATTCCTACCTCATTGTCCTCGGCGATCTTGTAGGGGATCGGTACCCAATTTGTTGGGCTAATCTGCGGTTCCCATTTGAGTACGTCATTGGCGATTTCAATTTTAGCAGCGCCTTGCGACCCTTTTGCGCGACCCGCCGCGCGCACAAAGTTGCAGTTCCATGCTTCGGAGCCGAACGCACTTGCATTGATACCAAAGATGACGAAAACCCACGCAACAATTCGGACGAGTTTATACATCGGTGTAAGTCTCGCTTATCGGTTGGAGTGCA
>JBEKLN010000023.1:0-57962 GCA_050010175.1 Rhizomicrobium sp.
TAGACCTCGGGGTTTGCGAAGGCGGTATCGGCGCGGAAGTAGCGGCGCATGTTTCGCTGCTTGTATCGCGCCACCACGGGCTCCAGAACATTGTGCCAGCCATCGGCGGAATGAACGTTGCCCGAACGCAAGGCGCAACGTTCAAGATCACCGAACTGATTGAACACGAACAGAGGGTGATAGCAGGTGCAGCCGAAGTGCCCGTTGTAGGCCGTCCCCTCCTGCTCGCCATAGGTCGGGCTGACGCTCGAATCCATGTCCAGCACGATGGATTTGGGTGGACGCTGGCCGTGAACACAGTCGATCCATCGGCCGCAGAGATCAATGAGCGCCGCGAAGTTCTCATCGCTCGCAAGCCATTCCGTCTCGAAACGTCCGATTTGGCTTGCCGATGCAGCCTGTCTGGAAACTGCATGACCGCCGACAATCCAGCGCATCGCGGGATCGCGCGCCAGACGCTCGCCATCGTTTACATCTTCGCATCCGACAAGACGACTGAACACGGATTGACGCAAGAGACCAATCAGAACGTGGCGCGTGTTCTTGCCGCGACGACTCTCCGACAGCATTGCACCGGCGAGCGCGGTCAGGCCGAGCGCATCGTCCAGTTCACAATAGGCGAGCAACCCCGCATCGGACGTGACGCTTGAGCCGTGGAATTCCAGTTTGAGGCGGCGGTCGAAAGCCAGTCGTGGAACATCCGAATCCGATTCACCCACCAGGTGCGCCATGATTGTCCTCGATCCGACGGCATAAGCCTCTGATGTCTAGGTCTGAATCGACATCTGCGCCCTTGCAATTACAAACTCATCCGGGGAATGCGGGATAAAAGAGAAACCATCGAGAACACCGGAGCGGTCCATTTTTCCGCTGTAAATTGCCCCCGTTCCAACCGCAGTTCGGGGCTGCTCCTGCAAATGCCGGCGTCAACGGCGCGCGCCCGGCGCGTTCGATTTTTTCGGGGCAGGGCGTTCTACCGCCGTCTGCGCCTGCCGCCGATCGCGGCTTCGCGCGGCTCTTCGCGCACGCGATCGATCAGGCCTGCGAGATCGCCGACTTCGATCGTTTCGCCGGCGCGCGGCACGCGCAACAGCGTTGCCTGAAATGCCTGCGCGGGACCCGGTAAAGCCGCAGGTGCGGGCCTTTCTTCCTTGCGTTCGGCGCGGGCGAAAATCGGCATCGGCCAGGATTGCGCCTGGCGTTGCGGAATCATCGCGGCCATGCGCTGACGCCGTTCGAGCGCGCGCGCATCCTGTTCCTGTTCGCGCCACATCCATACGAACTTCACGTAGAGGTCTTCGCCGAGCATGTCGCGCATGTCCGTCAGCGTAGGTAAAAACACCAGTTTCATAACCCCGCTCCGATTCGTTTCGACACAGCTTTCGCGCCTCGCATTGTCTCCTCAACTGGCTAACGCGCCCGCCGCGGTGTGGTGGCAGCGTCGTCTGGTCGCGATCCCAGAAAGTGCAGGTATGTCTTTGATGCAACGATTCCAAGCCTCAAAAGTTAACCGTTAAGGGCATTCGGCGTGAATCGTTGCCTGTGGCCGCGCGCCGGCGCGCGTTGCCGGCATGTCTGCATCATTAAATTTGGGAGAGGCGATCGCAGACGCGCGATGTGCCCGGGCGCACGAGGACAGTCGCGCCCCGTGGCCGGCGGATACGGCGCGATCCGTCCGTATCCGGAGGGGAGGTTCTACGACAGATAGCGGGGCAGGGTGGTTTCGAATTCGGGGAAGTAGCGCGCGATCGCGGCGAGATCGAAGCGCGCCAGAATCGAGTCCTTCGATTCGCGGTCGAGCAGAAAGCGGAACGCGGCATCGACGATGCGTTCGGGATCGACCGCGGAATGTTTCGCGCACAGAGCCTTCGTCAGCGTCACGTCATGGTGCGTGGTGCTGCCGTCCTCGCGCACGCTGACGGCGAAGCGCAAGGGCTCGCCGTCTCCCATGCGGCGGATGTCGATGCTGTGGGTCATGATCGATCTCCTGCGCGGTCTGCGCCCCGCATGCGACCCCGATGCGTCATGAGGCAGACCGTCATGCGTCGCCAACCGGACATCGCCTGCGTCTTCAACCGCACCTCGCTGCGTTCCTCAACCCGAACACGAAGGCATCATCCGGGCGGCCTGCGCACCGCCTCGCCGCGCCATTTTCCCGCCTGTTGCGCAGGTTTTTGCGGGTTGATGTCGTTTCACGCGGAACAGTCAGCTTTTCGAATTGTCGCCGCCCACATGAAGCTGAATGAGGTCGGCAGATACGGTGCCCCACGACATCGGCGACCAGAGTTTCAGCGCGACCACGTAATGGCCGTTCGGTCCGCCGCTGCCGACATCGGCGAAATCGGCGAACATCGGGGGAAACGCCTTGCCTTCCTTCATAATTTTGGGCTTGAAGCCGGCGATCTGGTTGTAATGCAGCTGGCACAGATGCGCCTTGCCGTTGAACAAACCGTTGGCCAGCTTGACCTGTTCGTCCTTCACATAGCTGAAGGTGATGTCGTAGCGCCGCCGTCCGTCGTAAACCGGCGCAACCGTGCCGCAGGGATTGGAGGCATCCGCCTTGACGCCCGATAAAATCAGCGTCACCGCACTCATCGGGTCGACGGCTTCGCGCTTCTGCTCCGCCGTTACGGGATATTGCGTCATGTTGTAGGGCGGATCGGCAAACGTCGTGGCGTCGCCGCCGGCAAACGTCACCTTCACGCGCTCTTTCTTGTCTTCGCTGCGGCGGTAGTAGGAATCGTATTCGCTGGGTAGCAGCGCATGCTGCGAAATGTGGCCATTCGCCGTCGCGTCTATCGTGGCCTGCCAGAACATGCTCACGATGCCGCTCGTCTGAAAATGCGAGCGCGCCGAATATCCGGTGTCCGTGAAACGTCCGTCGTAATTGGTCTGGCCGAACGGGATGCCCCAGAATGCGATCGAGTAGGCAAGCGACAGCGAACCGCCTTGCGGCCCTATGTCGGCCACTTTCGCAGAAGGCTGAGCCGCCGCGGGAAAACTCAACAGCGCGGCCAGCGCCAGACTCGTGCCAAACTTGCTCATGGGCTACTCCCGAAGACCGAACACTCTAGAAACTCCTGCCATGTGGGTCCAATCGTGGCGTTGCGCAAGGTAAAGGCAGACTCGATCCGCAGCGGAGACCGGCGGGCGCTGGCGCGCGCCATTACGCTGATCGAATCCACCAGGGCTTCCGACCGCGCCGACGCCGAAGCGCTGTTGACATCGCTGTTGCCCGATACAGGCAGATCGTTGCGGCTGGGAATCTCCGGATCGCCGGGTGCCGGGAAGTCAACCTTCATCGAAGCTTTTGGCAGATTTTTGACGGGGACCGGAAAACAGGTCGCGGTGCTGGCGGTCGACCCATCGTCGCAACGCTCGGGGGGCTCCATCTTGGGCGACAAAACCCGAATGGAGCGGCTGGCGCGGGACGCCAATGCCTTCATCCGCCCTTCCCCCGCCGGAACGACCCTGGGCGGCGTCGCCCGGCGAACGCACGAAACGGTCCTTCTCGCGGAAGCGGCGGGTTTTGACGTTGTGTTGGTGGAAACCGTCGGCGTCGGTCAATCCGAGACGGCCGTGGCCGATATGGTCGATTTGTTCGTTCTTCTCGTCAGTCCCGGCGGGGGCGACGACCTGCAGGGTATCAAGCGCGGCGTGATGGAACTGGCGGATGTCGTGATCGTGACCAAGGCTGATGGCGATCTTGCGAAATCTGCCGGCAGGACTGCTTCCGATTATCATGCGGCATTGCACTTGATGCGGCCTAAATTTCCGGGGGTTTTCCCGCGCGTCATGAAGGTTTCGGCACTGGAGGGCGTCGGGATTGGCGAGACCTGGAGCGTCATCGAGGAACTTCATCACAGGTTGGTGGCCGAGGGCGCCATCGGGCGATTGCGCGAGCATCAGGCCCGGCGCTGGTTCTGGTCGGAGATCCAGGCCGTTCTGGCCGATACGATCCAGAGTGACCCGGACGCCGCGGCGGAGGCTCGCCGCACAGAGGCCGAGGTTGTCGTGGGTCGGGCCTTGCCCCATGCAGCGGCCAGGCGGTTTGTGGCTTCTTTGCTCGGCCGGCTTGACGGGGGAGAACCCGCCCCCTAAGAGAGCCGCTCTTTTTCGGACGGAACAGGCTCATGTCGCGCCGCTGCGAACTTACCGGTAAGGCCGTGATGACGGGTCACCACGTCAGCCACGCGAACAACAAGACCAAGCGAATCTACCGCCCCAATCTGCAGACCGTTTCGCTGGCCAGCGATGCCCTGGGTCAGAGGGTCCAGCTTCGCATCAGCATGCATGCGCTGCGCAGCGTCGATAAGCTGGGCGGAATTGATGCCTTTCTCATGAAGGCACGTGACACAGCTCTCTCCGACAGGGCTCTCAAGCTGAAGCGGCTGATCACCAAGAAGCACGAAGCCAAGGCAGCCGCTTAACCTTCCATTCCCAATTCGACCTTTCGGCAGCGTTAACGCGGGTTAACGCTGTTTTTCGGCATGGCGCCTGCACCCGATTTGGGATATGTTCGATTATGCGACATGGCCGGAACGATGGCCATGCGGGGGTGTGGGGGTACTTGTGTCAGCGTATGAATCAGGCGTCAGCGCCAATCGGCGCCGGGCGGTTCGCGTGGCGGCGGATGTTGCGGGATTCGGTTCCCGCAGGGCTCGGTCCTCGGTCGACATGGTCGGCCGGGCGCATATCGCGAATATCCCACGTCGAAACAGTGCCAGCGTCGCCGGCCGATTGTTTCGGGCTGTGCTGCGGCTTGTCCTGCCTGTGATGCTGCTCCTCACAGTGGGAGCAGCCTGTCTGGTGTACACCGACATTTCGGTGGAAGGGCTCGGCATGTTCGCAGGCCGGCCCATCAGTCTTGGGCTTGTGCTGATACCGCTCACCTTCTTCGTCATCCATCTCACCAATCGGCGTTACGGCGCCACGTATGCGCTCGGACAGGTGGTGATTGCCTGGGGAGTGGCGCTGGCCGCAATTCCATCATTGCTTCCCATGATCACGCCGTCTGTGGATCTGCGAACGCTGGCCGGATTCGGTGCGGGACTTTTCCTGGCGCAACTGGTCGCAATCGTATTGTTCGACGGCATGCGCGGGCCGACGTGGTGGAAGGCACCGTTGTTCGCATCGCTCGGAGGCGGAATCGTGTTGTGCATTGTGGCATTCCCGGTTTCGTTCGCCGGAACGTCGCCGGGCTGGGCTAGAGAGATGGTCAGCTATCTGGAGATCGCGCTCGGCGCGTCGGTACTGATGCTGATTCCGTATGGGCTGTTGCGTTCGCTTGTTCCGCCGAGCCCGGGTTTCGGCGGTTACTGATCGTATCCATCCTGTCGAGTCGCGCGTCGCATCCAGGAGATGCGACAAAATGAAATGCCCAGGTGGGTCTCTGTTACGCCGACGCATGCGCGCGGGGCCGCGCGCGATGATGCGTGAAACCGAGCGAACGGGTCATGCTCTCCCGCTTGTCTTCCTCCGCGAACAAGGAGATCAGCTGCGCGGTCATGGCGCCACCCAGTTGTTCGGCGTCGACAATCGTGACCGCGCGGCGATAATACCGCGTCACGTCGTGTCCGATGCCGATCGCGACCAATTCCACAGAGGATTTCTCCTCGATCTCATCGATGACCCTGCGCAGGTGTCGCTCCAGATAGTTTCCTGCGTTGACCGACAGGGTCGAGTCGTCTACCGGCGCGCCGTCCGAGATCACCATCAGGATTCGCCGCTGCTCCGTGCGGGGGATCAGGCGATTGTGCGCCCACATCAGTGCTTCGCCGTCGATGTTTTCCTTCAGCAGACCCTCACGCATCATAAGCCCGAGATTGCGCCGTGCCCGGCGCCATGGTTCGTCGGCCGACTTGTAGACGATGTGGCGCAGGTCGTTGAGCCTGCCCGGATGCGGCGGCTTACCATCGGCGATCCATTTCTCGCGCGATTGCCCGCCCTTCCACGCCCGCGTCGTGAAACCCAGAATTTCCACCTTCACGCCGCAGCGCTCCAGCGTGCGGGCAAGAATGTCGGCGCACATCGCGGCGACCATGATCGGCCGGCCCCGCATTGATCCGGAGTTGTCGAGCAGAAGCGTGACCACCGTATCGCGGAACGTCATGTCCTTCTCGCGCTTGAAGGATAGAGGATACATCGGATCGATGATGATGCGCGGCAGGCGCGACGTATCGAGAATTCCTTCTTCGAGGTCGAATTCCCAGGTGCGGTTTTGCTGCGCCATCAAAAGGCGCTGCAGCTTGTTGGCGAGCCGCGCCACGACGCCCTGCATCGACTGCAGCTGCTGATCGAGGAAATTGCGCAGGCGCGCCAACTCGTCAGCATCGCAGAGCTCGGTCGCGCTCACCATTTCGTCAAACTGGGTCGTAAAAATGCGATAGCCCCAGTTGTCCTGATTGGAGAAGGGCTGCTCCGGCCGCCAGGGCTTGACGCCCTCGTCGGACTCCTGCGCATCCGATGGCTCGGCTGTCTGGTCGGCCTGCATTTCTGCAGCTGTTTCTTCGCCTTCCTCGCCCTCCGACTCGCTCATGTCGGCCTCGCTCAGTTCGGTCTGCGATCCCTCCTCCGGAGATTCGCCGCCTTCATCCGAAGGAGGCTCAGGTTCCCCGGATTCGTTGTCGCCTTCACTCTCGTTGTCGTCAGAAAACTCGTCTCCGATCTGCAAGTCGCGCAAGATGGTACGTGTGAGTTTTGCAAACGCCTTCTGGTCACGATAGCTCGCTTCGAGGCGCACGAGGTCTTTATTGGCGCGTTCTTCGATCCAGGGCCGCCACAGATCGACGGCGTAGCGCGCCGACTCCGGTGGCGGCTCACCGGTGATGCGTTCGCGCACGATCAGACCGACAACATCGGCCAGCTGAGCTTCGGAACGGTCGCGGGCCTTGCTCAGACCGCGTGCGATGCAGCGGGACTCAAGATTGGCGTCGAGATTTGCCGCAACCCCTTTCATGGCCAAAGCGCCGATCGCTTCCACGCGCGCCTGTTCGGCTGCCTCGAACACCGCGGCCGCATCGGCCGACTGAGGCCGATATTGATCGTTGATCGACTTCTCGTGATAGGCGCAACGCAGCGCGTAGGCATCCCCCTGTCCGCGTACGATTGCGATCTCGTTCGGCGGCAGATTCCGCGTCGGCAGTGGCAGACGCGCCTTCAATCCCTTCAACGTGGGCGGTTCCGCGGAGAAACTCACTTCCAGATCGGGTTCTCCCGCGAGCGAGCGTACGGCGCAGGCAACCGCGCGCTTGAAGGGCTCGGACGGATTGTCGGGCTTCATGCCACCAGGACTTTGGCCGCTGACTCAGGCAGTTCTTCGCCAAAAGCGCGCTGATAGAATTCCGCAACGCTGGCGCGTTCGAGCTCGTCGCATTTGTTGAGGAATGTGAGCCGGAAAGCAAAGCCGATATCGCCGAATATCTCCGCGTTCTCCGCCCAGGTGATGACTGTGCGGGGACTCATCACTGTCGACAGGTCGCCGTTGATGAACGCGTTTCGCGTCATGTCGGCGACGCGCACCATCGACGAGATCGTCTTCTTGCGCTCTGGAGTGTCGTACGCCGGTGCTTTCGCCAGCACGATATCCACTTCGGCATCGTGCGGCAGGTAGTTGAGCGTGGTGACGATATTCCAGCGATCCATCTGTCCCTGATTGATCTGCTGTGTCCCGTGATAGAGGCCAGTCGTGTCCCCAAGTCCGATCGTGTTCGTTGTCGAGAACAATCGGAATGCCTGGTGCGGCCGGATCACCCGGTTCTGATCGAGCAATGTCAGTTTGCCCTGAACTTCCAACACGCGCTGGATGACGAACATTACGTCCGGCCTGCCTGCGTCGTATTCGTCAAACACAAGAGCAACGGGATGCTGGAGCGCCCACGGCAGCAAGCCTTCGCGGAATTCGGTCACCTGCCGACCGTCGCGCAGAACGATTGCGTCCTTGCCGATCAGGTCGATACGGCTGATATGGCTGTCGAGGTTAATCCGGATGCACGGCCAGTTAAGGCGCGCGGCGACTTGCTCTATGTGTGTGGACTTTCCTGTGCCGTGATAGCCCTGGATCATGACGCGGCGATTGAACGCAAACCCCGAAAGGATCGCGAGCGTCGTCTCGCGGTCGAAGCGGTAGGCAGCATCGAAATCGGGGACATGTTCGTTTTTCCGCGAAAAAGCGGGCACCTTCATTTTGGCGTCGATTCCGAACACCTCGCGAACGTCCACTTTCGTGTCCGGCACAGTGGCGGGATCGAGGCCTTGGGACTCCATGTTCATGTTCGTGTGATCCGGCTTGGCGATTCTGGGCGGGGGTCCGCCGCCTGTGAGGGGGAGGCGCGGGGAGGCGCTCTCTAGGTCAGCCCTGACGCGCGAAGCACGCCGTAAGCCTGGATAACCTTCTTTAGCCGCTCCTCAGCGCCCCGGTCGCCGCCGTTTGCGTCGGGATGAAACCGCTTCACAAGTTCCTTATACCGGGCCTTTATCTCGTGCAAGGTGGCGGTTGCGTCAAGATTGAGTACCTCCAATGCAACCGCTTGGGGGCGCGTCAGGAAGCGTTCGCGCCGCTGTGCCGGCGCCTCGGCTATGTCCTCGCCAAAAGCGTGATGGATGTCGTGTACGTGCTGATAGGCTTGGCCGTTTTTAAGGTGCGCAGCGCGTTTTCCAAGCGGCCATGTGGGACGGTGGCCAACGACAGCCTCCGATTGAAACGCCTGGACTTCGGCGTCGCTCATGCCGGCGAAATAATTCCAGCTTTCGTTGTGCGAGCGGGCATGCTCCAGGCAGTACCAGATATGTTCGCCCAGTTGATGGCGGCTTTTGGGAACCCGGTACGCGCCTTCGCCTGTGCATGACGGTGTCGCACAGGGCCGCGCGGAAGGCGGCACTTCTCGCACATCCGGCTTGATACGGATGTCCTTTCCAAAACGAGGGCGGTAACCGGCGTCGCGCATGGTCGGATTATGCGTTGAGAGGAATAAAAAACAAGGAAACGAATTTCTTGACAGACGCCGTCAAAGAGAGGCGAGGTGCATTACATGTCGGTCGCCTCAACGATGCGTGAAAAACTCCTAAACGCTCTCGCGCCGGTTTCGCTCGAAATCGTCGACGAGAGCGCGGATCACGCCGGACATGCCGGAGCGCGGCCTGCGGGCGAGACACACTTTCATGTAAGAATTGTTTCGTCCCGTTTCGAGGGGCTGACCCGGCTCGAACGCCAAAGGGCGATCCACGCCGTCCTTTCCGATGAGTTGAAGTCGCGAGTACACGCGCTGTCGATCGTTGCTTTAGCGCCCGGCGACGCGGGCGCCTGACGGCCGATCAGGTCCCCGTCGCGTGCGATGTCTGGCTGGGGGGCGGGGTGACGCGCAGCAGCGTAATCTGGTTTCGGCTGCGGCGCAGGATCTCAAATTTGAAACCGTAGAATGCAAAACGCTGGCCGACGTCGGGAATTGTTCTTGCTTCGTGAATGACCAGCCCAGCGACGGTCGTCGCTTCCTCGTCGGGTAGATTCCATTCCAGTTCACGGTTGAGATCGCGCACGGGGGTGACGCCGTCAATCAAGTACGACCCGTCGGCCTGGGGGCGGAATTTCGGGCCGGCACGCGTTTCAGGCTCTTCGGAGATATGTCCGAAAATTTCCTCAAAAATATCGGTCAACGTGATCAGGCCCTGAAGCGTGCCGTACTCGTCGACGACAAGCGCAAAATGCGAACGCCGCTTGCGAAAAGCGCCGAGTTGCTCTTCCAGCGACGTCGTATCGGGCACGAACCAAGCCTCTTCGAGCAGCGCGAGAATGTCGAACCCCTGCAGCTGTCCCTTGCGCCGAACGAACTCGCGCATGACGGTTTGGGTCTGCAATATCCCCACGATGTTGTCCGGCGAGTCCCGCCACACCGGCACCCGGGCATGGTTTGCCGCGATGAAGCTTTCGAAAAGGTTCGCCGCGGGTTCGCCAGCGTCAACGGTCGCCATGTTCTTGCGGTGTACCATTACATCGCCGACCTGCAGCTCATACAGATCAAGGATGCCGCCGATCATGTCGCGGTGTTCGCGCTCGACCGTGCCTTCCTTGTGGTGGAGTTCGACCGTGCCGCGGATTTCTTCATGTGGCGGCAGCATGGGGACAGGATTTGCCTCTTCGCGAACCCCGAAAACGCCCAGCACGTGCCAGACGATGAATTGTACGGAGTCGACGACCGGCGCCAGAACCCGCACGACGGGGAGGAGAACGCGCGCGACCGTCAGCGCGAACCGGTCGGTGCGGGCAATGGCGAGAGTCTTGGGAAGAATCTCGGCGAACACCAGGACGACGAATGTCATGACGACGGTCGTGATCGCGATGGCACGGTCGCCGAAGCGTGCCGCGAGCAGGGCCGTGGCGAGAGAGGACGCCAGGATGTTCGTGAACGTGTTTCCCAAAAGAATGGCGCCGAGCATGTCTTCGCGATCCGACAGAAGCGCATTCACATCATGCGCGGCTCGCGAACCGTCCTTTTCCAGCTGATGCATGCGCGCCCGCGATACCGCGGTCAGCGCGGTTTCGGATCCCGACAGAAATCCCGAAAAGATCAGCAGGACGACAATGAAGCCCAATCCCGCCAGGAGAATGTCAGTCATGTGCGTGGCCTTGTGAGCTGGAAGTGAGACGGGAGATTATATCGCGGAATTCCGCAGGCCTGCGCATCAGCTTTGTAGAAGCTCGCGCACGGCTTCGAGGGGAACGCCGCGGCCGAGAAATGCCTGACCGATCCCTCTGGACAGAACGAATGTCAGCTGACCGTCCTTTGACTTTTTATCGTGAAGCATGTGTGTCAGCAATTCGCCGGCCGGCGGCCTTGAGCCCGGTATGTCGTCGATGGAAGTGGGCAGGCCAACCCCGCGCAGGTGATCTTTCAGGCGTTTGGTATCCGAGGCAGACGCATACCCCAAGCGCTCGGAGAGCCGGAACGCGAGCACCATTCCTATCGCGACTGCTTCGCCGTGCAAAAGCCGGCCCGAATAACCCGTCGCCGACTCCAACGCATGACCGAATGTGTGGCCGAGATTGAGCAGGGCCCGCTCGCCGGATTCGCGTTCATCCCGGGCGACGATGTCGGCCTTCATGCGGCAGGATTGCGCAATGACACTTGTCAGGGCCACTTCTTCGCCGGCCAGAGCGGCCGAAGCATGTTGCTCCAGCCAGGCGAAAAACGCCGCGTCGCCCAGCGCGCCGTACTTCGCAATCTCGGCATAGCCGGCGAGCAGCTCTCGCCTCGATAGAGTCTTGAGCGTGTCGACATCCGCGATGACCACGCGCGGCTGATGAAACATGCCGATCAGGTTTTTGCCCTCGGCGGTGTCGATTCCCGTCTTGCCGCCGACAGATGAATCGACCTGGGAAAGCAACGTCGTCGGAATCTGTGCGAAGGCGATGCCGCGTTTGAGAATACCGGATGCAAAGCCGGTCAGATCGCCGACCACACCTCCCCCGAGCGCCACAATCAACCCGTCGCGCTCGACACCTGTGTGGAGCAGGGAGGTACAAAGCCCTTCGAGTCCCGCAAAGCTCTTGGTTTCTTCTCCCGCCGGGACAACCACCGGGGCGGCATTGATCCCCGCCTGATTGAGGGACGCGAGGACGGCCTCGAGATACAGCCCGGCGATGTTGGTGTCCGTTACGACAGGAACCACACCGCGGGCAAATGGCGCAATCGTCTCGCCAGCCTTCGCAATCAATCCGCGACCAACATGAATGTCGTAGCTGCGCGTATCGAGCCGGACCGCGATGCGTTCGCTCATGCCGGTTCCAGCAGATCGCGGTTTTCCAACGCCGACAAAATACGATCCACGGCCGATTGATGCGGACCGTCTTCGCTGTCGATGATGATGTCTGCCGACGCGTAAACCGGCTCGCGCTGCTGGAGCAGGCGTTCCATGATCTCGCGGGTGTCGCCGTCACGGAGCAAAGGCCGCGTCTCTTTGCGCCCGACACGGGACACCAGGAGCGCAATAGGCGCCCGCAACCAGACAGATGTCGCATGGGATGCGATGTCTGCGCGGGTCGTTTCGTCGATGAACGCGCCGCCGCCGGTCGCGAGGACGTGGGGAGGGCCCCGCAACAATCGGGCGATCACCTTGCGTTCGCCATCCCGGAAGCCCGCCTCGCCGAATCGGGAGAAAATCTCCGTGATGGAGCAGCCGGCAGCCAGCTCGATCTCGGCGTCAGCATCGCGGAAGGCGACATCCAGCCGCGCGGCCAGCCTGCGGCCGACCGAACTCTTCCCGGCACCCATCATTCCGACCAGTGCGATCGTGCGTCTCAAGCGACCCATGCACCCGGATTACACGGACTTTATCTCCGTCACCAGCGTCATTGTCTCTCCTTGGCTCTTGCGCAGGCGACGTTCTTTCCGCCACAAAGCCAGTTCAACTGGAATCCTGACGGCTGCCTGGAAGAGTGAACGCGACATGGGTTGGACAGCTCGCATCGGTCTTGGAGTACTGGTCCTTCTGGTTTTCGGCGCGGCGGCGCTTGCGATTTACGCAGGTATGTTAAAGCCGCCGCATCATACGTATGAACAGGTCATCTCGAATGACCGGTTTTCGGGCTGAGTCACTCTGGGCAGCGGCGACCGGTGCGGCTCTTCTGATTTGGCCGCTCGCGGTCGCAGGGCAGCCAACTGATTCGCGCCCTGCGCAGGGTCCGCCTGTAGCGCTGGCAGCCGGTGCCCAACCGCCGGCGGCGCCATCGGATGCCGCTTCGACCACCGGAATTCAGGTCCGCTCGCTGGGAACAGTCGACGGCCCTCGGCTCGGGCTCCTGGATGCGACAAATGGGGGGCTGGGCAGCGACATCTGGCAAGACTCGCAGCGCGAGCGGATCGAAGAGATGTTCAAGCGGCTCCCGCTGGCCAGCACCGTGCCTTCCATACGCGGTTTATCGCGCCGCCTGATCCTGACGAAGGCCGACGCACCGTCGGGCGACGCCGGCCAGGCCTTTACGAGCGTTCGACTGAAAGCGCTGCTCGATGCGGGATTGATCGATGACGCGGCAGCGCTCGCAGCGAAGGCGGTTCCCAAGAACGACCCGGAACTGTCCCGTCTGGTTGCCGACGCATTGTTGTTCGGCGGCAGGCTCGGCGACGCCTGTGGGGACGCCACGAACATGCGCCTGGAAAGTAGCGACGGTTTCTGGATCAAGTTGCGCGCCTTCTGTTACGGCGCGTCCGGCGATACGGCCGCGCTCGACCTGACGCGTGCTGTGATGGCCGCGGAAAAGATCGACAACAAGGCGTTCGAAACCTTGCTCGACGACTTCGTCTCCCATCGCTCCGCGCCGCCGCCTCATCTCACCAACCCGAATTCGCTGGAGGTGGCTCTGCTCGTGGCAGCCGGACTGGCAGTCGATCCCGGTTGGTCCGAGCGCCTCGGCATGCCCGCCAGCGTCAGCGCTCTGCGTGATCCAAAGGATCCGCCAGCCCAACGGCTCGATGCCGCAGAAGACGTCGTTCGCGCCGGCGCTCTCACCACCGCGGATCTCGCCGCAATGTGCGATGCCCAGACATATTCGCCGGATCAACTGGCGGATGCTGCTGCAACGGCGCCGACGTTGCCTTTCCTCGCGGCGCAGGCGTTGATCCGGCAGGCGGTGCGCAGCGCTACCGATCCCGGAGTGAAGAAGAAGCTGCTGTTCGAGGCCATGGCGTTGGCATACGGAACGAACCTTTTGCCCGTGGGCGCACAATTGCAGGGCAGCGCGGCTTCAGCCGTCATACCCAACCGCGCAGACCGCTCGCACGCGGCGCTGATGTCGACTGCACTCATGCTGAGCGGCCGCGCGGACGCAGCAGCGCGCTGGTATGACACCCTGGACCTCAATTCCGAGGCCGACAAGCCGCTGATTCGTCTCATGCAGGTGGAGCTCGATCTTGTTGCGCCCGATGCCGCACGCGACCTCGAGGTGAAGGGCGCGCTATCCTGGTTCGCTGCGGAGGCCACCGCACCCCAATCTGCTGGCGACGACGCCGCGAAGACGAACGCATATCTCGTGCTCGGGCTCTATGACTCACTGGGCTCTGGACTACCGCCCGGAGCGCAGGTCGCGATGACACAACTCAGCGCACAGCAATGGCAGGGCAGGCACCCGGGAGCCGAAGTGACAAAGCTTCTCGACGTTGCGCGCTCGGACTCCGGCGGTCGCGGCGAAGCTATCCTCGCGATGCTCGATTTTATAGGTCCGGAAGGAACGGCCGATGTTGCGCCCGATGCGATTATTGCCTTCGTCAGATCTCTCGAAGCGCTAGGGTACGACCATGCTGCACGAGAATTGGCGGCCGATGCAATTCTGTTGCACCACGCGAGAGTCGCATCGTCGCAAGCGTCTCGGCCATGAGCCGGGCAGCTGACAGCGCACGTTCGATCGAAGCCTTCCTTGACATGATGAGCGCCGAACGCGGCGCGAGCTCCAATACGCTTGACGCCTACCGGCGCGATCTTGTCGCGTTCGACGATCATCTCGTGCCCTCATCGTCGGCCAGACACGCCTCGCGCGACGATGTGAAGGGATACATTGTCCATCTGTCGCGCGCGCACGTAGCCACATCCTCCCAGGCCCGAAAGCTGTCCGCATTGCGCCAGTTCTTCGGATTTCTTTATTCGGAGGGGTTGAGGATGGACGATCCCACATCGGCGGTGGATGCACCCCGCCGCGCGCAACCTTTACCGAAGATACTGTCGCGGGACGATGTCGAGACTCTGATCTTAAAGGCCCGTGAGGGCGTCACGTCACCGGAAGGCATGCGGCTGCTCTCCATGATCGAGCTGTTGTACGCGTCGGGCCTTCGCGTGTCCGAACTTGTCTCGCTTCCCCTCGCGGCCGTCCGCCGGCGCGACGGGTTTCTTCTGGTGAAAGGCAAGGGGGGCAAGGAACGGCTCGTGCCGTTGAACCCGTCGGCCCGTAGGGCACTGGACAGCTATCTCGCTGCGCGGGCCGAATTCCTGCGTGCCGGCGATGAAGCCAATCGGTTCCTGTTTCCGTCACGCGGCGCAGAAGGGCATCTGACCCGGCGACGCTGCCATCAGCTGTTGAAGGAATTGGCGCTGGCCGCCGGGCTCGATCCGGACAAACTCTCGCCGCACGTGCTGCGGCATGCATTTGCGACCCACCTCGTGGAGGGGGGGGCGGACCTGCGTAGCGTTCAGACCATGCTGGGCCATGCCGATATCGGCACCACGCAGATATACACGCATGTGGCCAGCGAAAGGTTGAAGCAGACGGTCGTCTCGGCCCACCCCCTCGCGCGCCGCGGCAAAACCAAATCGTCTCGTTGACCCCTACCCGCCATTGGGCCACGGTCCGGCCATTCATTTCACAGGGAATTTTCTCGTGAGCTTCACGCCCGTTATCCGCCGTACGCCGCCGAGACTCTATCGCTCGAAGCTGTTCGCGCCGGGCTCGAGGACGGCTCTGTTCGAAAAAGCGGCCGCAAGCGCGGCTGACGTCGTTTGCCTCGATCTCGAAGATGCGGTCGCGCCGGCCGACAAGGATCAGGCGCGGGACAACATCGTGAAGGCGCTGCACGATGTGGACTGGAAGGACAAGCTCGTCACGGTCCGCATCAACGGCCTCGACACGCACTGGTGCTACCGCGATGTGCTTGCGCTGGTTGAGAAGGGCGGCGAGCGCCTCGATGCCATCATGATCCCCAAGGTGGGCAACGCGTCGGACGTCTATGCCATCGACATGCTGGTCACCCAGGCATCGCAGGCGGTCGGCCGCAAGAAGCAGATCGGGCTGGAGGTCATTATCGAGTCCGTTGCGGGTCTCACCAACATCGACGCCATCGCAGGCGCCTCAGCGCGGCTGGAGAGTCTTCACTTTGGTGCGGCGGATTACGCCGCGTCGCAGGGCATGCGCACAACGAACATTGGCGGTGGCAACGCCGACTATGTCATGCTGACGGACGTCGACGGCGATAACGCGCGCGAAAGGCACTGGAACGACCTCTGGCATTATCCGCTGTTCCGTTTGTGTCAGGCTGCGCGTGCGCACGGCATTGTGCCGGTCGACGGTCCTTTCGGCGACTATTCCGATGCCGAAGGGTTTCGGGTGCAGGCGCGACGCACGGCCATTCTGGGATGCGAAGGAAAATGGGCCATTCATCCGAGCCAGGTTGCGCTCGCCAACGAAATCTACACGCCGCCCGAAAAGGAAGTGGCACGCGCGGAATCCATCCTCGCCGCGCTCAAGGATGCCCATGAGAAGGGGCTGGGTGCAGTCTCGCTCAACGGCGTGCTCATCGATGCCGCCTCCATTCGCCAGGCGCACGTCATTGTGAAGCAGGCGGAGATGGTCCGATCGAAGTCATAGCCGGATTCTCACGTTTTGATTCCGATATCGAAATCGACAAGGCCCGGATTCACAAGTGTTAAGCTGACGGCCAGGTTGCGTGTCCAGTGCTGTCACAACATGGCACTTGCAGGCTGTGGCAGGCGTTGCCATTTGTTGACAGGTTCAGGCGCACTTGCCAATTTGGTTCGGCTTCCACCCCAGAGAGACTATGCACGCGTATCTCGATTTCGAACGCCCCATTGCTGAGCTTGAAGGAAAGATCGTGGAGCTGCGCCAGCTCGCCGCGCAGGATCCGTCCATGGATATCGGCGACGATGTCTCGCGCCTGCAGACCAAGGCGCAGCAGCTGATCAACGACACCTACGCGAAGCTGACGCCCTGGCAGAAGGCGCTGGTGGCGCGACATCCTGCGCGGCCGCATTTCTCCGATTATGCCGCGCAGCTGTTCGACGAATTCACGCCGCTCGCGGGCGATCGCGTCTTCGGCGAAGACCTTGCCGTCATCGCCGGACTGGGCCGTTTTCGCGGACAGGCGGTCGCGCTCATCGGCCAGGAAAAAGGCAACGACACCAAGAGCAGACTCAAGCACAATTTCGGCATGGCGATGCCGGAGGGTTACCGCAAAGCACAGCGGCTGTTCGAGCTTGCGGATCGTTTCCGGCTGCCGGTCATTTCCTTCGCCGATACGCCCGGCGCCTATCCCGGCATCAGTGCGGAAGAGCGCGGCCAGGCGGAAGCGATTGCGCGCGCGACGCAGGCCTGTCTTGCGGTGCGCGTTCCGTTCGTGTCGATCATCATCGGCGAGGGCATGTCGGGCGGCGCACTGGGCATTGCCGTCGCCAACCGAGTCTACATGCTGGAGCACTCGATCTATTCGGTCATCTCGCCGGAAGGTTGCGCCTCGATTTTATGGAAGGACCGCGCCCCGGAAAAGACTCAGGAAGTCGCGGCCTCGTTGCGCATCACCGCGCAGGATCTGCTTGACCTCAAAGTGATCGACGGCATTGTTCGCGAGCCGCCCGGTGGCGCGCATCGCGCGCCGCACGATGCGATAGAGTCCGTGGGCGATACGATCGCGCGTGCCTTGCATGAGATGGATGGGCTATCCCCTCACGATCTGCGCAAGCAGCGGCGGGAGAAATATCTCGCGATGGGCCGCAATTTGAGCTGACAGCGCGCCTATCAGGTATCTCGCGCGCTCATTGATTGCTAACAGGTTTCTTCGTATACTCGGAGGGCACCCGCCCTGGAGTGCTAGCTCCAGGGCGGGGCCGGTTATGTCAGGAAGAAGAGGATAAACCTTCTCTTCCGGAACAACCGGAGGGAGATGTAGACAATCATCTCTGTCCCTCCGCGTGGCAGGGGCGGCCAGTCCGCCCCTCTCACCACGCTCTGAAACTAAGGCTGCCTATCGTTCTCGAAACAAAATCAAGGTCGCGATTGGTATCGGTCGCAAGCATCGGCGACATTCTTCGACAATCTGCGAATTTACCGCGACAAACGCCGCCAGGGTTCGTGCACCTGATAGAAGCACGCGCTCGTGGGGCCTGATCGCTTGGCCGAGACGAGGCCGCGCCGCTTCAATCGGCGCAGGGCGTTCTGCACCGATGACTTTGACAGCCCGGTATCCGTCGCCAGTTCCTGCAGGCTGACGCCGAATGCGTCGCGTCCTTCGCCGCGCGTCTGCCGCCACAGAAACAGGTAGAGAATGAACGACGACGGCGCGCGATCGTGATTGACGAGATCGCGCATCAGCGTATCGATGACGTGGGAATCGATCTGGAGCTTCATGGCAACCCTTACTATAGCAAACTTTGTCCTGCTTGCCTCGTGTTCTTTGTGACGACAAATTTCCCGCCGCAACGCCGGGAGCAAGTGCACCATGATTACGCATGTGAAGTTCGTTGGAATTCCTGTCCGCGACCAGGATCGCGCCGTCAAATTCTGGACCGAGAAAATAGGCTGCAAGGTCATGACCGATCAGCCTCTGGGCGAGCAGCGATGGATCGAGCTTTCGATCCGCAATGGCGAGACCGGCATCGTGCTTTTCACACCGACGGGCCACGAGGACCGGATCGGGACCTTCTTCAACGGCTCGTTCGCCTGTGACGATGTCGAGGCCACGCACCGGCAGCTTTCCGCAAAAGGCGTCGAGTTCGTTCAGCCGCCCATGCGCGAAGATTGGGGTACGTCTGCGATCTTCAAGGATTCCGAAGGCAACCAGTTCGTGCTGGGTTCACGGTGAAAATTTGTTGGGACAGGCTATCGATTTTCATAGCGAAGACTGAAAATTGCCATTTTTGAATCGCGTGATGAGCCACTTTCAATGGCGGAATTGATAGGATCCCATGTCTCTCATTCAAATCCAGTCCCGATGGGTGCAGCTGTTTCAGTTAATGGATTCCGATCCGTCACTAACGAATAGCCGGCTGGCTGGGCCATTTGTGTCGGTGCCACCTGCCGCGTGGGATGCGTCTCGCAAGAACGTGCTCTACGTCGGCAAGGCAACGCATAAAGATTGGTTCAAGGAAAAGTTTGTTCGCAGCCCTGTCTTGGAAACGTGTCGGTCATCTACCGTTGAGTTTCTTCAGGAAGTGTACGATGGCAATGAAAACCGAGCGTTCTGGCGATTTGCGCGAAGATTAAGCGAAATCGCGTCTGGCACTGATCAGGCGAATCTGCAGAATCTTGTCTGGTCGAACATCGCAAAAGTCGGTGTAACTTCAGGCAACCCAACGGGTCGCTACTTGGCCTATCAACATGAATTGGCGGTGGAGACGCTACGGGCCGAGATTGACGAATATCGACCGTCGCTTGTTGTGTTCGTAACGTCATCATACGCGGAAGAGGTCATACGTGACTTGGTCGATGATGATGATGCGACTTGGCAAAAGAAGGAAGATGCCGACCTTCCGTGGTACCGAAGGGCGCAAGCGGGTTTGCCGTCAATGCTGTGGCTTCATCATCCTCAGCGAAAACCTTTGGCGACCTTGGATGTTTGGTTGAGTGTGGCAAAAGGGCTCTTGGATTGATCAGCACGAGCGTCGTTTCGCTTGTGAATGGCCGCAGGACAGGGTCCCATTGTTCAGCGTCATTGCTTAAGTCCGCGCGCGAACGCTCTGATATCGTTGATCAGATCGTCCGGCCGCTCCAGCGCCGCGAAATGGCCGCCTTCCGCGAACTCCGTCCAGCGCACCACATTCATGTTCCGCTCCACCTGGCTTCTCGGTGGAAAGGGAATGAGGTCGACGGGAAAGCGCGCTATGCCGACCGGCTTTTCGATGCGCGTCTTGGGCGCCACCGGCGCGCCGCTCAGATCCTCGAACAATCCGCGATAGAGCCAGGTCGCCGTGTTGAAGCTGCGCGTGACAAGATAGATCATCACGTTCGTGAGCAGCTGGTCCTTTGTGTAGACCTTGTCGAAGCCTTTGCGGATATCCGACCAGCCGTAGAATTTCTCGACGATCCAGGCGCATGCGCCCACGGGCGAGTCCATCATCGCGTAGGAGAGAGTTTGCGGTTTGGTGGACTGCTCGCGAAAATAAGCGCCTTCCGCATCGAATAATTGTCTGGCGGCTTCCGCGTGGCGCCGCTCTTCATCGGTCTCTGGCCCGACGCCCGGAGACAGCCACCCCATCATGTTCAGATGGACCGCGGCGCAGCCTTTTCCCTCATAGCCGAGCCAGCCTGAAATTGCCGAGCCCCAATCACCGCCCTGCGCGATGTATCCGGAGAGGCCGAGCGTATCGGTCATCAGCGTATCGATCAGCCGCGCAATGCTGCGAGGGCTGATGGGCCGTGCCGGCTTGCCCGAAAATCCGTAGCCGGGAAGCGATGGAACAATGACTGTGAACGCATCTTCTTCTTTGCCGCCGAAGCGTTCGGGATGCGCCAGCGGTTCGATGAGATACAGGAATTCGAACACCGAGCCGGGCCAGCCATGGCTGAGGATCAACGGCCGCGGGCGTGGGCGGGAGCCCATTTCCTTGTAGAAGTGAATGTGAATGTCTTCGATGTGCGCACGGAACTGAGGAAAGCGATTGAGTTCCGCTTCCCATTTGCGCCAGTCATAACCGTCAACCCAGTATGCGCAAAGCTGGCGCATGAAATCGAGATTGGCGCCGTAGGCCCAAGTTCCTTCGAGGCCGGATCCGCGCGGCATTTCATGCCATTCGTAGGCGCGAACCTTGGCGCGGATCGCCTCGATCGTGGGCTCGGGAATTTCGATGCGAAAGGGGCGCGGGCCGGTCATGAGTGATGTCTCCCGTAGGTGTCAGTGGATTGCTTGCCAGACCAATCGGTGTGCGTGGCCATCGACGAATTTGACAACAACTTTGCCGAGTATATCGCGTGCGGAGATGAAACCGAGAGTCCCTCGACTATCGTTCGAGCTGTCCCTGTTGTCTCCAAGGACGAAATATGAATTCGCCGGAACGGTGACGGCATTGGTGTTGTCGAGCGGACCATCTGTCGAGAGTTGCAGAATGCGATGCGCAGAACTACCGGGAAACGTTTCAAGATACTGAGGCGCGTTTCTGCAGGCACCCAGATCACAGTCGATTTGGACGTCTCCCAGTTTTTCGAGTCTTGCCGGGACTCCGTTGATCAAGACCTCTCCACTCACCAATTTCACACTGTCTCCGGGCAGCCCCACAATGCGTTTCACATACGGGATAGTCTGTCCGTCCGCCCGCGTGTTGAACACGATGATATCGCCGCGGTGAGGGCTTGAGCCTGCGTAAGCAAATTTCTTCACGAAGATACAGTCGCCGACATTGAGTGTCGGGCTCATAGAGGTGGATGGAAGATTGAACGGCTGGTACAGATAGGTTCTGACGCCTATCGGCAGCGCCAGGAGGAAGACATAGATTGCGACCAGCGAGTACCAATGTGAATACCAATGCATGCGCTCGCCGGGGAGTCTCTTGCGGGCGAGGAAAAACGCGTGAACGGCGCCAACCAAGCGAAAGGGAAGGTAGATCAGCGCGAGGCTTGCGAATCGTGTCGAGTAGATTGATGGATTTGCGAAGGCGAGTCCGGCTATGGCGATCAATTCCGCCGCAAAATATGCAATCGCGATGTATCCACGATTGAGATACAGCATCCCGAAAAACGGATCGAAGATGAAGTTGATCAGGGCAGCTGCCCATGGCCGCCTCGTCTTGAACGCTCTGATCATTCTGATCCCCCGAGCCGTCACGCGTAAATTTCATTAGGCTTTGCTGTAATATAGCCTCGCTCAAACATTCAGTTCGCACCAGACCGGCACATGGTCCGACGGCTTCTCCCGGCCGCGGACATATTTGTCGATGCCGCAGCCCTTCAGCCGGTCGGTCGCCTGTGGCGACAGCAGGATGTGATCGATGCGGATGCCGTGGTCCTTGTTCCACGCGCCCGCCTGATAGTCCCAGAATGTATATTGATGCGTCTCGGAATGGCAGGCACGGAACGCGTCGGTATAGCCCAGGTGTTCGATACGCCTCAGCGCCGCGCGCGATTCCGGCTGGAATAGAGCGTCGCCAGCCCAGGCCTTCGGATCATAGCAATCGTCTGCTTCGGGAATCACGTTGATGTCGCCCATCAGCACGACCGGTTCTTCCGGCGCGAGCAGTCCTTTCGCGTGCCGTGCCAGCCGGTCCATCCAGGCGAGCTTGTATTTGAATTTGTCGGTGCCGATCGGATTGCCGTTGGGTGCATAAATGGACGCAATGCGGATGGCGCCTTTGTCTCCCGTGACGACCGCCTCGATGTAGCGCGCATGATCGTCGCCGTCTCCGCCCGGCAGACGCGGCGTCACGTCTTCGAGCGGCCGTTTCGAGAGAATTGCCACACCATTGTAAGTCTTCTGACCATGCACAGCGCAATTGTAGCCGAGTGACTCGAACGCCTCGGCTGGAAACGAGTCGTCCGTCGACTTGATCTCCTGCAGGCAGACGACATCGGGCGCGGCTTCTTTCAGCCAATCACGCGCCGCGTCGATACGCACCTTGATCGAATTGACGTTCCAGGTCGCGATTTTCATTTCGGCGGAAGCCCGTACGGGACAGGAGGCACTGTGCAACGGCCGACCGGCGTTGGGCGCAACGAGAGGCGCACGAGATCCTCGACCCAGCACTCATCGAAGACCGAACAATAACAAACGTTGATGGAAAGGTCCGGACTGAGGCGCGCCTGCTCGAATCTTTTCCATGCAGCTGTATCCGAAGGCGTGGATGGCATACTGAGAAAGGTGATTTTCTGACCGGCCCGCAGTACCCGGCCTGAAATGAATCCCATGCTCAGGTCGGCGGTTTTCGGCACAAATCCGCAACAGGCCTCGAGCAGCTCGACCGGGTTGCGTTGTGCCTTGCCCTTCCACGTGACGTCTGCCGCTTCGATTTTCGCCGGTCCCACCCCGTCGTTCACGACGTCGAGATACACATCCGTTTCATTGCCGGTGCCGTAAGTCAGGAACGGCCAGGAATTGGTTTCGACGAGCCGCGCGTTGGCGTCGGCCATGCGCTCGAGGGTCTTGCTGTGAACGAATGCCACGATGAGTGACGTGAGCGAGATCAGTAGCGCGGTTACTGCGACGGCCATATCCAGCCAATTGTGGCCGGTCTTATGCGGCTCGTGGTGGTGGCCGGGTTCAGGATTCATCGAGCGGGCGCCGCCGTCAGACCGAGAAGCTGGTTCCGCAGCCGCAGGACGAGCTGGCGTTGGGATTGTTGACCTTGAAGGCGGCACCGATCAGGTCGTCGACGTAATCGAGCTCGGCACCCTTGAGAAAATCCAGCGACATCGGATCGACCAGTACGACGGCGCCGTCACGCTCTATCACGAGGTCGTCGTCGTGACGTTCGTCATCCAGCGTGAAATTGTACTGAAATCCCGAGCAGCCGCCGCCGGTTACCGCCAGCCGCAGCATCACGGGTTGCTGCTCCGCCTTGAGAATCTCGGAGATCCGCCTGGCGGCGCTGGCGGAAACGGTCATGAGTTTGTCCGAATCGGGACCCATCTGGCACTCTCTGGCGAACTGGCCACACCTATGTAGTGGCTCGAGCCCATCGGAGCAAAGGTATGCCATTCGCAACAGGTCCGGCCGGCCGGTTGTTACCGCCACTTTTCGAGCCTCCCGCTCAACCGGCGCCTTATGCAACCCGACCAGCCGACAGCCGGGGGAGGTTATTTCCCGAAAGCGAGAGCCCGACCCGAACCTGCTATCAGCGCGACCGCGACCGGATCATTCATTCCACCGCCTTCCGCCGTCTCAAGCACAAGACCCAGGTATTCGTACAGCACGAAGGCGACTATTACCGGACGCGCCTGACCCACTCGCTGGAGGTTGCACAGATTGCCCGCTCACTGGCACGGGTCTTGGCGCTCGACGAAGATATCGCCGAGGCGCTCGCGCTTGCCCATGATCTTGGGCACACCCCGTTCGGTCACGCCGGCGAGGAGGCGCTTTCGGCGGCAACCGCAGCTATCGGCGGCTTCGACCACAATGCCCATACGCTGCGTATCGTGACGAAGCTCGAGCATCGCTATGCGGATTTCGACGGTCTCAATCTCACCTGGGAAACGCTCGAAGGGCTGGTCAAGCACAATGGTCCCTTGCAAAGCGCCGACGGCAAGAATCTGCCGGGACCGATCGCGACGTTCAATGCCCGATGGCCGCTCGATCTGACGACGTGGCCCGGGCTCGAAGCCCAGATTGCCGCACTCTCCGACGACATCGCCTACGTCAATCACGATATCGATGACGGTTTCAGAGCGGGACTGTTCACGGCGGACGATTTGTCTCACGCGCCATTGGTGGGGGAACATGTCCGGGCGATCCAGGCGGAATACTCGCCGCTCGAACCGGGTCGCTTCATCGGCGAGATCGTCCGTAGGCTGATGAGTGCACTGATAGGCGACGTGCTGGTCGAGACGCGCCGGCGGATAGACGAGGTCGAGCCCATATCTGCCGCAGAGGTCCGCCTGCACGGTCAGGCGATCGCTGCCTTTTCCGCCGGCATGCTCGCTCAGGTCGGCGCGCTGAAAGATTTTCTGTTCGCGGGCATGTACAGGCACCCGCGCGTCATGCAATCCATGACCGCGGCCAAGGGCGTCGTAGCCGAGCTGTTTGCCGCATTCGGGCAAAACCCGGGCCTTTTGCCGCAAGATTGGCAGGCGGCCTGTGGACAACCCGGCGACTCCGTGACGGCAGGGGTCGTACGGGACTATATCGCAGGCATGACTGACCGGTTTGCCCTGGAAGAGCATAAACGAATCTTCCACACCGAAATTGCTCTCTAGGCTGGCCGAGCCGTGATTCGCGTGTCTGCGGGTGGTAAGTTTGCTCAGGGATTCGGGCGGAACGACATATGGCTAGATTCGAGCGACTGGAGCCGCGGGCGGACGACATGCCTGTATTCGACGGCAGCATCGATGACGAGGAAGAGGAGGAAGGCTCGCGCCTGCCACTGCTGATCTTCATCGCGCTTCTCGTGCTCTTCCTGTTCGCGGGCGTCGTTTATTACGCGTACACCGAGGGTGTGGAACGCGGCCGAGCGGATGCGCCGCGCGTAATCGTTGCACAATCTGCAGGTACCAAGTTGAAGGTGTATCAGCAGCCGGCGCCGGCCGACGACGAATCGTCGGAAGCCGATTCGGTTCCCCCGCCGCCCACGCCGATGGCGGCAACTCCTCCGGCGAGCACGCCCCCATCGCCGAATTCGAGTGCCGGACAGCCGGCACAATCCGAAGCCTCGCCCAATACGTCAGCAGAGTCCGCAGACAATTCGCCGCCGCCTGAAACCCCGGTTGCGAAACCGGCCGCTAAGGTTGCAGCGTCTCCTCCCCCGCAGCCCAAGGCCGTCGCGTCTGTTTCGACCTCATCGCTGCCGCGCGTCGCCACGCATGCGCCCGCGCCACTGGTTGCGCCAGCCGAGACATCGACAGAGAGTGCGCCGCCGCCGTCCTCGGTGGCGACGACATCTCCGGCAGCAACAGAGCCCGCGCCGAAGCCGGCGGCCGGCGGTAACACGCTGTTGCAGATCGGCGCCTACAAATCCCAGGACGAAGCAGACGGAGCGTGGCATGCGTTCCAGAAGAAGCATCCTGTCGTCGGAGGGTATCAATCCGACATCAAGCAGGTCGACCTCGGGGAGAAGGGAACATGGTACCGGCTCCGCATCGGACCTTTCGAGAACAAGGACTCAGCGACAGAGGTGTGCGCCAAGCTGAAGGCCGATGGCGCGAGTTGCCTGATCGCCAAATAGGTTGAGGTGAGTAAGCCGATGCGCGCGCGCGTTATCTATGGTTGCCGGGGCACGGAGTTGCTGCCCGAAGAGCGCGACTTATTCCGCGACGTGCAGCCCTGGGGGTTCATCCTGTTCGGCAGAAATGTGGAATCGCGCAATCAGGTCCGCAGGCTCGTCGATTCGCTGCGTGCCTGTATCGGAGACGAACGCGGGCCGGTCCTGATCGATCAGGAAGGCGGACGCGTGGCGCGGCTGAAGCCGCCGCAATGGCCGTCGCGTCCCGCGGCTGCAAGGTTCGGAGCCCTGAAGCGGAGCGCGCCGCCGAGCGCACACGAAGCAGCCTATCTCAATGCGCGCCTCATCGCGCACGAGTTGAGCGAACTCGGCATCAACGTCGACTGCATGCCCGTTCTCGATGTGCCGGTTCAGGGTGCCGACGACGTCATCGGCGATCGGGCATTTGCGAACGACCCTGTCACCATTATCGAACTTGGTCGTGCAGTGATCGACGGAATGCTCGAAGGCGGCGTGCTGCCGGTAATGAAACACATTCCGGGTCACGGCCGCGCGACCGCGGATTCGCATAAAGCATTGCCGCGCGTGAACGCGACGCTGGAGGAATTGAGCGCGACGGATTTCGTCACGTTTCGCAGCCTCAATTACTGTCCCATGGCGATGACGGCGCATGTCGTTTACGAGGCCATCGACGCGCAGCGCCCCGCCACCATCAGCCCGAAAGTGGTGCGCCAGATCATTCGCGGCGAAATCGGGTTCAACGGGTTGCTGTTGACCGACGACGTCTCGATGGAGGCGTTGACCGGCACTCTGGCAAGCCGGGCGAAAGCGGCGCAATTCGCGGGTTGCGACATCGTCCTGCATTGCAACGGCGATCTCGACGAGATGAAGGACATCGCGACGGAAATCAAACCGCTTGAGGATTCGCAGTTGAAGCGTGCCGAAGCGGCTCTGTCGCATCTGGCATCGCCGCGGGACTTCGATGTGACCGCCGGCGAACACAGGCTGGCCCAGCTTCTGGACGCGGCCGCATGAGCGAAGTCGGAGAGATTTTCGACGAATTCGACAATGCGCCGGCGTCGCCGGACGAGGCGCTGGTCGTCGCCGTAGACGGGTTCGAAGGGCCGCTCGATCTTCTGCTCGCACTGGCGCGCAACCAGAAAGTGGATCTGGCGAAGATCTCTGTTCTCGCTCTTGCCGATCAATACCTCGCATTCATCGAGACCGCGCGCATACGCAATCTCGAACTCGCCGCAGACTATCTGGTGATGGCGGCGTGGCTTGCCTATCTCAAATCCCGCCTGCTTCTGCCGCAACCGCCATCGGTCGAAGGCGAGCCGACCGCCGATGAGATGGCATCGCGGCTGCGCTGGCGGTTGCAGCGGTTGCACGTGCTGCGCGAAACTGCGGCGCGACTGATGGCGCGCAACCGCCTGGGCCGCGAGGTTTTCGCGCGCGGCGCACCGGAGCCCGTCAGCGTAATCAGGCTGCCGACTCATGTCGACTCGCTTTATGATCTTCTGACAGCCTATTCACGCGAAAGGCTGAAGCGGTCTGGCGGCAAGAGCTACATGCCCAAACACGCGCCGGTGCTTCTGATCGAAGAAGCGCGAGAGCGACTTGAACGCATGCTGGGCCGCATCGGCAACTGGAGCGGATTGACATCGCTCTTGCCGCTCGACTGGTCGGCCGGCGCGCGGCGGCGCTCGGCGGTCGCCAGCATGCTGCTGGCCTGTCTCGAAGTCGCCCGCGACGGCAAGATCGAAATCCGTCAGCTGCAGCCCTTCGACGAGATTTATATCAAGGATCGTATGGAGCCCCGCTCCATGGAGGCCGTATCATGAACCGCGTCGTCCGTCTTGCCGAAGTCAACAGGAGCGATCTGGCCGAACCCGAGATGCATCCCGATATCGATCACGTTTCCGAATCGTCAGAGCGACGTGCGTCCGCCGTCAACATGGATCATTTGCGCATGGCGGAAGCGATCCTGTTCGCCGCATCGGCGCCGCTGGATGAAAAGGCGTTGTCGACGATACTTCCGGAGGGCGCCGATATCGTCGCCGTGCTGCAGGAGCTTGTCCGCATTTACGAGGCGAGGGGCGTGAACCTCGTCAACGTCGCGGGCAAGTGGCAATTCCGCACTGCGCCCGACCTCGCGTTTCTGCTGCGCAGGGAGCAGCCCGAGCAGAAGCGGCTTTCACGCGCCGCCATCGAGACGCTGGCGATCATCGCCTATCACCAGCCGGTCACCCGTGCGGAAATCGAGGATATCAGGGGCGTGGCGCTGTCGAAGGGCACGCTTGATGCCCTGATGGAAGTCGGCTGGATCAAGATCAGGGGCCGCAAGCGCACGCCCGGTCGGCCGGTGACCTACGGCACAACCGAAACGTTTCTTGTCCAGTTCGGTCTGGAGAGCGTCAGCCATCTTCCCGGCATGGACGAATTAAAGGCGGCCGGATTCCTCGACGCCATGCCGCCATCAGGTTTTGACGTACCCAATCCGTCAGATCAGCTTTCGCCCGACGAAGATCCCTTTGATGGCGAAGAGGCTGCACCGGCCACTGGCAGTGCCGACCCGATGGATGCCTCCTAGCGCCGGAGCTTTTTTTCGCTACACTGCACAATCAGGCGCGCCGGGCGGGAGCCAAGTCATTGGTCCCGCGTTGCAAATGACTGGGGATTCCCAGTGCAACCGAGGTGTGTCATGCCGCGAGAGGCCCATAACCGGCGCCGGATTTTGTGCATCGCGCCCGCCTATGCACCGTCGTTCGGGACATTCGAGAACGCGTTTCCACTACATGGCGGCGGGGTTGCCGGGTTCATGCCGCCGCAGGGCATTCTGGCTATTGCGGCGTATCTGCCGAAGACCTGGGATGTGCGGTTCGTCGACGAGAATCTGCGCCAGGCAACGCCGGACGATTTCGAATGGGCCGATGCGGTGTTCGTCAGCGGCATGCACATCCAGCGCCAGAAGATTTGCGACATCGCCGAGCGGGCGCACGTGTTCGGCAAGGTTGCCGTTTTGGGCGGTCCGTCGGTCTCGAGCATGCCGGAGCTTTATCCCGAGTTCGATTATCTGCATATCGGCGAGCTGGGCGACGCTACCGATCGTCTGATTGCGGCGCTGGACGCCGACGTGTCGTCTCCAAAGCAGCAGATCAGGCTGACGACCAACGAGCGGCTGCCGCTGTCGGAATTTCCGGTGCCGGCCTATGAGCATCTCGACATCGAAAAATATTTTCTGGCGAACATCCAGTTTTCCAGCGGCTGCCCGTACCGCTGCGAATTCTGCGATATTCCTGCGCTTTACGGTCGCGTGCCGCGCCTGAAAACGCCGGAGCAGATCGTCGCCGAACTCGATGCGATGCGCAAACAGGGCGTTATCAACGCGGTCTATTTCGTCGACGACAATTTCATCGGCAATCGCAAGGCGGCGAAGGATCTGCTGCCGCATCTGATCGAGTGGCAAAAGAAGAACGGCTATCCGGTGCAGTTCGCCTGCGAGGCGACGCTGAACATCGCGAAGGAAACCGAGACGCTGGCGCAGATGCGCGAAGCGAATTTCCGCACCCTGTTCTGCGGCATCGAAACGCCGGAACTGGGCGCGCTGCATGCGATGGCGAAAGACCAGAATGCGCGCATGCCGATCCTCGATGCCGTCGCCACCATCAACAGCTACGGGCTCGAAGTGGTCTCGGGAATTATTCTGGGGCTCGATACCGACACCGCAGAAACACCCGACCGGATTCTGGAATTCATCGCACGCGCCAACATCCCGATGCTGACCATCAACCTTCTCGAAGCGTTGCCGCGCACGCCACTATGGACACGGCTCGAAGCGGCGGGGCGTCTGGTGCCCGATCAGGGCCGCGAATCCAACGTCGCGTTTCTGTTGCCGTATGACCGCGTCGTCGCGTCGTGGCGGCACTGCATCGGCGAGGCCTATTCGCCCGAAGCGCTCTATCGCCGTTTTGCACACAACATCGTCCACACCTATCCCAACCGCCTGCAGCTCGGTGCGACGCCGGCCAGGGCGAACTGGAAGAACATCAAGCGGGGATTGCGTATCCTGCGTAACCTGATCGTTCGCGTTGGGCTCTTCGGCGATTATCGCAAGACGTTCTGGACGGCGGGTTGGCCGCTTTTGCGCAAGGGCGACATCGAGAGCTTCATCCATGTCGGGTTGATCGGCCATCACCTGATCTCGTTTGCGCGCCAGGCCGTCGCCGGCAACCAGAACGCATCGTTCTATTCGCCCAATGCGCGGGATGAGGAGTCGCTGTCGGCGCCGGCAGCGTTCGAAGCGGAAGCCCGCGTCGCCTGACACCGCGTCATTTATGTCAATTTCCGTCCGATAACAGCGGATTCGCTGTTTTCGACCCCTGTCTTGCCGTTTTTCTCAACAATTTCAGAGACTTGAATGTCGCTGTTTTTACCCGTAACAGCGGCATTTTTCCGCTGGAACAGGGGCTGCATGGGCAAAAAACAGCGAAGATCCCAGACGTCCGCCAGATCGATTCACAATGTCAAAGAGCACCGCATATGCCGCCGCTGCGGCCGGTCAATCTGGCACGTTTCGGCATGTATATCAACCAAATTGGTTTCTTCGCTCACGTCACTCCGCGCCGATTCGTCGCGCGACCGTCAAATCGTTACAATTGTTAACTAGTGACGAAACGACGGGATGGCCGTCGAAACCTGCGTGGGGGATGTCATGTCATTGGCTCGTTTGGCGTCGGCTGCACTCCTGGCGGCAGCGGTAGGGATCGGCGCGGCACCCGGCAGTATGCCATTCGCCGAAGCGGCGCCTGCCCGCATCGATCACCCGAGCTTCCAGTCCTTTCACGATCATCTGGCGCCGTACGGCACCTGGATGAACCACAGCAAATGGGGTGCGGTGTGGCGTCCGAATGCGGGGCGCAATTTCCGTCCCTACCGCAATGGCGGCCATTGGGAAGACACCGACGAATACGGCACCACCTGGGTGTCCGATTACGATTGGGGCGACGTTCCCTTCCACTACGGCCGCTGGGTCTATGATCCCGAAGACGGGTGGATCTGGGTTCCCGGCTATGTCTGGGCGCCGGCCTGGGTGATCTGGCGCGCGGGTGCGGGCGACGTCGGCTGGCTCCCCATGCCGCCATGGATCAATTATGACGGCTACGGCAATTTCCCCGACGACTGGAACGACTATTACGGCTTCGGCAATTACGGCTATCCGGAAGACGAATTCGATTCCTTCTGGTCGTTTGTGGACGCAGACGATCTCTATGCGCCGAGCATCGACTATTACGTGATCGGGCCGGGCTACTACCGCGGCATCCTTGGGCGCACGCAGGGCTGGACGAATTTCAGCCTCTATCACGGCCATCTCGTGAACCGGTCCATCGACCGCAACCGCTTCCACGCGATGTTCGGCCACGATCCGCGTGAAGGCAGGCGTCATGATTTCGAAAGGCATCTCGGACCGGTGACCGACTATCAGAGCGGCCACGCGCTACAGCTGCACGAGCATGGCGTGGTTCACACCATGCCGGCAGTGTCGCCGACGACACGCTCGCATACAGAGTTTCACACCACACCGCCGAGCTACCGCTCGCATTCCGTCAATGTGTATCGCGGCGGCCCGACGGAGACGACGCATCACACGGTGGTCACGCATCACACGACGGTTACCTATCACACCACCGTCGAACATCGCACGACGATGTATCATCCAACGATCGAGCGCTCGACGCCGACGTTTCATTCGATGCCGTCGTTCCATCCGTCCGGAAGTCCGTCGCGTGGAACTCCGTCGCGGGGAGCGCCGTCGCATGGTGCACCGAGCGGGGGAAGGCCGCGCTGATCTTCGTCGGGACGGCAGCTTTCACCGGGACCGCGGGCTTCCAGCCCGCGAGTCGCGCTGCAGCACCGCGGTGCGGCCTGGATGGCCGCGGTCCCGGTGAAGCCCGCGGTCGCAGTGCTGCGTCTACTCCAGCTCCACCAGCACGGCTTCGCCGTCTTCGAGGGCGATGGCGAGTTTTCCGTCGCGCAAGGCGCGCGCATCGTTGCCGAACACATCCGCGCGCCAGCCATGCAGAGCAGCCACGCCATCGTCTTCATGCGCGGCGAGCTTCTCGATGTCGTCGGTATCGGCGATGAGCCTGGGCGCCACGCCTGCCGCTTCCGCGCGCAGGCGCAGAAGCGTCTTCATCAGATCGATCGTCGCCTGCGAGGGTTCACGCTTGCGGCGCGGACGTTCGGGTTCGATGCCGTCGGGGGGCGGCGCGGTCTTTCCGTCCTGAATGGCATCCATCAGCGCCTTGCCCATCTTCGAGGCGCCGAAGCCTTTGGGCACGGCGCGGATGTGATCGAGCCCCGCCGCATTTTCCGGCGGATGGGCGGCGATCTCGAGCAGCGCTTCGTCTTTCAATATGCGGTTGCGCGGCTGATCGCGCGTCTGCGCTTCCACTTCGCGCCATTCGGCGATGGCCGCGAGGACGGCGAGAAAGCGCTTGTTGGTGGTGCGCGCCTTCAATCGCCTCCACGCCTGTTTGGGATCGAGCTTGTAAAGGGCGGGATCTTTCAGTGCGGCGATTTCTTCTTCGACCCAGGCGGAGCGGCCCGACTTCTCGAGCTGTCTGGCGAGCGCTTCATAGACCACGCGCAGATGTGTGACGTCGGCCAGGGCATATTCGAGCTGGCGCTTGGTGAGCGGACGCCGGCTCCAGTCGGTGAAGCGGGCGGATTTGTCGATCTCGGCGTGGGCGAGCTTGCGCGCCAGCGTTTCGTAGGACGCCGCTTCGCCAAAGCCGCAGACCATCGCGGCGATCTGGGTATCGAACAGTGGATCGGGGATGACGTGGCCCTGGTGGTAGAAAATCTCGATGTCCTGGCGCGAGGCATGCAGCACCTTGACGATGCCCTTGGCCTTCAGGAGTTCGTAGAAGGGTTTGAGGTCGATGCCTTCGGCCATCGGGTCGATGATGGCCTCCACGCCCGTGGCGGCGACCTGCATCAGGCAGAGCTTCGGCCAATAGGTCTGGTCGCGCATGAACTCGGTGTCGAGCGCGATATAGGGGGCGGATTTCAGCTCCTTGACGAGAGCCTTGAGGTCTTCGGTGGTTTCGATGAACGACATGCCGAGGGCTATAGCGGATTCGCAGGCGGGGTGCGTGGGGTAGTTTGACGCCAAACCCAGACTGTCATCCCCGCGAAAGCGGGGACCCAGTGCGCGAGCGTCCGCGAGCGCAAATGACCTGTTCGGGAGATCGACGCTGGTAAGCGTTTAATCGCCGCGCCGACGCGCGGCGGCTGGGTTCCCGCTTTCGCGGGAATGACAAAAAGGGGCCGCGGATACCGCCTCGCTCACTTCTCCGTCACGCCCACCACCCGGCCGGGGTCGCCGGCAGCGTCGATGTAGAAGGCGCTGCCGACGAGTTGCTCGTCGAGGACGGTCTTGAACCCGTTGGCGGCCGGCTGTGACACGATGACATGTCTCGTCGCTTTGACCGGCTTGCCCCCCTTCAGGGCCTCCGATGCGACCCGGCCCATCAGTGTGGCGCCGGCCGGAGCCTGTCCGGCCAGATTGATGCCGAGGATGTGGGCCAGGGTCGGTGCGATATCGGCGTTGCCGACGGGAGAGGCGTCCGCAAAGCCGGCTTTGAAGTCGGGACCCGTGGCCGCCATGAAGTTGCTGGTGTCGGCTCGGCTGGAACTGCCATGCATGCCCTGTCCGGTCTGCAGCGACGTGTCAGCGATTTCCACCGCGCACAGCTGTTCGCCGAGATCGCAGCCTTTGGCATCGAACGAACGGAAGCCCACGACGATACCGGCTTCGGGAACAGTGGCTGCGCCTTCGAGGCGGATGTCACTCAAGGGCAGGGCGCCCGCGAAATCTTTCGGATCGCCGCCCTTGATCAGCGCGTCGTTGACGAACAGCGCGCCGACAAAAGGCTGATCGAGAAGTTTCGCGAACACCGCCCTCGCATGCGCGCGCGCGTCCGCGCCGGGGAAGTAGATCAAATCTGAGCCGCCATTGGCTGCGACGATGACCTGGGGAGCGTCAGCCGACGGACCAATCAGCCCGTTGCCGCGCGCGGAATGATCGCCGCTCGCGGGATCGAGGATGTTGTTGCCGGCGTCGGGATCATAGACGTTCTGATTAAGCCACTGCCCGATGTCGAGCGCGAGGAAGCCTTGCGGATACATGGGAGGCGGAAGCGTACCGTCCGCGTTCGGAACGCTCTTGGCGATGGTCGAGAAGCCGTGATCCGCCGTGACGAACACATCGGTGGTCTTCGACAGGCCGAGCGCATCGAGCGCGTCGAGCAATCCCTTGAGATTGGAATCGGCGTTCGCGATCGCGGCGTGTGCGGTTGGTCCGTTGATGCCCGGCGTCAGCGTGCCCAGACTGTCCTGCTGCGCGTGCTGCGTCGCATCCGGATCGCGCGACCAGTAGAGCAGCACGAACGGCTTGCCGCGCGCCTTCAGCGTGGGCAGCACGACCTTCGTCGTGGCGGTCAGCAGGAATTGCTGTTGCGCGATGTTGGGCAGGCTGGTGCGTGGCGCCTGGTCCGCGCCTGTCGCTTGCGCGATCTGTTTCATCAGGTCGGAATTGATGCCGACAGCGCCGGTCGGCAATCCATCATCGCCCACCGCGCGGTTCGTCACGTCGTCGACGACGATGGTGTTGTCGAAGCAGTCGATGGCCTGGATGGCGGCGGGTCCGAGCTTGCCGATGACGGCGGTGGAGAGTCCGGCTTTCCCGGCCGCGCAGAGCAGCGGCAGCGGGCCCATATATCCCTCGCCGAAATGCGCTTTGACTTCCTTCAGCACCGCGTCGTTCTCAAGGAACGGAACGCTGGAGCCCTGAAGCGCGACCAGCGGAAATCCCGTGGAAAGGACATTGGCGTAGTCGCCCGTGTCTCCGAGGTAATGGCCGGTGGCGATGGCCGACGCGTTGGCGGTGGTCAGCGTCGGGTAGACCGCATGGCTGTTGGTGAAATCCACGCCGCGGGATTTCAGCGCGACCATCGTGGGCGCGACATCGTTCGTCACGCTCGCATAGCGCAACCCGTCGGCCACAAAGATGATGACGTTGTGCGGCACCGGCGGCGCGGCAATTGCGGGTAAGCTGGCTGTCAAGATAAGGGCAGCCAGAGCTGCCGAACGGATAAATTGCATCGCTCAATCCCCAATAAGCCGTCCAAACCTAAGCACGGATTGCGACAGTTGTAGAAACGGCGCGAAACGAGGTCCAGGCTGGGACAGTGTCGCATTCCATGTCAGACGGGAGTGCGGAGACGAATTCGACAAGCATGATCAGACCGCATCCATACAATGGAGCATAGAAACTGAGAGAGTGGCGTCACCGCAAAGGTGCCGCGAATACGAATATGGATCACCTCCCGATTCTCACTGAAACTGAAGCCGTCGGACGTGCCGCGGTTGAATCCGGATTGAAGGTACATGCGGTCCTGGGTCCCGGCCTGCTGGAGTCCGCTTATGGGCACTGTCTATTTTATGAGCTCGAGCAACGCGGGGTCGCAGTCCGAAGGGAAGCCGTTCTTCCCATAAACTACAGAGGCAAGACGCTGGATGCCGGATTTCGGATTGACCTTCTTCTTGCAGGGGTGGTCATCTTGGAGATCAAGTCTGTCGATACACTCGGCCCGATCCATCAGGCACAACTCCTCACATATTTGAGGCTCTCAGGCTGTCGGCTTGGGTACCTTATGAATTTCAATGTGCGGCTTTTCAAAGATGGTCTCAAACGGATCGTGCTTTGAGCGACGCCCGGCCGCGTGCAGTCTTATCAAGAGAAATTCACCACAAAGACCACGAAGGACACAAAGGGCAGTCTTGAATGCCACACGGTCGCCTCGGTGAATGAGCCTGGTCGTTCTCGCGCTTCGCGCGAAGCGCAATCTACCTCTGCGGCGAAAGATGGCAGCATGGGGCTCGAACCTTCGACTCTTTGTGATCTTGGTGGTCTTTGTGGTGAAATATAGGTTCCGCATCCTGGAAGAGGCCTCCACTCGGCTGACTTTGACACTCTTGACCCGGACAGTACCGACCCGGCACATACGCTTTTTTCAGGGAACACATCATGCACGCCTATCGCACCCATACCTGCGGGGAGCTGCGCAAGGACAACGTCGGCGCCACCGTCCGGCTGTCCGGCTGGGTGCATCGCAGGCGCGATCATGGCGGCCTGATCTTCATCGATCTGCGCGACCATTACGGCATCACCCAATGCGTGGTCGAGCCCGATTCGGCCGCCTTCGCCGAAGCCGACCGGGCGCGCTCGGAATGGGTTATCACGGTGACCGGCAAAGTCACCGCGCGGCCCGCGGACATGGTCAACCCGGAGCTCCCAACCGGCGATATCGAAGTCCGCATCGAGGCTTTCAAGGTGGAATCGGTGGCCCAGGAGCTGCCGCTGCCGGTGTTCGGCGAACTCGAATACCCTGAGGACGTCCGGCTAAAGTACCGTTTCCTCGACTTAAGGCGCGAGCGGCTGCACAGGAACATCACCCTGCGCTCCACCGTAATCCAGTCCATCCGCAGGCGGATGGTGGCGCAGGGCTTCACGGAATTCCAGACGCCGATCCTGACGGCGTCGTCGCCGGAAGGCGCACGCGACTTTCTCGTGCCGTCGCGAATCCATGCCGGCAAGTTCTATGCGCTGCCGCAGGCGCCCCAGCAGTTCAAGCAGCTGATCATGGTGGCGGGCTTCGACCGCTATTTCCAGATTGCGCCGTGCTTCCGGGATGAGGATGCGCGCGCCGACCGAAGCCCGGGCGAATTCTACCAGCTCGATCTCGAGATGAGCTTCGTCACGCAGGAAGACGTGTTCGCGGCGGTCGAACCCGTGCTTCACGGGGTGTTCGAGGAATTCGCGAATGGACGTAGTGTCTCGCCTGCGCCCTTCCGGCGCATTCCCTACGAGGAGTCGATGCTGAAATTCGGCGTCGACAAGCCGGACTTGCGCAACCCGATTCTCATCTCCGATGTGAGCGCCGTGTTCGCGCGCGATGACGTCGAGTTCAAGGCGTTCAAAGGCAAGACCGTGCGCGCGATACCCGCCCCGGCAGCCGCAGCGCAACCCCGCTCGTTTTTCGACAAGCTCGTGGACTGGGCGCGCAGCGATCTGGGCGCGGCAGGTCTCGGTTACATCGTATTCGACGAAGACGGTGGAACGCTGGTCGGCAAGGGGCCGATCGCGAAATTCATTCCCTCCGCGGCGCTGGCCGAACTCGCGAAGGCATCGGGAATCATGGCGGGCGATGCGCTGTTCTTCTCCGCCGATGCGAAGAAGGATCGTGCCGCGGCCCTGGCGGGGCAGGTGCGCATCCGTTTGGGGCGCGACCTGAACCTGATCCCGCAGGATCGTTTCGAGTTCTGCTGGATCACCGATTTTCCCATGTACGAATGGAACGAGGACGAGAAGAAGATCGACTTCTCCCACAATCCGTTCTCGATGCCGAATTACGATCGCGCAAAATTCCTTGCGCTGACCGAGGCCGACTCCGACACGATCCTGGGGCTCAAGGCATTCCAGTACGACATCGTCTGCAACGGCATCGAGCTGTCGTCCGGCGCCATCCGCAATCATGATCCCGATGTCATGCTGAAGGCGTTCGAGATCGCGGGCTATGCGCGCGAGGAGACGGAAGCGCGGTTCTCGGGGATGCTCAATGCGTTGCGCTACGGTGCGCCGCCGCATGGCGGCACAGCGCCGGGCATCGACCGCATCGTCATGCTGATCGCGGGCGAGGACAACCTGCGCGAAGTGACGATGTTCCCCATGAACCAGCAGGCGCAGGATCTGATGATGGGCGCGCCGTCGGAGGTATCCGCGCGGCAGCTACGCGAACTGCATATCCGCGTCGTAGAGTCGGAGAAGGTCGGATAATCTTGGCGCGAAGCGCAAGAAAAAATCTCACCACAAAGACACAAAGGACACGAAGAAATTGAATGGCGCTGCGCGCCTGACTTCGTGTTCTTTGTGTCTTAGTGGCAAATTTTTTTGCACGTGACGCACGCGAGTCGGGCCAACCATGGGGAGGTGTGCAATGCGCCGTGTGACCGGATTTCTTCTTCTGCTGCTGCTGGGCGGCGTAGCCGCAAACGCCGCGTCGCAATGGATGACCCTGCCGCCGACGCCGACACTGCCAAAAGCGGATGAGAGCGGTTACGCGGCCGTCAACGGCATCAAAATCTGGTATGCGGAGTTCGGGCGCGGCGTGCCGGTCATTCTCTTGCATGGCGGCCTCGCCAATTCGAACTACTGGGGCGAACTGGTTCCCGCGCTCGAGCGCCACTATCGCGTCATCGTCATGGATAGCCGTGGCCACGGGCGCAGCACGCGCGACGCGCACCCGTTCGGCTATGACCTGATGGCGTCCGACGTCATCGGCCTGATGAATCATCTGAAGATTCAAAAGGCGGCCATCGTCGGCTGGAGCGACGGCGCCATTCTCGGTCTCGACATCGCCATCCATCATCCCGAACGCCTGATAAAGCTGTTCGCCTTTGCGGCCAATTCCGACCCGAGCGGTGTCAAGGACGTGGAGCATGAACCCGTTTTCGCGGCCTATATCGTGCGCGCACGCAAGGAATACGAGGCGCTGTCGCCAACGCCACACGACTACGACGCCTTCGTCGCGCAGATCGAGAAGATGTGGGCGAGCCAGCCTCATTTCACGGCGGACCAGCTTGGCGCCATCACAGTGCCGACCTGGATCGTGGACGGCGATCACGACGAAGCGATCAAGCGCGAAAACACGCTCTATATGGCCGATCACATGCGCAATGCCTGTCTTTTGATCCAGCCCGGCGTCAGCCATTTCTCGGTCCTGCAGGATCCGGAGCAGTTCAATCGCGACGTGGAACATTTCCTGGAACGCGACAGCGGCTGCTGAGGATTGACAGCGCGTAGGCTTCGTCGCTCCATCCGGACATGCGACAACGAAAGACGAATCGCAAACAGCGCGGGCTGAGCATGCGCGACGCGGGGACCGTGGCCGGACTCCTGCTGATGGGTGCGGTCATCGCGTATTGCGTCGTCACCTTCATGGGAACGCCGGCGCGCACGACGATGGCCGGCTCGGCGGAACTTGCACTGCGGAGCGACGCGCGCTCCACCGGCCCGCCGACGTCACCCCGGACGGCGCCGCTGACGTCGCACACGGATCCCGCGTGGTTGCGTGCACATGCCCGCCGGGGCGGGGCCAGTCTTTTCCCCCTGCATGGGCCTGTCATTGCCATCGTCATTGACGACCTGGGCAACGACGTCGCCGGCACGCGGCGCGCCATCGCGCTGCCGAAGGAAGTGACGCTGTCGTTTCTCCCCTATCCGGACACGACGGCGCAACTGGCGCGAGAAGCAATCCGCGCCGGACATCAGATCCTCGTTCACGTGCCGATGCAGCCGGTGGGCACAGAAGACGCCGGGCCGATGGCGTTGCGTACCGACTTGCCGGCAGAAGAGAATGTCCACCGGCTCGACTGGGCGCTGTCGCGCGTGCCGGGCTTCAGCGGCATCAACAACCATATGGGCAGCCGCTTCACCGCGGACCGCGACGCGCTGTTGCCGGTGATGACGGATATTGCGGCGAGAAGGGTGTTGTTTCTGGATTCGCGGACAACGTCGAACTCCCAGGTTGTCGCGCTGGCACAATCATTGGGCGTGACAAGCGCAGCGCGCGACGTGTTTCTCGATGACGAGATCACGTCTGCCAATGTGGCGGACGAACTGCGTATTGCCGAAGCTCATGCCCGTCAGGGCGGCGTCAGCATCGCGATCGGACACCCGCATCCCGAGACTTTGGCGGCGCTTGAACGCTGGATCAACGACCGAAATCCCCGCCGCGTTATTCTTGTCGATGTAGGCGACGCGATCAGGCTCAGGGCGGCGCATGCGGCGCTGCGGTCGCAGATTACGCAGTAGATCTACTGCCCCCGTCCGGCGGCCGATGCAAAGCGGACGGCCTCCTCGGCGGCGAGCATCAATGCCTTCGCCTTGTTGACGGTCTCTTCGTATTCGGCCTCGGGCACGCTGTCGGCCACCACGCCACCGCCTGCCTGCACATACATCATCCCGTCCTTGATCACGGCGGTTCGGAGCACGATGCAGGTATCCATCGCGCCGTTCGCGGCGAAATAGCCGACGGCGCCGGCATAGACCGCGCCGCGCTTTTCCTTCTCGAATTCGTCGATCAGTTCCATGGCGCGGATTTTCGGTGCGCCCGACAAGGTGCCTGCCGGCAGGCCGGCCGACAGCGCATCGACAGCATCGAGCCCGTCGCGGATGTCGCCTTCCACGTTCGAAACCAGATGCATCACGTGGGAATAGCGTTCGATGAAGAAACTGTCCGTCACGTGCACCGTGCCGACTTTCGCGGCGCGGCCCACGTCGTTGCGGCCGAGGTCGACGAGCATCAGATGCTCCGCACGTTCTTTGGGATCGGCCATCAGTTCTTCGGCGAGTGCGGCATCGTCGGCCGGCGTCGCGCCCCGTTTTCGTGTGCCCGCGATCGGCCGGATCGTGATCACGCCATCGCGCAAACGGACGAGGATTTCCGGGCTCGACCCGACGATCGAAAAACCAGGAAAGGCGAGGTGATACAGGAACGGCGAAGGATTGAGCCGCCGCAGCGCCCGGTACAGTGAAAACGGCGGGAGATCGAACCTGCGCCGAAACCGCTGGCTCGGAACGACCTGGAAGATATCGCCCGCGCGGATGTACTCCTTGGCACGCTCGACCACGGCGAGATACTCGTCGTAAGTCATGTTTGACTCGACGGGCGAGGACGCCTCGGGTTGCTGAGCGTTGGTTGCAGCCGCCGGGAGCGGGCGTTCCAGATCGTGGGTCACGTCCAAGATACGCTCAGACGCGCGTGCATAGGCGGCGCGCGCACTCAGTCCTTTCTCGGGCCACACCGGCGAGACGACGATGATCTCGTCGCGGATATTGTCGAAGATGGCGACGATGGTCGGGCGCATGAGGATAGCGTCCGGCAATCCGAGCGAGTCTTCAGGCGGCGGGCCGAGGCGTTCGAAAAACCGCACCATGTCGTAGCCGAGATAGCCGAACAGCCCCACGGCCATGGGCGGAAGCACAGGGGGAAGCTCCATGTGCGTGGCGGCAACAAGCTGGCGCAGCGACTCCAGGGGCCGATCCGGGTATGGCGCCGGAACAAACGCGTCGGGATCGGCGCGCGCATTGTCGTTGATCTCTGCCCTGGCACTGCGGCAGCGCCAGATCATGTCGGGCTTCAACCCGATGATGGAATAGCGCCCGCGCGCCTCTCCTCCCTGAACGCTCTCGAGGAGGAACGCATTCTGCCGTCCTTCTGCAAGCTTCAGAAATGCCGATACTGGCGTCTCGAGGTCGGCAACCAGGCGTGCGTAGACGGCCTGCGGTTTGCCCGAATCATAAGCCGCGGCAAAGCCGGCAAACGCGGGTTCGATGGACATTCGCGTCTACAGGCTGCCGCCGCCGGCAATCCGGTCGATCTGGCTCTGGTTCACCGAGTAACCCAGCTTGTCGCGCCATGCCTTCGCAAATGTCTCGCCCAGATCGCTGCCTGCGGAATTGCCCACCCGTTTGGCAAACTGGTCGAATCGCGGATCGCCAATGGGCGTTGCTCCGTGTTGGACGCCTGTCACGCGCGCGACAATGTAAGTGCCGCTGCTTGCGCCGGGCGCAATGATCGCCGTGCCGGCCGGTACGGAGAATATGGCTTTGATGGCGCTTTCGGAAAGCGTCGGCGATTGTGTCTTGCGTGACAGCCCGCCACTCGCCTGCACCGTCGCGTGCATTTCTGCGGCAACGCCGGCCAGGCTGTGCTGGGCGTTGGCCTTCGCAGCAAGGTGCTCGGCCAGATCGACGAGCTGACGTTGACGCAGATCATCAGTCCACGCCGCTACGACCTGGGCTCGCACGCTGTCGAGCGGCTTCAGCTTGGTCGGCGTAACGCCATTGACCTTGATGGCGTAAGAATGGCCGTCCGTTGTCAGGAAAGGATCGCCTTCCTGGCCGACTTCCGCCTTCGCTAACTGCGCCTGGAATTCCGGCGCGGCGGGAAGGTTCGTTTTCGTTCCGTCCGGCGCCATCCCGTTTTTGTCGACGGCCGGAACATGGATCACGCGCATGCCGGCCTTAGCAGCGGCTTCGGCGAAGGTCGCGCCACCGGCGCGTGCATCCTCGAATGAATTGCCGGCATCGCTTATCTTTGCGCCGGCGAGCTGCTGATCGACCTCTTCGCGAAGCTCCCCCTTCACGTCGTCGAATGTTTTGTTGACGGCAGGCGTGATGTCCGTGACGTGCAGCAACACCCAACCGAATGTGAACTTGATCGGTTGAGTGACGCCGCCTTTGGGCAGTGAGAATGTCGGCGGTCCACGATCTGCCCCGAGGTCCGCCTGCTCAACGGAGCCCAGGCCGATGTCGCTGGATGATTTGCCGGCAGCCATCGCAACGTTCTCGAAGCTCGTTCCTGCGTCGATCTTGGCGCGCGCGGCCTTCGCGCCGGCTTCATTGGAAAAGATGATCTGTTCGACGGTCCGTTTTTCGGGGATATGATAAATGTCCCTTTTCGCATCGTAAGCCTGTTTGAGTTGCGCGTCTGTGACGTTCAGTTGACCGGCCAGTTCCTCGGGTCCAAGGCTCAGATATGTGATGTCGCGATATTCCGGGGTGCTGAATCCAGCTGCGTGCGTCTTCATGAAGGCAGTGAGTTGGGAATCGGTCGGCGCCGGAGTGGGAGGCAGATCCTTCTCCGAGACCAGAACATAGTCAGCCGCCCGGTGCTCGTTGAGGAAATCGAAAAAGAGCTTCGCGTAGCCGGGCGGTGCTGCCATGCCGGAACTGGTGGCGGCCTTAAGTTGACCGCGCGTGAGGTCGCCGCGGATGAGCGCCACATATTGGTCTTCGGTCAGATTGCTCGCCTGAAGCACGCGCTGGTAGGTCATCGGGTCGAAGCCGCCCAGAGCACTATGGAACGCGGGCTCGGACCGGATCACGCTCGCGACGTTTGCATCGCTCACGACGAGGCCATAATGCGATGCCGCCTGATCGAGCGCCTTGTCGCTGATCTGCTGTTCCAGAAGGCGATGGTCAAGTCCCAGGGCATGCGCCTCCTCGCCGGTCAGGACATGGCCCTCCTGCTGCATGCCGACATTGCGCTCAACGATGCGCAATTCGCGGAGAAAATCGTCCGGCTCGATCTTTTCGTCGCCCACGCTAGCCAGGCTCGTATCTGCCGCACGGCCGTGCAGCATGTCGCCGATGCCCCAAGCGCTGAAGGCGGCGATCAATGGAATCACGAAGATGTAGGCAATCCAGGACTTCGCGTAGACCCGCATTTTCTGAAGCATGGCACTAATCCGATGGTGGCGGCGAAAAGCGGCGGATGATAGGGAGCGCGCTGAACATCGGCAAGCGAGATGGAATGAGGCAGCTGATCGCCGGAAACTGGAAAATGAACGGTACGGCAAGGTCTCTTGTCGAGATCGACAAGGTTGCGGACTGGTACGCGACGTCACCGCGCGGGGCGGAATGCCTGATCTGTCCGCCGGCAACGCTTCTGACCCGGGCAGTAGCCGAGGCCGCCGGGCGCCTTTCTATTGGAGGTCAGGATTGCCGGCCCGAAGCCGCCGGGGCTTTTACGGGCGATATAAGCGCAGAAATGCTCAAGGACGCAGGCGCTGCCGCAGTCATTGTCGGTCATTCCGAGAGGCGCCAGTTTCACGGAGAGACGAGCCGGTTGGTCGCTGCCAAGGCGATGGCGGCCTGGAGGGCGGGACTGATTGCCATCGCGTGTGTCGGAGAAACCGAGGCGGAACGGCAGTCCGGCCGAGCATTGAGCGTCCTCGCCGAACAGGTCGCGGAGAGCGTGCCGTCCGGCGCTACGGGCGTCAGCACAGTCATCGCCTACGAACCCGTTTGGGCGATCGGCACCGGCCGGACGCCAACGGCTGCGGAAATCACCGAAGCGCATGCCTACATTCGGGCCTGCTGCGGAAGGCCGGACATCCGGATCCTCTATGGAGGCTCGGTGAAGCCCGACAACGCAGCGGCAATACTCGCGCTTCCCGAGGTGGGTGGGGCACTCGTCGGCGGCGCCAGTCTGAAGGCAGCCGACTTCCGTGTCATTCTTGAAGCCGCGGTCTGAAAATCCTTAGTTTTTTGAACCACAATTCCTTAACTGGCGCCCACTACGCTGCAACGATCGACCGGGGCTATCGCGCCGCATGACGCGCCTTTCTTACGACACAGCCGAAACCGTGATTTTCGACCCGATTGCGGCCAATCGGACGGCGACGCGAACGGCTTTGTACAATCTCGGTTTCCGCAGGATTGAGGCGGTTGCAAGTCTCGAAGCGCTGGCAGAGTCAATCCGGCGCCGTCCGCCCGATCTGGCGCTCTGCGACGCTCATGGCGCTCTGGACGACCTGTGTGGCATGGTTCAGGGGTTGCGGCAGGGCGCTAACAGCTACAATCCGTTCATCGTCATTATCGTCACGGCCTGGGAGCAAAGTCAGACCCTTGTCAGCCGCGTGCTCAACTCCGGTGCGGACGATCTGCTGTTGCGACCCTTTTCGACGTCGAATCTGGGTCAGCGGATCGCGACCCACATTCTCCACCGCAAAGGGTTCGTGATCACGTCCGAGTATGTGGGACCCGATCGGCGCAGGACCACGGAACGCCCGTCCAATGCCGAGCTGTTCCAGCCTCCCAATTCACTGCGGATGAAGGCAAAAGACAGATTGACATCGGAGGAAGCCGCCCATCGGCTCGACCAGGAACTGAAGTCTGCCCGCGACATCCTGACCCGCGAAAAGCTTCGGCGCGACGCCTTTCAGATTTGCGTGCTCTGGCGCCTGATGCAGGCGCATGCCCTGAAGGTGGACAAGTTTCAGATCGACCTCTCCAAGCTCAAGAATGTCACGAAGGGGGTCGCAAGACGATGCGTCGGCACTGAATTCGAACCGGCGGTTGACTGGTGCGATTCGGTGCTGGGCGCCCTGGAAGGGCTGGAACTTGGAGTGGACCGCAACGCGTCCATGCATCTGTTGGGGCACGCGGCGCTGAATCTCAACCAGTTGTTCGCCCCGGAAAAAAGCCAGACCGATCATTTGACAGCCATCGACGCCACCGTGGCGATCGTTCGGGCCCGCATGCAAACCGCCGATGCCGGCGTTCAGGCGGCCGCAGGCTAGCGCCCGGGAGCTTTCGCGTCTTCTCGGTGCTCTTTCCTCGGCGCGCGCTTTGGTCTATCAGCCCAGCGCCCATTGGAAGTTTGCCATGCAATCCGTACTGATGACCATCCAGCTCCTGGTTTCCATCGCGCTGATCGTCGTGATCCTCCTGCAACGCTCAGAGGGCGGAGCGCTGGGTATGGGAGGTGGAGGATCCGGTCTTGGCGGTCTTTTTTCTCCCCGGGGAGCCACGAACACCTTGACGCAGGCCACGGCCACGCTGGCGATTTTGTTTATTTCGACGTGCGTCGCTTTGACGGTTGTCGCGCTCCATACGCGGCCTCACTCAATTCTGGATGCTGGGGGCACTCCGTCGCAGTCTCTTTCCCTGCCCAGGCAGATGCCGCAGCCGGCAAAGCCCGGGGCGCCTGCGGTTCCGGTTCCGCACCAGTAAGAATCCGACTCAGCAACCTTGCAGCTGTCGTCAAATTGCAAGGCAAGATATTTGTGCGCGGCATGTTTTTCCCCTTGAGGCAGCCCCATCGCTCTCAGTATGTTGCAATTCCATGGCGCGGTTGATCTTCATCACTGGCGGCGTGGTGTCCTCACTCGGTAAGGGTCTCGCCTCTGCAGCTCTTGGGGCCGTGTTGCAGGCTCGCGGCTATCGCGTTCGGTTGCGAAAGCTCGACCCTTATCTGAACGTCGATCCTGGAACCATGAGCCCCTCGCAGCATGGCGAGGTCTATGTCACGGACGATGGTGCGGAAACCGATCTCGATCTCGGGCACTACGAGCGGTTCACCTCCGTATCGTCATCCAGATCGGACAACATCACGGCGGGACGCATTTACCAGGAAGTGATCCTTACCGAGCGGCGCGGCGGCTATCTCGGCAGAACCGTTCAGGTCATTCCCCATGTCACGGACGCCATCAAGGAGTTCGTGATGGTGGACCAAGGCGATGTCGACTTTCTGCTTGTCGAAATCGGCGGCACGGTCGGCGACATCGAAGGACTGCCGTTCTTCGAGGCGATCCGGCAACTTGGCAACGAGCTTGGAGACGAGCGTGCGGCCTTCGTGCACCTGACCTTGGTGCCGTATATCGGTTCGGCAGGCGAGCTCAAGACCAAGCCCACTCAGCATTCGGTCAAGGAATTGCGATCCATCGGCATCCAGCCCGATATATTACTCTGCCGTGCAAGTCAGCCGATTCCAAATGAAGAGCGCAAGAAGATCGCGCTGTTCTGCAACGTCCGCCCCGAGCGAGTCATTCCGGCACCGGATCTTCCGTCGATCTACGAAGCGCCGGTCCGCTACCACGAAGCAGGGTTCGACACCCAGGTCCTCAAGGTCTTCGGAATCAGCGATGCCCCGGAACCGGATTTGGCGCGGTGGCGCCAGGTCGTCGACCACGTTCACAATCCCGAGGGCGAAGTCCGCATCGCCATCGTCGGCAAGTACATGCAGGTCAGGGACTCGTATAAATCGCTGTCGGAAGCGCTCACCCACGGCGGTCTGGCCAACAATGTCCGCGTTCAGACAGACTGGATCGACAGCGAAATCTTCGAGCGTGACGACGCGGCGGTTTATCTCGAAGGCGTCAATGGCATCCTGGTACCGGGAGGGTTCGGGGAGCGCGGAACGGAAGGAAAAATCCGTGCCGTCAAATTTGCCCGCGAGCGCGGCGTTCCGTTCTTTGGCATCTGCTACGGTCTGCACATGGCCGTGATCGAGGTGGCGCGCGATCTGGCAGGCCTAGAAGGCGCCGGCTCGACGGAGATTTCCGCACCGCGTCACCCTGTGATTGCCCTGATGACGGAGTGGACCAAAGGCAACCGGAAGGAGATGCGGGAGGAAGGCGGCGACATGGGCGGCACGATGAGGCTCGGCGCCTATACCGCCATGCTGACACCAGGAAGCCGCGTCGCAGGGATTTACGGCACCACGGAAATCAGCGAGCGGCATCGGCATCGTTACGAAGTCAATGTGGGTTACGTGAGACAACTGGCCGAACAAGGACTTGTGGTTTCCGGCTGGTCGCCGGACGGCAGGCTGCCCGAGATCATGGAAGTCCCCAACCACCCCTGGTTCATCGGCGTTCAGTTCCACCCAGAGTTGAAATCCAGGCCACTGGAGCCCCATCCACTGTTTTCGTCGTTCGTCAGCGCGGCGATGCACCAGAGCCGACTGGTTTAGAGGCAATTGTCACATTCAACCGTTCTGTCGCCGGGTGCAGGCCCTAAATGAATACCACCCTTTGCCTTTATTTTAAGGCGTGACATCGGTTATGGATATTGTCAGACTGGTCACATGGGGTGGGTCGACAGTAATCGGAAAATGGACTGCTCTCAGGACGCCAGTCTTCACCATTTTCTCGCGCAAATTTTCTCCTGTTCACCAGAGGTCGCTGCGAGCATAGGCCAGCGGGCCTTCGATCGTCGCTTCCCGGTCAAAGCGACAATATTGAGCGAAGGCAGGAACTCGGACCTGACGTTTTTGATGATGATGGGGCGGGCGCAGGCCGTCAGCCACGGACTGGACGGGCAATTGGTTCTGCTCCACGAGTATTTTCGTGGCGATTTTTTCGGGTCGATCGGCAGCTCAACGGGGACCACCCAGCGAGCGGACGTTATAGCGGTCGAAGAGGTGCGGGTCGCCGCCTTTTCGGCGCTGGATTTCCTCTCCTTGATCGAGACGCATGGTTGCGTAGGGCTGGCTGTGTCCAGGATGCTGCTCCGCCAGCTGCGCGCGTCGGCTGATCGGATTGTCGAGAGCACCACGCTGTCGGCTGCAGGGCGCATCTATGCGGAACTGCTGCGGCTGGCACGGCTCGGTGACGGACACACATTGAAGCCCATACCGGTGCTGGCATCGCTGGCCGTGCGCGTCAGCAGCACGCGGGAAACGGTGTCGCGCACGATCAGTGCACTCGAGCGGCGCGGCATCATCCGGCGCGAGTCCGACGCACTCGTTATCGTTGCACCACATCGCCTGGAAGAGATGATGGTGTGAGGCCGCCTCAGGCCCTGAAGGAAAAGAGTCGAATGGGGTCATCGCCGTCGGGTGAGGGAAGCTCACCCACATATTCGGTACGCAGCTGACGGTTGACCGGGCCCGATCGAAGGGCCGCGGCAAAATCCTCCGTCAGATGTATGGCGCCGGACGGCGTGGCAACGGACATATGCCTCAATATGGTCATCGGCGGACCGAGCAGCAGCGGTTCGCCTCCAAACGGATCGGACGCCTGGCGCACAATGGCGTAATGGCCGGCGATGTGAACGTCCGTGACCAATTCCAGCGACGTGGCAATCGATTGTGCAGCGCGCGCCGCGGCCTCGGTGGTCTCGAACGCGACGAGCACCGCTTCGCCAGTCCATCGCGGTGCAACCAGGGGTTCGGCTCCCGATGATAGTGCGCGGGCCACGAGCGGGAGTATCTCTCTCGACAATTGGTCGGGGTCGCTGCCAGTCATTTCGATGCGCAGGACGGCCGCCAGACAATTTGGCGAGGCGCGGTCGATATCCACGTGCGGCTCGGCCGTCCGGGACCGCGCCGTCATGAGGAGCTTCTGTCTTCGGCCGCTCCGTTCCCACACCGATCTGATCCAGTTGCTGCCGCCAGCCGCAGGTGCAGTCGAGGGATTGTGTTCAAGGATGAGGAGCTGAACGGCCTCGGTCATGAGCGTATCGGCGTGCATGATCGCGCGCCCCATCGCGACCTCTGCCGCTAGCTGCAGCGAAAGAGGTGAGGGCGGGCCTTCGTCGTTTGTGACGCAACGAACCGAGCTCGCCGCTGCGAGGATCTCATCAAATTGTCCGACCCAATCCTCTCCAAAGCGCTTGACGGAAACTTCGCGGAAGGCGTCGCTTGGAGCGGGCAGGATGAGATGCAATTCCGAGCCTGCCTCCAGGAGCGCTTCTGCAATGAGAATGTCGGAACCTGCCGCCAGTGCGCCGAAGGCGAAGCCGATGTTTTCATCCTTGATGATGGAGCGAATTCTCTTGCCGGTTGCCCCGGCGTCGGCGGGGGCCATATGGCCGGCAAAATGCGCGCTTCGCGGCGGCCGGCAGAGATCAAGCCATGCCTGATTTTCTCCGAGTTCCGCCAGGATCAATCCGAACTGCCGCAACGTCGAGGCGTGGTCTTCATAGGCGCGCGGCGCGAGCGCCACGGCTTCCGTGAGCGCGGATCTCGCCCGCGGGACATCGCCCAGGAGAAGCAGGGCTTCCGCACTGGTGGCGAGGCGATAGTACGGCGTTTCGCTGGTGCTGGGCGCCATGTCGAGCACCTGGCGCGCGAGCGATTGCGACCGCTCGCGATGACCCGACAGCAACGACAGTGTGGCCGCGTTGATGAGCGGGTAAGCTCCGCCGCCAATTTCGCCGGCGCGCGCGTATGCGGCGGCAGCCTGCTGATAGAAGCGCCTGCGATCCTCCGCGGCGACGGATGCGAGCGCTTCGTCTTTCAGAAGGCGCCCGCGAACGCTGAGCACGGCCGGATCGTCTTCAACGGTGTCGAAACCGGCATCCTCAAACAGCCGCCACGCCCGCTTCAGCGAACCGGAGCGAGCGTGGGCGATGACGGTGAGAAGGGGTGCGCGGTTACTCAACTTCCGCTCGAATCATTCAACCACCCGGTCCGCGATTCTTCATCTCTGGGTCGAGAATGACATTGTGGGTACCGCTCGATGTCGTGAACTGGAAGTAGTAGTTGAACGGATCGTTCACGTCCTCGGTCGACGGTGCAACGGAGACCACACTAAAATACAGGATCAGGCAATTGGGCGACGACGGGGCGGTTGCCGGATAAATGTTACCACTCGAATCGACCAGATTCAGCGCACAATACTTCGTCGCAAGATTATTCTGGGTCAGAATCGGAGCAACGCTCGGTTCGAATGCCCAATTGATCGAACTGTCCAGTTGAACAACCACATAGCACGGCACGGTAACGATGAGGTCCGGCGGAGTTTGTCCAGACGGTAAGGGCCCTGAAGCCGAAGGTGTGCCGTCGACAAGGCTCTGAATAAACGAATTGATATCAGTGCTCGTCGTTGTTCCGCTTCCGCTCAGATAGACATATTCGAGCGACCCGTCGAATTCCATACTGAGCTGATAGAGGATGATCTGTTGGGGTGTCCAACCGGGGGGGGTGCCGCTCCCCAAAGCATAGCCAGGTCCGCTTGACATGATAATTCTCCCAAGTGCGATTTAGTGCAACGAAGACAGGTTACGTTCGATTAGAACTCGTTCTTCTGCCCAGCTTCGATTCTTTGGATCGAATCGTGCCATGTCTTGGACAACCACCAGCAAGCGATTTAGCCGCGCCGCGGCGGCGGCCTTGTCTCCACTGTCGCTTTCAATGAGAGCCAAGGCTCTTTCCATGGTGATCCAGGTGTCTTTCAAATCCATGTTTCTTGGGTCTGCTCTAATTTGCGCATCGAGAATCTGCTCTTCCTGCAGCCGATATTTCTTTGCGTCGAGCAAATCGTCACTATAAAAATAAGCGTCCGCCATCCATGCGTAACCGTCGATCAAATCATCCGCGATGCCATTTCTTAAACCCAGCCGGTGAGCAGCTGCTAGTTTATGTGCTAGCGAACTTGAACAGTACGGAAGCGCTTCGGAATCCTTACGGTGGCTCATTAGAGCGATGGAGCAGAGATTGGCGTCTGCGTAGCCCGCCTCACGCATATATGCGACGTTCTCGGGTGCGATAATGACCAATCGATCCGTGAGGCGCTTGTAAGCAAGAAAGAATTCTTTGGCGGATTTGAAATCGTGACGAAGAAACTGCACTGACCCAATCCAGAATACTGTCTGCGCATGCGTAAAAATCCGTTCCGGGTCGTTTGGCGATGCTGCCAACAACGCCGCTGTCGTGCGTTCGGCCTCGCGAAATATTTTCAGCGCAGAGTCGTAGTGCCCGCGTGTCTCTTCGTCTTCGCCCATGGCGTGGAAGAGGCGCGCGCGCCGCTCCAGCGAGTCGATGGGCAGTGAAGCCAGGTCCTGGTCGGAGTAATACTTCAGCGCGCGCTCATTGACCGCGTTCATCAAATCCAGGCGCCCGACGCCTTTCAGCCTGTCTCGCAGGTCCGTCAACATGAACTCGACGAGCCCCTCGGCTTCGCTTCTCTGGTGCTGTGCATCGGCACGGGAGACCAGCGCAAATATCGTTAACGTCAGCATGAATACCATTAAGGTTAAGGCACCAATCGTGATGGCCGTCACGCGTTGGACGCGGCGCGTGCTGTCGCGCTGAATGAGTTCATCGAGGCGAATGCCCAGAATTCCCGCTACCAGCTTGAGGATACCCATCTGGCGCCCGTCGCCGCCGCTACGGAAATCAGCCGCGAGCGGCTCGATGAGAGCTCCGTCCGCACCGACGTGGCGAAGCGGTCCGGGGACCGATTCGGACGGGTCGCCCCGCCACAGTGCACACAGGATGGGGCGATCGGGATGGAGTTCACGAAAGAGCTCCACTTCGCGGCGGACCCACATGGACGACGCGGCGTCCGGCGAACAGACGACGATCAGGCTGCGGGACGCATTGAGGGCGGCCTGCACCTCTGCGGTCAGGTCGCTCGACGCCGGCAACTCATCGCGGTCGCGGAAAATGGGTGCAGGACGTTTCGGCGCAGGTCCAAACACGGTTTGTCGTCCAATAAGACGACGCGGCAGGCTGTAGGACTCCAATCGTTGATGCAGCTTTCGGCCAAAGCCTGCGTCCCTGTGGCTGTAGCTGATGAAGGCCCAATAGCGTGCGTTCGAATCGACTGTATTCGCTGCCACCGCTTCGCCCCCCCAAAAGCAGAACGTGCCTCTCCGGACAGAATAGCGCACCGGACCGTGGCGGACAGTCTGCAACTCGCCCCGCGCGGCAATGTGAAGCGCGATTTCTTAACCGGTATGGACCGGCCCCATCACCGCAGGGCGCGGCGCGACCTGCAAAGCTGCCGAGCGGGTTTGAATGTCTGTGCATCCCAGCTTCATGAAATTCAGGGCTGAGTGCGGAAGCCGGACCTTGCGCATTCGGCAAAACCGCTAATCTTAGGTAGTCCTCGCTGCAGCCCCTGATAGAATGGCCTCATGACCCAGATTCAACCGAATGCGACTGTAACAATCGGCTCCGTCGAAATCGGGAATACGAAACGTCTCAGCATCATTGCAGGCCCGTGCCAGTTGGAGAGCCGGGCGCATGCGCTGGAGATGGCGTCGGCGCTGAAGGAGATTGCGGCTAAGGCCGGTGTCGGTCTGATCTACAAGACGAGTTTCGACAAAGCCAACCGTACAAGCGCGAACACCGAGCGCGGAATGGGCCTCGAGATGTCATTGCCGATCTTCGACGAGATCAGGAACGGCCTGGGAATACCCGTGCTCACGGATGTTCACGAGCGCGAGCAATGTGCACCGACAGCCGAGGCGGTCGATGTGCTGCAAATCCCGGCCTTTCTCTGTCGCCAGACCGATCTTTTGATCGCAGCCGCTCAAACCGGCCGCGTCATCAACGTCAAGAAGGGGCAGTTCCTGGCGCCATGGGATATGAAGAATGTGATCGGGAAAATCACGGGTGCCGGCAATCCCAACGTGCTGGTGACTGAGCGTGGCGTGAGCTTCGGGTACAACACTCTGGTATCTGATTTCCGCGCGCTTCCGATCATGGCCAAGTTCGGAGCGCCGGTTGTATTCGATGCAACGCATTCCGTGCAGCAACCCGGCGGACAGGGAGACAAATCGGGCGGCGACCGGGAGATGGTCCCCTATCTTGCGCGAGCCGCTGTCGCCGTCGGCTGCGCCGCCGTCTTCATGGAGACGCATCAGGATCCGGACCGTGCGCCGTCCGACGGTCCGAACATGTTGAAGCTGAAAGATCTGCCGGCACTTCTCAGCGATCTCGTCCGGATAGACGAGATCGCCAAGAAGCGGCAACTTTCTTAGCGAGTCCGACTAGGACGGCGCCATGCCCGGCCAACTCATCACGACCCCGACCAAGGCCAAAATCAACAAGGAGAATTGCGCCAGCGCCGAAACGAGGAAGCCAGTGCTGCGCTTGTCGGCAGCAGCGATGTAACCTTCCATGTACATGTAGCGACCCACGATCCAAACCAGCCCGAGCGCCGCTGGTAGCCACCACACGATCGGAAAGCGAACCGAGAAGTATAGTGTTGCGAGCCAGAGTGATGGCAGGAAGATCGGCATCGCTTCCAACGTGTTCAACTGTACACGGTAGGCACGCTCAAATTCCGGATTTCCCGTCACGGCCGGTGCATCGATTTTGTGCTTGCCCCGCATCGACGCCACGCGATAACCGGTCATCGTATAGATGATGATCGCGAGGATTGTGACGATTGACGCCAGTGGCGCCGCAGCAATTGCAGACATCATATCTCCCTTCAGGACGGCGACTGATTCGCGCCATTTACCAGGGAACCATATCGGATTCGTGCGGGGAGCAACCACCGCCGCCAACTTTGCGCTGTGGCGACGGCTTACCAACGTCTACGTGATTGCTGCCGACCTTACTTGCTGGCAGAAGCATCATCTTCTAGAAGGCGGGCGCATCTGGGCAATATCAGGTCGGAGCCAGCCATGACCGCCATCGTCGACATAACCGCGCGCGAGGTTCTGGACAGCCGCGGCAATCCGACCGTCGAAGTTGACGTCACGCTGGAAGACGGCTCGTTCGGACGGGCGGCAGTCCCTTCAGGAGCATCGACGGGCGCGCACGAGGCCGTTGAACTGCGGGATGGCGGAAAGCGCTACGGCGGCAAGGGCGTCGAGAAGGCGGTTGGCGCCGTCAACAACGAGATTTTCGACACGCTGGCTGGCCTCGACGCGGAGGAGCAGACGCGGATTGACGAACTGATGTGCAAGCTGGACGGCACAGACAACAAATCGCGCCTGGGCGCGAATGCCATACTGGGCGTGTCACTGGCAGTGGCGAAATCTGGCGCGGAGGCCGCCAATCTGCCGCTCTACCGCTACGTGGGCGGTACGTTGGCGCGAACGATGCCCGTGCCGCTAATGAACATCGTCAACGGCGGCGTGCACGCGGACAATCCTATAGATTTTCAGGAATTCATGATCATGCCGGTCGGAGCGAAGAGTTTCTCTGAAGGCCTCAGGATGGGATCGGAGATTTTTCACACGCTGAAGAAGGCTCTCGCCGATGCCGGTCATAACACCAATGTCGGGGACGAGGGCGGCTTTGCGCCGAATCTCAAGAGTGCTGACGAAGCGCTAGGATTCGTTATGCGCGCGATCGAGAAATCCGGGTATCAGCCGCACAAAGACGTGTGCCTCGCGCTGGATCCGGCTTCGACGGAGTTTTTCAAAGATGGTCGGTACGTCCTCGAGGGCGAAGGCCGCACGCTTGACCCGCCGGGTATGGTGAAAGTCTACGAAGATTTGTGCAGCCGTTATCCGATCATCTCGATCGAAGACGGCATGGCCGAAGACGATTGGGACGGCTGGGCCGCGATCACCGAAGCCTTGGGCAAAAAGGTTCAACTGGTCGGCGATGACATCTTCGTCACCAATGTGGAGCGTCTGTCGCGCGGCATCGCGGCCGGTGTCGCAAATGCCATCCTGATAAAGGTCAATCAGGTCGGCACTTTGACGGAAACTCTTGAGGCAGTGCAGGTGGCGCACAACGCGGCCTATCGGGCCGTTATGTCCCATCGTTCAGGAGAGACGGAAGACACGACGATTGCCGATCTGGCCGTCGCTGCCAACTGCGGGCAGATCAAGGCCGGCTCGCTGTCTCGCTCCGACCGGCTTGCCAAATACAACCAGCTGTTGCGCATCGAGGAACAGCTCGGCGATCAGGCCGCTTACGCCGGGACGAGTGTCATTCGCAGCTGAGTCGCGAGATTTATCTTGACCGTCCGAATTGGTGTGTGATTCGGTGCCCGTATGCGAATCAGGCGCAGTGTGACACGCTTCTTTGGCGCTCTTGTGATACCAGCGCTCTGTACGGCTGCGGTCGCGTATTACGGATACTATCTGATCTGGGGGAACAGGGGCTTGATCGCGCTCACGAGCGCCCAGGCACGTCTCGCAGTTGCCCAGGAGCAGCTCGCCGATGTCCGGCACGATGGCGACCGGCTGAAGCATCGCATCCAGCTTCTCGACGCGCGCGACCCCGACATCATTCAGGAGATCGCCCGGGACCAGCTTCTCGGTACCACGACGGGGCAGGTCGCAGTTCCGCGCGAGAAGCGCTGATACCTGTCTCGCTCACAGACTTCCCCGTCGAGCGGGAGCTTGCCAAACGGCGGGTCCCTTGCCACAACGCCGCCCACGTCCGCATCCGCTGGCAGGAGAACATCGGCGATGGCCGAGGCCGCCCAAAAGATCGACTCCAGCCCTCCGGCTGACCGGCCCGACGCTACGCTGGCCAGGAAGCTTTACGGTGACATGCTGCTGATCCGCCGCTTCGAGGAAAAGGCAGGGCAACTCTACGGAATGGGGCTCATCGGCGGCTTTTGCCATCTCTATATCGGCCAGGAAGCCGTCGTCGTCGGGATGCAGGCGGCGCTCCAAACCGGCGACCAGGTGATCACCGCCTATCGCGACCATGGCCACATGCTTGCAACCGGCATGGATCCAAAGGGTGTTATGGCGGAACTCACGGGCAGAGCCCAGGGCTACTCGCAAGGCAAGGGTGGCTCGATGCACATGTTCAGCCGAGAGAAATACTTCTATGGCGGCCACGGCATCGTCGGCGCCCAGGTTCCCATCGGCACCGGTCTCGCGTTCTCGAACAAATACAAGAAAAACGGCGCGGTGACGCTAACTTATTTCGGCGACGGCGCCGCGAACCAGGGACAGGTCTATGAGTCCTTCAACATGGCGGAGCTGTGGAAGCTCCCGGTCGTCTACGCAATCGAGAATAATCAGTACGCGATGGGCACCAGCGTCGAGCGGGCAAGTGCGGAGCAGCACCTCTACAAGCGCGGCATTTCCTTCAACATTCCCGGCGAGCAGGTTGACGGAATGGATGTAGAGGCCGTGCTCGATGCCGGCAAAAAGGCCGTTGCATGGTGCCGCGCGGGGAGTGGTCCGACAATTCTTGAACTGAAGACTTATCGCTATCGCGGCCATTCCATGTCGGATCCCGCGAAGTATCGCACACGTGAGGAAGTACAGAGCGTGCGCGAAAAGCGCGATCCGATCGACCACTATGGACAGAAGCTCGTTGAACGCGGCTTCGCGACAGAAGACGATCTCAAAACACTCGACAAACAGACGCGCCAAGTTGTCAACACCGCAGCCGAGTTTGCAACCGAGAGCCCGGAACCTGCGCCCGAAGAACTCTACACAGACGTGCTCGCCTGATGTCGATGCAGATTCTCATGCCGGCGCTGTCGCCAACGATGGAAGAGGGCAAGCTTGCCAAATGGCTCGTCAAGGAAGGCGATGAGGTTCGCTCGGGCGACATTTTGGCCGAGATCGAAACCGACAAGGCCAGCCCATCGCCGTGCTGGTTCAGGACGGCGAAGCGGCGCCCAATGCCGCCGTAGGGAAGCCGGCGCGAACCGATGATCCCGTGCAAGCAGCGGCCGAACAGAAAACCGAAGCACGGCTACCCAGGGTTGCTCCGGCTGCGCCCCAAGCACCACGCGCAGAATCGCAGGTCGAGACCGGCTTTCCGGAAGGCACCGAACTCGTGACGATGACGGTCCGCGAAGCCCTGCGCGATGCGATGGCAGAAGAAATGCGCCGCGACGCGAACGTGTTTCTGATGGGCGAAGAGGTCGCGCAGTACCAGGGCGCTTACAAGGTCAGCCAGGGCCTGCTCGAAGAATTCGGTGCTGCGCGGGTCATCGATACGCCCATCACCGAGCACGGTTTCGCAGGTCTTGGCGTTGGCGCCGCGTTTGGCGGCCTCAGTCCGATCGTCGAATTCATGACCTGGAATTTTGCGATGCAGGCGATGGACCAGATCATCAATTCCGCCGCCAAGACGCGCTATATGTCGGGCGGCCAGATGAATTGCCCCATCGTCTTCCGCGGTCCGAATGGTCCGGCCGCGCGGGTCGCAGCGCAGCACAGCCAGGACTACAGCTCCTGGTACGCGCACGTCCCGGGCCTGAAGGTCATCGCGCCCTATTTCGCTGCCGACGCCAAGGGCCTGCTCAAGGCTGCGATTCGCGATCCGAACCCCGTCATCTTTCTCGAAAATGAGATCGTCTACGGCCGGTCGTTCCCCGTGCCGAAATTCGACGATTATCTGGTTCCGATCGGCAAGGCCAAGGTGATCAGGCAGGGCGCACAGGTAACTCTGGTTTCGCATTCGATCTGTGTCGGCCTCATCCTGGACGCTGCCGAAAAGCTCGCGGCGGAGGGCATAGACGCCGAGTTGATCGATCTTCGCACGCTGCGCCCGCTGGATACTGACACTGTGATCGAGTCGGTCAAGAAAACCAATCGGATCGTCACGGTCGAGCAGGGCTGGCCGATCTGCTCCATCGGCTCGGAGATTGCCTCGCAGGTCGTGGAGAAGGCATTCGACTATCTCGACGCGCCGCCGATCAAGGTAACGGGCAAGGACGTGCCGATGCCGTACGCCGCCAATCTCGAAAAACTGGCATTGCCGCATGTCGAGGATGTGATCGCTGCGGCGAAAGCCGTCTGCTACCGCGAGTGATGAATGGCCAAGTCAGCACGTAAACCGGCCATGACCTGGAGGAACGGCAGCTGCCACTGCGGCGGCGTACAGTTCGAGGTGCAGGCGCCCGACGAGATCGAACTGCTCGACTGCAATTGCTCGATCTGCCACATGACGGGGTATCGTCATTTCATCGTGCCGAAGACGCGGTTCAAGCTCGTCAAGGGCAAGACGAAGCTGACGTCCTACAAGTTCAATACCGGCACGGCCACGCATCTGTTTTGCTCGATCTGCGGTGTGAAGCCGTTCTACGTCCCGCGTTCGCATCCCGACGGTTACAGCGTCAATTTCCGCTGCCTGAACGCCGAGGACTTCACGTCCGTTCTCACAACCGATTTCGACGGGCGCAACTGGGAACAGCACATCGAGGAACTCACGCCCATCGAGCGGGAAGCCTGAGCATGGCCACGCAGATTCTCATGCCGGCGCTGTCGCCAACGATGGAAGAGGGCAAGCTTGCCAAATGGCTCGTCAAGGAAGGCGATGAGGTTCGCTCGGGCGACATTTTGGCCGAGATCGAAACCGACAAGG
>JBEKLN010000024.1:0-76840 GCA_050010175.1 Rhizomicrobium sp.
GACCGCTCGTCTTCGATGGACCGATGAGCCCGGTGCCGGATGACACGATGAGCGGCCGGTTCGAACCCAGCAGAACCTCGCCGAGCGCTGCGATGATTTTGCGGTCCGCCTCGCTGTGCTGCTTCACATTCGAGAAGTCGTGATTGAACGCGGCATGGATGACGCCATCGGCAGCCTTCGCGGCGGTACGCAGGCGATCCAGATCGTTCACGTCGCCGCGAAAAACCTCGGTGCCGGCGCGGGTGAGTATCTCGGCGCCGGAGTCAGAACGGGTCAGTCCGACGACATGATGGCCCGCGCCGATGAGTTCGGGCACGAGATAGGAACCGATAAAACCCGTGGCGCCCGTCAGAAACACTCGCATCGTGTACCTCTATCACGCCAACCGGAATCGTCTTCCGTTTATATGGGTGGGCCAACATCCAAGAATACAAAGTTACAGGGACAGTTACCACGCATCCCAATGCGTGGCGCGACGGATCGGGAAATGCAGTGTGTGTCCCGGTATTGAAGAGCGGTATTGAAGCAGGGAAAGAGTGGCGAGCGTCACTGCTTCTCGCTTGCGCTTCCCACATCACGCGCAGCATTGCGAAATGTGTCTGCAAGATATAGCAGCAAGAAGGTTGGTATCGCGACCATCATTGCAATATCGGCGATGTTGAAAGGAGGCGTACTGGTTCCAAATGCGTGGAGGCGAAAAGGTGCCGGAACTTCTCGGCTCAACAGCAGATCGGCGCCATTGCTCAATGCCGCGCCGAGAATGAGACTCGAAAGGACGGACCACGCCCTGTTTCGCGGCCAATACCAACCCCACAAAATGACAATCAAGGCGGCGCAGAGCACGATCAAGTCCTGATCGGGATCGGTACCGATAACGTCATCTGGTTTCAAATTGGCCCCGATGTCGAGAAAATGAAACAGGCTTGCGGGCCGGTGCACAAAAGCGCGCATCATAAACTTCGTACCCTGATCTAACGCAATCACCCCGGCGACGACATAGAGACCACGCACCCGCAATCGCGCGCGGTCGGCTGCGGGCGCGGCCCACCGAAACCAAGAGAGCCTGCTGCCGAAGACTAAATCCACAGCCCCATACACCAACTGCATGAGGACCAGCAGTATCAACAAGCCCGTAAATCCGATCACTTCCGTGGCTTGAGTTTCGCTCATGCGCGGCGTGAGAATTGGAAACAGAAAATTCGACCAGGGGTCGAAAAGTCTGAGCGCAACGATCAGAACAGGAATGCTCAACAGTGCACGCCAACAGCCCGGCGGCGGCGGTACCGGCTCAGCCATGATTGTCGGTCCAGAACTCAGTCCACTACAGAGTATCAGGTGAACACTGGGGCAGCCACTACGCTCCAAAGCGAAAAATAATTGAGGGGGCATCAAATCCATTTTCGAATTGCGACGACCTGTCGCTGAAAATAGATTAGCCGTCTCCCGATTTCAGTTCCCGCGATTTCATGGAACCCGACGAAGGAGCCCAGCCGGTCCGCCGGAGACGCATGACACAGATCAACAGAACAGCAAGAAGTTCGATCGTCGTTCACGACCGTATGCAGTCGGATTACCGCTACGAGCTTGTGGCACCTGTCGGTCGCGACTTCGATCCGGAGTTCGAGCCTCAGCTGACGCCGAAAGAGATGCTCGCGCTGGGCGTGTTCTGCGGAAAATACATGACGGATTGCCGAAACGAATTTCCGAAGAGTTGGTTCATTAACGCAAAACTCGCGCCGGGACGGCGCGATTGCCGGCTGAATCATTTTGGAGTTGACGCCAGTCAGCCGCTTTCGGTCTGGCAGAAGAAGGGATGGATAAACCCTCAAGATCCCCGGGGCTGGTTTCAATGGTATTGCCGCTACTACCTGGGCAGGCGAACCGAAGACGACGCACGGCAGATCAAGCGCTGGAAAGCAATCAGCCGTCACATCGCGCAACTCAGAAAGCATTGTGCTCCGGGCGATCCGTTCTGCCGCCCCCGTCAACGGCAGGCGCTGCTGCATTGGGCCTATGACAGCCGGAAAATTTGAGTACGACTGGCTCGGATTTTGCAGCGTGATATCAGGAGCCTGGGCCAATGATTTCTCGCGACAGGATACATTTCTTTTGTTGACAGCTAACGGGCTGTTCTCGCCGATCTTGCCGGCGCGCCCACTACTGGTTCCAGCCGGGCTGTCGTGCGCATGGACTCGATCCGGAATTATGTACGCTGTCGACGTTTTCCGCGCCTCGCAACTGTTCGCGTTACCGGCTTCTCGCCGATGCAGAACACTGCTAATATTCGAGTGATGAAAACTGTGTCCTGGCAGAATTTGGGGGGGCGGTAGCGTGAGGGGATATCTGATCGCGGCGGCATGCGTAGCGGCCGGGCTTTTTCATATCTGCCAGAGCGGCACGAATGCGGCCCGGGCCGATGACGCTGTCGCGTATCAGATTAACGTCGCCCATTCCGGCCAGGGCTCGCTCGCAGGGTTCAAAGGCAAGCTAAAGCTTCTTTGGACGGAGAATCTTGGCGCGGGAAACATCTCCTATCCGCTGATCGCCGACGGGCTCGTGATCGTCACCGTCGCCAACAAGGGCTCGGGCGGCACCCAGCTCATCGCGCTCAATCAGACGACAGGCGCCGTGGTTTGGCAACAATCGATCAGCGGGACTTATCCGTGGTCGAACGCCGCCTATGATAGCGGTCAGGTATTTGTCATCAACACCGACGGTCAATTGAGTGCCTTCACCTCGACCTCCGGCAAACTCAGCTGGAGCGTGCAGCTGACGGGTGGTTCGTATGCCGATTTCGACGCACCCCCCACGGCGTCCGGCGGCCAGGTGTTCGTGGCCGGGTACGAGAACCCTATGTGTTCATTTACGGCGTCAATGAAACAAGCGGCGCGGCCGAGTGGTCCGACACGATGATCGCAGGAGGAACCGGGGCTCCGGCGGTGGGTGGCGGCAATGTGTATGTCACCTATCCGTGTCAGTACTACGGATACAATCCGACAAACGGCCAGCTCCTCTGGAACACGCAGGAAGGTTGCGACGGCGGCGGTGGAACAACGCCGGTTTATTTTGGCAATCAACTTTGGGTCCGCGATCCCGATCTCTCGTTCAATTCCATTCTCGATCCGCAGACCGGCCAGAGTCACGGCATCTTCTATGCGACCTATGCGCCGACATTCTTTACCTCAGGCAAGAACGGTTTCGGCGTGTCTCTGGTGTATGATGAAATTTCGGGAACATGGACGCTGGGCTGTTTCAACACGGCAACCAGAAAGCAGACTTGGCAATTCCAGGGCGATGGTTCCCTGTCCACCGCGCCGTTGATGGTCGGCAAATACGTGATCGAAGGTTCGCTGTCGGGCGAACTCTACGTGCTTGACGAAAAGACCGGCAAAGTTGCGTCGTCGCTGAGTGTCGGGACGCCGATCTATGGGCCGAACGAGACAACACCAGAGGTGCAGGATTTTCCGCTGACCGGCCTTGCGGCGGCGGCAGGGATCCTGGTCGTGCCGGCCGGCGCGCAAATTTCGGCTTTTGTTCCGAAGTAACATTGCCAGTTGCGGCATCTATGCGCGCGACTCTTGCGTGGACATTTCACACTATGCGTCGAACGGCGTTCCGCGGTCTGCACCATTGAAAGGTTGAACCAGAGGCGGATGAGGTTGATCTCAATCCCGCCGCCGCCGCCGGAAATCGGCCACTGGTCGTGACCCCGATGCAGCAATAGAACAGGACTGCCGGTCGAGAATTTGTGCGCACGATTATGGCTGTGGTATGAAGGTGCAGGCGACGCCAACCGGAGGTGGAATATGCACAGTAGAGATTCGGTCAGAGCCGGTTTGTCGGGCCTTTCGGCCTTTCTGTTTGTCTTGATTGTTGCAGCTACCCCTTTACCGGCAGTCGCCGCGCCCGCTGCGACGTTCAACATCATTCACAATTTCTGCACGCCCGATGGTTGCATCACCGGAGGTGGAGCCGCATCCGGGTTGATCGAGGATTCGTCGGGCAACCTCTATGGCACCGCGGGAGGCGGTGCGCAGTATATGGGCGTGGTCTTCGAGCTATCGCCCGCAGGCAACAACAGCTGGACCTACCAGGTTCTTTATTCATTCTGCGCGCAGGCGAACTGTACCGACGGCTCGTTTCCCGTCGGTCCGGTGATCATCGACAAAAAAGGAAATCTCTACGGCACGACCTATTACGGCGGGGCATCCAACAACGGCACGGCGTTCGAGCTCGTGTACCAGAAGGGCGCGCCCTATACAGAGAAGGTGCTTTACAATTTCTGTTCCCAAGCCAATTGCGTTGATGGACGCAACCCGAACAACAATCTCACCTATGCCGGCGCCGCATCGAACAAGCCCTATGACGGTCGCTCTCCGCTGTACGGCGCGTTCTACGAAACCGGCGCCTACGGCGACGGCTTCGTATTCGCACTGCAGCCCGGGAAAGGCGAGAAGCCATGGGTGGAGAAGTCTCTCTACTCCTTCTGCGCCGGTGGCGGCAGCTGCGCAGACGGCGGCCTTCCCGGATACGTGACCCTGGATAAGAAGGGCAATCTCCTGGGAACGACCTTCCAGGGGGGCGCCGACGCGGGAGGGACGGTGTTCGAGCTTTCGCCGAAGGGAAAGAAGAAGTGGACCGAGACACTGCTCTATAGTTTTTGCGCGGAGCTTGGCTGCGCGGATGGCGGCGGACCCGACAGTATCGTCCTGGATAAATCCGGCGACATTTACGGAGTTACCAATCAGGGCGGGTATCGAAGTTGCGGCGGCATCAGCTGTGGCGTGGCGTTCAAGCTGGTGCCGAAAGGCGGGAAGTATACATACAACCTCCTCTACAATTTCTGTTCGCAAGCCAATTGCGCCGATGGTTTCGGGCCGACCGGCACGCTGGCTCTCGATGCATCGGGAAACCTCTACGGCACGACGCCATCCGGCGGCTCGGATGCGTTCGAACAGTATGGCGGCGGCGTGTTGTTCGAACTCAGTGGAACGTCTTACCAGCTGCTGCACACCTTCTGCGCGACATCGTGCAACGATGGCGCCAATCCGGGCGGAGGCGTTCTGATCGATTCGGCAGGCGATGTGTTCGGCACAACCGCCAACCTCGGCAATCCCAGCGGCGGCGCCGTCTTCGAGTGGTCGCCCTGACGCAGGAGTGGCCTCCATAGAGAGAATGCTGCCACAGGTCGAACGCAAACTTAGCGTGTTGTGACGCGGAACACATTTTCCGATTGGTCCGCGCGAGCGCTACGGATCGGCTGTCTCCGTCTTCCGCACTTCAGCGCTTCATGGCCGTGATCGCGCCGTTGTCGATTTTCCAGAGATTGCCGTCGCGCGTAATCACGTAGAGGGGTGTCTTGTGCAGAAAGTTGAGCCACACCGCCGTTTCGACTGGCACATCCGAAACAGGCTGGCTGAAAAAGGCCGCGGCGGGCTGGCCGTGGTCCGTTTTCTTGTTCACCGCGAAACAGCTGCGCGACAGCGCATCCCGGCTGACGATCTGCCTGCCGTCGGCTGAAATGGTGAAGCGGGTGTGGCCGCCGACCTGGATAACGCTCGCGTCGGTCGTGGCAGCCAGTGTCCACACCAGCCAGCCGTTCGATTGCGGGTCCGCAAGTGCCACCGTGTTGTAGCTGCCCGTACAGGAGTGTTCGGCGTTCTTCAGCGCCAGCGCCCTGGCATTGAATTGGGCGAGTTCCCCGGACGTCAAAGTCCGATCCTTCGGGACATCGGGACCCGCGGCATCTCCTCCAGCGAACGCAACGTCGTACGCGCCTTCGGGGCCGTTCGCGCCATCGCGCACGAACCGGACAACATCGCCCGACGCCGCAGGCTCGACGATCCATCCATGGATTTTTTCCGAGTCGAGATCCGCCTTGTGAATTTTTGCGAACAGGAGATCGGTGGCTTTCGAGGCCTCCTGGTCCTGTCTAAAGATCGCGGCGCCAAGTTTCTCGGTGGTCGCTATATCGAACTGACGGATAGGCGGCGGCTCATCCTGCGCACGCGCAGCGCAAATGGCGACTGTGCAGAGAAGCGTGGCGGCGATCCGCCCGATCAAGCGGTGCATGACCCATCCCCTGGATTTCGCGGGCAGGATACATCATTCCCTGCATCGCCTGCAGCATGGACGTCCCGGGACCGGCGCCCCGAGGCTGCTGACACGCTGTTGCCGTCCGGCATTCCGGGTCAGAGCAACAACTGTCTCATCGCTTGCGCTGGTGGGTTCCCTCGGCACGCGAGGTTCCACTCGGACCCGGTACTCTCCGCGCTACCGCACTCGCGGCAGCCGTGCGCCCGTTTCCGGCAATTGGACGCCACCAAAAATGAGACTGCCCTCGTTCACGAGCAGTGCAACGATCATGACGATGAACAACCTCAAACCGTTGGCGAGGAAAAGAACCAGCACCGAGGTCAACAGCACGATGAACGGAACGGCCTCAGGGAATGTCGCAGACGCGGCCGCGGCGATCGAGATGATTGCGAACAGAAGCAGTCCCGCGAACACGACCGCATTGGTGATGATGAGCACCGCCACTGCGACGGACAGGATACGTTGGAGGGCGGGATCGTCCTTCTGGAGAGGCTCTGCGATGTAAGGCTTCTGGTCCGCCGGCACCGCTTCCAGGCCGCCGAACTGGCGGCAACGCATCGCAAGGTCTGGTCTAAGCGTCCTGAACTCCCCGTCCGTGCCCAATGCCGCGAAAAAGCGTTTCCATGTTCCCGGGTCGTTGTTGACCACCATATGCGCCGCATCCTGAGATAGACCTGCCTGGTCCGCCTGGCTGAAGATGTCAGCGACGGCCAAAGGCACGGCGGCCAGCGCGCCGAACAATCCACCCGGCGCGTGCACGAAGAAATCGATGATATCCCAAGGCCACAGCCAATAAAGACTGGGATCGCCGGCAGCAGCAGAAAGAGGCTTGCCTGTCTGAAGGCCGGAGAACAAATCCTCGTGGAGCGCGAAACTTCGCCAGTTGCTCTTGACGACGAAAGTGTTGAAATTATCCGAGGAACCGGACACCGGTCCGTTTGCTACAAACGAAATCTCCGGGTGCACAACGACCTGCTCCTGATATTCATTCAACATTTTCATCTCCGTTTTGTGTCATATACTTGACGTCAAGCAAACTTCGTCGCGAACTAAGTCAAACTTGCCGTTCTTATTTCGATTAATATAGGACAATTCTACTCGGAGCGCAACGAACCTTATCCACCACGGCCTCTGTCGACAACTCGGGACTGGAACTCCGCTTTCGTGCAACCATTTTCGACTTTGACTTTGGAGTCAGCGGCGGAGTGCGGGGACAGGAGCAATCCTCCTTCCTGCCATTGTTTGGCGTTCGCGCGCGCGCGACGGACAGATCGGGGCAGCGAAGGCCCGCGATCTCCGAGTACTATTGTCGCGATCACTCCGTTCGCGCCCAGCCCATCAAGTGTTAATATGGTGAACGCCGGATGAACAGTTGCCTCGGACACGGTTCATCTGCGCTGTGCAAGAGTTATGACCGTGGCGCTTTCCGGGCGATCGGAGGCGCCGACCACAAGAGGAACCATCGACATGAAGACGTTCACCAAACTCATCGCCGCGGCGGCGCTTGCCGGCGGCGTTGCTACGACCATCACAGCGCCTGCCGAAGCGGGCGTGAGCATCGGCATCGGCATCGGCATTCCGGGCGGCTATTACGGCGGACATCCCGGCCACTGGTGCTACTACCATCCAGGCGCCTGCAACGGCTATGCGGGACCGTACGTCGAAGGCGGCTACTGGGCCGGTCACGGTTATTGGCACGGCGGCCGCTGGTGGAACGGCAGGGAACGCTGGCACGGCGGCTGGCGCTATCGCTGAGACACGCTGCGTCCGAGTACCGGAAGACCCCGCGCCCGAAAGCGCGGGGTTTTTCGTAAGCGATTGGGCGACAGGATTTCCTTGCGTCACCTGGAGCGCCGAGGCGATTGCACGACACCCCGGCGCGTCCGCTATCATCGGCGGGACAGGGAGACCGGCGGCTTGACACAGATCACTTCAGAAGACCTGACCGCGATGACGGACAGCGTGCGGCGGCTGTTCGCCGGCCGGCATGGCGAGGCGAGCGCGCGCGCCAACATGGAAACGCGCGAGGGCTTCGATCGCGGTTTCTGGTTGACGCTGGTGGAGATGGGTCTCACGGGTCTCACAATCGATGCGAAGTATGGCGGTCTCGGCGGCGGCGCTGTGGAAGCCGAGGCGATCATGGAAGAAGCCGGCGCAGTGCTGCTTGGCGCACCGCTCTTGTCCGGATTCATTGCGGCGGCATTGATCGAGGCTGCGGGCGATGACGATGCGAAAACGCGGCTGCTCCCGTCCATCGCACAAGGGCGCATCGCAGCGCTCGGCGTGACGGGTGACGCCGGTGGTTGGACACCGGGCGACGTGGCGGTCTCCGCGGATGCGAGTTCGCTGCTGAACGGCCACGCGTCATTTGTGCTGCATGGGCAAAATGCAGAGCTGCTTTTCGCCGTGGCTCGCACGAATGGCGGCTTCGGCATTTTCGAAATCGTGCCCGATGCCCGCGGTCTGACGATCGCACCGCTGCCGACCTTCGATCGCACCCTGCGTCTGGCGCGGCTCACGTTCGAAAACGTGCCTGCGCAACGCATCGGCGCGGCAGGTTGGGATGCCGTCGAGAGAGCATTGCAGTTCGCGCTCGTTGCGCTGGCCGGCGAACAGGCGGGCGGCGCGCGCCGCGTGCTCGAAATGACCACGCAATACGCCAAGACGCGTCATCAATTCGGCCGCGCCATTGGTAGCTTCCAGGCGATCAAGCATATGGCGGCCGATCTGCTGCTCGAAACCGAATCCGCGACCACTGCCGCGCGCGCAGCGGCACAGGCGCTCGCACGCAAGACGCACGATGCGGACGAGCTGGTGGCGCTCGCGGCCTTCACCTGCGCCGATGCCTTCGACAAGGTCACGGCCGACGCAATCCAGATGCATGGCGGTATCGCGTTCACCTGGGAACATCCCGCGCATCTGTATCTGCGCCGGGCGCGCGCCGATGTGCAGCTGTTCGGCTCGCCGGCCGCGCATCGCGAGCTGTATTTGAAGGCATTGGGGGCCTGAGCGCTATGACCACGAAATCGCTGAGCGACGATGAATTGCGCGAGACCGTGCGCGGCTGGCTGAAGCAGAACTGGAAAGACGATCTGCCGCCGCCGACACAATGGACGACGACGCAAGCCCATCGCGCCTGGTTGGCCAAGGTGGTCGATGCGCGCTGGGCGGTGAACCGCTGGCCCGTCGAATGGCATGGCCGCGGGCTTTCCGATGCGCAGGCGCAGATCGTGGAGCAGGAATTCCGCAGCGTACGCGCGCCCGGCTCCGGCCTCGACAAGACGCATCTCTACGCCATCACTGCGCTTTCCTTCGGCACGGATGCGATGAAGGAGAAACTGCTGCGGGATATGCTCACCGGCAACATTGCTATGTGCCTGCTCTACAGCGAGCCAGGCGCGGGCTCCGATCTTGCCGGCGTCCGCACCCGCGCGGTGCACGACGGCAACGCGTTCGTCGTCAACGGCCAGAAGGTGTGGACGTCGGGCGCCATGACGGCGGATTACGGCATGCTGATCGCGCGCACCGACTGGGACGTACCCAAGCATCAGGGCATCTCGTTTTTCTTCCTGCCGATGAAGCAAAAAGGCGTGGAGGTGCGCCCGCTTAAGCAGATCACGGACGAATCCCATTTCAACGAAGTGTTCCTGACCGATGCCCGCGTGCCGGACGAGAATCTCCTCGGCGGCCTGAACAATGGCTGGCGCGTTCTGCAGACCGCACTCGCCTGGGAACGCTCGGTCATGGGCGAAGCCGCGCGGGGTCCACGGCGGGCGTTGGGCAAAGCGTCGAACGATCTGATCGCACTCGCGCGCGAGGCGGGAAAGCTTAACGATGCCCGAGTGCGCCAGGATCTGGCGCGCGTGCTGAGCTACCGCCGCGTCAATGCGCTCAACAATGCGCGCGCCAAGGCCGATCTCCAAGCCGGGACATCGTCGTCGATCATGTCGCTCGGCAAGCTCGCCATGTCGCGCATCCTGCATGAGGAGGCACGCTTGCGCACGTCGCTTCTCGGCGCGCAGTCGATGCTCGATGGCGAACAATTCCCGCGCGCGGACGATGCGAATTTCCTGAGCCTCAACGCGTATTTCACCTCGATCGGCGGCGGCACCGACCAGATCCAGCGCAACATCATCGGCGAGCGCGTGCTGGGATTGCCGAAGGAGCCGGAAGTCGACCGCGACATCCCCTTCCGCGACGTCAAGGCGGGATGAGCGTCGCTACTGGATTCCCTTGACGAGCGACATCGTGCGCTTCTGCGCACCCTCGCCGACCGACCAGGTGTCGCCGACGGCATGGGCGGTGATGGGCACACAGACGGGGTTCGTCATGCCCTGCGGCAGCGGAGTCGTGTAGGTGAGGCAGACGGTGTTGCCGTTGAGCGCCCAGGTGCCGCTGGCGTTCTGGTTGCCGAACTTGCCGGTGAAGGTGTGGTCGGCGCTGTAATAGAGCTTCACTACCGTGCCGTCGGCGGATGTCGCGATCGTGGTGTTGCCGAAGCGCGAGGCCAGAAGACTGTCGTCCGCCATCGCCGCACCCGCGAGCAATATTACTGCCGCTGCACCCATCAGAACTGCACGCATATCATTCCCCCAATTTTGTGTTGTCCGGACACTCGAACTCCGAACGAGTGCTAGCATTTCGCGCAAGCGGGAGGAAGGTGGGCTGTCCGGCGACGGGAAATAACAGGAAAAAAAGATTTCCTACTCGTCCTCTCCGATCGGCATGCCGGGCGGGATGGCGGGTTTGGCTTTCGGATTGGCGAGCGCCGCATCCATCGCCTTGCGGTCGGCGATGAGCATGGACAACCAGGCACGATGGGCACGCTCTGCACTATCGCGCCCGCCCGATTTCAGTCGCGCGGCCAGTGCATGCAGCTGCGCTTCGATGATGGCGGCTGCTTCCGGCGACACGGCGGGATCGCGCGAAGTTGCCGCGAGATCGAACACGAGACGATCCTGCACGCGGCGCTGGATGGCGGCCAGCGGGCCTTTTGCGCTTTGCGACGGGAAACATGTCGCGATCATGGCGCCGACGACATCGTCGGCACCCGGCAGCCGCACATCGCGGCCGTGCTGATCGACAAGACGGTTGAGCCGGTCGGGCGCGAGCAGCGCGTCGATGGTGATCTGCGCCGCGATATCGGCGGCCACGAGCGAATCGAACACCGGCCCACTGTCGGTCTGCATGATCTCGATGTCGAACTGGCGGTCGGGATCGCCGGATTGCTGCGCCGAAAGAAGTGGAACCAGGCGCGCCGGCGTGTCGAGCTCCGCCGGCGATAAAGTCTTCAACAAAGCAGCGAGCGCCGCGCGCTGCCGCTCGGCCGAAACGGTATCGGCTTCCGGGTGCGGATCGCTCGCAATCGAATAAGGAAAATCCACGCCGCCCACCATCTTCGCTGCCGCTACGACCTGATAGCGATGCAACAGATAGATGGGCACATATTTGCGCCGCAGCTCGGCCACGGCTTCGTCCGGCCTCAGCGCACCCAGACCGAAATTCGCAATCGCCACGCGCCGCACGTCCATCAGACGGCCGAGTTCGGCCACGGGATCGTCGCCGTCGTCCCAGAGATTGCCCCAAGGCTGCGCCGTGCCGATGGGACGCGAATCCGCATCCGTCACATAGCGCAGGCCGCTTGCCTGCATCTTGTGCACTTTCGCGTCGAGCGCAGCCTGACCTGCCGCGCCATCCGGCACATCGCCATAGAGCCAATCGACGGAGAACATGTCCCACTTGCCGATGCCGACACCGTAGGCATCGGAGAGATCGATATTCCCGTTGGTGAGCTTCACGCGCGGCGGCGGATAATCCATCACCGAGGCACGATCCTGGGTCGAGCCTGCAAAATTATGCGCAAAGCCCAGCGTGTGTCCCACTTCGTGGGCGCCGAGCTGACGCATGCGCGCGAGCGACACCGCCACGGGATCGTTGGCGCCGCCCGTCCCCACCTGAACCGCACCGACAAGGCCTTCGAAGATAAGCATGTCCTGGCGCACGCGCAGCGAACCCAGCAGCACGGAGCCTTTCAGAACTTCTCCCGTGCGCGGATCGACCACCGACCAGCCATAGGACCAGCCGCGCGTGGCGCGGTCGATCCAGTTGATGACGTTGTAGCGCACATCGAGCGGGTCCATGCCTTCTGGCATTTCTTCCACCTTGAACGCATCGATGAAGCCCGCGGCGTCGAAAGCCTTCGCCCACCAGCGCGCGCCGTCCGCCAGAGCGTTGCGGATTTCTTGCGGCGCGGCACGATCGACATAGAACACGATCGGCTTTTTCACGGCTGAGCGCGCGGCGGAAGGATCGACCTTCTCAAGCCGGAAATGGTTCGCCAGACGATAGACGACATCCTGCCCGAGCGGCACGCTGAAATCCACGACCTGAGTGGAGAATCCGCCCACGCGCGGATCGAACCGGCGCGGCTTGAAACCCGGCGGCGGCAACTTCACCAAAGAATGGCGCACGACGACGCTGAAGGATTTCGGATCAGGCGCAATGTTGCGCACTTCCTCGCCCGGCGTGTCCGACACATAGGTGACGCGCGCGTCCATCTCGATGTTCTCGGGAAAGACTTTCGTGGCGCCCGCATCGGCGAAGGATAGTTCGTTCGCGAATCTGTAGCCCTTCTCACCGGCGTCCTTCAGCAGATCTGCGGCCTCGGCGACATCGCGAGTGAGGAATTTCGACACGTCAACCAGCACGCCGCCATCGGGCGCGGTTGCGGCCACGTCGCCTGCCCAAATGGTGGAATAGGCAAACGAGTCGCGCGCGGATTGCTGTTCCGCGACGGTCCCGTCCGTAGCGCGGAAGCGAGGGTTCTCGAACTCCGCCAGCACCTTCGCTCCCAGACGGCGGAAGACGAGGATGCGCGCCGGACCGGGCTTGGCGCGGTCGAGACCGACAGGTGCCGAACCCAATCCCGTCCGCAGGCCCGTGACATAGATAAATCGTCCGCTGATACCGTCGGCATCCGGCGCGGGCAATTGCAGCAGCACGCGGCCTCTGACGTTGTCGACGAAGACGGGCAGCAGCCCGTCATGCCGTTCGAGGTTCTCGATTGCGTCGGCATAGGGTTTGGGCGAATCGATCTGGGCTTCGGCGCGAAATCCAAAAAAAACACATGCGGCCATGAACGCCGCCAAACCCGCTCTGCGCACTATCCGATTCCCTGCCCGCCGCGGCAGGATGGGAGACCAACCGCGACGCGAGGTCAACACGCGTGGAGATTGTACCGTCTATCTCAGGCTGTTCGGCTCGTTCACCATGTAGGAACGTGCTTCGATGTGCGGCAGCGCCTGCGACGCATATGAGAATGTGCCCTCGTCCCGCATCTCTCGCGCCGCACGCACAAAGGCGCCCAGTGCCACCCGCGCCAACGAACCGCCGACGCTGATCCGTTTCACGCCGGCTCGCGCCAATTCATCGACGCTGTAAGCCGCGCCCTTCAATCCCATCACGACATTGACGGGCTTAGATACCGAGGCGCAGACCTCGCGGATCGCATCCAGACTCGGCAGTCCGGGCGCGTAAAGCACATCGGCGCCGGCTCTCTCGAAGGCTTGCAGCCGCCGGATCGTGTCGGCGAGATCGGGGCGGTCCCAGAGAAAATTCTCCGCCCGCGCCGTCAGAACGAAATCGCATGCGCGCGCCACTTCTGCGGCCGCCGCGATGCGTTCCACCGCAAGGCCGAAATCGTAAATCGGATCGTCTGCGTCGCCCGTCGCATCTTCGATGGAACCGCCGGCGAGCCCGACGCCTGCGGCGAGGGGGATGACCTCGGCGCACGAACCCGGCAAATCCCCGAAGCCGTTTTCCAGATCGGCCGATACCGGAAGGGACGTGGCGTCCACAATCTCCTTCGCGTTCGCGAGAATCTCTGCACACGAAAGGCCGCCGGACGAATCCAGGCACCCCACCGCAAACGCATAACCCGCGCTGGTCGTCGCCAGCGCTTCGAATCCGAGCGCCGCCAGAATCTTCGCCGTGCCGGCATTCCACGGATTGGGAATGACAAAGGCACCGGGCCGCTCATGCAGCGCCCTGAAGGCACGAACTTTGAGCGCACGGTCTGTCGTCATGGAACGATGCTCCCTTGTCTACCGCGACGGTGAAACGTTGTAGGTACGCTTCACGAGGCGCACGAAATTGCGCTCCTCGCGCAGGATCAACCGCTTGCGTGCGACCATCGCATCTTCGCGTGTCAGGTCGGCGTCTTCCCTCAGGCGGGCTTTGTATTGCTCATAGGCCGCCAAGCTATCGAGTGAAATGAGGCCCCAGGCGACATCGTTGGTGCCTTCATAAGGCATCCAGTAACCCACCAGATGACCGCCGCACCTCGGAATGATGGTGGCGAGATGCTCCGCGCGCGCCTCGAACGCGTCCTTCTGATAGGGATCGATCTGGTAACGGATGATGCAGGTGATGCTCGTGTCATTCCTCCCGGCTGGTTCGCCCGCTGCTGCGCGTCCGGCAAAGGCCAGTGCCATCGCGGCGCCGCCGATAATCTGCGCGGCTTCGCGGCGGTTCACATCGAATAGCGGCGCAGACGGCATATGGGGAAGATAGCGCGGCAACCCGCCGCAACGGTTCGTCGCCGGTCGAACTGTTGCTGTACCATGCGCTTCAGCACGCATATTTGTCGTGGAGGGCCGCGCGCAGGTTGGTGCAGGCCACGTCGGACAGCGTCATGCCAGCCTCGTTCGGATCGGAGGCGACCTTGGGAACGATGTCGCGCCCGTCCGCGATGGCCCGGCGGTAGAGTGCCGCAGCCTGATCAATGTGCCCGAGCTCCTGCTCGGCCGCGGCGAGGTTGAGCTCGATATAGGGATTGTGCGGGTCATGCTTCAGCTCGGCTGCCAATGCATCGCGCGCTTCGCGGTAGCGGCCGGCATCGAGCAGTTGATAGCCGCGGTCCGTCGGGGCGAGATTGGCCGGCGCGCAGGCGGCCAGACCCAGAAGAACCAATACATATGCAGTGCGGGCGTTCATGAAACTCTGCCTTCCACCGGAAGTTAGCGTATTCTCGCCTGCGTCATCCAGCGGGACACGGCCGTGCGGGTGAGCAATGAGGGGGATAAATTATGAGACCGAACGATCTGCTCTTTGCAGTGCTACTCAACCTGACGGCTTGCCTGTGTCCGGCGCAGGCACAGCAGGCGACGTTCCGCGATTCTCTGCTCGACAGGCTTGCCGGCCATTGGACACTCTCAGGCCCGATGGCGGGCCATCCCGCCGTGCATGACGTGGCCGCGCAGTGGGTGCTCAATCACCAATACCTCGAATTCCGCGAAACCTCCCGCGACAAAAACAAATCGGGCCAGCCGTCCTATGTGGCCGATGTGTTCATCGGCTGGGACGGGCCCACGCATCAATATGTGTGCGTCTGGCTGGACGATTATGGCGATATCTCAACCCAGTCGTTGGGCCACGCACCGCACAAAGGCGACAGCATCAAGTTCGTTTTCCAGGACAGCAACGATCCGGGTCGATTTCATACGACCTTCGCATACGACCGCGCGAGTGGAACCTGGACGATGGACATGGACAACGAGACGAACGGAAAGCTATCGCCCTTCGCGCGAACCGTTCTGACACCTTCGCAATAGCGCGACGAATTGTTCAGACCGCTGTATTCCTACCAGCGCCGGCAATAATGATGGTGCTCGTGCCAGTACCAGCCGCCGTGGCAGACGCGATGGTTGACGCCAACACCCACGCCGGCACCGACCGAACCGACGTGCGCGCCCGCGCTGACGCCGTTGCCAACCTGGGCGCCGCCGCCGATGGGCCCGACCTGGACGTTTGCGCCTACCTGGGCAAGCGCCGCTCCCGCTGTAAGCAAGGCGAGCGAAAAAACCGATGCGGCTAGGAATTTCATGGTGTTGGCCTCGTGTCCTGGCAATTGCTCCGTGCATCATAACGCGCGACGACGCGAAACGAGCCTTTGTTCAGGTCGTGATTCCCCCGCGCCGCTTCGCACGCCCGCAATGCGGCCTACAGCAACCTCTCGTAGAAGCCGCCGAAGGTGCGCGCACGATCGGTGAGGTGTATCTCCAGGATCCAATGCAGCGGCCGGTCCATATGATCGATTCGGCGCATGGGGAGAGAGTTGTGCGGTCCGATGCGCTTGAGGTCCTTTTCGCCGGGCCACGTTGAGTGTGAAAATTCTCCAACGACATGGCCGGCGATGACGCCGCCGAAGGCCCAGCCTGCCTCATTCGCCGCCTTCAACGCGAACGCATAAAGCTCCGCGCCGGTGACGTCGGGTGAAGCGTAGTAGTGAGCCTGCACGCGCTCGAAGACGCGGTCGAGATCGGCCACGAGCCGCTTCTTCTCCGGATTCTGCCCCAACGCATAGGTGCGGCCGACATCCGCCTCCCAGGCTTCGAACACGGGTCCGAGGTCGAGATACACCGTATCTTCGGGCTCGATGGTGCGCACATCAGGATAGTCGAGCGCCATGGTCAGCGTGTTGATTCCCGTCCGGACGATCCGCCTGTGCCAGTTTTGCTCCACGCCGAAGCGCTGGAGCGCCAATGTTCCGATGTCGTCCTCGACTTCCTTTTCGGTCCGTCCTGGCACGACAAGACCGGCCGCCTCGATGGCGCTCAGCATTTCGAACGCCTTCTTTTCGGCGTCGATCAATGCCGCACGGCGGCTCGTCTCCAGGACGCTCGATTCCGACATGTCTTCTCTCGCTCTCTGCATCGAAAGGATGCGATACTGGCCGCTGACCGGCAACCGGCGCGGACGGATGGCGCATGTGCGTTTCCGTCATGCCAATCGAGGACACTATGAAATACCGCAAACTCGGCGCGAGCGACCTCAATGTCTCGGAAATCTCCCTTGGCTCATGGCTGACCTACGGCGTCGGGGTGGAACGCGATCGGGCTGCGGCGTGCGTCGACCGAGCGTTCGATCTTGGAATCAACTTCATCGACACGGCGAATGTGTATGGCCGCGGCGCGGCGGAAAGCTTTCTGGGCGAGGTGCTGTCGAAACGGCCGAGGTCGAGCTACATCCTCGCCACGAAGCTGTGGGGCCAGATGAACGAAACGGACAAAGGCCTCTCGCGCGCACAGGTATTCAAGCAGATCGATGCGTCATTGCAGCGGCTGCGGGTCGACCACGTCGACCTCTATCAATGCCATCGCTACGACCCCGACACGCCGCTCGAGGAGACCATGCAGGCGCTGAGCGAGATCGTCCGCCAGGGCAAGGTCCGCTATATCGGATTCAGCGAGTGGTCGCCGGAACAGATCGCGGCCGCGTTTGCGATCCCCGGCGTTGAGCATTTCGTCTCGAGTCAACCGCAATATTCGCTGCTCTACCGCCGGCCGGAGAAGAAAGTGATCCCGCTCTGCCGCGAACATCACGTATCGCAGATTGTCTGGTCGCCGCTCGCGCAGGGCGTGCTCTCCGGCAAGTACACGCCGGGCTCGCCGCCGCCGAAGGATACGCGTGCCGGGAGCGAGAAGATGGGCGGCTTCATCCAGCGCTGGACGGAAGGGCCTGTGCTGGAGGCGGTTCAGAAGCTCAAGCCGCTCGCACTGGAAGCGGGCTGCACGCTGTCGCAGTTCGCGCTGGCCTGGGTGTTGCGCGAAGCGAATGTGGCCTCGGCCATTGTCGGCGCAAGCCGGCCGCAGCAGCTTGACGAGAACGCGGCCGCATCGGGCCTTTCGATCGACCCTGCCCTGTTTGCCGGCGCGGAGGCCATCGCAGCGGCGGTCGCGCCCGCCTGATCAGGCGAGCGCGTAATCGACCGCAGCGAGCGCGTGCAACGTCAGCGTGTCGAAGGTCGGTACGGCGCAGTCTTCGGTCCTCAGCAGCAGCGGGATCTCCGTGCAGCCCATGATCAGCCCGTCGGCGCCATGCGCCACGAGACGCGCGATGATGGACGCATAGGTCTTGCGCGTCGAATCGGAAAAGATGCCTCGCACGAATTCTTCAAAAATGACGCGATCGACGAACTCCGCGTCCGCACCGGCCGGCGCGTGCACGGAAAGCCCGAAGCGCTGCTTCAACCGCCCGCGAATAATGGCGTCGCTCTCCATCGTGAAGCGCGAGCCGAGCAGCGCCGGATTGGAGACACCTGCCTCCGCCATGGCCGTGCCCAGAGGTTCAGCGATATGCAGCAGCGGAATGTCGACTGTGCGTTCCATGACGGGTGTTGAGCGATGCATGGTGTTGCAGCAGATGATAAGAAAATCCGCACCGGCTTTTTCCAGCGTCACCGCGGCCGTCGCCATGCGGCCGTCGGCTTCGTCCCATTTGCCGTCCGCCTGCAGCTTTGCCATCTCGGTAAAATCGAAGGAATAAAGCAGCGCTTTCGCGGAATGCACGCCGCCCAACCGCTTCTGCACTTCGCGGTTGATGATGCGATAGTAGATGGCGGTGGACTCCCAACTCATCCCCCCGATCATGCCGATGGTCTTCATCGTTTGCGCCTTTTCAATGTCGCAACGACGATACGGGCAGTGTCCTAGTGCCGTCACCAGACCGCGGCGCATGGCGGCTATTCGGGCGATGGCAGCGCCGATACAAGTGCGGCAAGACGCGCCACCGTTTCCGTGTCCGCAATACCGTCGAGCTTTTCCGTCCGGAAGCGGCGCTGGAACGCTGTGATGACGGTCTCGATCTGCCAGTCGACTTCGGGTGGCACGCCGTAGCCGAAGCGGGAAAGCAGATCGGGCATGCGTTCTTTCGCTGCCTCTCCCGCGTGGGGCGCGGTCACGGGCCAGACACCGATTCCGTATTCCGAAAGCTCCTTCCACGGAAACAACTCGCCCGGATCTGACTTGCGCGGCGGCGCCACGTCGGAATGTCCCACGACGCGATGGGGCGGAATGGGATGGCGCGACATGATCTCCCGCGACAGATCGATGACGGCGGCGATCTGTTCGTCGGTGAACGGGATGTAGCCGAACTCGTGGCCGGGATTGACAATCTCGATGCCGATGGAGCGTGCATTGACGTTGCGCTCGCCCGCCCAATACGACACGCCAGCGTGCCAGGCGCGGCGCGCCTCGTCCACATGACGATAGATGCGCCCGTCGCGGTCGACCGTGTAATGCGAGGAAACGCGCGCTTCCGGATCGCATAACCGGTCCAGCGCGTCCTGCGCGGTACGCATGCCGGTGTAGTGCATGACGAGCATATCGACGACCGCGTCCTCGGGGCGCGCGTCGTGATTGGGCGAGCGGCACTCCACGATGCGCATCAGACAAAGAGCCTGTAGCCGACGAATTCGCCGCCCGGTTGCTTCAGCGCAAACTCCGCGCCCTTCTCGTGTTCGGCGACAAGCGCCTCGAACAACCTGAGCGCATTGCGGATGACTTCGGCATAGGAGGCAGCTTCAGTGCGCTCCTTCAGTCGCTGCAGGCGCTCCATGGCCTGGGGCGGCATTTCGAGCTGCACACGCGTGGTGGCGCGTTCGGCGCCTGCATCTGCCGCTGCCTCCGGTGCTTCCCGATACCGCGAACGATGACGATGACGGTGCATGATTGTCTCCTTCAGGCGCCGTTGCGCGGCGCCTCGTAATGATCGTGACGATGGAAATGTCCGCGATGGGCCATGAAGAGCACGATTGCAGCCACCAGAAGGACCAGCAGCACGACATGCGGCAGCGCGACGAGCGCCAGCGCGATCAGCGAAGCGCCGAGCAGTATGCGCAGCATGAACGATTTGTGGACAGACGAGTATTCGTCGCCGAAATGTTTGCGCGCGGCGGCGCGGACATCCTCGCGGAACGCGCGGGCCTTTTCCCGCCACGCGTCGTTGTCGCGACAGATATCGTCTTCCGGCGCGCGCGGCGCCGGCTCTTCGGCGGGAAAATCCTCGCCCACATTGACGCCGACCTTGGCCATGAATTCCTCCTTCGCAAAGCGAACGAAAAGAGGCTACATCAACTCGAACCCTAAAATCAATCAAAATTTGATGATCATATTTCCTTGTGATATCAAGATGTTACAGAAGTTCACGCTCAAAACTTATTGCACATCCACGCCGATCCTGCGTTCCTTGCGAATCCTGTCATACGCGCCGGTGATCGCGGCGAGTTTGTCGTTGGCAAGCTTGATGAACTCTTCCGGCACGCCGCGCGCGATGAGACTGTCGGGATGGTTTTCCTTTATCAGCAGCCGGTAGGTCTGACGGATCTCGTCGTCGTTTGCCGCGTGATCCACGCCCAGGATCACGTACGGATCTTCGGCGTCAGGACCGAAGTGCGATGCGCGGATGCGGCGAAATTCACCCGGTGCAAATCCGAATATTTCTGCAACCCGTTCCAGGAATGCCGACTCGCCGGGATGCAACACTCCGTCTGCCTTCGCGATTTCGAACAAACCGTCGAGAATGTCTTCGAGCACGGCGGGGTTGCCGCGGAACATGCGAGCGATCTGGCCCGCATAGGTTTCGAAGCCGGCTGTATCCTGCCGCGCGAGATCGAAAAAACGCCTGACGTTGGCTGCTTCGGCGGGCGGGACGCGAAACGTACGGAAGAAGGCATCAGTTTCTTCGTCCGTGACGACACCGTCGGCCTTTGCCATCTTGGCGCCAAGCGCGATGAGTGCCATCGTGAAGGCGACGCCGGGTTCGCTGTCGTCGGCGCCGTCGCGATCAAACAGCATGTGGCCCGCGAAGGCGCCCGCGAATACGCCAATCGGTCCACCCAGCAGAAACCCCGCTGCCGCGCCGCCGACTTTTCCCCAGATCGACATGGCCGAACACTTAAGCCAATCGTGGACGCGCCGCTATCGGGGCCGGATTTTATTTTTCGAATACCTGAGCCATCGCCAACGCGTCCCTGACACGGGACGCCCCGCCCCCCAGGCCCGAACATTTCAAATAATTCATTCCGAGCTTAGTGGACTGACGTCCAAACACGTTTGCGCCGGCTCGGCCGAAACACACGCGCAATCGCCCCCATTGCGACTTCTGCGCGCAAAGTTCCGATGCTAGGGTCCGGCCATCTTCCGGGAGGATGTTCATGTTCAAGCAGTTATTTCTGCCGACGGCTGTGTGCGTTGTCGCGGTTGCCGGATTCGCCGCCGCCGAAACGGCCGCACCTGCAGCGCTTACCGCCGACCAGTATGTACAGGCCCGCCAGGCGAGCCTCGACATGAGCGCCGCGACGATGGCCGAGTTGCGGCAGGCCGTGAAAGACGGCCTCCCGGTGAAGAAGCAGGCCTATCCTGCCAATGCACTTGGCCGCTGGGCGCGCGTGCTTCCCACCTTATTTCCTGCCGGTACAGGCGCGGGAGCGGTGAGCATCACGACGCATGCGAAGCCGGAAGTGTGGAGCGATCGCGCCAATTTCGAGAAGGCCGCTGCCGATTACGCAGCAGCAGCCGACAAGCTGCGCGACCTGGCGCAGGCCGATGACGCAGCGGGATTTGCCGCACAGCTCGGCGTTCTCGACAAGGCCTGTGACGCGTGTCACGACAAGTACAAGGCGAAGTAGGCATCGCGCCCGCTCGAGCAGATGAACTCCGATACGACCCCGCCTGCCTCGCGGCGCATCGCCGTCTGGGACGCGCCGACGCGGCTCTTCCACTGGGCGCTCGTCGTCCTCATCGCGTTTCTCTGGTGGACGGCTGAAACCGACCGCATGGACTGGCACAAGCTGGCCGGCTTCGCTGCGGCCGGGCTTATCGTGTTTCGGATTTACTGGGGTTTGTTCGGCTCCGAAACGTCACGCTTTCGTAGCTTCATGCATGGGCCGCGCGGCGTGTGGAATTATCTCCGGGCGCGATTGGTGCCAGGTCCGGGCCATAATCCGCTGGGCGGCTGGAGCGTGGCGGCGCTGCTGTGCGTGCTGGTGACGGAAACGGGGCTGGGTCTTTTTGCAATCGACGAAGACGGGCTCGAGTCCGGACCGCTCGCGTCCACCGTCAGCTTCGATGTCGCGCGCGAGGCGGCGCATTGGCACGGGGTCCTGTTCAACGGCCTTTTGGCGCTGGTCGGCCTGCACATTGCCGCGATCCTCGTCTATCTCCTGTTCCGTCAAAACCTGATCGGTCCGATGATCACCGGCTGGAAGACCGTGGCCTCCGGGACGGCTGCGCCGTCCCTCGCGCCGCTCCGTGTCCTTCTCCCGGGAATAGTGCTTGCCGGCGGCGTTTGCGTCGGACTGTGGTGGCTCGACACGCATTAGACGCCTGCGGCGCCCGATACGAAGGTATAGGATTCGCTGGCCCGATGAAGCGCGTTATGGTCTGGTCGTTGGGGCCATAGCCGGATGGATCAATGCCGCTTCCGCCCAATCCCACCATCGAGAACCGCCGGGCGCAGATGTTTCCTGCGCTCGATGCTGCCGATATTGCGCGGCTCTGCCGATTCGGAACACCGCAGAGCTTTGCACCCGGCGAACGTCTGTTCGAAGCCGGCGAGATCCCGCCGGGCCTTTATGTCATCTTGTCCGGGCAGGTGGATGTCACGGAGGGGCACAGTCACGAATCCATCGTGACGCATTCGTCGGGAAATTTTCTCGGCGAACTGGCGCAACTGTCCGGCCGGCCCTCGCTCGTGGATGCGGCGGCAAAGGAGCCTGTCGAGGCGCTCTGCATTCCGCCGCCGCGCCTGCGTGACCTCCTCGTGCAGGAGGCCGAACTTGGCGAACGCATCATGCGCGCGCTCATCCTGCGCCGTGTCGGCCTGCTCGAAAGTGGCGCCAGCGGTCCCACTATCATCGGGCACGTGGGTCAGGCCGATTTGTTGCGGCTGGAGAACTTCCTTCGCCGCAACGGCGAGCCGCACCGCGTGCTCGACTCGGAAACCGATGCCTGCGCGCGGACGCTGATCGACCGGTTTCACATCGACGAGCACTATCTGCCGATCGTGCTCTGTCCGAACGGCAACCTGCTGCGCAATCCGGGCGAGCACGAACTCGCGCGCTGTCTGGGACTCGTGAGGGCCATCGATCCGGAAAAAACCTACGACGTCGCGATCATCGGCGCGGGCCCCGCAGGACTTGCTGCAGCGGTTTATGCGGCATCGGAAGGACTCTCAGTCATCGTGCTCGACTGCCGCGCCTTCGGCGGGCAGGCCGGCGCATCGGCGCGCATCGAGAATTATCTCGGATTTCCCACCGGAATTTCAGGTCTTGCGCTGATGGCGCGCGCTTACAACCAGGCCCAGAAATTCGGTGCAGAAATCTCGATCCCCGACGAAGCTCGCCTGTTGGACACCGACCACGACAAACAGCTTTTTGCCATCGACGCCGGTCTTGGTGATTCGATTCGTGCCCGCACCGTGGTCGTGGCCAGTGGCGCGCGCTATCGCCGGCTCGGGCTTGCCAACCTCGCGGACTTCGAGGGCACGTCGGTGCATTACTGGGCGTCACCCATTGAAGCGCAGCTGTGCAGCGGGCAGGAGGTGGCGCTTGTGGGCGCAGGCAATTCCGCCGGCCAGGCGGCCGTCTATCTCGCAAGTCAGGTGAAGAAAGTTCTGCTGGTGGCGCGCGGCAAGAGCCTCGGCGCCACCATGTCGCGCTATCTCGTAGAACGCATCGAAGCGCAGCCCAATATCGACGTCTTAACGGAAACCGAGATCGCTGCGCTCGAAGGCCGCGATGGAATCCTGAATAGCATACAGTGCCGCCATCGTGTCAGCGGCGAAGTGAAATCACACCTGATCCGGCACATGTTTCTTTTCATCGGCGCCGAACCCAACACGGACTGGCTCGCAGGCTGCAACATCGTGCTGGACGAAAAAGGCTTCATCCGCACTGGCGAGGATTTCAGCCAGGATCATCACGCGCTCGAAACCAGCCGCAATGGCGTGTTTGCCATCGGCGATGTGCGCGCAGGCTCCATTAAACGCGTGGCTGCCGCCGTCGGCGAAGGCGCCCAGGTAGTCGCCGCCCTTCATGCTCATCTTGCGCGTGACCTTGCGCCCGCGCGTGCAACCGTCGGGAGAGGCTGATGCCGGACAAGCAATGCGCTCACACCGCCGATATCAAGGACGTGACGCCCAGCGCACGCGGCTGCGAAGAGTGTCTCAAGATCGGCTCGCCATGGGTGCATCTGCGGCTCTGCCGCACCTGCGGTCATGTCGGATGCTGCGACAGTTCACCTCTCAAGCACGCCACCAAGCACTTTCACCGCACGAAACATCCGATCGTGGAAGGCTATGATCCGCCGGAAGGCTGGGCCTGGTGCTATGTCGACGAAATATTTATCGATCTCGGCGGCTGGACGACGCCGCAGCGGGGGCCGATACCGCGCTATGTCTAGGCGCGCGGCGGTCAACCTTCAGGCAATGCAACGTCGATGATCGCGACCGGCTGGCGTTTCTACATCGATCGCGGGGGCACGTTCACCGATGTGGTGGCCTGTGCGCCGGACGGCACGCTGTCGAGCCTCAAACTGTTGAGCCAGGATCCGCGCTTCGACGACGCAAGTCTTGAAGGCATCCGGCGCGCGCTGGGCGTTCCATCGAACGCGCCCCTGCCCCGCGAACGTATTGCCGAGGTGCGCATGGGCACGACGGTGGCAACAAACGCGCTCCTGGAACGCAAGGGCGAGCCCGTGATCCTTGTCACAACGCGCGGCCTGAAAGACCAATTGCGTATCGGCTACCAAACGCGGCCGAAACTGTTCGCGCTGAACATCGAATTGCCCGACATGCTCTATGCGCGGATCGTCGAGGCCGAGGAGCGCGTGACCGCGGAAGGCGGGGTGCTGCGTTCGCTCGATGAAGAGCGCCTCGAAGCTGACCTGCGCCAGGCACGCGCGGACGGATTCACCTCTGCGGCCATCCTTTTCATGCACGGCTATCGCTATCCCGCCCACGAGCGCCGCGCTGCGGAAATCGCGCGCGCGCTCGGCTTCACGCAAGTTTCGACAAGCTACGACACCGTGCCGCTGATGAAATTTGTCAGCCGTGGCGATACCACGGTGGCCGACGCCTACCTCTCACCGGTGCTGTCCCGCTACGCGGTCAAAATCTCCGGTGCGCTCGGTGCGGGCAAGGACGGGCCGCGACTGTTTTTCATGACGTCGAACGGTGGACTGGCCGCGCCGCAATTCTTCCGCGGCAGGGACGCCATCCTGTCGGGTCCTGCCGGCGGCGTTGTCGGCATGGCGGAAACGGCGCGCGAGGCAGGTTTCGATCACGTCATTGGTTTCGACATGGGTGGCACATCGACCGACGTGTGCCGCTTCGAGGGAACTTACGAGCGCGTGAACGAGACAGAAGTTGCGGGTGTTCGCCTGCGCGTGCCCATGATGGCGGTGCACACCGTGGCGGCGGGCGGCGGTTCGATCCTGCACGACGACGGCGAAAGGTTTCGCGCCGGACCGGATTCCGCTGGCGCTACACCCGGCCCCATGTGCTACCGGCGCGGCGGGCCGCTCACCGTCACCGATGCAAACGTGATGACGGGCAAGTTGTCGCCCGAGTTCTTTCCGCACATCTTCGGTCCCGATGGCGACCAACCGATCGATGCGCAGAGCGTGCGCGCGGCATTTGGAGAATTGTCGCGTGTGCATGCCAGGCCCGCGGAAGAGATCGCAGACGGGTTCGTCCGCATCGCGGTCGAGAACATGGCGAATGCCATCAAGCGGATCTCGGTAGCGCGCGGCTACGATACGCGGCGGTACGCGCTCAATTGCTTCGGCGGAGCCGGTGGCCAGCATGCCTGCCTCGTTGCCGATGCGCTCGGCATGACGCACATATTCATCCATCCGTTCTCGGGCCTGTTGTCCGCTTACGGCATGAAGCTCGCGACATTGCGCAGTATCCGCACCCGGGCCGTCGGCCATGTGCTCGACGAGACGCTGGTCGAGCGCCTGCAGCTGACTTCAGACGAACTCGGACGTGATGCGCGCGACGAAATCGTAGTCCAGGGCGCGGAGCGGACACGGGTCAAGACCACGCTGCATATTCGCTACGAGGGCAGCGACACGGCCCTGCCGATCCTCCTCGCCGGTCTCGAAAAGCTGGCGCAGGGTTTCACGTCGGCGCATGCTCACCTGTTCGGCTTCGGATTTGAAGGCAAGCCGCTCATCGTGGAATCGATCGAAGTGGAAGCGGAGAGTATCGATTCGCCCTCCGTCTCGCTGCGCTCGACACCTCCCCCGCAAGCGGGAGAGGAAAACGGCGAACTCGTCAGCCGCCTTTCCTCCCCCGTACACGGGAGAGGTGCCCCGAAGGGGCAAAGGGGGGGCCGCACCCGATTTTTCTCGCAAGGTGCATGGCGAGAGGCTGACGTGCACAAGACGGAAGATCTCAGCTCCGGCGCACACGTCGAAGGCCCCGCCCTGCTCATCGAGCCGCATCAGACAATCGTGGTCGAAGAGGGCTGGAGCGTCGAAATCACGCCGTCGCGCGCGGTTATTCTCTCTCGCGCAGCGCCTCCGGCCAAAGCGGCACACGCGGGAACAGCCGCTGATCCTGTCATGCTCGAAGTTTTCGCCAATCTGTTCATGTCGATCGCCGAAGAGATGGGAGTGACGCTGCAGAACACCGCGTCGTCGGTGAACATCAAGGAGCGGCTGGATTTCTCCTGCGCGATCTTCGACAGCGAAGGCGGCCTCGTCGCCAATGCGCCGCACATGCCGGTGCATCTGGGCTCAATGGGCGATTGCGTCACCGCGATCATGGCCCGCTACGGCGACGCCATGGCCGAAGGAGACATGTTCGTCACCAATGCACCCTATGACGGCGGCACACATCTGCCCGATATCACGGTTGTGGCGCCGGTGTTCATCGACGGAATAAGGCGCTTCTACGTCGCATCGCGCGGCCATCATGCCGATATCGGCGGCATCAGCCCGGGATCCATGCCTCCATTTTCCACCCATATCGGCGAGGAAGGCGCGCTGTTTGACGGTTTGCGGATGATCTGTGCCGGCGTGTTCGACGAGCGTGCCATGTTAGGCGTTCTCAACGCGGGCGATCATCCGGCGCGCAATCCGGCGCAGAACCTCGCGGACCTGAAAGCGCAGGCTGCTTCATGCGCAAAAGGCGCGGAGGAACTGAAACGTGCGGCGTCGTTCTATGGCACCGATGCGGTGACGGCCTATATGCGCCACGTGCAGGACAACGCCGAGGAGTCGGTCAGGCGAGTCATTGGTGCGATGACGGATGGGCATTTCATCATGCCGATGGATGACGGCGTGGGAATTCACGTCGGCGTCACGGTCGATCATTCACGCCGTTCCGCGCGCATCGATTTCCGGGGTACGAGCCCGCAGCAGAACTCGAATCTGAATGCGCCGCGCTCGGTCACCAAGGCAGCGGTGCTCTATGTCTTCCGGTGCCTCGTGCCCGGCGACATTCCCATGAACGCAGGGTGTCTGAAACCGCTCGACATTCATGTGCCGGATGGCTCGCTGCTCAATCCGGCTTATCCGGCGGCGGTAGCCGGCGGCAATGTCGAAACGAGTCAAGCAGTGGTCGATGCGCTGTTCGGCGCACTGGGAGCGCTGGCCGCGTCGCAGGGCACGATGAACAATCTCACCTTCGGCAATGAGCGTCATCAGTACTACGAGACAATCTGTGGCGGCGCGGGCGCGGGAGCAGACTTCGACGGGCAGTCCGCCGTGCACACCCATATGACGAATTCGCGGTTGACCGATCCCGAAGTATTGGAAACGCGTTATCCCGTCATTCTCGAGGACTTCTCCATCCGTCACGGCTCGGGCGGCGCAGGCGCTCACAAGGGGGGCGACGGAACGCTGCGGCAGATCCTGTTCCGCGAGCAGATGAGCGCTGCGATTCTTTCGATGCGCCGGGAAACCGTGCCGTTCGGATTGGATGGCGGCGAGCCGGGCATGCCCGGCGCCAACATGGTCATCCGCGCGAGCGGCGAAACCATTGCGCTCAAGGGCCGCGACGAGATCGTGCTGGAGCGCGGCGACCAGATTCTGATCGCCACGCCCGGCGGCGGAGGATTCGGCGCCCCCACGCAAAGGTTCGGCACCCCGGAACCATCCTGAGCCAGGCAGCACTTTGCGGCCTACCTGGAACGCGGCTATGAATTCGCCCCGGAGACACTGAATCGACCCCGGGTTGGACGTGGCGATTCGCGCGGGGGAAAATCGATGTCGTTGCAGCACGTGATGCGGCTAATTGCGGCCGCAACGATGGCGGTTCTGGGACTTGCGGGAGCAAGCTCGGCGAGGGCGGCGGATGCACCCGGGTGCAAGGATCCGGGTTGGGGCGCAACGCGCTTTCCCGCATATGCGATCATAAACTGCGCCGAAACCGTCTGGACTCAGCAGAATGTGCCGGTCGGCAAAGGCACGAAGACGCTGGCCGGCCACAGCAGCGTCGTCGAATACCAGCTCGGCGATCAGACCAAGGGCACGTCGACCGCGGCGCAACGCGCACGTTACATCCAACTCGCGCAGAAGGCCGGCGCGAAGCTGATGTCCGATCCGGCCCAGCCGGGAGCGGTGGCGTTGTCGCTCAAGAATGCGCAAGGCGAATTCTGGTACATCTACGAGCCGCTCGGCGGCAACGACCAGACGATGACGACGTACCGTTTGACCACATTCCGGGTCGAGCCGCTCAATCAGGAAATTCGCGCGCAGGCCATGGGCGCGCCGCTCGATGTCTCGGGAAGCGTCTGCAAAGACCCTCCCTGGATGGTCAAGCAGTACAGCTACTTCAAGCGTGACTCCTGCGAAGTGAAGGCGTGGGACACCATTGAGTTCGATCTGCCGGCGGGATCGAAAACGATTGAAGGCAAGCGCCTGACCGTCAACTACGACCTGACCGACGAAAAGAAGGCGCCAACGGCGCTCGTTGCACAGAAGAATGCTGTTCTTGCGCTGCAATCGATCGGCGCGAAGCTGGTGTCCGATCCGAACAACGTCGACAGAGCGATCCTGACTCAGAGAACGCCGGTGGGCGAGTTCTGGTACGTGTACGTACACGGCAACGGCAATTCGGACTACACGGGATCCTACACCGTCACGACATGGCAGCTTGTGCCGTTCAACCAGGAAGTGCAGGCCCAGCCGGTGAAGGCCGCCCTGGATACGTCCGGCGGTCCGTGCAAGGATCCGGCGTGGCTCGTCAAACAATTCTCGTATTTCAAGCTCGATGGCTGCGAGGCCAAGACTTGGGACAGCGTCCAGATCGGCCTGCCCGGTGGACAGAAAACGCTGGAAGGAAAACGGATCACCGTTACCTATGCCCTGACGGACGAGAAAAAAGCGCCAACGGCCCTGGCGGCAAAAAAGAACTACGTGCAGGCCCTTCAGTCCGCCGGCGCAAAGCTGATGTCCGATCCGAACAACGAAGACACGGCGGTTCTGACCGAGACGACGCCACAGGGCGAGTTCTGGATCATCTATGAACACGGCAACGGTAACAGCGGCTACACCGGCTCCTATTCCGTCACCACCTGGCAGCTCGAGCCGTTTCCCCAGGAGGTGCAGGCACAGCCGATGCCCGGCGGACTATCATCCCCCGGCAATGCCTGTCCCAATCCCCCGTGGGTGGTGAAACAGTTCGCGGCGTTCAAGATATCGACCTGCAGCTACCGCGACTTCGACTCCGTCGACATCGATCTGCCCGCCGGAAAGAAGACGCTGGCGGGACGAATCCTCGTCACCGACTACGTACCGGTCAGCAACACTCTCACCCCGACACAGCCTTTTGCGGGGCGAAACTACCGAACGGCGATGAAATCGCTGGGCGGCACTGAAGCATCCGATCCGGCGGGCTACAGCAGAGTGGTGTTTACGCAGAAAACGCCACGGGGCGAGTTCTGGGAAATGTACTCCGTATCGGGTGGCAACGATCAGTCCGTGGCCGCTTACGAGCTGACGACGGTGCAGATCGGCGGCCCGCCGCCCAAAACCTGCAAACTCGAAATCTACGGCGTCAACTTCGACTTCAACAAGGCGACGCTGCGGCCCGAGTCCGAACCGGTGCTGACCCAGGTGCTGTCGCTGTTCACGGCCGACTCCAGCTATGCTGGCGAGATTGGCGGTCACACCGACAATATCGGCAGCGAGCCTTATAATCTCAAGCTGTCCGGACAACGAGCAGCGGCCGTGAAGGCGTGGCTTGTCGTGCATGGCGTGGCGGCCACGCGATTGACGACACAAGGCTACGGCGACACGAAGCCACTCGTGCCCAATACGACGGACGAAAACCGCTTCAAGAACCGGCGCGTGGAACTGAAGAAGAACAACTGCAAATAGCGCGCGACACTGCGCGAACGGCGAATCCATCGCGCTCAGGGGTCGCGACGAGATCGTCGTGGCACGCGACCAGATCTTGATGGCAACGCCGGGCAGCGGCGGACGTGGAGTGGCCGAGGAGCCGTCGTCCTGATCGACGCGCCGGACAGTGACCGCGATCGCACAGTTACCGCTCGCTGCGGGGAGATGTTCTCAGACTTATTTGCCAGGAGACGCCGTAACGGTCGCTCAGCCACCCGAACCACCGGCTGAACCCGTAGTCGCCCGGCGGCATAAATACGGAGCATTCCTGAGAAAGCGCGGACCACACCCGATCAAAAACCGCCTCGGATTGGCAATCGACAAAAAGGGAAAAGGCGGGCGTGAAGCCAAAGGCATGCTTCACGGGGCTGTCCGAACACATGATCGTCTGACCGGCGACGACGAATACCGCTGTCGCGACCGATCCCTCTTTCCCGACTTGTCCGGGACCGTAACGCGTGCTTTCAAGCAGCTTGCCATCCGGAAAGACGGACAGATAATAGTTCAGCGCTTCCTCGGCCTTGCCTTCAAACATCAGAAACGGCCGGATCGTCGCGTCTTGCGGTTGTTCGCCCATCTCACATTCCCTTCGGCCACTTCGTCGTGAACGCGAGCGGCACTCCGGTCTCAAGCAGGCTCTTCAAACTCGACAGAAGCGGCGGCCAGCCACCGGAGACGGCTTCGACCAGCTTCGAATTTTCGCGCTCGATCTCGTGCGTGACCGTCAGCTTGACCGCGTCGCCCACTGGTTCGAGTTCGAAGGTCGCGCGCGAATAGCCCTCCTCTTTCACGTCCTCTTTGAATTCGTTGCGCCACGACACGGCAAAGCGGCGTGGCGGATCGAACTCCAGGACTTCGCCGCTGTCGCCAAGACGGCCATCCGGAATCATCAGCTTCCACGGCGCGCCTTTCTTCCAGTCACAGTCCTGCCAGGTCTCGCTCCAGTAGGCGCGGGTGAATTCAGGCAGCCTCAGCGCATCGAACAACTTCTCCGGAGTCGTGCGGATGAAGGTCACGTAGACAAACTTGCTCTGGCTCATGATCTTCATCCTTTCGGCGGGGAGACGCTGCGCGGCAGGCCTTCGCCCGTTTCGAGCAGACTCTTGAGACTGGAGAGAACCTTTGGCCAGCCGCCCGAAACCGCATCAATGGTCCTCGGCGCCCGTTCAGCCTCATGCGAGATCGTGAGCTTCACGACATCGCCGTCCGGCTCGATCGAAAACGTGCACCGCGTATCGCCCTCGTCCTTCAGTTCGGGCCTGAATTCATTGTGCCACCTGAGCACCAGGCGCCGGGGCGGATCGACCTCCAGGACCTCGCCGGCATCTGCCATCTTGCCGTCCGCGAAGATGAGCATCCAGGATGAGCCCTGCTTCCAGTCGCACTCCTGATGCATGCCGAACCAGAATTTCCGCGTGAAGTCCGGCGTCGTGAGCGCGTGCCAGAGCTTCTCCGGCGTGGTGCGGATGTAGGTTACGTACATGAACTTGCTCGTCATCGGTCTTCCCTTTCGAGATTCTTCTTGAGGTCCGAGAGCGCATCCAGATGCCCGCGCTCGAATTTGCCGATCCACCGGTCGGCGATGTCGTGAATGGGAACGGGATTGAGATAGTGCAGCTTTTCGCGGCCGCGCTTTTCCGTGGCGACGAGATTGGCCATTTCGAGAACCGCAAGATGCTTGGTCACCGCCTGCCTCGTCATATCGGCGCGAGCGCATAGCTCGCCCAATGTCTGGCCGTTCCGCGCACGGAGACTGTCGAGCAGCCGGCGCCGCGTTTTGTCCGACAGCGCCTTGAAGACCGCATCCATGCTCATCGCCGCTAATATGCAACCTTTTGGTTGCATGTCAAGTGCCGCCACGCTTCCTCGCCCTGTTGCTGATCACGCCGCTACAGCAGGTGCCTTAGGATCGTAATTCAGCAGCGGTGCGAGCCAGCGTTCGGCTTCCGCCAGGCTCCAGTGTTTGCGGCGTGCGTAATCTTCCACCTGGTCGCGCTCGATCTTGCCGATGCCGAAATAGCGCGACTCGGGATGCGAGAAATAGATGCCGCAGACCGACGACCCGGGCCACATGGCGTAGCTTTCCGTCAGCGCCATGCCGGCGCGTGCATCGGCGTCGAGCAGGCTGAACAGCGTTCCCTTCTCGGTGTGATCGGGCTGCGCGGGATATCCCGGCGCGGGCCTGATGCCGCGGTATTTCGCGGCGATCAGCTCTTCGTTCGACAGAGATTCATCCGGCGCATAGCCCCAGAACTCGGCACGCACGCGCTGATGCATCCGTTCCGCGAACGCTTCCGCCAGGCGATCCGCCAGCGCGCGCAAGAGGATCGCGCTGTAATCGTCCTTGTCGCGCTCGAAGCGCTTGATGTGCTGCTCTTCGCCGTGGCCGGCGCTCACCGCAAAGCCGCCGATATAATCGGCAACGCCGGACGCGCGCGGCGCGATGAAATCGGACAGCGCCAGGTTCGGCTTGTTGGACTCCCGCGCCATCTGCTGACGCAGCGTATGCAGCGTGACGTAAGGCGCGCGGTGGAATTCGTCTTCGAAGAGAACAATGTCGTCGCCTTCCGATGCGGCAGGCCAGAAGCCGATGACGGCGCGCGCGTTAAGCCACCGCTCGTCCACGATCATCTTGAGCATCGCCTGTGCATCGGCGAACAGGTTGCGGGCGGCTTCACCCACCTTGGGATCGTCAAAAATCAACGGGTAGCGGCCGGTGAGTTCCCATGTCTGAAAGAACGGCGTCCAGTCGATATAGGGCACGAGTTCGCCGAGATCGTAGGCGTGAAAATCGCGCAGGCCCAGAAAGCGCGGCTTCGGTGGAGCATATGATGGCCAGTCGAACTTCGGCGCGTTGGCGCGCGCCGCCGAAATCGACAGCCTCCGTCCAGGCGCGCGTTGTGCGGCGCGGCGCTCGGCGATTTCCTCATACTCGCGCCGTAGGTTCGACGAGAAATCCTTGCCCGTATTTCGCCCGATCAGGCTCGCGGCAATACCGACCGCGCGCGAAGCATCCGTTACGTAAACCGCCTGTCCGCGCCGGTAGTTGGGATTGATCTTCACGGCCGTATGCACGCGGCTGGTCGTGGCGCCGCCGATGAGCAGCGGAATATCGAATCCCTGCCGCTCCATTTCTGCCGCCACATGACACATCTCGTCGAGCGACGGCGTGATGAGACCGGAAAGTCCGATCAAGTTCGCGCCTTTTTCGCGCGCCGTATCCAGGATCTTCTGCGCCGGGGTCATGACGCCCAGATCGATGACCTCGTAGCCGTTACACTGCAGGACCACGCCCACGATGTTCTTGCCGATATCGTGCACGTCGCCCTTCACCGTCGCCATGACGATGCGGCCCGTGGGCTCGCGCAGCGACGAATGCTCCAGCTCCATGAACGGGATGAGGTGGGCGACGGCCTTCTTCATCACACGCGCGGACTTGACCACCTGCGGCAGGAACATCTTGCCGGCGCCGAATAGATCGCCGACGACATTCATGCCCGCCATCAGCGGCCCCTCGATCACGTCGAGCGGGCGTATGGCGGTGAGCCGCATCTCCTCGACGTCATCGACGACGAAATCGGCGATGCCGTGAACCAATGCGTATTTGATCCGCTCTTCGGCGGACGTCTCACGCCAGGCAAGCGTGGTTTCCTCGCGCGCATTTGAGCCGTCGTTCTTGAATCGCTGGGCGAGATCGAGCAGGCGCTCCGTCGCGTCGGAGCGCCGGTTGAACAGCACATCCTCGATCCCGTCGCGAAGTTCTATGGGAATATCTTCGTACACGACGAGCTGTCCGGCATTGACGATGCCCATGTCCATCCCGGCCTTGATGGCGCGATAGAGGAACGCTGAATGCATCGCCTCGCGGACCTTCTCGTTACCGCGGAACGAAAAGGAGATGTTGGACACGCCGCCCGAGACATGGGTGTATGGCAATTCCTCGCGGATGCGATGTGCCGCATCGATGAAGGCGCGGGCGTAGTCGTTGTGTTCCTCGATGCCCGTCGCCACGGCGAAAATGTTGGGATCGAAGATGATGTCTTCCGGCGGAAAACCCACCTTGTTCACGAGAATATCGTAGGCGCGCTTGCAGATGGCGAATTTGCGGTCTGCCGTTTCCGCCTGCCCTTTCTCATCGAACGCCATCACGACGACGGCCGCACCGTAGCGAAGAATGTTCCTCGCATGCGCCACGAATGGTTCCTCGCCCTCCTTCAGGCTGATCGAATTGACGATCGACTTGCCCTGGACGACCTTCAGCCCCGCTTCGATGACGCTCCATTTCGAGGAGTCGATCATCACGGGCACGCGCGCGATCTCGGGCTCGGCCGCAATCAGACTCAGGAACCGATGCATCGCCGCCTCGGAATCGATGAGTCCCTCGTCCATGTTGACGTCGATGATCTGCGCGCCGGCTTCGACCTGGCTGCGCGCCACATCGAGTGCCGCATCGTAGTCGTCCGCCGCAATCAACTTGCGGAATTTGGCCGAGCCGGTGATGTTGGTGCGTTCGCCGATATTCACGAAATTCGTGTCTGGCGTGAGCGTGAACGGCTCGAGCCCCGACAGCCGGAGATAGCGCGGTTTCTCCGGAATCGTACGCGGTTTCACGCCCTTGATGGCTTCGGCAAAGGCCCGGATGTGATCCGGCGTCGTGCCGCAACAACCGCCGACGATGTTGACGAGGCCGGAGCGCGCAAATTCGCCCATCGTCGCGGCCATCGAGTCCGGGCCGTCGTCGTAACCGCCGAACGCATTGGGCAATCCCGCGTTGGGATGGGCGCTGACGAGCGTGTCGGCCGCGTGATTGAGTTCGTCGACATAGGCGCGCAGCTCGTTGGCGCCGAGCGCGCAATTCAGGCCCACGGCGAACGGCATTGCATGGCGCACGGAATTCCAGAACGCTTCGGCCGTCTGTCCGGTCAGCGTTCGTCCCGACAAATCCGTGATCGTGCCCGACACCCATATCGGCAGGCGCTCGCCGCATTCGTCGAAGGCTTCTTCGATGGCGTAGATCGCGGCTTTCGCGTTCAGCGTATCGAAGACGGTTTCGACCATGATGAGGTCGGCGCCGCCGCGCATCAGCGCCAACGTCGAATCGCGATATGTCACCCGCAGCTCGTCGAAGGTGATATTGCGCATGGCCGCGTCGTTCACGTCCGGCGACAGCGATGCGGTGCGGTTCGTAGGGCCGAGAACTCCGGCCACCAGCCGCGGCCGCGAAGAAGTCGACGCAGCATCGCATGCTGCCCGCGCGATCCGCGCCGCCTGCTCGTTGAGCTCCGGGACAAGCGTCGCCAACGCGTAATCTGCCTGCGAAACCGCGCTCGAATTGAATGTGTTCGTCTCGATGATATCGGCACCCGCATCGAGATAGCCGTGCGAAATTTCGCGCACGATATCGGGCCGCGTGAGCGTCAGAAGATCGTTGTTGCCCTTGAGGTCCTGGCCGTGACCGGCGAAGCGGTCGCCACGAAAATCCTGTTCCGAAAGTCCATACCCCTGGATCAAAACGCCCCAGGAACCGTCGAGCAGCAGGATACGCCGCTTTGCTTCCTCCTTCAGCCAGGCAATGCGGGCGGAACGGTCGAAACTCATCGAATGGCTGCTTTCTCGACGGAGGGTGCCGGCCGCAATCCCAGCATCCGGCAGGCGGCGTAGGTCAGATCCGCCTGGTTGAGGGTATAAAAGTGAAAAGCCTCGAAGCCGCGCCGGCGCAGCTCCTGCACCTGTTCGGCAAGGATCGCGGCGGCGAGTATCTTGCGCGTATCCGCATCTTCATCGAGTCCGTCGTACAGCGCGCTCAGCCAGTCGGGGATCGAGGCTCCAGACCGCGCCGCCATGCGCGATATGCCCTTAATGTTCGTGGTCGGTATGAGCCCGGGAACAATCGGAACATGGATCCCCTCGTCCACCGCGGCGTCGCGAAACCGTGCCGTGACATCGTTGTCGAAACCAAACTGCGTCAGCGCGCGGCTGGCGCCCGCATCGATCTTGCGCTTGAGGAGCTCGATGTCGTGGCGCAACGATGGCGAGTCCGGATGCCGTTCGGGATAGGCCGAGACACTGACCTCGAAAGGTGCGATCTTGCGGACGGCTTCGATCAGGGCGGGCGTGGATTCATATCCCTGCGGATGGGAATGGTATGCACCGGTCATGTCCGGCATGTCGCCGCGCAACGCCACGATGTGGCGAACGCCCGCGTCCCAGTAACCACTGACAATATCCGCAATCTCGTTCTTGTGTGAGCCGACGCAAGTCAGATGGGCCGCGGGTTTTATCGCTGTCTCCTGCACGATGCGCCTGACGGTGGCGTGGGTTCGTTCCCGTGTCGATCCACCGGCGCCATAGGTCACGGACACAAACGCGGGACACAGCGGTTCAAGGCGCTTGATGCAGCGCCATAGATTCTCTTCGGCTTCCGCCGTCTTCGGCGGAGAAAACTCGAACGAGACCGCGATCGGCACATTCGTCGCAACGAGATCCCGCAAACTCATGCCGCAACTCTCTTTGTGCTGCGCGCCGGCCTCGATGCGGCCGTCCACACTTTCACGGTCAGCATCTGCGACCGAGCGCCTTCGGGCGCAATGGAGTCCGAGGCCGCGACCGAAAGACCGGCGGCCTCACACCACGCCTGAACCTCGAAATCGGGAAACCCAAGTCTGCGATGCGCCAGTTCGGTACGGCAAAACTCAAGCTCGTGCGGCGCGAAGTCGACGATCAGAACCCGGCCGTCGGGCTTGAGTACGCGCGCCGCTTCGACGATGGCGGCCTGCGGATCGTCGAGATAGTGCAGCACCTGATGAAACAGAACGATGTCGAATCCCGATACTTCGTTCGCCGCAGGGAACGGCAGACGATAGGCGTCCGCCAGTCGCACCTGGCAATGATGCAAGCGCGCGCGCTCCAGCCTGTCGCGCGCTATGGCGAGCATTTCGGGACTGACGTCAACTCCCACGCCGCGCTTGATGATGGGCCCGACGAGTTCGAGCATCCGCCCGGTTCCGGTACCGGCATCGAGCAACGACTCGACCGGCCGATCGCCGACGGCCTCGAGCACCGCAGCTTCCACTTCGCGTTCCGGCGCATGCAGCGAGCGCAGTCTTTCCCACTCCGAGGCATTGGCGCGGAAAAAAGCCTGAGCCGCGGCGGCGCGCGCTGTGCGGACATCCGCCAGGCGTCGCCTGTCGGACTCGAAGTCCTCTCCGCCGGCCTGCGCCAGCGCCGCCAACGCATCGGCGAACTGAGTCCGCTCGCCACGATCCGCCGAGCGGTAAAAAACCCAACTCCCCTCTTTGTAGCGCTGCAGCAGCCCCGCCTCGCACAGCAGTTTCAGGTGGCGCGACACGCGCGGCTGGCTCTGTCCGAGAATCTGAGTGAGTTCGGTGACCGTCAGTTCGGCTTCCCGCAGGAGCAAAATCAGCCGCAGCCGCGTCGGATCTGCCGCGGCCCGTAACATGGACAAAAGGTGTTCCATTGCCGTCTCCAAGACGAATCATATAAGCATATCTTTATATGCATATGCAATCGGCAAGAATTAATTGCAAAACTGGCGGAAATGGGCGGCGGTGTCAGGCCGCGCCTGCCACGCACGCTGGACGGAGGCCATCCGACGACACATATAGGGGGAACGCGAGCAGGAGTCGTCGGGGGACGTCTCGGGATTTCGGGCGAGTGCCACGAACTTGCCATCAAGCGTTAACAGCATCAGGCAACTTTGGATCGCAGGAAGACCCCGGATATGATGACCAGATTTTTTCATGGCGTTGGCCTCGCCCGATTGATTGCAATAGTGGGCTTTGCCCTGCTCGCAATCGCCGCAACAAGCACGCCGTCGTGGGCAGAGGCCGGCTCCGAAAATTTCGTCAGAGCCAATGTCCAACGGGGCCTGACCATCCTCAATAACCACAGCATCAGCGAAGCGCAGAAGCGCGCCCAGTTCCGGGATTTTCTGACGTCGCTGACCGATATCCGCCGCATCGCGATGTTCACGCTTGGCTTAGCCCGCCGCACCGCGACGCCGCAGGAACAGGACCAGTTCGCCACCGCTTTCCGTGATTACGCCGTCGCAGTCTACGAGTCCCGCCTCAGCGCCTATGCGGGACAGAGTTTGCGCGTGACGGGCTCGACCGAGCACGCGCCAGGCGATGACATCGTGACAACCATCCTCGTCGATCCGTCCGGCAAGGCAAACAACCAGGGCGAACCCATTGAAGTCGACTTTCGCGTCGAGAACGAAACCGGCCGTTATGTCGTCATCGACGCCAGCATCGCGGGCGTGTGGCTTGCGCTGGAAGAGCGCGATCAATTCACCGCCTTTCTGCAGGAAAATCACGACAGCGTGCCGGCGCTGATCTCACACCTCAATGCGCTGACGCAGCGCCTGCACAGCGGCGGCCCAAATACCCCGACGCATTAGGGAAGACATCGCGCGGCAAGTTGCAGCTCAAACGGATGCGCGCCGTCGCATTCATGTTGGGACGCGATGAGCGAGCCGCGTTGGTCCGAAACACAGGTCACTTTCCATCGCGTGAACGGCTACTCATCCATACCGACCCGTTACCAATCCTACCGGTTCTGATACTTTTCTTTCCCCCCTCGTTCGCATCAGCGAATGGCGGGAAGTGGATCGCGCGGACATCAGTCCGCGCGAGACGGAGGGGCAATCCCGAATATCGGGCGCGCGACTTCCCCCTCCACCGCTATCGCGGTCCCGCTCCCCCACGCTTTGCGCGGGAGAGGAAAGATTCACATCGCTGCAAACGAACCATACGCAAGGCGCTCTCCCGCAACACGAGCCTCGGTTTTGCGCATCACGTCCGGAGATTCACTGGCGCACGTTCGCACGCCGTGCTGGTCGCGCGGCCGCGCGGCGCGCGCGCTGCTTCTGTTCCTCGGCTTTGACGATCATCGCGCCTTTCGCGTTCGGATCGAGATTGAGCTTCGCGAGCTTCACCGCGTTCGCGATCAGCGCTTCGATCTCCGCGCGGTCGAACTCGGCAACCGAGTTCAGCTCGACGTAACGCGCCGTCTTGCCCTGACCCTGCAGCAGCTTGTTCGAGTCCGACTTCGACAGTTCCGCGCCCCTGCCGAACCCCAGCTTCACCAGATGCGGGTACACCGAGATCGAGCACACCCCCTCGTAACCGCGCTCGGTCGGTGAATATGACAACACCAGCGCTTTCTGGTTCTCGTACATGTACACGATCTCGAAAAGGCCGGGCAGCCGGGCCCGCAGCTTCGCGCGCAAGGCCTTTCCGAGTTTGGCCATCGCCGGCTCGTATTTCGCGAAGTAGCTCGCGAGCTGCGTTTCGGGGTTCGTCATGACCGTCACCCGCTCGTGCCCAGGGTAGCGAGAAGCGCGTCCAATTGCTCGTGCGACTCGTCGAATCCACTTGTAGCCCCGGAGGCGATGGTGGCGTCGAGCGCTTCCTTCGAGGGATGAAGGTCGCGCATGACGACCAAGGTCTCGGCGCCGCGTTCTTCGAAGGTCACCGTGGTGACCGCCCCGCCTCCACCATCTTCGTCATTCGTCCAGACGAGGCAGGCGTTCGGTATGACCTCGATGTACTTGCCGAAGAACGCCATAGGCTCGCCCGACGCAGGATTGGCGAACACAAAACGGTAGGTGCCTCCGGTCCGAACATCGGCCTCGCAGGACAGGAAGGGCACGCCAATCGATTTCGGCATCCACCACCGCTTGATCAGCTCCGGCTTCGTCCACGCTTCGAACACAAGGCGCACCGGGCCGTTGAAGGTTCGGGTTACGACCAGCTCGCGGTCCGACGTCCGTTCCACCGTCGTGCGGTTCTTCATGGCGGTCTCACTTTCTCTTTCTGCGTCCATCGACTTTCTCCTTGCGTTTCAGTTCCTCGAGAACATTGTCCAGCGCGTCGAAGCGCGCCTCCCAGAGCCGGCGGTACCTCTCGATCCACGCCGCCTCATCTTCCAGCCGGCGCGAGCCCAGCCTGCAGGTCCGCACGCGCCCGATCTTCTCCGTGGCGACGAGCCCCGCCTGCTCCAGGACGCCGACATGTTTCTTCATGCCCGTCAGGGTCATGTGGAACTTATCGGCCAACTCCGTGATCGACGCATCTGCACGCCCGAGCTGCTCCAGAACGCCGCGCCGTGTGGCGTCGGAGAGCGCGGCGAACGAGGCATCGAAGCGGGTCGGTGTATACTGAACCATGTGGTTCAGTGTCTAACATACCGATTGGCGGCATGCAAGAGGAGCGAGGGCGCTCCACCGCTTCCTCATTCGCTGCTCAGCTTCGGAGGACTAACGTGCACACCCGCCGAAGCCTTTTGCGAAGGCAGGTCGCGGTTCCCCCTTTCGTTGTCGATCAACGAGACGGGAAAAAGTCACATCGATGCAAACGGATCACTGACGAAGTGTGGCGCTGAGGGAGATTTTCCCTGCTCGCGCGATTGCGTGAGCACGCAACGACGCGTGCCTGCGTTTTGACGAACGCGTGCGCTGCGCTATGATGCATCGCGCTCTTTGTCATTGTGAATCCGCTCATTGAAAGCAATGCGTTCGCGCGTGTGACGCTGCGCGCCCAGGAACAAACGGTTGACGTTATCGTTTCTTCTTCGCGTGCGCTCACGCTTGCATCGTCAAAATCCGTGCCGACGAAAAATCGTCTCCCTTCAACGGGATACGCGAGACTCGCTGTTTTGCGCCGCTGTTATTCCGCTGTTACCGGACAAGGACTCGCGGAGGAATTCGAGCGCTATCAAAGGCTTGGCGTACAAACAGCGGCACATTTATTTTTCCGCTGTATTTTGCCTCTGTTATCACCCCTGTTCCGCGCGCTTCAGGCCCTTGCAAAGCGCTTGTACTTGATGCGGTGCGGCGTTTCCGCATCGATGCCGAGGCGGCGCTTACGGTCGGCCTCGTAATCCTGGTAGTTGCCTTCGAACCATTCCACATGGCTGTCGCCTTCGAAGGCGAGCATGTGCGTCGCGATGCGGTCAAGAAACCAGCGATCGTGGCTGATGATCATGGCGCAGCCGGCGAAATCTTCCAGCGCCGCTTCCAGCGCGCGCAACGTATCGACGTCGAGATCGTTGGTCGGTTCGTCGAGCAGCAGGAAATTGGCGCCCGATTTCAGCATCTTTGCCAGATGCACGCGATTGCGCTCGCCGCCCGACAGCGTGCCCACCTTTTTCTGCTGGTCGCCGCCCTTGAAGTTGAATGCGCCCACATAGGCCCGGCTCTGCATGGTGCGCTTGCCGAGTTCGAGTATGTCGAGCCCGCCGGAGATTTCCTCCCAGACGTTCTTGTTGGGATCGAGCGTATCGCGGGACTGATCGACATAGGTCATCTGCACGGAATCGCCGATGCGCAGCGTGCCGCCATCCGGCTTTTCCTGACCTGTGAGAATACGGAACAAAGTCGTCTTGCCCGCGCCGTTGGGTCCGATCACGCCGACGATGCCGCCGGGCGGGAGCGTGAAGTTGAGGTTGTCGAACAACAGCCTGTCGCCATAGGCCTTTTCGACATCTTTCGCTTCCACGACGATGTTGCCCAGACGCGGGCCCGACGGAATGATGATCTGCGCAGGACCAGTACGGTTTTCCTGCGACGTTCGCAGCATCTCTTCATAGGCCTTGATGCGCGCCTTGGATTTCGCCTGACGCGCACGCGGACTTTGCTGAATCCATTCGCGTTCGCGCGCCAGCGTGCGCTCGCGTGCTTCTTCGCTGGCGCCTTCCTGCAGCAGGCGCTTGTCCTGCATGTCGACGAACGAGGTGTAATTGCCTTCGTGCGGAATGCCCTTGCCGCGATCGAGTTCGAGAATCCAGCCCGTCACATTGTCGAGGAAGTAGCGGTCATGGGTGACGAGCACGATCGTGCCCTTGTATTCGCGCAGCGTGTGCTCGAGCCACGCCACGGACTCGGCGTCGAGATGGTTGGTGGGCTCGTCGAGCAGCAGCAGATCCGGCTGCTCGAGAAGAAGCTTGCACAGCGCCACGCGGCGGCGCTCGCCGCCGGAGAGCTTCGACACCTCGGCATCGGGCTCGGGGCAGCGCAGGGCATCCATCGCCTGTTCGATCTGGGAATCGAGATCCCACAATCCCTGCGCTTCGATCTTGTCCTGCAGCGACGACATTTCGTCGGCGGTTTCGTCGGAATAATTGGCCGCGATTTCGTTATAGCGGTCGAGCAGCGCCTTCTTCTCGGCAACGCTCGCCATGACGTTGCCGAGAACGTCCATGGACGCATCGAGCTCGGGTTCCTGCGTGAGCATGCCGACTTTGACTCCGTCCGCTGCCCAGGCTTCGCCGGTGAATTCCTTGTCCTGACCGGCCATGATGCGCATCAGCGTGGATTTGCCGGCGCCGTTCAGGCCGATGATGCCGATCTTTGCGCCGGGCAGAAAACTCAGCCAGATGTCCTTGAGCACCTGGCGGCCGCCCGGGTAGGTCTTGGACAGACCTTTCATCACATAGACGTATTGGGGGCCGGCCATCGGGTTGCCTCTCGGGATGTCGTCGGAGGCGCGGGTTTTAACGAAGCAGCGCCGGGACCGCAACGCCGGTGAAATCCCGGGCCCGCGGTCGGCTATGAACGCTCAGAAATTGATTTTGGCCCGCGAAAGTACCGAGAAGGCCTTGGCGCCGGGCTGTCCAAGGACGTTCGTCTGATAGCCGGCATTGGCTTCCAGCGTGATATTGCTGTCGAACGTGGTTTCGTAATTGAGCTGGACATCCGTTTCGGGCGTGGCGGATGCAAGAGAGATCTGCGGGCCCAGCAAGAGCGCGTTGTTGAGTTGCGTCGAGCGGGTGAGGCTTACGTCAAACGAGTCGGGGCCGAGCAGATTGCTCTTGGACACGCCGATGTCGATCGAGCGGCTGTCTTTCTCGTCGCCCGCGAGCACGAGCGCATTCGGCCTTAAATCCAGCTGCGTGCGGCCATCATCGAACGCAACGCTGGTAACCCAGCCGTCGCCGAAATTTACGTAGGCCGAGACGCCCAGCATCGTCGATGTGTCCGGCAGCTTGTAGCGAAGTGGCCCTCCGACGTCGAAGGCCGTGCCGCCCTGAGCTGCCGCAACATCGAGCCCGATCCATGGTGCAATCTTCCAGTCCGCACCGGCCAGGGCGATGTGGCCGTTATTCACGCCGGCAATCGGACTGAGCTGGAGCTGATCGACGCTCGAATTGAGCGGAAGGCCCGATGGTGCGCTCTTGTCTTCGACTTCGCCGAACTGAAGGTGAAACTCCGGCGCGAGCGCGACCGATTCAAACCCGGCGGCCGGATTGGTTCCCAAGGACGAAACCGGCAGGCCGAGAATACCGGCAGGCGGCAGATCGCTGGCATGGCCTGCACCGAGATCAACCAGGAGGTCCGGGTCCTGCGACACGGGAGCCAGCGGGTCGGAAGGCCAGGTTCCCACTGTTAACGGGCCCGCGCCGGCGACATTTGGCAGCCCAAACTGCGCTATAGTCTCAGCGGCCCCGGCGGGCGCCATCGCGGTCAAAACGGCAGCCAACGCCGCGACTACCCCGACCGAGGGCAGCCAGCTTAACCGTGATGTACGCGCGGCCGATCCCAAATCCTGAATCCTGACACCCCAAGCTCCATGTTAGCAGGCATGGGTCCAGTTTCAATGAACTCACTGACTTACGCCTTAACGGCGTGTTGCCTGGGACACATCCGCCTTGGGAGCGATTGATGTGCAACAAAATTTCAGCGCGCGCGTAGTGACACCGCTCGGGGTTCGGCGCCAGTGTGCGGCTTCACGTCCCCGACGCTTTTCCGGCCCCCACCATGCCCGACCTGCCCCTGAAGGCCGCCATCATCCCGGTCACCCCGTTCCAGCAGAACTGTTCGCTGATCTGGTGCACGACCACCATGAAAGGCGCCTTTGTCGATCCCGGCGGTGAGACGGAGCGTCTGACCGCCGCCGCGCAGTCACAGGGAGTGAGCATCGAAAAAATACTGCTCACGCATGGTCACCTCGATCATGCCGGAGGGGCTGCGAAACTATCGCGCGAATTCGCCGCGCCCATCGAAGGCCCCCATCGCGATGATGGTTTCCTGCTGGACGCGCTGGCCGAGCACGGCGCGCGCTACGGATTTCAGGGTGCCGAACCCTGCACGCCTGACCGCTGGCTCAAGAACGAAGACACCGTGCGCATCGGCGAAGTCGAGTTCGGGGTCCGTCATTGTCCCGGTCACACGCCGGGCCATGTGGTTTTTTTTCATCCCGGGATGAAAGTCGCATTCGTGGGAGACGTGATTTTCGCAGGATCCGTCGGGCGGAGCGACCTACCCCGCGGCAACCACGCGCAGCTCGTGGATTCAATCACGCAACGGCTCTGGCCATTGGGCGACGATATGCGCTTCGTGCCCGGACATGGACAGATGTCGAGCTTCGGCTGGGAGCGCAAATGCAATCCCTATGTAAGCGATCTCGCTCTGGGTCGGGCGTAATCGGCCGACGATTATTCGCGTCGTCCTACACGATCTCACGACGCCCCTGACACGCATGGGCGAAGACGGAGCCAGTATTGCGCTTCGTCAATGAACGGCCGTCCCGAACCCTTTACCTTGTTAACTGTTTGTGAGCCTGTCGAGGAAGCGCTTGAAGAATTGGGCGCAGAGGAGCCGACGCATTGGCGCATTCGGGTGACCAGCTGTTTCGTTACCTTGACGAGATGCCGGATGCGACACTGATCGTCGACGCACACCGTCGCATCACGTTCGCAAGCAGGCGCGTCAAACATCTGCTGGGATACGCGCCCGCAGACTTGCTTGGCACGTCGATCGGATCGCTGACGCCCGAGCGGTTCAGGGATGCGAGCGCCCAACGCCTGCGAAAGTACTTGGCGACCCCGAAAGACCCAGATCTGGGGCTCATTCGCGAGTTCATACTGGTTCATCGCGATGGCCGCGAATTCGCAGCAGAAGTCAGCGTCTGCCTCGCAGGACCGGAGCAAGACCGGCATATGATATTCGCGATCCGGAATATTTCCGAGCGCAAGCGCCAGGAAGATGCCCTGCGTACCGCCACGCGCGAACTGGAACAGCGCGCGACTTCCAGCGATCAAAGCGCCCAGCTTCTCGATAAACAGTTGCGGTTCTTTGTGCGACACGTTCCCGCTGCGGTTGCGATGGTTGACCGCCAGATGCGGTACATCATCGTCAGCAGGCGATGGCAGGAAGACTACGGATTGACCGCCCAAAACATCGTCGGCCGCTCCCACTACGAACTTTTTCCCGAAATTCCGGAGCGCTGGAGAGAAATGCACCGGCGCTGTCTCCAGGGCGAGACGCTGCAATCATCGGAGGATTCCTTCGTTCGTGCCGACGGGACGACCGAATGGTTGCGTTGGGAATTGCGCCCGTGGCGCAATCCCACCGGAGACATCGGCGGCATCATCATGCTCACAGAAGTCATCACGCAGCGCAAACTGGCCGAACAGGACCTTCTCACCAGCCGCAAGAAACTCGAAGAACGTGTCGCCGAACGCACGCTGGAACTCGAAACGGCAAAAAACGAAGCGGATCGCGCCACTGCGCTGAAATCGCGCTTTCTGGCGGCTGCAAGTCACGATCTGCGACAACCGCTTCAGGCTGCGAGCACCTATCTCTCGGCGCTAGGCCGTGTACTTGAGAAGAGTGAACACCGCGACGTCTGCGACAAGGCAAGACAGCCGCTCGATGCCATGGCGGGCATACTCGACGTCCTGCTGGACATCTCACGGCTGGAACGAGGGGCAATCGTACCGCACTGGAGCGATTTCCGGCTTGACGAACTGGCCGCACGCATCATTGCCAGCAACCGTCTGCAGGCGGACGCGAAGGGACTGCGGCTTGTCGTTGGCCAGTCGGATTGCGTGGCCCATAGCGACCCGGCGCTGCTCGAACGCGTCATCGACAATCTTTTCTCGAACGCCATTCGGTACACCGACCTCGGCGAAGTGTCCATAAATTGTGAAACCGAAGGAGACATCGTTCGCATTTCGGTTCGGGACAGCGGCATCGGAATACCGGCGCGTTCGCTGGACGATATCTTCGACGAGTTCGTCCAGCTGGACAATCCGGCACGCGACCGCGCCAAAGGGCTCGGCCTTGGGCTGTCGATCGCAAAGCACATTTCAGACATTCTGGGCCATACACTCAGTGTTCAATCAGAAGTCGGACGAGGTTCCACGTTCTCCATCGAGCTTCGCGCCGGAGCCCTGGGCGCCCCTGAACAGGACGCGTCCGAGGTATCGGTCGCTCCCCTTGCCAGTAGCAGTCATCGCCCGGTTGTTCTCTTCGTGGACGACGACCCAGCCGTGCGGGACTCCATGCTCCTGATGCTGGAGATCGACAAAATCGAAGCTCATGGCGCGGGCTCCGGCGACGAAGCACTAACTCTCATCGCGTCAGGTCTGCGACCCAGCATCGTCGTTTCCGACTTCCGGCTGCCGAACTACGACGGCACAGAACTCATCGCCAGGGTGCGAGACGCTCTCGGCAGGAATTTACCGGCTCTGGTCATGACCGGGGACACCGCTATTCAAGAGCTCGCCGGCGAGGCCATCACGAACTGCACCGTGCTGCACAAGCCGGTCGACTACGACAGGCTGAGCAACCTGGTAAAACGATTGAGCCGCTGATCGCCAGTGTCTACTGCGCACCCAGCCCCGAGCGAGCTCCTGCCGCGACGAGGGTCGCCGAAACGTCTTCATGCTGGTTTGCATTCGCGAGGTCGAGAGCGGTCCGTCCCGGCGTCTCGTTTGTCTTGGCGTTCACGTCGGCGCCGTTGTCGAGCAACGTGCGGACTGCGTCGATTTTGCCGGCCTCCGCCGCGAACATCAGTGCCGCCCTGTGGAGGGCGCCGGCACGCGCATTTTCCTCCGCACGCGCGTGAATCAGCTTGTAACAGATGTTCGAATGACCTCCCTGGGCGGCCAGGATCAACGCCGTCGTTCCATCCGGCGTATGCGCGTTGGTGTCCACCCCAGCATCGATCAGGATATTAACGGGCGATTCCGCACCGCCGCCGCTGGCTGCCATCGGCGGCGTTTTGCCGGCTGCAGTGGCGGCGTTGATGTCGGCTCCGGCGTCGACCAGGGCTCGCATCAATTCGGGCCGATCATCCTGCGCGGCGATGAAAAACGCCGTGACACCCTCTCTGCTTCCTGCGTTCACCTGCGCATGTGCCGCGAACAGCATCCGCGCCGCATTCAACTGGCCGTTTGCGCCGCGAGGATCAACGGTGTCGCACCCTGATTTGACATCGCATTCACGTCGGCGCCGGCGGCGATGGCCAGAAGACCAACTGCGCGCAGAATGCGCAGGCTGTATGTCCGCAACTCCCGCCCCCAGAATTCCCGAATGGCGTAGCCCGAAGCCGAGAGATGCTTCCGGCACTGACGCTGCGAACGGATCAGCTTGGCGGTGTGTGATCGAAGATGCGGCAGAGAAATACTTCCATATTCCTGGCCAGGCGCGACACCGAGGCCTTGTCGTCGAGTACCAGACGTACGCAGATCCCGTCCAACAGCGCGGACAGCACATCGGGAATTACTTCGGCCGTCTTGTCATCCAGCCGCCCCACCGCAACCGATGGCTCGAGCTTGTCGCGCATAAACCGCGATACATCGTCATTCCACTGCGCCAGCTTTCGTATCGCTGCAGCCGACGGTGGCGGCCGCAGCAGGAGCCGATATTGCATGCGGTTTGCGTCAAAATCGGCGAGGCACGCAGCGAGCAGACGCTTGACGATGTGATGGTCAGGATCAGTTCTGCCGAATTGGGCTTCGAGTCGCGCAACATAGCCCGACACGCAATAGTCGAGCACGGCGTCGTACAGCGCCTCCTTCGAGGGAAAGTACCAGTAGAAGCTGCCGCGGCTGACATTCGAGCGCGCAATCAGATCGTCATAGGTCACGCGGTCGAATCCGCTTTCTGAAAAGCACTTGAGGCTTTCGCCGAGAATGTGTCGCACCCGTGCGTCGCGCCTTGGCGCGGCTCGCCGTGCAGGCCGCTTGCGAAGAAGAGAGGGCAAGGAAAATCCCGCGTTGACTCCATTTGACGATAAACCGACTATTCAGTCTAGTAAACAGTCTAGTAAGAAACATGGAGACTGAGGATGGGAGTCTTTCAGCGCATAACGCGGGCCGCAATGGCGCCCCTGCTCGAGCCATATGGTTTGTGCGAAGCGGTGAGGCACGGCGACACGCTCACTATCGCGGGTCAGACCGGACTCGACGCAAACCATGAGATCGTCAGCGGCGGAATGAAAACGCAGGCGCTTCAGGCATTCCGCAACATCAGAGACATCGTTGAGCTCGCTGGCGGGCGCGTCGACAATATCGTGCATCTGACCTGGTATCTCGTCGAGACCGCGCCTCCACGCAGCTTCATGGAAGATGCGTTCGACGTGACCACGGCGCGAAACGAGATTTTGCCCGGAGTCACGGCGGCTTCGACGGCAGTGCGCGTCAAGGCACTGCTGATGCCCGAGATATTGATCGAAATTCAGGCAGTGGCGGCGTTATGAGCGCGCCGGAAGCGACCGCCCCGCTCGAGGCTGACGTTATCGTCGTAGGTGCCGGATTCGCAGGCCTCAAAGCGGCAAACGACCTTGTGGCGAGCGGGCGTTCGGTCATCCTTCTCGAAGCCAACGACCGTGTCGGCGGCCGCGTCAAGCGCGCGGACGTTGGGGGACGCGCCGTCGATTTCGGCGGGCAGTGGGTGGGCACTGGTCACGATTATCTCCTGGCCGAGGCGGCGCGTTTCGGAATCAAGACTTGTGCGCAATACGAATCCGGCAAGACGGTCATGCAGCTGCTGGGCAAGCTCACTCATTTTGCGGGCGCGGTGCCGCGCATGCCGGCTCTCTCGCTTCTTGAGCTTCTCAGGCTCCAAAGGCGTTGGGACCGCGAAATGAACGAGGTCCCGGCCGGGTCGCCATGGACAGCGCCGCACGCCAAGGAATGGGACGGCATTACGCTTGAATCGTGGATCGTGCGCCATGTCCACACACCGGCCGCACGCGAGTTCGCTCGTCTCGTGCCGCGCGGAGCCTGGGCCGCAGAGGCCAGACAGGTATCCTATCTGTGGTTTCTCGACGCGCTACGCTCGAGCCACGGTCTTTCCTACCTGATGGAAGTCAAAGGCGGCGCGCTCGATGCCAAGTTTACCGGCGGCATGCAGCAGATCGCACAGCGCATGGCCGAAGCGCTCGGCCGGCGCGTCGTCCTGAACGCGCCCGTGCGAACCATCGAACGATTCGACGAAGGCGTACGCGTTGTGACGCCGGTTGGCGAATTCCGCGCCCGCCGCGTCATCGTATCGGCACCGCCCTCCGCAACCGCCCGTATCGAGTTCGTGCCGGCACTGCCGGCGCGTCGCGACGGGCTGCAACAGCGCATGCCGATGGGCGCCATAATCAAGGTCATCGTTACCTATAACGATGCTTTCTGGCGGGCGGACGGGTTCTCCGGACAAGTCGCAACGGACGACGATGTCGTGGGACTGGTGCTGGACGATGCCCAGGAAGACGGACCACCGATGCTTCTGGCATTCATCGAAGGCCGCCATGCCATCGAGATGAGTGCCGCCGGAAAGGAAGAGCGAAAGAAGAGAGTGGTTGCGTCGCTCATCCGCTTCTTTGGCCCCAAGGCGGCCGATGTCGCCGCCTACGATGACAATGACTGGATGCTTGAGCCCTTCACGCACGGTTATGTCGGCAGCATGCCGCCGGGAACCATGACGCGCTTCGGCAGAGCTCTACGCGAACCCTGCGGCCGTATTCATTGGGCCGGCTCGGAAACGGCCGTTGAGTGGGCCGGATACATCGAGGGCGCGTTGCGATCCGGTGCCAGGGCCGCAGAAGAAATCTCCCGCCTGCACAACGTGTGAATGCTTGCGGCCGCGGGAATATTCGTCGTAGTCCGTCCGGGATCAATTTCGATCAAGCGGCGCGTCCGAACGTCGGGCAAAGCTGCGCAGTCTCGACGGATTCCGCATCATGACGCCGATCGAAAAAGCCGTCTGGTTTATCGAAAGCCATTTCGCCGAAGGCATTGCGCTGGACGACGTTGCGCAAGTGAGCGGTGTGTCGCGCCATCATCTGGTTCGTGCGTTCGGAGCAGCGACGGGCCGTTCCGTCATGCGCTACGTGCGCGCCAGGCGGTTGACGGAAGCGGCGCGCGTGCTGGCGGCCGGCGCTCCCGACATCCTCGCTGTCGCACTGGATGCGGGTTACGCTTCCCATGAGGCATTTACGCGCGCCTTCCGCGAGGAATTCGGTATCGCCCCTGAGCAGGTCCGGGCGAACGGGACAGTCTCAAATCTGCTGCTGATGGAGCCTGCGAAAATGAGCGAATCGGGAATGCTGAAACTGCCAGAGCCGCACCGGATCGACGGCAAGGCGATGCTGCTCGCGGGCCTGAGCGAGCGCTACAACGACGTCACCATCGCAGGCGTTCCGGCACAGTGGCAGCGCTTCGCACCGCATATCGGGCACATTCCAGGCGAAATCTTCGACGCCGCGTATGGCGTCTGCTACAATGGCGACGACGAAGGAAACGTCGACTACATGACGGGCGTCGAGGTTCGCGATTATTCCGGGACACCGTCCGATCTCGCGCGTCTGCGTTTGGCCGCCCAACTTTATCTTGTGTTCGAGATCAAGGAGCACATCTCTTCGATCCGCACGGCGTGGAACACACTGTGGAATGTGTGGCTGCCGCAATCCGGCCATGCCCTCGCCGATGCGCCGTTTTTCGAACGGTACGGATCGGCATTCAATCCGCAGACCGGCGCGGGTGGATATGAGTTCTGGCTGCCGCTGAAGCCGTGAGGCCGGGCGCGCTATTGCGCCGGCTTTGCCGCCGCCGCACCGATATGGGCGGCCAGAAAACGTTCGATCTCCTTGAGCATCTGTACACGTGTCGGGCCGAATTCGAGATAGTGGTCGTCGCCTTCCAGTTTGACGAATTCCACCTGCTTGCCGGCGTCCTTAAGTGCGCGCTCTTCGATTTCGCTTTGCTCGATCGGCACGGTCGTATCGCGATCGCTGTGAATAAGAAGAACGGGGATCTTCACATTGGCCGCGAAATTGACCGGCGACACCGCTTCTGGCTTGCGGCTGTCGACATCGGCACCGACGCGCCGCTTCCATATTGAACTGGTTTCGGATTCGAAAGCCGTTCCCGTGTAGAGTGTTCGCTCCACATCGGAGACCCCGGCGTAACTGACGGCGCAGGCATAGAGATCAGGAGAAAACGTTGCGCCGGCCAGCGCCATATAACCTCCGTAGCTAGCGCCGACGATGCAGATTCGCCTCGGATCGGCTATGCCGTCCGCAACGAGTTTTCTCACGCCGTCTTGCACGTCATTCTGGACTTTTCCCGCCCACTCCCCGTCGCCCGCTTTCACGAAACTCCATCCGTAGCCTGACGATCCGCGAAAATTCGGCTGCAGTACGGCGTATCCGCGAGATGCCATGAACTGCGCCCACCAGTCGAATCCCAGTGAATCCCGCTCTTCGGGCCCGCCGTGCGGAAAGATGACCGCTGGAAGATTGTGCGGCTCGTGGCCCGGCGGCAGTGTGAGATAGGCGTGAATGTCGAGCCCATCGCGCGTCTTATAGGGATAAGGCTTCATGTCCCCGAGATCCGACGGCTGCAGCGATCCATAGGCCTCGTCGATCAGTTTTGCGTGATGGTCGGCTGCCGTGTACACCAGCAGCGCCGGCGGATTTTTCGGCCCCTGGGTGCCGATCACATAGGTCGAGCCGGAATCGTCTCTCGACAAAATGGACACCGTCTGACCGGGATAGATCTTTTCGAGCGTCGTCTGGACCTTCTGCAGGTCCGGATCGAAATAGACTGACCGCTGCACATCGTCGACATAGGTGATGCCGATGACACGGCCGTTGCGCTCGTCGGTCAACACTTCGTCGATATCGTAGGCCGGGTTTTCGAACAGGGTGGAGCTTGAGCCGGCGGAGGACCATGCATAGAGTCCTGTTGTTCCGTATGCTGACGCACGTTTCGCGACAATCTGAGGGTTTTGTCCGAGCGTAAATCCTTCGATCTGGAAATCGGGCGAGCCCCGGACCTGGTAACTGAACACTTCGCTCTTGCCCACCATTACGTGGTTGGTGAGGTCGGAGTCCTGATCGATGTGGCCGATGAGGTGACCGTAGCCGTCCGTCAGGAACTGAATCGTGTCCCTCGTCTGGTGCAAGAGCACCTGCGCGTGTCCGGTGTCGAGCGAGACCTGGTACAGCCCGAACAGCAAATCCCGATCCTCGCGGTCGACCTCCTGCATGAGGACATGGTTCGGGTCGCCGGCATCGATGTCGATGATGGTTCCTTCGTCCAGATTCTCGCGAAAATAGGGCGCGTCCCACATGAGAAGAACGGCCGTCCGCGTCGACGGCGTCACGCTCAGGGCCCGACTCCACGTGTCGACCGCTTTCAGGTGCCTGTATGTCAGGGTTGCATGAAACACGCAGATCGCCTTGTCGTTTGTCTTCCAGAAAACGCCGCTGGCGAGGCCACCGTCCATGCCGACGACATAGGGTTGCTCGTCCGGCTTGGTGAGGTCGACGAAGACACACTTGTTCTTGCCGTCGACCGGTTTGACGATCGACAGGTGCTTGCCGTCGGGCGAAAGCCTCGCCAGTTCGATGCTGGGAAGACGGCCGAACGCTTCAGCCGGCGGGGTGGCCTGCGCGGAATGAAGAACAACAAGCAATGACGCAGACACAGTGCCGAGCGCGCGCAGCCCTGCCCTACACCATGCCATTTTGTCCCCCTGGTGGAGAGCAACAATAACAAGGCCCGCACCGGTGCGAAAGCGCCGGCGGCATGGCAATACTTGGCCGAATCAGGGGAGAAAACCGAAGTGAACGCATTGGCTTCGGCCGGCGCCGGGTTCCTTCTGGCGGTATTGTGGTTCGACCTGATGTTTGACGTTCAGGCGCGAATAGGGACAATAAATCAGATGCCTCGGGACGGGCTGGCGTCGATTTGCGCCTATTATCGCCGGGTGACGTTTGGGGCCGTGCCGATGAACCGGCTCATCAGCCTTGTGATGCTTCTCACGCTCGGCGCCATCGCCGGAGAGATTTATCAGCGCGACGAACCTGCGTGGCTCAACTGGGTTTCGCTCGGCTGCGCGTTGAGCGCGATCGGCCTCGCAGCAGCGCGTACGGTGCGTAACGCCAGACGGTTGGGCGGCGGGCAGGACGCCATCGAGGTGCAAACGAAACTGGCGCAATCGATTTATCGCGACCATCTGTTTTGTTTCGCTGCAATCGCAGCGCTGCTTGCATTGCAGCTGTCAGGTGGTTGGCAGCAGTCGACGCGGCTATAGCCGGGTAGCAATCAGGGGATCAAATCCATCTGGCAAGGCAGGCGCGGTTCGTGACAGGCTTGCCGCGTCGAGGTCGGGGCCGATGTGGAAACGGATAGCAGCGTATGGCGCGCTCCTGGCGGCAGGTACGCTCGCCCTACAGTGGCTGGATTATCAGCGCCTCGCGCGCGCCCATTCCGGCGACATCTATATCTTTCTTGTCGCGGCGGCGTTTCTCGCGCTGGGCATCTTCATTGGTGCGCGAATCATCGGCAAGTCCGCCGAACCGGCGGTGTTCGACGGCAATCCGAAGGCTTTGGCCGCGTTGGGGATCAGCCCGCGCGAACTGACGGTGCTGCAGCAAATTGCCGCCGGCCATTCCAACAAGGAGATTGCCGCGCGCCTCAGCGTCTCGCCCAACACCGTCAAAACCCACGTGGCGCGCCTGTTCGAGAAGCTGGGCGCCAGGGGCCGTACCGATGCCATCAACAAGGCGCGCGAGCTCGGAATTCTGCGATGATCTGGCGGGAAATCGGGGTGATTTCGTCCCAATCATTCCTTTGGGCGATTGCACCTCACCGGCGATGCTGTGCAGGTGGCGCGATCATTTCTTGACGGGGAGCAGTTCATGATCCGCAAAATTCTCATATACGGGACCATCTCAGGATTGGTCGTCGGCGTTCCGCTATCCATTATGACGGTCACCGCGGCCGGCCACCCACCGCTGCGCTATGGCATGGTGATCGGTTACACGATCATGCTCATTGCTCTCAGCGCCGTCTTTGCAGGCATTAAGCGCCACCGGGACGCCGATCTTGGCGGTGTCATCAAGTTCTGGCCGGCCTTGGCTTTGGGCCTCGGGATCAGTTTCGTAGCCGGGGTTTTCTACGTCGTTGCCTGGGAATCGGCGCAGGCCATCGCCCACATCGATTTCGCGGCCGGCTACAGCAAAACATTGATCGCGGAAGAGAAGGCCAGAGGTGTCAGCGGCGCGGCACTGGCGGCGGTCGTGGCACAGATGAACGAATTCAAGGCCAATTATGCCAACCCGTTCTACCGCATCCCGATGACATTCGCGGAGATATTCCCGGTCGGTGTATTGGTGTCTCTGATTTCGGCCGCCTTGCTTTGCAACAGCCGCTTCCTCCCAGCCCGCCGGTTGTAACGGGACAGGAAATTGCCTCCATCCTGCACGGCAGGCTGTGCGGCGCAGGATGGCCCGCCATCCGAAGCGCCGCAGGAGCGGGTCTCCATCTGCGTTTCGATAACACCGGTGCGAGGCGATGGACGTTTATCTTTCGCGGGCATGGAATGCGCAGGAATCTGGGTTTGGGGTCGGCTCTTACGGTCTCGCTGGCTGACGCGAGGGAGGCCGCCAGGCTGGCACGGAAAACGATCAGCGAGGGCGAGAACCCCATCGAGAGACGTCGCCGGGAGCAAGCATCCCTGGGGCTGCACACTTTCGGGGCGCTGGCCGATAAGCTGATCGAAGTCCTTTCGCCTCGGCGGATGAGTTCGGTCCACCAGGCCGAATGGAAGTCCACGCTGACCGTCGATGCCGCCGCATGACGCCCCCTGGCAGTCTCCAGCATCTCGACGGAAGACATATTGGGCGTCTTGAAGCCAATCTGCCCACCAAGCCTGAAACCGCCTCTGCTCACAGGTTGTGCGACTCGGAGTCCATCTCGGCCCGGGCAGTCGAATATGCAATCCTCACCGCCGTGCACCCGTCGGAGACGATGGGCGCCATCACGAGCGAGTTCAATCTGCAAGAGCGCATTTGGAACGTACCAGCGGACAGGGCAAAACCAGGTCGTATCCTTCGAGACCCACTGTCCGAGCGCGCGATGCAGATCGTCCGCGAGCTATGGCCGGACGTGGAGAACGCGTATATTTTCCCAAGTCCTATGCTTCGGCGCGACGGCCGAGGAAAGCGGTTGTCGAACAATGCAATGCTGGATTTTCTCAACGACCTTGACGAGACCGAGTGCACGGTTCACGGCTTCCGCTCGAGCTTCCGAGACTGGATAGGAGAGTGTACGAATTTCCAGCGGGAAGTATCCGAAGCTGCGCTTGGTCACATCGTAGGCGATGAATCTGAGCGTGCTTACCGGCAAGGACGTGCGCTGGCCACGCGGCGACGTCTGATGGAGGCGTGGGCGAGATATTGCGAGCCAGAGAAGAGTGCCAGGATTGTAGCAGTGACCGGATAAGGGATTTTGTGCACCCGCAGGCGGGCTGATAGCTCTGCCGAATGCGGCGGCCGCTTTGCGCCAGGAGTCGACATAACAACGCGAACTCCGCTCGAGAAACAATTAAGTCGACGAGACTCGTCAGCCAGTGATGCTGAGTTGCGGATGGTCAAGTCATATATATATGATAAATAGTGCGGAAGCGTTGACACGAACTATCATGAGCGGACTTACCAGACGCGGAATCCTCAAAGGGAGCGTCGCAGCCGTCGCGGCCTCGGCAACGTCCATCGACGCAGGCACCACCCCTCCGCTCAGCGCTGCGGTGTCCTCCTCCGATCGTCTGCGCGAGCGGTTGCTGTTGGACTTTGGTTGGAAGTTCCATTTCGGCCATGCTGGGGATCCGATTAAAGACTTCGGCTTCGGCCAGAACTTGAACACGTTTGCGAAAGCGGGTGCCAACGTCGCGACGGCGGCACGGCCCGAGTTCGACGACAGCGATTGGCAGGCCATCAGCCTGCCGCATGATTGGGCCGTTGAGCTACCTTATGTGGCCAGCACACATCCACCCGGCGACGGCGACGACCCGCGGGCCGCTCACGGTTTCAAGCCAGTGGGGCGCGATTTTCCCGAAACCAGCATCGGCTGGTACAGGAAGTCATTCGACCTGCCGCAGGAGGATCTCGGTCGCAGACTTTCGCTCGAATTCGACGGTGTGTTTCGCAACGCGATCGTGCTCCTGAACGGATATGTGGTCGCGCGCAACGAGAGCGGTTACTGCCCGTTTCAGGTCGACGTCAGCGACTTTCTCGACTACGGCGGTAAGAACCAGCTCGCGCTGAGGGTCGACGCGTCGCTGGGCGAAGGCTGGTTCTATGAAGGGGCCGGAATCTACCGCCATGTCTGGCTGGTCAAGACCGATCCGCTGCACATCCCCCCATGGGGCACGGTGGTGCGGTCGACCCTCGACGGCGCGCGCGCCATTGTTGCTGTCGAAACGACGGTGAAAAACGACGCCCTCGAATCCGCCGGCGGTGTGCGCGTGGCGTGGACCATCATCGGACCGGACGGCGCAGACGGGAAGAATCTGACCGCGCCAGCGGCCACTCTCGGTGCGCGTGAATCCCACACATTTCGTGCAACGGCGGTGTTGAATAACCCTTCGCCGTGGTCCGTCGACTCTCCGCAGCTCTACAGGGCTGTCGCGGATGTCTACGCAGAGCACAGTCATGTCGACCGGAGCGATGCGACGTTTGGCATCCGCAGCATCCGCTTCGATCCGCAGCGGGGCTTCTTTCTCAACGACAGGCCGCTCAAGCTCAAAGGCACGTGCAATCATCAGGATCATGCCGGCGTCGGCACCGCATTGCCCGATCGACTGCACGCATGGCGCATTGAGCAACTCAAGGAGATGGGCTCCAACGCCTATCGTACGGCCCACAATCCGCCGGCCCCCGAACTTCTCGACGCCTGCGACCGGTTGGGCATGCTCGTCATCGACGAAACGCGGATGATGTCGTCCGACGATGAAGGCCTCAGCCAACTTTCGAGCATGATCCTGCGCGACCGCAATCATCCCAGTGTGATCCTGTGGTCCATTGGCAATGAGGAGCCGCAACAGGGAACGGCACGGGGCGCACGCATCGCCGCGACGATGAAGCAACTGGCGCGGGACCTCGACCCGACCCGTCCGATCACGGCCGCGATGGACAGGGATTGGGGCGACGGCATCACCCCGGTTCTGGACGTAGTGGGATTCAATTATCGCACCGAAAAGATCGATGCATTTCATGCGCACTTTCCGCGAACGCCCGTGCTTGGTACCGAAACCGGCAGCACGGTGTGTACACGGGACGAATATGTGCGCGACGATGCGAAGGGGTTCGTGCCCGCGTATGACACCGATTTTCCATATTGGGCGTCGACCGCGGAAGCATGGTGGCGCATTGTGGCGCCTCGGCCCTTCATTGCCGGTGGATTCGTCTGGACCGGCTTCGACTATCGCGGCGAACCCACGCCTTTCAATCGCTGGCCGAATGTCGGTTCCCAATTCGGTATCATGGATGCTTGCGGCTTTCCGAAGGACAATTGGTTCTATTATCGCGCCTGGTGGAACGATGCGCCGCTCCTGCACCTTTTTCCGCACTGGAACTGGCCGGGCCGCGAGGGGGAAAGCATCGATGTCTGGTGTCATTCCAATCTCGACGCGGTCGAATTGTTCCTCAACGGCGCGAGTCTCGGTGTGCGCAATGTTCCGCGCTTCGGCCATGTGGCCTGGAAAGTCGCCTACGTTCCGGGCGTCATCGAAGCCCGCGGAGTCAAAAAAGGCCGCCGGATACTGACCGCCAGCCGCGAAACAAGTGGGCCCGCCGCCGCAATCCAGCTGAGACCCGACCGCCGGACAATTCATGCAGATGGCGAAGATGTCGCCGTAATCGCCGCCGAAGTCGTGGACGTGACCGGGCGGACGGTTCCGATCGCCGACAACCAGATCACATTTGCTGTCTCCGGGCCGGGCCAATTGATCGGTGTGGGCAATGGCGATCCCACCAGCCACGAAGCGGACAAGGCTTCGGCGCGGCGCGCGTTCAACGGCCGGTGCATGGCGATCGTGCAGGCGCAAAAAGCGCCGGGCGAGATCCGTCTGTGCGCGAGTGCGGCTGGCATCGCGTCTGCGACAGTTGTGATCAAGGCCGCACCTGCGAGGATTCGTCCAACCGTTGGGTGAGAACCGGCGGAAAGCTCGTCGCCATTTCAGACGGGTTTGCAGATGCTCCGCCTGCACGATACGGTTGCCCAGTTGCGTGGCGGGGATGACCGTGGGACGGACGTCGATTGCGACACTGATCTTTGCGGTTTTTACAACTGCGCCGTGCCTTGCACAGGCCGAAGGAGCGCAGCACTGCGGTCTGTTGCAGGCGACATCTTTACCTATGCACCTCGACAGCCAGGGTGGGCCTGTCATCTCCGCATCCGTTGATGACAAGGATATCGCCATGCTGGTCGATACCGGCGGCGTTTACAGCATGCTGACGGACGCGGCGGCCCGTGAACTGAGCCTGCGGACCGTTCCCATCGACCCCGGCATCTACTACCTGGCCCAGAGCGGGCAAACCCTCAGCCGGTCGGCGACTGCGCAATCATTCGCAATCGGCCGCGTGAAGCTCAACCACTACACGTTTCTCCTGTTGCCGTCCGACAAGCTGAGCGACGGCACGCGCGGAGTTCTCGGACCCGACATCATGCGGCGTTTCGACGTCGAGTTCGATTTCGCGAACGGAAAGTTCAACCTGTTTTCCCACGATCATTGCGAGGGGAAGGTCGTTTATTGGGCCGACGATTACGCCGTTTTGCCGCTGACAATCGATGAGTCCGGCCACATCGTCGCGAATGCCACACTGGACGATAAGGCCGTGAAAGTGCTTATCGACACGGGCAGTACGCGATCTTCCATGACCGTCAAAGAAGCGCACGACCGCTTCGGATTCGAGGCGATCTCATTCTCGGCATGACCGTTCTCAGAAAGCTGCACATCTACATAGCATATGGCGAGAAGAAGCTTTATGTAACGGCATTGCCTGCAGGAAATTGATCGTCGGAGTGTTCCGGCGACTGCCGAGCGTCGATCCAACCGTGTGGGCAGGCACCCCGATCAGTTCGCCGGAGCAGCGTAAGCGTGACTCATGAAGTCGATTCCGGGCAGCACTTCGTTTTTGCGATGAAAATCGAAAAACGTGGCGTTCTCCCACGCCGAGCCTCTGCCCCAGCGGGTCATGCAGCGCGTCGAGACCCAGTCCGGCGCCCAATAGACGACACCGACGCCGCCATTTGAAATCACCGCCTGAGACATATCGACGAGATATTTCGCCTGACCGTCGGGTGTTGCCGGATATGCCGGATCCAGCGAATCCCGGCCCAGCTGATTGCGCAGATCGTCGGCCCAATCCATTGTCCAGGGGTAGGCCGTTTCGACAACCATCACTTCGGACTTTGGATAGGCTGCGACCAGTCGCTTGATGGTCGCCCCCAATTCGTCGATCGTCTCTTTCGACCATTTGCGGTAATAGCTGATGCCGATCAGATCGACATCGGTGACGCCTGCGGCCGTCGCTGCTGCAAACCACGGCTCGACATTTTCCGGTTGGGCAATGTGGATCATCACCTTCGGCTTGATGATCGATTTCGCACCGGCGTCGCGCACGGCCTTGATTGCGGCATTGAGCAGACGCGCGTTGCGCTCCCAGTTGATCGGACGGCCCTTCCAGTCGGCCTGCCCGAGAAGTTCCTGATTGATTTCATTGCCCACCTGGACCTGGTTGGGCATCAAGCCGGCCCGATCGAGCGCGGTTAGGGTGTCGAATGTGTAGCGGTAGAGCGCCTGGGCGAGCGGGTTTTCATCCGTGATTGCGGCCCAGGCCGCGGGAATGATCTGCTTGTCGCCGTCGGCCCAATCGTCCGAATAGTGGAAATCGAGCAGCACCTGCATGCCGAGCGCCCGCGCCCGCGCGATGCTCTTTTTCACATCGTCGATGTTGCTGTAGTGCGTCCATGTGGCGTTGTTCCAGATGCGGATACGGATGAGGTTCGCACCATGCTCCTTGAACAAAGCGAACACATCCTTTGCGTCGCCGCTCTCGCGATAGACGGCGCCGCAATCTTCCATCTCGTTGGCGAAAGAGAGATCGGCGCCGAAATAGCGGTCGGCGCCGAGAGCGGGGCCCGTGCACGTCAATCCCGCCAGCGCGAGTGCCAGTATTCGCTTCACGTTTTCCCTCGAGCGGCGGAGCGAGAGCCTCCGCCGCGGATGCGCATCAATCGTGCCAGGTGATATCGACCAGATAAGATCGCCCGAAAATATTGTACTGGGCGATCTCGTTTGGATCGTTGTTCCAGTAGAGCCGCTCGGGCTGGTTGATCAGATTATGCGCCTCGAAGCGCAACCCGAAATGCTCGTCGATCTGATAGGTGCTGCTGAAGTCCAGCGTATGCTCCGCGCCGAGACCAAGCAGTTCCTGCGAGTCCCAACCGTTGATGACGGTGAACGGGCTGTGATACTTGAACGCCAGCCGCGCCTCGAAATTGTCCTTGCTGTACCACAGATCGATTTCGGCCGTGTGCTTCGCAAAGCCGGTGGCTTCGAACGAGTCCCTCAAGGGCGTGAATTCGTGCACGTCGGAGTTCACGAAGGAATAATTCGAATAGACGCCGAAGTCAGACCACGGACCCGGCAGGAAGTAGAAGCGCGACTGACCGGTCAACTCGACGCCTTCGATATCGCCGGCCTTGCCGTTGATGGGTTCGAACATCTGATAGGTCACGCCGCCGATCGACGTCGGCACGGTCTGATACCCGATGAACGTATCGAGATGCTTGAAGAACGGCGCCACCGCAAACAGCGCCTCGTCGTGGAAATACCACTCGTAGGACAGATCGGCCTGCCAGTCCTTGTATGGATTGAGCTGCGGGTTGCCGCCCGAGCCCGTAGGAGGCGTCCCCGTCGGATTGAGAGAGAACCCCGTGCGCAGTTCATCGAGCGGTGGCCGTGAGATGGCCTCGGCCAGTGCAAACCGGAGAATCTGTTCGTCCGTCAGATGAAAATTCATGTTCAGGCTGGGCAATACATCCGTGTACTTGTGGCTCTCCGCCACCGAAGTATAGCTCGCCCCGCCATTGGTCGTGTCCCATCCAGTGCTCGTCGAGTCGACGCTGACCAACCGCACGCCCAGATCGCCCGTCATCGGAACGCTGCCAAAATTCTGGGCGAACTCGGACTTGAGATAGGCCTCGTAATCGAGCTGGTGGACCTTCCAGGCTTCGCCGAGTTGGTTACTGCCCGGCGGCGGGGCGCCAAATCCCCCATAGGCGAGATCGGAGAGCTGCTGGAAATTCCCGTACAGCATGGACGGCACGGTGAACCCGGTGACGTTGAACTGGCTCAAGTCGCCCGGCGGCAGTGAACCGATCGTGGGATACACGTTCCACTGATAATCGGTGTGATCCTTTGTTCGGTCTGAAACCCGCGCGCCGAAATCGACGGCCGAGAAGAATGAGTTTTCGATGCTGTCGGTGAAATCTGCTGCGGCGGCCCCAATGCGATCCTTGGTATGCTCAGGTCCCGCACTTTCGCCCGGCACGTAACTCTGCAGTGGTTGGTTGGCGGGGTTGGCCGGATTATAGCCCGGTGTCGTCACCGACGGCGTCACGCCGGCGCCGGTACTGAACGTCATGGTCGGAGGATACACTTCCGTATCGACCGATTCCCAGCGGTTGAGCCGCTCGGCACCGGAGTAGGAGAGATCGAGCGAGCCCAGCCAATTTCCTTCCGTCCATTTTCCGTTCAGGCCGCTCAGATACAGTGTATGGTCTTCGTTGTAGTGAGCGATGATGTTGGTGACGGACGAATAATCGTTGATCAGGTCGGCCGCGATGACATCCGGACCGTTGGCGCCGGGTACCGACACGTACGTCGATCCGTTTTCATTGTATGGGTTGTATGGGGGGTAAAAGTCGTTGTATGCGCCCCACGTGCCGTTGCGACCATACCACTGCTGAAACTGATTCTCGGTGATGTTGTAGTGCGAGAATATGTTGTTGAACTTGAGCTCGAAGTTCGAATTGACCCGCCACTGCGCCGATCCGACGAGGCTCGTGCGGTCCTGCTGAATCTCCGTCACTTCGGTTTGCGCGCCCCATGGCACGGAGGTGGAGACGCCGACCTGGCACGCGGGGTTGGTAGGGTCATCGCAGCCCGAAGGCGCAAGGATAGGCGCGTTGCCTCCGTTGGCCAGATTGTAGCCCCAGCCCTGAAACGACGGATAGCCATCTTTCTCTCGTTGGAAACTGGCGCCGAAGGCAACGGCAAAATTGCTTGTCAGTTGATCGACATAGGCGCCGCTGCCGCGAATGCCCCACGGGCTGTAATTGGGTAGCGATGTCGCTTCTTCGTTATAGGTCGGACCCGCGCGCAGTGTAATCGTGGGGCCGTTATAGTCGAGCGGTTGAATTGTCTGGATGTTCACCACACCCGCAATGCCGCCGGCAATGAGATTGGCCGATTGTGTCTTGTAGACCTGGACGCCCGAAACGATTTCCGACGGAAAGATTTCCCAGCGTATGTCCTGGTCGGGCTCGGACGAAGCAATCTCTTCGCCGTTTGCCAGACCCAAAACCAGTCTTGGGCCGAGGCCGCGAATTGCCGCCTGACTGTCATTGCCCCGGTCACGCGTGGCGTTGACTCCCGGCAGAGTGTTGAGTTCTTCGGCGATGGTTATGTCGGGAAGCTGGCCGATATCCTTGGCCGAAATGTTTTCCGTGATGAGATCGGAGCTCCGCTTTATCTTCAGGGAATCCTTCAGACTCCCCCGGATGCCGGTCACGACAACGGTTTCGATCTGCGGTTTCTGTTGCGCGGTCTGAGTCCGATCTGTCGTCGATTGCGCCCAAACTGCCCCGCCAGTCGCCGAACTTGCTGCAAGCGAACTCACTCCGAGCAGGAGTGCCCGTCCGATCCCCTTCACAAACGCCTCCCCTTCATACGCTCTGATCGAGCTTATCCTATTTATAATATAAATAGGATTCTGCCTGTCAATCCCTCACGACATCGCCCGTCCGCCATCGACGATCAGCGACTGGCCGGTGATCATCCGCGAGCGAATCGACGCAAGAAAAAGCGCTGCATCGGCAATATCTTCGCCCTCGATTGTCTCCTTGAGGCATTGCTCGGAAAGACATTGTGCAATTGCGTCGTCGGTCACCCACAGCGCCTTCTGCCGCTGCGTCATCACCCATCCCGGAATGAGCGCGTTGACGCGAATCATCGATGGGCCCAGCTCGCGGGCCAGTGCCCTGGTCAGTCCGACGATCCCTGCCTTCGCCGTGACATAGACCGGATAGCCTGACAGACCGAGGTTGGCGGAGTTGGAGCCGACATTGATGATGCTGCCGCCTCCCGCTGCTCGCATGCCGCCGACCACGGCCTGCGCCGTAAAATAATGTGGACGCAGATTGACGTGAATGGACCTGTCCCAATCGGCCGCCGAGAAGCTTGTCACGTCATGGCGATCGTCGCGTGCAGCGTTATTGATCAGCACGCGGATCGGACCGAGTTGCGCCGCGACCTGGGTCATATTGCGTTGCACGGCGTCGATGTCGGCCAGGTCGCAGGGCACGAAGAGCGGACGATTGCCCGTACGATGTTCGACGGCGTCGCACAGTTCGCGGCCTGCCTGCTCGCTCAGCGAGAGAAACGCGACCCTGGCGCCTTGAGCGGCAAACGCATATGTCAGATACGCGCCGATCCCCGAGCCGCCGCCGGTGATAAACACAGTGGCAGACTTCAAATCGTCGTAAATGGTGTAGGCTCTGTCGGTCGCGCCTTCGGGGGTGCGTTCGATTCCTGATTCCGCCATTGTGTGCTCCCTGCGCGGTTCCCGTGTCGGCTTTACAGGCCCCTGATTTATCATATAATTAAACGGCGATGCGACGACGATCAACATTGTGTCCGGTGCGTGGCCGGCCGTGCGGTGGGTTATGAACGGCAAGCGATTGCGTAGCGCCAACACCTATGGCCGGAAGGACCGCGACGGATTCATTCATCGCAGCTGGATGAAGAGCGAAGGCCTGCCCGACGACGTGTTCGACGGCCGCCCGGTCATCGGCATCTGCAACACGTGGTCGGAACTTACGCCATGCAACGGCCATTTGCGCGAGATTGCCGAACACGTCAAACGCGGCGTCTGGGAAGCGGGCGGATTGCCGCTCGAGTTTCCCGCGATGTCACTCGGCGAAACCCAGATGCGGCCGACGGCCATGCTGTTCCGCAATCTGTTGGCGATGGATGTCGAGGAATCGATCCGGGCCAACCCGATCGACGCCGTGGTTCTGCTGGGCGGATGCGACAAGACCACGCCCGGCCAATTGATGGGCGCCGCCAGCGTCGATCTGCCGACAATGGTGGTTTCGTCGGGACCCATGCTGAACGGCAAATTCAAGGGACGCGATATCGGCTCCGGCACCGATGTGTGGAAGTTCAGCGAATCCGTTCGTGCCGGCGATATGGAGCTGAAGGATTTCCTCGCAGCCGAAAGCGGCATGTCGCGCAGTCCGGGCACGTGCATGACAATGGGGAGCGCATCGACCTTTGCATTGTTGGTGGAGACCATGGGACTGGCGTTGCCGTATAACGGCACCATCCCCGCCATGGATTCGCGCCGCCGCGTCCTGGCGCATCAAACCGGACGCACGATCGTCGAGGCAGCGCGCAAAGACATCCGCCTGTCCGCCATTCTGACACGCGAGGCCCTGGAGAATGCGATTCGGACGCTCGCCGCGATCGGCGGCTCGACTAACGCGGTGCTGCACCTGTTGGCAATCGCCGGCCGTCTGGGCATTCCATTGACGTTGACCGATTTCGACCTGCTGTCTCGCGAGATTCCCTTGCTGGTCGATCTGCAGCCATCGGGCCGTTTTCTGATGGAGGATCTGCATTATGCAGGCGGGCTGCCCGCGGTCCTGAAAGAGATTGCGCTCCTGCTTACGCTCGGTGCGCCGAGCGTCGCCGGTCCAACTCTGGGCGAAAACATCGGTCATGCAGAATGCTTCAACCGCGACGTGATCCGCTCGCTGCAGGATCCTGTCAGCGCCGCCTCGGGCATCTGGGTGCTGCGGGGCAATCTCTGTCCTCATGGCGCCATTCTCAAACCCAGCGCGGCCTCGCAGTCGCTCCACCGGCATACCGGCAGGGCCGTGGCGTTCGAGTCGATCGAGGATTTCAAGGCCCGCATCGACGATCCCGATCTTGAGGTCGACGAATCGTCCGTGCTGGTTCTGAAGGGCTGTGGACCGAAAGGTTATCCCGGCATGCCCGAAGTCGGCAACATGGCGCTGCCCAGGAAACTTCTGGAGCGGGGCGTGCGCGACATGGTGCGCATATCAGACGCGCGCATGAGCGGCACTGCGTTCGGCACTGTCATTCTGCATGTGGCACCCGAAGCCGAAGCCGGCGGACCGCTCGCCGTCGTGCGTACCGGCGACGAGATTTTGTTCGACGGCCCGGCGCGCAAGCTCGAATTGCTGGTGCCAGCACAGGAAATCGAAGCCAGACGTGCCGCATGGAAAGCGGCGCGGCCCCCTGAGAGATTTGCGCGCGGATATTACAAGCTCTATATCGAGCACGTTTTGCAGGCCGACCGTGGCTGCGATCTGGATTTTCTGGTCGGTGCGAGCGGCTCAAACGTCGAGCGGGAATCGCATTGATGTCACGGCCGTGTTTTATCGCGGGCGATTGGGGCACCAGCACGCTGCGTCTCAGTCTGTGCGACGCGGCAGGATCGATCTGCGACACGAAGAGCGGCCCCGGAGTCGCAGCGTCTGCCGGCACGCCGGCAGAGATATTTTCTGCCCTGGTTGCGGAGTGGGATCGATCGCATGGCCGCCTGCCGGCGCTGTTGTGCGGCATGGCCGGGTCGACGCTGGGCTGGCGCGAGGCACCCTATTTGTCCTGTCCGGTTCATCCGCGCGACATCGCCCATGGCGTTGTGCGTTTTGACGAAGCCGGGCGCTCGATCGTCGTTGCTCCGGGGCTGTCCTGCCGCAACCGCCTTCTGAGCCCCGACGTGATGCGGGGCGAGGAGACACAGATACTGGGTGCGCTTCGCTGTGACCCGGAGTTGTCGAAGGGGGACCACGTTCTCTGCCTGCCCGGCACGCACACCAAATGGGTCATGCTGCGCGGCGGCATGATCGAGGATTTTCTCACCGGCCTCACGGGCGAGCTGTTCGATATTCTGCGCCGCCATAGCATCCTGGTGGGCGTATCCCCCCAGAACCGGGGTAAGACATCGAAAGCATTCGCGCAGGCGCTGGAAAAGACGGCGATCCATCCCGACGCCGATCTGATTCACCTGCTGTTCGCAACACGCAGCCTTCAACTGACCGGCACTCTCTCGCCGCACGATGCCGAAGATTATCTGTCCGGATTGATCATCGGTCAGGATGTGGCAGGCATTTTACGTCTTTTCGACACGGAGCTGTCGGCCACGCCGTGCGTCACCGTGATCGGCGCACCGGAGCTCGCCGACGTCTATCGGCTGGCGCTGGAATTGCGGGGGCTGTCGGTTGTATACCTTCCCGGCGCACAAGCGTCGCTGGCCGGTCTCGCCGCGCTGCACGAGATCCTGACGAGCCGCGGGATGGCGCATGCATCCTAGCCTTGCGCCCGATGGCCCCGTGCTGATTGCGATCCTGCGCGGCATCACGCCGGCACGAATCGCCGAGGTGGCGCGGATTCTGTTCGATGGCGGAATTCGCGTCATCGAGGTGCCGCTCAATTCGCCCGATCCATTCCAGAGCATTGCGCGCCTGGCGCACATGTTCGGCGACGCGTGCCTGTGCGGAGCGGGAACCGTTCTTGGGGTGGCTGATGTCGCCCGCGTCAAAGAGGCCGGCGGCAGGCTCATCGTCACGCCGAACGCTGATCCTCGGGTGATTGCAGAGGCGGTGACGCAGGGTTTGACGGTTATGCCTGGATTCGGAACTGCGACCGAGGCATTCAGTGCGATCAACGGCGGTGCCGCACACCTCAAACTGTTTCCGGCCGGCACATTTGGTCCGGGCCACCTCAAGGCGCTGCGCGCGGTGCTGCCCCGACACATTCCCGTTTACGCTGTGGGTGGAATCGGCGCCGCCGAGATTCCGAAATGGATCGCGGCAGGCGCCGCCGGGTTCGGTATGGGTTCGGAGCTGTTCAAACCGGATTACTCCGATGAGGAGATCGCGCAGCGCGCGCGCACGCTCGTCGAGGCCGTCGCGCAGTCAATACATACATAAGAAGATCGGCGCGTCCTGCGCGCCGGCAGTCGAAGGGGCAATGTCCATGCATTTGTCGGTTCTCGATATGGCCGTCGTGGCCGCCTATGCGATTTTCATTTTTCTGCTCGCGCAATGGGTGAGCCGGGAGAAGCCCGGGCATGTCAAAACCAGTCAGGACTATTTTCTTGCAAGCCGCGCATTGCCCTGGTGGGCCATCGGGACCTCGCTCATTGCCGCGAATATCTCCGCCGAGCAGATCATCGGCATGTCCGGCTCGGGCTATGTGATCGGACTGGGCATCGCCTCATACGAATGGATGTCCGCGCTTACCCTCATTCTGGTGGGGAAATTCTTCCTGCCGATCTTCATCAAGAATCGCATCTACACGATGCCGGAATTCCTGCAGCGCCGCTACGGACGCAGCGTCCAGCTTGTACTCGCGATCTTCTGGCTGGGCGTCTATGTATTCGTCAATCTGACATCCATTCTGTGGCTGGGCGCCACAGCGGTTCACACCGTTACCGGGTTCCCCATCGAGCAGAGCCTCTTGGCGTTGGGCGTGTTCGCCGGCGCCTACGCGCTCTATGGCGGACTGAAAGCCGTGGCTCTCACCGATGTCGTGCAGGTTTCGCTTCTGGTGATGGGGGGCCTCGTCATCGTCTACATTGCGCTCGACAAAATCTCCGGCGGTCACGGTATTATCGCGGGCTTCGCAACCTTGACGTCGCGCTTTCCCGAACACTTTCGCATGATCCTTCCTCCCGGCGATCCCAACTACAAGGATCTGCCGGGCATATCCGTGCTTGTAGGCGGCATGTGGGTGATGAACATCACCTATTGGGGATTTAACCAGTACATCATACAGCGCGCGCTTGCAGCCAAGGATCTTCGCGAAGCCCAGCGAGGAATCGTTCTAGCAGCCTTTCTGAAGCTGCTGATGCCGGTGCTGGTCGTCCTGCCGGGCATCGCCGCACTCGTGCTGGCGCCGCACCTGGCGCGGCCCGATCAGGCCTATCCGCAACTGATGACGTTCCTGCCGAGTGGATTGCTGGGCTTGGTGTTTGCCGCGCTCCTGGCGGCGATCGTGGCGTCGATGGGCTCCAAGATCAATTCCATCGCCACGATCTTCACCATCGATCTCTACAAGCAGGCGTTCCCGGGAGTGAGCGAACATCACTACGTCATTGTCGGCCGCGTCGCGGCAGTTATCGCATTGATCGCCGCCATGCTGACTGCCAGGCCGCTGCTCGGCAGTTTCGATCAGGCGTTCCAGTACATCCAGGAATTCACCGGATTCTTCACGCCCGGCATCGGGGTGATCTTCCTGCTCGGCCTGTTCTGGCCGCGGACAACCAGCTTGTCGGCCCTTGCCGCCGCCATCGGCTCGGTTGCGATCTCCTTCGTCTACAAGATCTATTGGCCGCAGATTCCGTTCATGAACCGCATCGGCTACACGTTCCTCATCTGCCTCGGGCTCGCCGTTGCGATTTCGCTTCTCCAGGGTCGCAGACCGCGAACCTCGACCATCGAGACGGCCGGCGTCGAGTATGCGACGAGCACCGGATACAATCTTGCCGCGCTCGCGGTATCGGCCATTCTCGTCGCGCTTTATGCGACGTGGTGGTGACATGGCGGAGCTGATCGACATTATTCCTGCGCAGAATGTGCTGGGCGAAGGCGTGCTCTGGAACTGCGGTACCCAGACGCTTTGGTGGACTGACATCCAGACCCGCCGTCTGTTGCGCTACGATCTCGAACGCAAGCTTCTGGACTCGGTGGGGACGCCTGAGCGCGTGGGCTCGTTCGGCTTTGTCGCCGGGAGCAGCAAATTGATCGTCGCATTCGAAACGGGTATCGGACTCCACGAGCCCGGCTCGGATGTCATCGAATGGTTACTGCGGCCCGACTTCGTCTGCCCCGGCCTGCGTTTCAACGACGGGCGTGTGGATCGCCAAGGTCGCTTCTGGTCCGGCACCATGGTCGAAGGATCAACCGTCGAAGCAAATGCCGCACTCTATTGCGTTCATGGTCGCAGTTCAGTGATGGTTGCGGAAACTGGCGTGTCCATCTCCAACGGTATCTGCTGGAGTCCGGACGCATCCCGCTTCTATTTTGCGGATTCGCCCACGCGTACCATCTTCGCTTATGACTTTGATCGCGACTGCGCGACGATTTCGAACCGCCGCGTCTTCGCGCGCACGCCTGACGGCGCCTATCCCGACGGCGCCAATGTGGATTCGGACGGGTTCCTCTGGAGCGCCCAGTGGGGCGCCGGGCGCGTGGTGCGTTATGCACCGGATGGCACGATCGATGCCGTTCTCGATATCCCTGCGAGCCAGCCGACGTGCATCGCATTCGGCGGACCGGAGCTGGACCTCATGTTCGTGACCTCCGCCCGCGATGGCTTGAACAGCGATACCTTAATGGGGCAACCTCACGCGGGCGACGTCTTTGTCTTCAGGATGTCTGTTCCGGGAGTCCCCGATGGCCGCTTCATCCTCTAGAACCGCGGTCCGCGGAGGCCGTGCCAGCGACATCCGCGCCATGCCGTCCAAGCGCGGTCAGAATCTGACGTTCACGATTGTCGAGGATCTCGGCTGCGCCATCGTCACTGGTAAGTATACAAAGGACAATCCCTTTCCGGTCGAAGCCGATCTGTGCACGCAATACGGCACCAGCCGCAGCGTGCTGCGCGAAGCCGTGAAGATGCTCACGGCCAAAGGACTGCTCGGCGCGCGCCCGCGGCAGGGGACATGGGTCCAGCCGGAACCGGCCTGGAATCTGCTCGATCCCGACGTGCTGCGCTGGCTCCTGGAACGCAAATTCTCTCCTGCCCTTCTCATCGAGTTCACCCAGATTCGTCTCGCGGTCGAACCGGCCGCCGCGTCATTAGCCGCAACGGAAGGCGGTCCGACCGAGAAGGCGGCCATCCGCGCCGCCATCGAGCGCATGCTCGCCGCCGAACGCGGCGACGATAATCCTCTGGACTCCGACATCGCATTCCACGTCGCGGTGCTCCATGCGAGCGGAAACCGCTTCTATGCGCAACTGTCCGAACTGATCGAGTCCGCGCTTCGCTTCAGCATCAAACTCACCAACCGTTACAAGGGCGTGCGTCTGGCCAGCGTCGCCGATCATAAGAAGGTCGCCGATGCCATTATCGCCGGCAATCCCGACGCATCCGCCCGCGCCATGCGTCATCTCATTCAGGAGGCGCTCGACCTGATCAAGGCGGAGCAAGCCGGACGGTTCATCCCGGAAAGCCAAAGACGCGCAAGAGCGCAATAGATAGATTCGCTATAGATGCGCTTCCGATTCACGCGTGTTTGAAGTCTCCAATCGACAATGGGACGCACAAATAAGGGAGAACGATGAATACCTCGCGCCCGACGGACGCGTGCCGGATTCGATGTTCAGCGAAAATCAGTGCGAGGGATGGCTTGAAGGTTACCTGCTGACCGGCCGCCACGGGCTGTTTAACAGCTATGAAGCATTCATTCGCATCGTTGATTCCACGTTCAGCCAGCACGCCAAGTGGCTCAAGGTCACAGCCGAACTGCCCTGGCGCAGAAAGATCGCGTCACTGAACTATCTTCTTGCATCTCATGTCTGGCATCAGGATAACAACGGTTTCACGCCTCAGGATCCCGGTTTTATCGATCACGTCAGCGACAAGAAGGCCGATGTCGTGCGTGTCTACATGCCGCCCGACGCAAATTGCCTGTTGTCTGTCTTTGATCGCTGCCTGAGCAGTCGCGCCTACATCAACGTCGTGGTGGCCGGCAAACATGCCCTCCCGCAGTGGCTGTCGATAGACACCGCGGTCGTACACTGCAGGGAAGGCATTGGCATCTGGCAATGGGCCAGCAATGACCAAGGCTCCGAGCCGGACGTCGTTATGGCTTGTTGCGGAGACGCGCCGACGTCGGCGATTCTGGCTGCGGTCTCTGTTCTTCGAGAGCATCTGCCGGATTTGAAGATCAGAGTGGTCAACGTGGTCGACCTGATGAAGCTGCAGTCCTCTAGCGAGCATCCGCACGGGCCAAGCGAAATCGATTACGACGCTCTTTTCACCAAGGACAAGGCTTAGCGTGTGGGCTCGCGATGTAGAGTATGGCCCCGAGAGCAAGGTGTGCTCAACTTGCGCATTGCTGGCGGGGTGATAGGGCGATTTCTAGGGTAGCAACGTCGTTTGTATGGATTATGTTGTGCATTCAATATGTTACTGATGATAGTGGCGGACAGGGAGGGATTCGAACCCTCGATACGGTTGCCCGTATGCCGCATTTCGAGTGCGGTGCTTTCAACCGCTCAGCCACCTGTCCAACCGGTCGAAACGATATGGGCGCAGCATGCCGTGACGAATGCCGGCGACCGCATCACTCCGAGGCAGGGGGCGGCTTATAGCACGCCAAGAAGTTGCGTCGAGATACGTGCGCGCGGGCGATTTTTGCAATAGCAGGGGAAAAACCGAATTTCACCCCTGTTCCTCAGGTATCTCTTTTGAAATCAAAGGCTTATGCGAGCGATTTTGTTCCGGAACAGGGGAATATCGGGCGCGTAACAGCGGTATGTTGGCGCAACTGCCACAAGAAAAAATCCCCAAAATCCCTAGCTTTTCGGCATGAGCGACTCTCATGTCCTGTCCGGCCTCAAGGCCAAGCGGGTTCAGCTGGCTGGCGAGATTAAGCAGGTTGAACGGCATTTGAAAGACAAGCGGGCAACGCTAGCGCATCTGGACGAGACCCTGCGCCTGTTCGATCCGGAACTTAACCCCCGGAAGCTATCGCCAGTTCGGCTCTACAAGCGGAACGGCTATTTCAAGGCCGGAGAAGTGACCCGGCTTGTCCAGGCATTCCTGCGCGATTGCCCCAAGCCCGTGAGTAGCGGCCTGATCGCGGCCGAAGTCATGCGGGTGAAGGGCCTGCCGTCGGATGCCGACTCAGTGCGGGCTATGACCGCCGCGATGGTCCGGGCGGTGTTGGGCAGGATGGCGAAGCGTGGGGCGGTCACCAAATCAGGCGCTGGCCCAAGTACCGTGTGGGGTCTAGAACAAGAGAGCGAATAGGCTTAAATGGAAACGGCGCAGGTGCCAGCCCGCGCCGTAAAATTTTGTGTACCGTCCGCCAGCGGCATCTCGCGAATCACGTTACGCGGGAGGCTCGCGCTTGTCTATCTGCAATTACGCTGTCGAAAGAGTTGCCGATCTTTGCGCTAGGCTCGCGCCGGTAGCGACGTCGAAGTGGGGCACGCTCTTAGGTTTCTCCGATGGCTACTTTCTGGACGAACCGGAAAAGGCTCGCCATATTTGCGTCCTCCCCATGCGTGCGACAGTAGGTGGAGAAATCGCGCGTCTTTATGGGGATTTTAATAGCGTCCTCTTGTCGAAGGACGCTCTCCTTCTCGCGCTCTCCAATCATCTTCATCCATTCGTTGTAGGTGGCCGGTGCTTGCGCGCCGAGAGGTGTCCGGAAGGCATCGTAGTCGCCTTCCGAGACGATGGGTAAAAAATAGCGAAATCGTTCCAATTTTTTGCTCCTAGGCTGTTAGCGCTCCTAGGATACGGCGGCGGGAGCCGGGAGTCATTCCCGGCCCCGCTTTCTATGCCGCCTTTACGTGCCGCTGATAGTAGCCCGCGAAGTCGATTGACGGCCCGCGATTGAGGGCCAGTTGCGTGACGCGACGGACTTGCGCGCCGTTGTCAACGCGGCGTGCATCCTCGCGGAATGAAGCCTCTACAGCGTAACGCAGCAAATACGGGCCGCTGACATGGTGATAATGGCCCATCTCGCCGCGACGGATGCGGCTGAAATAACTCTCCGCTTCGTTCGTGCAAGCGCCGTCCGCCGAATACGCTTGGCTATGGTCGATCCGCTTCATTTCGTACTTCGTGGCAAGGTCGTTCCAGCCCGGCGCTTCATCGGCGTTCACCAGCGTTCCGGGCAACACGCGAGACTTGATCCAAGAAAGCGCCGCACCTTCAGAAGCGAAAACCGCCGGGAGCGAATTACCATTACGCTCGCGCACGATAACGACGGACTGGCGCTTGCCGGATTGGTTCTCCGCAAGGCGACGGTCAATCCGATCTTCCTTGCGGTTTGCCGGGCGGACATAGCCGCCGAAATATGCGCCATCCACTTCCGCAACCTTGCCCTTGCCGCCAAGCTTCCGGCCCTTGAACTCTTCCGCCATCGCTTCCCTGAGTTTGTGGCAGAGAACCCAGCAAGCCTTGTGCGACATATCCAGATCGCGGGACAGTGCGAGCGCGTTCTTGCCTTTTACCTCATTCATGCAAACCGCGATGGCCGCGAGGTACGTCCGCAGCGGCGCTTTGTGCGCCGCGAACAGCGTGCCACTCGTTAGACTGAAATCCTTGCCGCATTGCTTACAACGGAAGCGCAGCAGGCCCTTCGGGCGGCGGCACTCGTAAGCATCAAGACCGCCACACTTAGGGCATACAGGCGCGCCCTCTGTGTCTGTCCAGCGGATTTTGCGGAAAGCGGTTTCCGCTTCTTCGTCGGTCATGCGGAACACACGCGCCAGCGAAAGGGTCCGGGCGGCGGAGGATTGGAGAAAGTGGATTGCCATGGCTATCGCTCTCACATATGGTAGCTATTACATATGAGAGCGTGCCGGGAGTTGTCAAGCGGAGAATTGCATATATGATAGCGCTCGAATCTGAGAGGGCTATCCAATGGGATTAGCTAAGAATGAGGCCGAACTGGCCGGTAGGGCGTCTGCATTCCTGAAGGCCGAAATTGCCAAGGCCGAGATTACCTATGAGGAATTGGCGAAACGCATGAAAAAGCACGGCCTGAGCGAAACCAAGGCTTCCGTGACGAACAAGCTGGCTAGGGGTACTTTCCCCGCTACGTTTTTTCTTGGCGCTGTAGCGGCCCTAGGGCTTTCTGGCGTAAATTTGGAGGATGTCTGAGGGGCAGCAGTCGTTAGACGAAACGTATTTAGCTATCCGGCGTTTTTTCGGGTGGGCGCTTCTTGGCTTTCAAATTCTGTGCGTTGTCGCGCTGCTAACGATACTCATCCCATTTACGAAGGAAATATGCACCCCCGATCCATATACACACGCAAAAGAGTGCGCCCAGCATCATCTCGGACCACAGGTCGGTATATGGATCGTCCTGATCGCTGACGCCCATAACGGACTTATTTCCGCCATTGCGGGTATTTTGGTCGCTGGTTTTACCGCCATTTTGTTCATAGCTACCGATGCACAAGCCAAAATCACGGCAGTTTCGATTAAGCTCGCGCGGGACGAGTTTAACGCGACGCATAGACCCCGGATTCGAATCCGCAGCACTGAGATTCTGTATCACGGCGGGTTTGATAAAAATGCCGAAATAAGTTTCGTCGCTGCCAACGCAGGAGAATCGCCCGCAACTGTTACACGATTTGTGGCTGTCGGGTATGTTCAAGAGGATGTATACACTTTCCATCCACGACTGGAATTGGGGCGCGTCGAATATCCCGAAGCTCTCATTATCGACCCCGGACAACCAGTTCTTGTCCAAGCGAAGTGTGCCAATCTCGAATCCGAATACAGTGCGTTTATCAGCACCCCAAGCCGCCTCTTTATCGTTGGAGAGATCGAATATAAAGGTCCAGATGGTATCTCTCGTCTCACGGGCTTTTGTCGGGAGTATCTCAAGAAAGACGGAATGTGGCACATACCCGATATACCTACGTGGGAATATTCCGACTGACGCTTGCGCCGTCGCAGTCAGCATCAGTACCGCAATTGCGACAATCGAGAGAAAAATCAGAGTGGCATAAATTGCCGTCAAGAGTGGCGGATTTCTCGGAGGAATCGCAATTAAATTACGCATGGCGCGCCTTGTGGCGCTTGCGCCAACAGACCGCGTAACAGGGGAATACAGCGGCGATAACAGGGCGGCACGCCGCACTGCAGTCCGAGTTCGACAGCCAAGGTCTCAATCACACTGTCAAAGAACGGCGCTGCGGAAGGTTGGCTGGGTACGACCAATAAAGTATCAAATAGTCCAATATGGTTGACACAGCAACACATATCTCCGATAAAGAAAAACGCCGCCGGGACAATCCCGGCGGCGTCTCGTAGAAATCGCTCGAATTCGGATCAGAATGTGAGCTGAACGCGGGTCGACAGGTCGGTGAAGTGACCGTTGTCGTCCGTGCCCGGCTTCGTGAGGCCGCCGATGTCCTGGAGGCTCACGATCTCGTAGTCGAACATCACCTTCACGGCATCGATCGGGTACCAGTTGATGCCGGTCGACAGGATGTTCTGCTTGCCGCCATAGACCGCATCGGCCTGTCCCGGATGATATTCGAGGTCCGTGCTCGAGTAGCGGCCTGCGACTTCCCAGGCGCCGAAGCCACCGCTTCCGACCGGAGAGTCGGGACTCGGACGTGTATAGGACGCCGTCGCCATGTTGTACTTGTGGAACTCGCCCGTAATCACCCAGCTGCCTTCGACATACCAGCCGCTGAAGTTCGGATCGGAGAGACCCTTGGTTGGGACGCGGCTGACGTCGTACCAGAAGTTTTCACCCTGGACGAGCAACGGACCCCAGCTTGCCGCGCCTTCGAGACCGTAAGCCTGTGCTCCCGTTGCCGCGATGGTGGGCGTCTTCAGGAAGGTGACGTTGTCGACGCGCAGTTCCGGACGGTCGGAGAGCGAGATACCCGGGACAGTCGAACAGGAGCCGCCGAAGGTGCACGACGTGGTTTCCTGCGGATGGATGACGTCCGTGACGTTGCCGCCAAGGTGGACGTTGAAGTTCGTTGCCGGATCGTAGAACGGCGCAACTGCTGCGCGCGCCACAATGGCTTCCTGGCCCGAGCCCGGCGGGAGAAGGTCCGCCTTGCCGTAGGTATCGCCCGTGAAGAACGCGGAAGTCTGCCACCAGTCGCCATTGCCGATGAAGCCGACGGACTCGCGTCCGTCGTCGGCCGCTAGACCGCGGTCGAGCTGTGCCGGCGAAGGCCGCTCGTTGAAGAGCAGATCGTCGGATGACGTCATGTCCGACAGGTTGGCAGGCGTCGGCATCGCACCGACCTTGAATGTGAACGGATCGAGGATGCCCTTGTAACCGACCCACGCTTCCTTGATGTGCGGTCCACTGCCTGCGCCCGTGCTGGTAAAGCCGCCGCCGGTCGTGCTCTTGAAGTACGCCTGATAGGTCTCGTCGCCATTGGCTCCGCCGAAGTCGACGAGGAACTTGTACGAGAAGTCGCCCGCAAGC
>JBEKLN010000025.1:0-54417 GCA_050010175.1 Rhizomicrobium sp.
AATAGAAGAAAATCAGGGCACATAGAAATCGATTGCTGAGCCCTGTAAATCTCGATGCGCTTTGTGATTGCATTTCCACTTCCCACAGCACGCGACTGCTGGTCATGACAGATGATGTCGTGCGACCGCGGGATTACCCCCCATTCGCGCGGAACAGCGCCAGCGTTCGCTCACGCGCAAGCTTGGCGCAGGCTTCGTTGTAATCGGTGCGGCGATCCGAGTTGAAACCGTGACCCGCATCGTAGATGTAGACCTCGACGTCGGGATGCAGCGCCTTCACCTTGTCGACCACTTCCAGCGGAATTCCGTGATCGTGTTTGCCGAAATGCAGGATGGTCGGGCACCTGGGCGTTTCCTGCGCCATCTGCGCGATGTTGCCGCCGTAATAGCCCGACGCCGCGCTCAATCCGTCGAGCCGGCACGCCGCCGCCCATGTCACCGAACCGCCATAGCAATAGCCGGTGATGAACACCGCGCCTTTGCCCTTCAGCGCATCGATGCAGACCTGCGTGTCCTTGATCGACAGATCGAACGGATGGTCATTGCGCGCAATGCGGATGGCCTTCTGGATGTCCTCCGGGCTGTAGGTCGCCTCGAAGCCGGGCTCCTCGCGATCGTAAAGCGCGGGCGCCAGCACTTCATATCCGTCGGCCGCGTACCCGTCGGAGACTTCCTTGATGTGCTCGGTGACGCCGAAGATCTCCTGGATCAACACCAGCCCGCCGCGGCGCGCACCTGTCGGTTCCACGCGATAGACGCCGATCGAAGCGCCGTCGCTCATTGTCATCGAGATCATGCTGCCGCGCGTCGTCATCAGGGGACATCCTTTGGTTTTTCGGCCTTTGGTTTTCTGGCCACCAGGCCCTTGCCGGTAAAGCTGAACACGAGTTCGCCCGCTTCGTCGCGAGCTTCGCCGAGGTTCTTGATCAATCCCAATTCGGGCCGGCTTTTCAAGTCAACTTTTTCGATGGGCGTCATCGAATAGCGGAGCGTCATGCCCGGGCGCACGGGCCTGTGCCAGCGCATGTTCTCGAAACCGGGCGAGACGCCGGCGCGCGCCAGGCTGTTCCCTCCGGCCGCCTGTTTTTTCCGGCTTTCGATGGACAACTTCATCCACACCGCCGCCGTGTGGAGACCGGATGCGATCAGACCGCCGAATATCGAGTGCTTCGCCGCCTCCGGGTCGACATGAAACGGCTGCGGATCGTATTTCCGCGCGAAGGCGATGATGTTGTCCTCGGTAAACGTAAAGGTTCCGAGATCGCGCGTCTCGCCGAGCACGATGTCTTCGAACCACATGGCCATCAGACGCTCCGCCGGGCGACGATGGGCGTCATGTTGATGAGCATCACCTGTTCGCGCTGGCTGAAGACGCGGCAGGCGATGCGGACGAATCCGGCATCGGGCAGGTTCTTCGTCGCGCGCGTTTCCAGCACCTCGACCTCCACGCGCAGAACGTCTCCGGGCTTCACGGGTTTCAGCCAGCGGCATTCGTCGGCGCCGATGCCGCCGCGATTGGCCGATGTGTTGAGCAGGCCGTCGGCCACCATGCGCATCGTCATGGCGCAGGTATGCCAGCCGGATGCCGCAAGTCCGCCCAGCAACGACTTGCGCCCTGCCTCTTCGTCGAGATGATGCGGCTGGGCATCGAATTCGGTGGCGAATTCGACGATCTCTTCCTTCGTCACTTCGTAGTGCCCGAACGAGAAGGTGCGGCCGACGTGGAAGTCTTCGAAATGCAGGAGCGGCGTACCTGTATCGCTGATGGTCATTCTTCAACCCGGTTTGTCATAGCTCGCGACTGGTGGACATATAACGATCACCGGAAAAATTGACACCTTTTGCCGCCAGTGCATATGGGTCAACGAATGGCTGCTTCTTCCTCCCCCGTGCGGCACGCATGGGGGAGGTGGATGGCGCGAACATCAGTTCGCGCGAGACGGTGGGGGCTGAAGGGCGAGATGCTTCTCAACAACAAGACGTGTCCTCTCGGCGCAGGGCGAGAGCCCCCTCCGCTTCGCTCCCCCGGATTAAATCCGGGGTCGCTCGGCACCTCCCGCCATTCGCTGTCGCGAACGGGGGAGGAAGAAAGAGGTCGATCGGCGCAAACTCCATCTTTCCCATTCCACGCGCGAACGTCATCACATCTCGCCCTGCGCTTCGTCCTTCGCGATGGGGCGGTAGTCGCTGCGCCGGTAGAGTTTTCCGCGCTTCACTGTCATGACGACGGTCTTGAGATTGTCGATATCCCCAAGCGGATTTTTCGCAACGAACATCAAATTCGCGAGCTTGCCGGGTTCGATCGTGCCCATGTCGGCCGATTGCTGCACCGTTGCGGCGCCCACCTTCGCCGAGGCGATGATGGCTTCGATCGGCGTGAACGCCGCATGATGCACCAGCAACGCCAATTCGCCGTACAGCGACGGATAGGGATCGTTCCAGTCGCCCGGTGAATCAGTTCCGGCCGAAATCGGGATGCCGGCGCGATGCGCTTCGGCTGCAAGCTGTTCCGCAAGTTCGAGCGAGCAATACGGCGGCGCCTTCGGGGTCGCCTCTTTCCACATCTCCGCATAGACGAAAAGTGTCGCATCGAGAATCGTGCCGCGGGCTTTCATGTCGGCGAGCAGAGAGTCGATGTCTGCATTGTCGCCGGCGAGCGTCGCCGCATCGACGGGTGCGCGGTTGTGATATTCGCGCGGAATCGGGTTCGACACCTGATAGCCCAGCATGCAGGCATGCGAGACGACGTCGACTCCCGCATCCACGACTTGGCGTGGGCTGGCGGGAAACACGGCCGCATGGGCCCAGACGATCATGTGCTGGCGATGCGCCTCGGCGGTGATCGACTGCACGAGCGAGCCCGGCAAATCCGCGTATATCTTGATTCCGGTGGCGCCGGTCCCGTGCGCTTCGGCAATGGCGAGGTGCATATCGGTGGCATCGGTGACCGCGCGCAGCCACGGAACCTCGCCCGCCACCGCGCCTTGCGAGGCGGCATGGGTGCGCGGATCCTTGAAGAATTCCGGCCCCGCCATCAATGCCGCATAGTAGATGTCGGGCGAGGGCATCTCCGCCATCCGCGCGGCGCGCGCAAGATCGGCCAGCTGGCGCGCATCGCCCGCCATGTCGCGCACGGCGGTGACGCCGCTGTAGACGTCGCGTCTCAGCAACGCTTCGGCGAAACGCCGGTTGGGTTGCGTCGCCAGATGTACATGGCTGTCGATCAGGCCGGGAAGAACGTAGAGATCATGCGCGTCGACGATGGTGGCGTTCGCCGCGAATTGACCGGCCTGTGCATCGGAGATCACGGCGCTGATGCGCTCGCCGTCGACCACAATCGCCATACCGGATTTCGGCGCCGCACCCGTGCCGTCGATCAGCGTCGCGCCGCGATAGAGGGTGAGCTTCGGCGCGCCGGCGGCAGCTGCCGAGGCAAATACAGGCGCACACGCAATTGCCGCCAGAAAAATCGCGCCGCAGACTGAGGCCAGGGCATGCGCAGCCTTGTTTCCTCTCCCGTGCTTCGCACCTGCGCCATTCGCACATTTCAGACTTGCGCGACAAAGCCCACCTCCCCGGAGGGAAGGTCGAAAAATGCGAGCGTTAGCGAAGCATTTTTCGGGTGGGGCGAATGTCGCAACGCGTTGAATGTCGCGGCACGACTCCCCCCACCCGAAAAACTCGCTCCGCTGCGCTTCGACCAGTTTTTCGACCTCCCCTCCGGGGAGGTGAGTGGATGTGTGCATGCCGTAAATGCTGCGCACGGCGGAGGAAGACGGAGTGCTCGGACCTTTGCCGTTTGTCTTCCTCCCCCGTTGAGCGACGGCGAAATGGGGGAGGTGCTGAGCGACCGCGGATTTAATCCGGGGGAGCGAAGCGGAGGGGGCTCTCACCCTCTGCCGTACGCGTTCTTCTTCAATCCCGAAGCGCGGGCCTTCAGCCCCCTCCGTCTCGCGCGAACTGATGTCCGCGCGATCCACCTCCCGCCATTCGCTGACGCGAACGGGGGAGGAAGAAAACGCGTGACCAAATCTGAAGAGCAAGTTCGCGAGCGCCATCCGCGTCTCCTTACTACGCATTAAACCTGAAATGCATCACGTCGCCGTCGGCGACGACGTATTCCTTGCCTTCGAGCCTCAGCTTGCCGTTGTCGCGTGCGCCGGCTTCGCCGTTGAAGGCGACATAATCGGCATAGGCGATGGTTTCGGCGCGGATGAAACCGTGTTCGAAGTCGGTGTGGATGACCCCGGCCGCCTGCGGCGCGCGCTCGCCTTTGGTGATGGTCCAGGCGCGGGTCTCTTTCGGACCTGCGGTAAAGAACGTGATGAGGCCCAACAGCGCGTAGCCCGCGCGGATCAGCCGATCGAGCCCCGGTTCGTCCAGATGCATGCTCTTGAGGAATTCGTCGCGTTCGGCCGCGGCCAATTGCGCGACTTCTTCTTCGATGCGCGCGGAGATGACGACGCAGCCGGCGCCTTCTTGCTTCGCCTTGGCTGCAACCCTGGCCGAATATTCATTGCCCTCGGCTGCCGCGGATTCTTCCACATTGCACACATAAAGCACCGGCTTCTGGGTCAGCAGGCCCAGTTGCCGGTAAGGCTCGCGCTCCTCGGGCGTCAACTCCGCCTGCCGTGCCGGTTTTCCCTCGCGCAGCAGCACCAGCGCCTTCGACATCAGTGCGAATTGTTCCTTGGCTTCCTTCTCGCCGGATTTCGCTTTTTTCTCGACGGGCGTGGCGCGGCGCTCCAGGCTCTCGAGATCGGACAGCATCAATTCGGTTTCGACCGTATCCGCATCGCCGACCGGATCGATGCGGCCTTCCACATGCACCACGTCGTCGTCCTGAAAGCAGCGCAGCACGTGCACGATGGCGTCGACTTCGCGGATATTGGCGAGGAACTGGTTGCCGAGACCTTCGCCTTTCGATGCACCGCGCACGAGGCCCGCGATATCGACGAAGGTGATGCGCGTGGGAATGATCTCGGCGGATTTGGCGATGGCTGCGAGTTTGTCCAGACGCGGATCGGGAACGGCCACTTCGCCCACATTGGGCTCGATGGTGCAGAAGGGATAATTCGCAGCCTGCGCGGCCGCGGTCTGCGTCAACGCATTGAAGAGCGTCGATTTGCCGACATTGGGAAGTCCTACGATGCCGCACTTGAATCCCATCAGGCGTCCTTCCCGGGCTTGGGTTTTTTCTCGGGCGGATTGAGGAGAAGCGCCACCTTGTTCATGAAGCCCGGATCGTCGTCGCGCGCAAGCCAGGGTGCGGCGTCGGCGATGGCGTCGAGCATCGGCACGAGCCAGTCTTCGTCTGCCTTGGAGAAATTTCCCAGCACGTGATTGTGCACGCGCGCGCCTTCCGCCGGCGGACGGCCGACGCCGATGCGCACGCGGCGATAATCGGGTCCGAGAACCGATGTGATGGAGCGCAGGCCGTTGTTGCCCGCATCGCCGCCGCCTTTTTTGGCGCGCAGCTTGCCCGGCGCCAGATCGACGTCGTCGTGCATCACGACGACGGCCTCGAGCGGCAATTTGAAAAAACGCACCGCGCCGCCGACCGAGATGCCGCTGTCGTTCATGTAGGTCATCGGTTTCAGAAGCCAGGTCTTGCGGCCGCCGATCGCGCCTTCGGCGAGCTGGCCCTGGAACCGTGCGCGCCAGGGCGCGAAGCGATAGCGGTCGTGAATGACGTCCGCCGCCATGAAACCGGCATTGTGGCGATTGCGCGCAAACTCGGCGCCGGGATTGCCGAGCCCCGCGAGAAGAAGAGGCGTGTCCGACATGGGCCGCGCTCCCGGCGCGGAGTGGAGCGGTTACTTCTTTTCGGGAGCCTTCGCAGGCGCTGCACCTGCGCCGGGAGCCGCACTGGCCCCAGCGCCTTCCGCCGGCGCCGCCGCTGCTTCCGCCGCAGGAGCCGACGCGGCCGCCGCTGCCGCTGCCGCCGCTGCGCGCTGCTCTTCGATGACGCTGGTGGGCGCCACGATCGAGGCCACCGTGAAGTCGCGCTCGCGCACGGTCGGCACGACGCCTTCCGGTAATCTGAATGCGGAGATGTGCAGCGAATCGCGAATGTCGAGGGTGGAAAGATCGCCCTCCAGATATTCGGGGATATTGTCCGCCGGGCAGAGCAACTCCACCTCGTGACGCACAATGTTCAGCACGCCGCCCTTCTTCAGGCCGGGCGAGCTTTCCTGTCCCTTGAAGCGGACGGGAATCGCGAGCTTCACCTTGGCCCCTTCGGGCAGGCGCATGAAGTCGACATGCACGGGACGATCGGTCACGGGATCGAGCTGCATATCGCGCGGGATCACGCGGGTCTTCTTGCCGCCGACATCGAGCAGGAACAGCGTCGTCAGGAATGTGCCCGTGCCCGTGAAACGCTCGAGCGCCAGCCGTTCGACACTCACCGGTTCAGGAGCCGTCTCGCCGCCATAAATGATGGCGGGAACGAATCCCTTGGTGCGAACCTGGAAGGCGGGGCCTTTTCCGGTGCCGGAACGGGGTTCGGCACTGAGCTGTTGCATGTCGCGCATGTCGTAAGTCCTTGATATTCCACCATTTTGGAAAGGCCCCGCGCGGCCGACAGCGCGGAAAGCGGAGGCTTTTAGCGGAAAGGGCTCACTTGGGCAACTGGGCTTCGGACAGGACGGCGGGGCCGGACGACTGTCCGACCCTGCCGATATGCAATGGGCTTGTACGACTTACGTGCCGGACGCCGTCGGCAGCGACTGAAGCTCGGACGATGTGAGATCGGTCTTCAGCGTGTTGCTTGTCTCGTCGTAACGCAGACTGCTGGCTTTGATGGCCACCGTCTTGGACTGGCCGCCGGTGAGCGTCACGTCGATCGTCGTGGGCGTTCCACGCTTCGTCGTGTGAACCGTCGTCACCTGGCCGATGGGTTGGCCGCTCGAGTCCTGGAGGCTCGCGGTCGCCAGTGTCGCTTTTGCGTTCTTCACCTGTGTCAGAGGCATGCCGGCGCTCGCGGTCATCGGCGCGTTGGCTTGCGGCGAGCTCATCCGGCTGCTGCCGGTCGCATTGGGCGATGTCATCGCTCCGGGCGCGGTCTGGTCCTGGGCGCCATAGGGTTGTGCTTCAGAGCCCGGTTGCGCCGTGGCGGGCTGCGAAGCGGCGTTGGGATCGGGTGCCGGCGTGTTCTGCGCCAAAGCGGTTGCAGCGAACAGCATCGTTCCCGTCAATGCCGACAATGCGACACTGCTGAGTGTTCTGTTGGCGATTGTCATAAGTTGGTTCCTTCTGCACATGAGCTTTGCTCCCGAGCCCACTGACGAGAACGAACATGACGTCCGGCAGTTTCCGGTTCCCTCACCGGCAGGGAAATCATCAAACGATACTGCGCGCGGTCGCAGGCGGATCGTTTCGACGATGCGGTGCATCATCGCGACAGGAAAACGGTCAAGTCGCACATCGTGTCGGCGCGCAGCGCCGGAAAGAGGTTTCACCGGCGAGGCGATGAGACAGCGAGAGTCCGCGCATCTCATCGTCTCGCCGGTCAACACAAACCCGGTGATGGGCGGACGCGGCGGCACGGTTTGCTGCGCGGGATCGAACGGGTTGCCAAAGGAAAATGGTTCGAGAACGAGCTTCCGTCAGTCGAACAGGCTCGACACGCTCTCTTCGTTGTTGATGCGGCGCAGGGCTTCGCCGATCAGCGGCGCGATCGAAATGCGCCGGATGTTGGTGCATTTGCGCACCTCTTCGGTCGCAGCGATGGAGTCGCTGATAACCATCGATTTCAGCTTGGACGACTGAATGCGCGCAACGGCGCCGCCCGACAGGACGCCGTGTGTCGCGTAGGCATAGACCTCTTCGGCGCCCTCGCGGAGAAGGGCTTCGGCGGCGTTGCAGATCGTACCGCCGGAATCGACGATGTCGTCCACCAGCAGACAGACGCGCCCGCCGACGTCGCCGATGATGTTCATGACCTCGGATTCGCCGGCCCGCTCGCGTCTTTTGTCGACGATGGCGAGATCGGCGCCCAGACGTTTGGCGAGACCGCGCGCGCGCACGACACCGCCGACGTCCGGCGACACGATCATCAGGTCGCGGCCGCCGATATAGTCCTGGATGTCCTTCACCATCACCGGCTGCGCGTAAAGATTATCCGTCGGGATATCGAAGAAGCCCTGGATCTGGCCGGCATGCAGATCGACGGTCAGCACGCGATTGGCGCCAGCGCCCGTGATCAGATTGGCGACGAGCTTTGCCGATATGGGGGTGCGCGGTCCGACTTTGCGGTCCTGCCGCGCATACCCGAAATAGGGGATCACCGCCGTGATGCGCCGTGCGCTTGCACGCTTCAGCGCATCGATGACGATCAGCAGTTCCATCAGGTTGTCGTTGGCGGGAAAGCTCGTGGACTGGATGACGAACATATCCTCGCCGCGGACGTTCTCCTGAACCTCCACGAACACTTCCATGTCGGCGAAGCGGCGCACGACCGCCCGTGTCAGGGGGATTTTCAGATACTGGCTGATGGCATCGGCGAGCGGACGATTGGAATTGCCCGCGATCAGCCGCATACCCCGCGTTCCATTCCTGTCGTCCATGAACGCGCCTCGGCCTCGATGTGAAGAATTGGTGACGCCTTCTAGCAAGGGTGGGCCGAGGCGTAAACCGATTCGATGGCGGCAGATTGCCCGCCACGCGAATGGCTATTTTCTCAGCAGAATCAGCGATATCTGGCGGCCGTTGTCTGCCTCGCCCCGATGCGTCATGCGCCGGAAGCTGAAGAAGTCGTCTTCGCGCGCGTAAGTACAGGCGCCGAGCGCGACGATATTGTCCACAGAGGCGCGATGCAGGTGCCCCACGACATAAGCCTCAAGGTCGAACTGCCAGTGGCCCGGACGCGTTCCGGGCGCGAAGCAGCGGTCGTTTCCGGCGTCGTCGGCGAGGAACTGCGCGCGCAATTCGTCACCCACTTCGTAGCTGGCCTGGCCGATGCAGGGACCAACCGCTGCCGCAATGCGCGCGCGCTTCGCGCCCAACTGCTCCATCATGGCAATGACGGAGTCGACGACGCCGGACAGCGCGCCGCGCCAGCCGGCGTGAGCCGCGCCGATGACGCCCGCCTCCGCATCCGCCATCAACACGGGCGCGCAATCGGCCGTGAGAATGCCGAGCGCCAGTCCCGGGGTACGCGTCGCCATCGCGTCGGCTTTGGGTGGTGTGGAGACGTCCCAGTCGGCGCCCACGCAGACCGCATCCGCACTGTGGATCTGATGGACGCGCACGAGCCTGGCTCCGCCGGGTGCGAGCGTGTCGAGCGCACGCGTCTGGTTCTCGAACACGGCGTCGCGCGAGTCATTCGACCCTGGCCCGCAATTGAGCGATTCGTAGACGCCCGTCGACACGCCGCCGCGGCGCGTGAAGAAGCCGTGTGAAACAGTCTCGAGTTGCGCAAGATTGTCGGCGGTGAGGACGTTCATTCTTCAAATCCCGGCGGAGGTGGGGCTGCGTTCGGCAGGATTGCCAACGCCTTGAACAGCGTGCCCATCTGATCGGCACCCGTCAGCCTGTCGAGGGTCGTCGTGCTGCCGTCGGGGTCGACGGCCCCCGCGTGGCGGCGGATGCCGAGCGATTCGAGGAATGCTCCCTGACCGGCAGGTCCGTATGCCTTCGCGCCGCCCGCGCCTGCCGCCCGCGCCATCGCGCCGAAATCCACATGCGCGGACATATCGACGGTTCCCGGCGCCGACAGCACATCCCGGAACTGGTTGGCGCCGACAGCCTGCAATGTGTCGCCGAAACCCCTGCCTGCATAGCCGTAGTCGATGAAAAGCGCCGCGCCGCCGGATTTGGCGAGGCCACGCGCAATGTCTTCGACGATTGCCGCCGCTGCAGGGGAGACTTCGTATACGGCGCCGATTGTCGCGCCGCCGCGCTGCGGCGGCACCGCAACCGGCGCGGCGGCGGGCGCCAGCGCCAACATCAATTCTCCCTCCGAATCCAGGCCCACCATGCGCTCGCACCAACCCTTGTCGGTGAACACGAACTGCTGCACCGGCAGAACGTCCAGGAATTCGTTGGCGATGGTGAACTGCGCGCGGTCCTGCGCCAGCGCGTCGACCGCCCGCACCCAGTTAAGCGGTACGCCGCAGGACGTCAGCGTGTCCCTCTGCGCGCCGGCGAGCACGGGACTCGTCTCGACCAGAACCACGTCGATGGCGGACAGAAACTCCGGCATCAGCCGCGCAGCGCGCAACGCATCACGCATGAGCGTGCCGCGGCCGGGGCCGAGTTCGACCAGCCGCGCCGGCTTGGGTTTTCCCGCGTCGTGCCACACCTGCGCGCACCACAATCCGATCAATTCTCCGAACATCGGGCTGATTTCCGGCGCCGTGACGAAATCGCGGCGCAGCGGATCGCGCGTCGCATAGTAACCATTGTGCGGGTCATGCAGCGCGATCGTCATGAACTGCGCAATCGAGATCGGCCCCTGCGCCGCAATCAACCGCGCAATGCGGCTGCCGAGTTCACTGTCCGCGTTCATTTCTGGAAAATTTTCACAGGGAGACGGTGAGGCAGTGAGACTCCGGTCATCTCACCGCCTCACTGCCTCCCTGTGAAGTTTGTCTTTTCTTCAGCGCGAGATAGATGAAATACGCGCCCGCAATCCACATCAGCGACGACAGCGCCTGTCCCATGCTGATGGGCCCAAGGAACGCCGCATCGGGCTCGCGGTAGAGTTCGACGAAAGCGCGAAAGATGCCGTAGCCGAGAAAGAACACGCCGGCGGTCAATCCCGGCCGCTCCTGCCAGCGGAATTTGTGGATGCCGATCTGCAGAATGGCCAAAAGCACAAGCCCTTCGAGCGCCGCCTCGTAAAGCTGGCTGGGATGGCGGGGATGCAGTCCCGCCGGACATCCCCCGCCATTCGTCACCTGTATGTAATGCGTGCAGAACACCATCGCCCAGGGAACATCGGTCTTCGTGCCCCACAGTTCGCCGTTCACGAAATTGGCGATGCGCCCGAAGAAGAGTCCGATCGGCGCGACACTCGCCACGATGTCGCCCACCATCAGCGTGTTGAGTTTGTGCTGCCGGCAGAACAGCCAGATGGCGATGGCCGTGCCGAGCATGCCGCCGTGAAACGACATGCCGCCTTCCCAGGCCGAGATGATGCGGATGGGATGGGTGAGGAAGTCCTGTGGCAAGGTACGGTGATGTAGTGCCGCATGGCACATCGCGCCGTGCGGCGAGACGCTGCACAGAATCGTGCCGTAGAAGATCACCCAGCCGAGCCGCCCGCCCAGGATGACGCCAAGGGTCGCCCACACGAACAGATCGCCGATGTTATCTGAAGTCGCCGGCGCCTTGCCCCGGAAGGGTGGGTTCGTCCACAGCGACGGATTGTGGATGAGCCTGAGCGCGTACCACCAGCCGAGCAGCAGGCCCGCGATGTAGGACAGCGCGTACCAGCGGATCGAGAAAATCCACAGGTGCAGAAGAACGGGGTCGATATTGGGGTAGGGGAGTGTGGCCTCGAACATCGGGTCCCGGCGGTTGGTGGGCGGGCGAGGTTTACCCTAACGCGGCGAGGTGCCAAAGGGCCTCTCTTGTTCGCCGCCTCGCGGACAGCCATATAGGCCCCGCAACGGAGTCAATCCATGCAGACCGAAAATCCGCTCCTCGATGGGCTCGCCCGTATCTTCACCGATGCGGCCGGCGCGGCGCAGAGCGTGCGGGCCGAAGTCGATACGTTCATGCGTCAGCGGCTCGAGCGTCTCGTGGCCGACATGGACTTTGTGCCGCGCGAGGAGTTCGACGCCGTGAAGGCGATGGCGGCCAAAGCCCGCGGCGAGAACGAGCGGCTGGAAGCCCGCATCGCCGCGCTCGAAGCACGATTATCGCAAACTGCGGATAAGTCCGGCGCCGAAACCGAGGGCGCGCCCGTTAAGTTGTGAATGGGTTGGTCGTCCCAAACAGGTTAGAGTCCGGACTCTTGTCTGGATACAAAATGTTGTGTCAGGTTGAGGCAGGGTGCTTCGTTTTGTGTGCCCGCCTCCCCGCCAGAGGAGTTTTCGAGATGACTGTCGTCCAGCAACACGAAGAATCCACAGAATTTCACCCCCTCGACATGCTGGAGCAGACGGTCGAGGAACATGGCTGGCCGTTCGAACGCAGCGGTCGGGACGAGTTGAACCTTTCGGTGGCCGGCCGCTGGTGCGACCATCATTTTTGTTTCACATGGCGCGACGACCTGCAGTCGCTGCATCTGTCCTCTGCGTTCGACATGCGGGTCGACGATCCGCGGCGGACGGAAATCGCCAAGCTGCTGGTCCACATCAATGCCAAATTGTGGATCGGTCATTTCGACCTCTTCTCCGAAGACGGCGCACTGGTGTTCCGCCACGCGATGATCTTCCCCGATGCGCGCGTCAGCGCCGCCCAGATCGAGGCCCTGCTCAATCTCGCGGTGGAAGCCTGCGAGCACTATTACCCGGCATTTCAGTTCGTGCTGTGGGGCGGCAAAACGGCGGAGGAAGCGGTGCAGGCCGCCGTTCTCGAGTGTGCCGGCCAGGCATAGAGTTTCCCCGAAGGGTGCTGCTCATTCCCATTGTCATCCCGGGCGAGCGACGCGAGACCCGGGACCCAGCCGCCGCGCGTCGGCGCGGCGAATGACTCATCACCTGCGCTCGCGGACGCTCGCGCGCTGGGTCCCGGCTCCGCGCGTCGCCTTTGCGAAGCGCGCTACCGCTTCGCTACTTGAGCGCAAAGTCGACGCTTGGCCGGGATGACAATGGGGTCAGGTACAGCGCACCGGACATCCGCATCGCGTCCCGCCACGCTCCTCGTCGGCGCGGGCCGGATGGGGAGTGCGCTCTTAAAGGGCTGGATCGCCAACGGCGTTGCGCCGCTCGCAGCTGTCGAGCCCAACCCGTCGGACGCTCTCAAACGATTCGCAAAGCAGAACGGCGTCGCGTTGCACGCGTCGGTCGATGCAGTGGCGGATATGCCTGTCACGGCTTGCGTCGTGGCGGTGAAGCCGCAAATCCTGCGCACCGAAGCCGTGCGGTTGAAGCCCATCGCCCGGTCCGGCGCCTTGATGGTGTCGATCGCCGCAGGCACGCGCATCGAGTCGCTGCGCAATGCGTGGGGCAGGGGCGCGCGCATCATCCGCGCCATGCCGAACACGCCGGGCTCCATCGGCAGAGGGATTTCCGCACTCTATGCGCCGCGCGGGATCAAGAGGGCTGAAAAGAGTCTTGCCGAAACGCTGTTGGCAGGTCTTGGGCCGACGGTGTGGGTGAAGAACGAACACGCCATCGACATCGTTACCGCCGTGTCGGGCTCGGGGCCGGCTTATGTGTTTCTGCTCGTCGAATGCCTCGCCGATGCCGCCGAAACCCAAGGCCTGCCGCGCGCTGCGGCGGAGCAATTCGCGCGCGCCACGATCACGGGTGCAGGCGCGTTGCTCGAAGCCGACCACCGTGCACCGGGCGAATTGCGCCGCGACGTCACCAGCCCCGGCGGCACGACGGAAGCCGCGTTGAATGTGCTGACGAAGGAGCTGCCGTCGCTGATCGCCCGCGCCGTCGCCGCCGCCTGCCAGCGCGCCGAAGACCTGAGCGGCCGGGCAAAATGACGTTGGTGGCCAGAAAGATTTGGCACGCGGGTCGATCGCCGACAGAGCGATCGACGCGGAGTTCGCGGAGAAAAGTGTTCACGGTGAGGCGGTGAGACGGTGAGCTTCTCCCGCGCGCCTGCGGCGCGCAAAATCAGTTCTCATCGCCTCACTGCCTCATTGTGGATTTTGTTTCTGCTCCGCGGCCTCCGCGCCTCCGCGTGAGAAAGCGTCGGTGGATAACGAAGATCTTTGACGCGAGCTTTGTATAGCCGCGCGCAGCTTGCTAGCATCCCGCCATGGCTAGAGCCGCGACACCTGAAACCCGCCTCGCCGATGCCGCATTCCGGCTGCTGGCCAAACAGTCATGGAGCGAGCTGACGCTCGCGAGCGTCGCGCGCGCGGCGAAACTGCCGCTGGCCGAATTGCATGCGATCGCGCCATCGAAACCGGCCTTGATTGGCGTGATGCTGTCGCGCGCCGGCGAAGAGACGGCGCGGCGCTACAAGAAAGACAAAGGCTCCGACAACGCGCGCGACCGCATCTTCGATGTCGCGCTGACCTGGTTCGAGACACTGGCGGCGCGCAAAGCGGCCATGCGCGCACTCCATGACGGATTGAAGCGCGATCCGCTGACGCTGTTCGCCGCACGCCGCGCCTTTGTCGATGCGGGTGAATGGCTGCTCGCGCTGGCGGAAGCAGATACGGGCCGCGCGCTGCCCGCGCGCGCCGCAGCGCTGGCCGCCATTCTCGCGCGCACGATCCCCGTCTGGCTGGACGACGACGACGAATTGTCGAACACGATGGCGAAACTCGATGCCGGCCTCGGCCGCGCCGGATGGATGTTCTGACCAGACTTTCCTCCCCCGTTTGCGAAGCAAATGGGGGAGGGGGAACGCGAAGCGGTGGAGGGGGAAGCCGCGTGCGCGATGTCTGGGATTGCCCCCTTCGTCTCGCGCGAACTGATGTCCGCGCGATCCACCTCCCCCATGCGTTCCGCACGGGGGAGGAAGAGCGTGCGCTACATTCACTCCTGCTTGTCCCGCGTGACCATGAACGTCGTCATGTCCCAGGCGTTGCGCATGCCGATGATCAGCAGCACCACCAGCGACACGGCGAGAATTTCCAGCGCGCCGGTGCCGTGCCACTGCGCCATGATCGCCGCCACGGCCAGCGCGCCGTAAGCGAACACGGGCAATAGCGTGTAGAAAATGCGGTCGTCGCGATCGAGGTTCATCTTCCAGATTCGGGCCGAGACCACGACACTGTAGGCCACGCCGGCAAACCCGCCCGCGCCGAGCAGGATGCTCAGGAAAAGCGGCGTCAACGTCGGAACCGTGAGGATGGCGGAGCCCACCAGCACACTGCCCAGATGCACAGCCGTCGGCGTGATGAAGCCGCGGATGCCGATCGAGCGCGACGGAAGTCCCCCGGCCAACGTCGCGACGATGAATGTCGCGCCCACGATGGCGCCGGACGCGGTGCCGATCATCACGTAGAAGTCGCGCCAGTCGGCGAGGGGAAGGGTCGGCATGCAATGCCCGGGGGAATCAACGTCGCAAAGTTATCCCATCACACAGACGCGGAGAACACGGAGTTTGGACACCACCGGGACCGCGCGCATCCTGCGCGCGTCTGGGCTGGCCGCTGCACGGCTGAGGTCTGGAAGCCCAAGGTCCCGGTGGGATCAAATCTTGGTCGTCGTGATAGACTGGCCCCGGGTTGAGGGAACTCGAACGCCATGAACATCGCCTGTGCCATCGCTGTGGGCGCATTCTGCATTCCGGCGACCTATGCGCCGACGGTGCACACATACTCCATGATTACCCATACCGATAAATTCGATCCGGGCGTGGCGCGGCTGCTCGGGGTGAAGCTGGACCTGTTCGACAGCGACAACCTGCATTCGGCTTTGCCGGCAAACCTTGACTCTGTGTGCGTGGACAGCACGTGCGTTTACTATCGAAAATACTGCACCGAGACGTACCGCGCATGCGACTTTGTTGCCGGAACCGCCAGCATCATTGATTTATATAGAACGCCCAAACCGCCTTTCATCTACACGAAGGGACTTGGCGTCTATCTCAACGTCTTCCTCGAAATCACCGCTACCTCGCCGGAAGCGTTGCACAGAGCCGAACGTGCCATCGCAGTTGTGGCCGACGACGGCAAAGGCAAATCCGTCCAGGTGTCGTTGAGCTCCCTGGAGCGTCAATCGGAGAAGGCGGAAACTCTTGCCTGTTCGATATTCACCACGTCTGTCCGAGGGTGTAACGGGAACCGTTGATCGACCGCGATTTGTAAACGCGACTCCTCTTCCGGGATTTCTCACCACACCCCAGGCACCAATCGATAGCGCACGCGGCTCATGTAAGCCTCATAGCCCGCGATACCTTCCGTCAGCGCCGCCTCCTCGATGAAGATGCGGACGATGATTGCGGCAATGATCAGCGGTAAAACCATCAGTCCGAGCCACGAACCCAGCAGCAGCGGCATGCCGAGCATATAGACGATCGCGCCCGTATACATCGGATGGCGCACGAGGGCGTACGGCCCGGTATCGATTACGTGCTGGCCGCGATCGTCCTGGATTTTGATCACGGGCGCGGCAAACGAATTCGCGCGAAACACGCGCCAGACGATGACGAAGCCCAGCGGGATCAGAATGGCGCCCGCGATCATCAGAGAGTCGGGCATGTGCGAGGTGTGCCAGCGTTTCGCGTCGACGCCCATCAGTGCGAGCCAGGCATACCAGGCCACGGCAATGAAGCTCATGAAGATGCGGTCTGCGGTACTCTGGCCTTTCTGGTACAAGCCTCCCATGCGTTCCTTCAGCAGGCCCTGATCGTGCGACGCCAACCAGGCGGTTATGGCAGCGGCGCAGATCACGAACTCCGCCATGAAGATCCATCCGCCCGCCCAGTCGAGCGTGCCGGCCGAGGCGAACAGCAGCACGCCGATAAAGGCGACCCAGACCAGCGCGGAAAGTGAATTTGCCCAGGTCATGCAAAGACGGTTGGTTGCAGCGACATCGGCAGCGTGCTCCCGCGCAGATACCGGCGCAATATGAAACGAGAATAGACGCCGCTGTGCGCGACGGGGAATTACCCCGGCGGCTTCCCCTCGAACCCCGTGCCGTCGCCGAGTTTCTTCGGGAAGAACACCGCTTCGATCTTGTTGCCGTCGGGATCGAAGATGAACGCGCCGTAGTAGGTCGTGAACGCGGCCTGTCGCGGGCCGGGATCGCCGGCGGTCTTCCCGCCATTTGCAAGCGCCGCGACATGGAATGCACGCACGGCCTCTTCGCCCGGCGCGCGCAGGCAGATATGCGTGCCCGTCGTCTCCGGCTGCGGCGCGAGTTCCTCGCGCGCGTTCAACCAGAACTCGGGATATTTGCGCCCGAAGCCGACGGTTGCGGGTGCGCGATCGACAAGCTTCGCAAGCTCGAGCGGCGCCAGCACCGCTTCATAGAACGCGGCGCTCTTGGCGAGATTGCGTACTGCGATGGAAATGTGATCGATCATGGAGGTGATTGAAGCACTACCTCTCCACAATTGTCATCCCCGGCGAGAACGCGTGCATGTCATGCATGCGTTCGAGGGAAGGGGACCCAGGCAGTGCAAATTCTCCGATCTCGAAAGAAGTGGCGCGTGTTGTTTTGCGATGTTGCATGCGTCCCCAGCAACTGGGTCCCCTTCACCTCGCGCGAGAGCGGCGCTCTCGCGCTCGCCGGGGATGACAACTCTGGTTTACCCCGCTTCAGTGGCGAATCTCTTCTTCATGAAATAAAACGTATGCCCCGGTGGGTAATCCCTGATTTCGCCGAACACCGCGTAGCCCAGTTTTTCGTAGAGCGGGCGGGCCTGGAAGCTGAAGGTTTCCAGATGCGCGCCGATGCAGTCGCGCTCGACGGCATAGGCTTCGGCGCGCGACAGCATTTGCCGCCCATAGCCTTTGCCGCGCGCGGGCTCGGCGATCCAGAAAATCTTGATGTACAGCCATTTGCCCCAGATCGCGCCGTGCAGTCCGCCGAGAATTTCGTCGTCCTTCGAGCGCAGGAAATAGCCGACGGGATAATACGCCGCCAGTCCGGTCGTCGCGATGTTGTAGTTCGCGATTCCGTCGGTGACGAACAGCTTCGCCGCCTCGTTGGCGGGTTCGAAAACGACACTGAGTTCGCCGGACACGCCCGGACTCCCCTTCGATGGTTTATTCACTGTCGGAACTCGCTCGGACAAGGCCGGTCAGGCCGGCGACAGCGAAGGCCCACAGAGCGGCGCCCACGAACATGTTCAATAGATAAAGCCGGCCGGCGCCGGTGTCCGGAATCTGGCAAATTACCCGCCACCAGGCAGCCGGCCATCCGATCGGGTCGGTATTGCCGTTGCCCAATGATGCATCGTCGCGCATCGGCTGCACGGACCAGTTTTTCTTCTGGTCCAAATCGACAAGCGGCACGAGCGTTTCCAGGGAGAAAGTGAGGGCATTGAAACAGACGTAATGATCCGCCGCCGGAGCGGGCGCCTCCAGCGTCCTGGAACAATCGGAGATGGCCTGGGCATTATCCTTCGTCGGGACAATTTCATGCTGGTGAAACTCATATTCGAACGTCGCGGCGCTGATGAGCGCCCAGGCGGCCAGAATCCACAAAGGTCGCAGAGAGGCGAGGCCGTACTGAATTGCAAAGCCGACGATCACCCGCGCCGAGAAGCGAAGAAAGCCAAGATCGCCATAGATGGTCTTGTTGTCCTCGACGCGTACCAGGATTTTTCGCGCTGCGTCCGCGTAGCCTGCACTGCCGACGATTTTCGCAAGCTGCTGATAGGGCTGGGGCTTGAACCTCTCGACCGCATCGACGAGCTTCACAACGCGCTCTCCCGGCGGAAGTTTGACGGGATTGGCAGCCGGTGACAGGCGAAACGTACGTCTTATGGCCAATCCACATGCCTTCATTCTCAACCAAACATACTGACAGAGTCGGGTGCTCCAGCCGCAGGCGGGGTCCGGATTCAGCGGCGCGTACTCGCGATCCAGTTGCTGCAGGCGCCAACCGATGTCTCCGGTGAAACTCTCGATGGTGGAATAGCTGCAGCCGGTGATGTCGAACCGGTCGGCAACTCGCCACGCAGATTCGGCATCGTCGATCCTATCCGTTCTGGCGCCCTCGAGAAAAAGCCATAGCGGCCGGTCTCCATCGCTGGGAGGCGTTTTTCTCCTGATATTTTTCCAATAAAACGTTCCGCCCAGCTCCGCCAGAGCCGCGTAAATACCGCAACCGTCACCGATTTCGCTTCTTATAGTGTCTTGGGCGTAGTCGAATTCGAATTGATGGGGCTTGGCACGATCAAATGTGATGTCGTCTGCATAAACCCCTCCCTTGAGTGTAGCCTGAATGAACCTCATGTAACCGTCGACGCCGAGATTGCGGCCGAGGTAGGTTGCTTGAACGACGGTGATGCCATCCGCCACCAGGCAGTCTTCGGCCGGAAATTCGAAGGTTGCATCGGTGCAAATGAAATCGGCTCCGACGAACGCCGCAATCAGGCTTACCTGGCCCTTCACGGAGAGCAGTATTGGTGTCTCGTCATTATCCGTTTGGCTCCCTCGCAGGTGAAGGTTTTCGTCGACATGCAGGCCATTGGCGTTGATTGCGATAGCGCTCGGTTGTCTGCCGTCCTTCCAGTCCTTTTTCTCGATCGAGAAACAGGGCGCGCTAAACATGCCACCGCTGCAATCGAGGTTCCCGGTGATTTGGGCGTTCTCAAGCCCCAAAACGCCCTGCGAGACGAATTCGCGCGGCGTGCGATAAGTTCCCCAGCGATGTGTATGACAGAAAAGCGCGCTTCCTTCGATCTTGCCGCCCGCTGCGGACAGGCTATTGCCCTCGGGATTGTTCAGAGTCGCGCCGGAGCAATCCAGGTTGCGAGAAAGCTTGCATCCGTTCAGCCTCACCTCACCATGGGCGCTGAAGCCGTCTGCAAGAAGAACATTGCCCTCCACGGTCAGCCCGTCGGCAAAGATCGCGGTTCGTTCGCCTTTGAAGATCTCGCCGTCGATCCTGCAGCCGCGCAAATCGAGATTGCCGTGGACGGTGGCGCCGTTCAGGCGCAGCTTGGCGCCAATTGTCGATGTCTGGTGCGTGGAGTGGTCGTCCGTGTCCGGATACCTCACCGCCAGCGGGCCCTTGATGTCGGCGCGGTCGGCCTGAAGATGCTTCACGTCGCACCCCCGGAGACTGAGCCCCGCAAGCTGCGCGTCCGAAATGTTGATGCCTTTGGCGAACACGCAGTCGACGAAGATCAGCAACAGGCCCGAATTTGTGCCGCCGAGGTCGAGTTCGCCCTCAAGCTCGGCGCCATGGATTTCGACCCGCGCGATGGGAAGCTTGCTGTTGGGAATCAGCTCAAGAAGGAAGCGGCGCAGGAAAGCGGACCGGATGGCGGTTTGCCCCGCCGGAATGTCCTCAAGCCGCAAGCGGCGCAGGAGGGCGGACCGGATGGTGTTTTGCGCGGCCGGAATTTCCTTTCCCACCACGAGTCCGGATCGCTCAAGACTGTCCTTTGCAGCGGCCAGACTGTCGATTAACTGCTGTTCCAGACCTGGTTGCGGATCGAGCGGCATTCATGGTCTCCGGGCAGGTCTGGGCAAAAAACGCTGGAACAGAGACACAACCGATCAAAGCATAGGCAAATAATAGCGGCTGGTATAGGCCGGCCGGGGAAGGAATGCTCACACCCTGTTCCGGCCATGGCATTCGACGAATCGAACGCGACGGCAGCTGCAATGAACGGGCGGCCGGGTCGATCAATTCCGGATGGCCGATCCGATTTCGCAAAGAGGCGGCGAGACTGGGCGGTTCCCGGCCGTTCGGCCGGCGCCGAATCAAGCTGGGACGTCAATCGCCGGTCGGCCTTTCACACCGGAAGCCGGATCGCGGCGCGCAGACCGCCCATCGCGCTCTTGTCCAGCACCAGATCGCCGCCATGGGCGCGGGCGATGTCGCGGGCGATGGCAAGCCCGAGCCCCACGCCGCCCTTCTGCAGATTGCGTCCCTGATCGAGACGATGAAACGGCCGGAACGCTTCCTCGCGGCGGTCTTCCGGAATGCCCGGCCCGTCGTCGTCGACGAAAATCTCCACGAAGCGTTCTGCTCTTTTCAAGGTCACCGCCACATGCGCGCCGTGTTTCAGCGCATTGTCGATGAGATTGGAGACGCAGCGTTTCAGCGCATTGCGTTTGACCTGGATGACGACGCCGGCCTGCGCAGCGATCGTCAGCCGCCCGTCGGTGCCGGCCCGTTGCGCCGCCGTCGAGGCTTCGTTGATGACATCGGCAATGTCGCAATCCTGCGCGTCTTCGCCGCCTTCGCCGCGTGCAAAATCGAGATACTCGTCCAGCATGTGCTCCATCTCGGCGATGTCGTCGCGTAGCGGCGACGTATCGACGCCGTCGTCCAGCATGGCGAGTTGCAGCTTCATTCGGGTCAGCGGCGTTTTCAGATCGTGGCTGACGCCGGCCAGCATTTCCGTGCGCTGCTGGAGATAGCGCTCGATGCGGCCGCGCATGATCAGAAACGCCTGCGCGGCCCGGCGCACTTCGGTCGCGCCATAGGGTTTGAAGCCTGTTACCGAGTGGCCTTTGCCGAACGCTTCCGCCGCATAGGCCAGCCTCTCGATGGGACGGACCTGGTTGCGCAGGAACAGAATCGCCACCGCGATGAGGACCAGCGACGAACCCACCATCCAGAGAATGAAGATGTCGGCATTCGATGCGACCAGGCGATCCTGCGGAATCATGATTCTCAGCACGCCGTCGTTCAATTGCACCTTCAGGTCGACATATTTGCCGATATAGCGGGTGGTGAATGGATAAGTTTCGCCGAAATGGTTCGCGAATACGGCGTTCATGACATTGGCAAAGACGGATTTGAACCGCGCCGAGGGCGCGCCGAGATGTTCGCCCGCGCCGAAAGTGACCTGGTAGCCGAAGCTTTGCGCCGCCATATCCAGCATGGCCGCGCGTTCCCTGGTATAGGGTTTCATCTCCCGCACGGTGATCAGATAGGCCACATCCGCGGCCGCGCCCTGCGCCATGTGGCGCGACGTCGTCGCATAAATCCGCTCGAAGAAGGCGTACGTGACGATGCCCTGCAGCATCACCATCGGCGCCACGATGATGATGAGCGAGCGGCCGAACAATCCCCGCGGCAGCAGGCGCCTGACGACGCGGGTCGGCCTCGTCGCCATCAGGTGACCCGGTCGGGAACGAGGACGTAACCCACGCCGCGCACCGTCTGGATATAGAGCGGCAGCTTGGGGTCTTCCTCGATCTTGCGGCGCAGACGCGTCACCTGCACATCGATGGAGCGTTCGAGCGTCACGCCGAGGCGCGAACACAAATCCATGCGCGAAAACGGACGGCCCGCATTCGCCGCAAACAGTTTCAGCAATGCGGCTTCGGAGCCTGTCAGCCTTATCGGCTTACCCTTGCGGCGCAATTCGCCGCGTTCGGGATCGAACACCGCTTCGCCCATTTTCACGGCGCGATGCGCAGAGCGTTGCGGGGGTGCCGCGCGTCTCAGCAGGGCGGCGCAGCGCAGCAACAGTTCCCGCGGCTCGAACGGCTTGGCCAGATAATCGTCTGCGCCGTGTTCCAGGCCTGCGATGCGGTCTTCCGGTTCGCCGCGCGCGGTTAATATCAGCACGGGGATCTGCGATTGCTGCCGCAGCGCGTGCGTCAGCTCCAGACCCGTTTCGCCGGGCATCATCACGTCCACGATCAGAAGGTCGAAGGCGATGCTCTTGATAAGCGTGCGCGCCTCGTCTGCGTTGGACGCCGCGCTGACGCGATAGCCGTTGGACGAAAGATATTTCTGCAGCAGCGCGCGCAGCCGGTCGTCGTCGTCGACAACGAGAATGTGCCCGTCTTCCTTCAGGCCCGGCGCACTCATCGCCGCTGTTCCGGTATTCCGGCGTTCGCGGCATTGAGCGCCGTCAGTACCCGGCGAAATCCGGAAACCGCTTCCGGCCCGGCCTCGCGGAATGCGCGTACCAGCTGCGGCTTCTGTCCGCCCCACAGTGCAGCCTCCAGCGCCTCGCCTTTTTCGGTGAGACGCAATTGCCGCATGCGCCGGTCGGATGCGGCAGGCTTGCGTTCCACATAGTCTCCCGCCAGCAGGTCGTTGAGGACGCGGTTCGCACTCTGCTTGGTGACTTTCAGGAGCCGCAACAGCGTCGATACGGTCAATCCCGGATTGCGCGCGATGGTATGAAGTGTACGTCTGTGGGCGCGGCCGAGGCCGGCTTTGGCGAGCGTTCCGTCTTCGCCCGCAAAAAGACGCGAGTAGGCGGAGAACAAAAGGTCTGCACCCTCCTTCAACTCCTCGTCGCGAAGATATAGAGGAGAGCCCTGCGGGCGCGTGTCGGGGTGATTTACGTCAGGCATGCTGTCTAATCTGTCTGGCGGATGCGGTATTGGCAAGCCCTTAGAAACAAGGACGAAAAATGACTGTCATCCCCTTCGACGACCGCAACGGCTCGATCTGGTACGACGGCAAGCTCGTGCCGTGGCGCGACGCGAAGATTCATGTGCTCACCCATGGCCTGCATTACGCCTCCTGCGTGTTCGAGGGCGAGCGGCTCTATTCCGGCCGCATCTACAAGTTGAAGGAACACACGGCGCGGCTGTTCGAATCCGCCCGCATTCTCGGCATGACCGTCCCGTTTAGCGAAGAGCAGATCAGCGCCGCGTGCATGGAGGCGGCGCGCGCGCAGAACCTCCAGGACGGTTACGTCAGGCCGGTCGTGTTCCGCGGCAGCGAAGTGATGGCGGTCGCAGCCCAAGGTTCCAAAATTCATGTCGCCGTCGCGGTGTGGGAGTGGCCGTCTTATTTCGATCCGGCACTGAAGAAAAAAGGCATCCGCATGACGATCGCGCCGTGGAAGAGGCCCGCGCCCGATACCGCGCCGACGCAGTCGAAGGCGGCGGGTCTGTACATGATCGCGACGCTCTCCAAGCACGCCGCCGAAGACCAGGGCTACACAGACGCGCTGATGTACGACTATCGCGGCTACGTCGCCGAAGCGACGGGCGCGAACATTTTCTTCGTCAAGGACGGAACGCTGCACACGCCGATTCCGGATTGTTTCCTGAACGGCATCACCCGCAAATCGGTGATGGCGCTCGCGCGCGCGCGACAAATTCCCGTTGTCGAACGGTACATCAGGCCAGGGGAGCTGGGCGGATTCAGCGAGTGTTTCCTGACGGGATCGGCAGCCGAGGTAACGCCGGTGGGCGAAATCGGCGAACACCGCTTCACGCCGGGTCAGATCACCGAAACGCTGATGGGCGATTATGCCGACGACGTGCGCCGCGAGGTTTCTGCGGTAACGATCTAACCGCGCGTCCAGCGCATGGCCGCATCGTCGTCGGTTGTCCTGGCCTCGACCCACGATGTCGCGCCGGCGCGTTCTTCCTGTTTCCAGAACGGCGCGCGGGTCTTGAGATAGTCCATCAGGAATTCGCAGGCTTCGAATGCCGCCTTGCGGTGCGATGAACCGACGCCCACGAACACAATGCGGTCGCCCGGAACCAGCCGGCCCGTGCGATGGACGATGCGTACGCCCAGCAGCGGCCAGCGCGACTGCGCTTCCGCGACATGGCGCGCGATCTCCCGTTCCGTCATGCCGGCATAGTGTTCGAGCGTCAACGACGAGAGATTGTCGTCGCCGCGTACAATGCCGACAAATGTCGCGAGCGCGCCGATCCGCTTGTCGGCGTGCGTGAGCGCCGCGCATTCCACGCCGGGATCGAAGTCCTCGTGCTGGACGCGAACGCTCATCCTCCGGTCACCGGCGGAAAGAAGGCGATCTCGTCGCTGTCCGCGATTTGTGTGTCGGGCTGCACATGAGTCTGGTTGCGCGCGGTGCGCAGGCGTGACGGATCGTCGAATGCTGCGGCGTAGCCGCCGCCTCTGCCTCGCAAATTCACCATGAGATCGCAGATCGTGTGCACGTCCTCCGGCAGCGTTACGTCTTCTTCGCTGCGGCCGATTTTCTGCCTGACCCAGGCGAAATACAGCAGCTTCATGTCGTCACCTCTAGCTGCCGTCGGCAGTGCGCTTGGGCCGTACGTGCGCAATGCCGGCGCGAAAATATACGTAACCTGTGTACACCGTGAGGCCGGCGGCGACCCACAGCGCACCATAGGCGATGGTGCTGTAGGTGAGGCCGTACGGATCGGGAAGCAGCCTGCGCGCCAGCGGTTCCAGAATCATTGCCCCGATGGCGATCATCTGAATCGCCGTCTTGGCCTTGGCGATGCGGGTGACGGGCACGCTCACTGCCGCGCCGGCGAGAAACTCCCTCAAGCCCGACACCAGAATTTCACGCGTCAGAATGACCAGCGCCGGAACCAGCAGGAGCAGGCTTCTCAGTCCATGCTCCAGCGTGAACTGCCGGATGTTGCCTTCCGCGACCAGCATCATCAGCGCGACGGCAACGAGCACCTTGTCCGCGATGGGATCGAGCATCCGGCCGAAATCGGACCCGGCCTGAAGCTTGCGGGCAGCCAGACCGTCGAGCGCGTCGCTGATTCCGGCAATGCAGAATACGGTGAAGGCGACGAGCCGCGCCGTGGTGCCCGGAAGCGCGAACGCGATGGCAAACACCGGCACCAGCAGGATTCGCAGGACGGTCAGTATGTTGGGCAGTCGAAGCATGCGCCCAGTCTATCGGCGATTTACGCGCTTGGGTGAAAGAAGTCGTAGATTTTTCGCGCCAATGCGCCGCTGACGCCCTCCACCGATTCCAGGTCTGTCAGGTTTGCCCCGGCCACCGCCCGCGCGGAACCGAAATGCTGCAGCAGCGACCGCTTGCGGGACGCACCCACGCCGGCAATCTCGTCAAGCGGGTTGGCGCCGATCGCCTTGGCACGCTTCTTTCGGTGGCTGCCGATGGCAAAGCGGTGCGCCTCGTCGCGCAGCCGCTGCAGGTAATAAAGCACCGGGCTCTTCAGCTCGAGGCGGAAGGGTTCGCGGCCCGCCATGTGGAAATGCTCGCGACCGGCGTCGCGATCCGGGCCCTTGGCCACACCAACGAGCGTCACGTCCTCCACGCCGAGGTCTTCGAGCACGCTGTGGGCGATGGCGAGCTGGCCGGGTCCTCCGTCGATCAGCACGAGGTCCGGCCACTTCGCCTTTGCGTCGTCGGCTTCGCTTTCCTTGACGAGGCGCGCGAAGCGTCGCGTCAGCACTTCGCGCATCATGCCGTAATCGTCGCCGGGCGTGAGTTCGGTCGATTTGATATTGAACTTGCGGTACTCGCCTTTTTCGAATCCGTCGGGCCCAGCCACGATCATGCCGCCGACGGCATTGGTGCCCTGAATGTGCGAGTTGTCATAGACCTCGATGCGGCGCGGCGGGGATTCCAGTCCGAAGATTTCCGCCACGCCTTCCAGCAGCTCGCGTTGCGCACTATTTTCTGCCATGCGGCGCGCCAGCTGTTCGCGGGCGTTCTGCAGCGCCATCTCCATGATCTCGCGCTTCTCGCCACGTTGCGGAACGGAAATCTCCACCTTGCGGTCGGCGCGCAACGACAGGGCGTCCGCCAGCAGGTCCCGTCCGGCCATTGTCTCGGAGGCCAAAATCAGGGCGGGAGCGGTACGCTCGTCGTAGAACTGGCCGATGAAGGACTCGAGCACGTCGGCCAGGGAAAAATCTCCTGCGGTGCGGGGAAAATAGGGACGGTTGCCCCAGTTCTGCCCGGCGCGGAAAAAGAACACCTGAACACACACCTGCCCGCTGTGCTCATAGGCGGCGAACACATCGGCTTCGTTGAACGTCGACGGATTGACGCCCTGGTGCGCCTGCACATGGCTCATCGCCTTCAGCCGGTCGCGCAAACGCGCGGCACGTTCGAAGTCGAGCGCATCCGATGCCGCGTTCATCTCGGAGACGAGTTCGGCCTGCACGGCGCGGCTTTTGCCCGCGAGGAACAATTCCGCTTCGGCAACCAGCCTGGCGTATTCCTCACCGCTGATTCTCCCCACGCAGGGCGCGCTGCAACGCTTGATCTGAAACAAAAGGCACGGCCGCGTGCGCGACTCGAATACAGAGTCCGAGCATGAGCGCAGCAGAAATGCGCGCTGCAGCGCGTTGAGCGTACGGTTGACGGCGCCGGCCGATGCGAAAGGCCCGAAATAGACGCCCTTGGTGGTCTTGGCGCCGCGATGCTTCAGAAGCTGGGGGAACGCGTGATCTTCGCGCAGCAGGATGTTCGGAAACGATTTGTCGTCGCGATAGGAAACGTTGTAGCGCGGCTTCAGCCGCTTTATGAGATTGGATTCGAGCAGCAGCGCCTCGGATTCCGACGCCGTTGTCACGAAGATCATCTCGGCAGTTTCGGCGACCACGCGGGCGATGCGGTCGATCAGGCCCCCCGTCTTCACATAGGACGAGACGCGCTTCCTCAGGCTCTTCGCCTTGCCGACATAGAGCACGTTGCCTTTCGCATCGATCATGCGGTAGACGCCCGGCGAATCCGGCAACGTCTTCAGATAGGCCCTGATGCGCTCCGGCCCCTTGAGCGGCGCGGCTCGCGCGTCGGCAGTTTCGTCCATGGCGGGAATATAGTGAGGCGCCGGTCGAAACTAAATCGTAGCGTGTGGGGAGCGCCGTTCAATTTCCACGCCGCCGGATTCGGCGCCCGGAAGGGCATGCAGCTTTTCCACGCGGATGCGTGCGCTCAGAACGCGCCGGTCTTCCAGGCAGGCGGACGCGATACGTTCCGCCAGCGTCTCCGCCAGGTTGATATGACCGGCCGCAATGATGGCCCGGACCTTCCCGGTGATGCCTTCATAGTCGACGACATTTTCCAGCCGGTCTTCGATGGCTGCCGTATCTTCGACGGCCAGGTCGATGTTGATACGTACCGGTTGCAGTTTGCCCTGCTCGTGGCCGTGAATGCCGATATGGGTCATCACCTCCAGATTCCGCACGAATACGTGATGGACGCCGCGCGCGGCGTCCGCAATGCCCGAAGGTCCGGCCGGCGAATGCGTGTTCATTCCTTCACGCTCACGTCGGACGTCTGCCAGATCAGGTGCTGACCGCCGTCCACCGCGATCATCTCGCCGGTGACGACTTTGGCGTCGAGAAGATAACGGACCGCCGCGCAGATGTCTGCGGGATGGGCGCCGGTCCCGAGGATCGTTGCGTCCCGCTGCCGGCGGAAATCCGCATCGCTCTGGCGCGCATTCTTGATTGTGGGTCCGGGCGCGATCGCATTGACCCGTATGCGCGGGCCCAGCGCCTGGGCCAGCGTCGTGTTCAGCCAGTACAATCCCGCCTTGCTGAGACTGTAGGAGATGAATTGCGGCGTCGGCTTCAGCACGCGCTGATCGATGATGTTGACGATCGCACCGTTCGCGCCTTCAGGCAGCGCTTTCGCAAAGGCTTGCGACAACGCGAACGGCGCCCGCAGATTGACGTTCATGTGCAGATCCCAGGACGCGCGCGTTGCCGATTGCCAGTCGTCGTTTTCGAACAGGGATGCACAATTGACGAGTGCCGTCAGCGGCCCGAGCTCGGACGTTGCGCGCGGCACAAGCGCAGCGGTGTCCTCTTCGCGGGACAGATCGGCCTGGAGCAACGCGACACGTCTGCCGAGGCCGCGAATTTCGTCCGCGGTTTCACGTGCATCCGTTTCCGAGTTTCCGTAATGAACCGCCACGTCCCAGCCCGCCCCGGCCAGATCGAGCGCGATGGCACGCCCCAACCGCTTGGCGGCGCCGGTCACGAGGACGGATTTGGCATCGGTGCTCATACCGCTCCTCCGGGAATGCCGGCGCGCCGACGCAAATTCAATGTCAGCCCCGGCGAGCGCAAGCGGCGATGGCGCTTGCGCGAGGGAAGGGGGTCCAGGTGGTCGAGCTTCCCGGCGATCTCAGAAGAGCATTTGTCGTTTGTTTGCACGAGCAGTGTAGCGCCACCCACTGGTTCCCCTTCCCTCGAAGGCGTGCTTCGCACGCTTTCTCGCCGGGGATGACAGATATGGCTCGCCTCGCATCTCACGTAACAAATCCCACCAGCTTCTTCACCTCTGCCATGACCGGGGCCGCAATGGCGTGGGCTTTCTCGGCGCCGCGCTTGAGGAGCCGGTCGATCTCGGCCGGATCGGCCATCAGGCGGCGCATCTCGGTTGCGATCGGCGTCAGCTTTTCGACTGAGAGTTCGACCAGTTCGTTCTTGAACGTCGAAAATGTCTGTCCGGCGAAACGGTCGATCACGCTGGTGCGCGGCTGATCCGAAAGCGCGGCGAAGATGTTGATCAAGTTTTCCGCCTCGGGGCGCCCCTCCAATCCCTTCTCGCTGTCGGGAAGCGGGTTGGGGTCGGTCTTCGCCTTGCGGATCTTCTGCGCTATCGTGTCCGCGTCGTCGACGAGGTTGATGCGGGAATAATCGGACTCGTCCGTCTTCGACATTTTCTTCGTTCCGTCGCGCAGGCTCATCACGCGCGTGGCGGTTCCGGTGATCACAGGCTCGGGCAGGGGAAAGAAATCCGGCGCCGCGAAATCATTGTTGAACTTCTGCGCGATGTCGCGCGTCAGTTCCAGATGCTGGCGTTGGTCCTCGCCGACCGGCACATGGGTCGCCTTGTAGACGAGAATGTCCGCCGCCATCAGCACGGGATAGGTGTAAAGGCCGACCGATGCGCGCTCCTTGTGCTTGCCGGATTTCTCCTTGAACTGCGTCATGCGGTCGAGCCAGCCGAGCCGCCCCACGCAGTTGAATATCCATGCAAGTTCGCCGTGCTCGTAGACCTGGCTCTGATTGAACAGAACCGCGCGGGCCGGATCGACTCCGGACGCGATATAGGCAGCCGTCACCTCGCGCGTCGACTGCGTGACGTCTTTCGGGCGAGCGTAGCCCGATTCCTGAGTGAGCGCGTGCATGTCGACGACGCAATAGAGGCAGGGCATCTGGTCCTGGATCTTCACCCAGTTCTTGAGCGCGCCCAGATAATTGCCGAGGTGCAGCGTATTGGTCGGCTGCATGCCGGACAGAACGAGATTGGGGTGCGTGCTCATGGGCGGACCTGCATTTCGCGAGCGCGCCTTATCGCCGAGGAGGCGGCCCGCTTCAAGGGGCAGGGGAATCTGCGAGGGTCAATGCGCCGCGATGATCCAGATCGAAATCTGCGGCGGCATCTCGGCGACCGCCGCATAGAGGCAGAGCAGGCACGACGATCCGAATAGGGTCTGTCCCATCCAGTATTTGACGGGCTCGGTGCTGCGAACTGCGGACAGCGGCGCTTTCATTGCGGTCTTGCCGGTCGCCAGTCCCCAGACGAACACGGCGGCAAAAACGGCCGCGAGCATCGAAAATTCGACACCGAGCTTCAAGTGCTCCGATCCCATGAGCGCATGTTCCAAGAGAGCAGACTGCGCAGCTGAACACGGGAAGGTTAAGGACAGCCAAAAAGACGGTGCGCCCGCTTATTGCCGGACCTGGAGCAGCATCTAGGCCAGCGCCTTCATCAACCGGTCGCGAATTTGGGTCAGCCGCTCGGGATGGGTGATCTTGTGGCCATACACATCGCGCACGTAAAATACGTCCACGGCCCGTTCGCCGTAGGTTGCAACCATCGCCGAGGAAATCGACAGTCCGGACTCGAAGATCGCGCGTGCGACATCGTAGAGAAGTCCCGGCCTGTCGCCGCCTTCGACTTCAAGCACGGTCGACGTGGCCGATGCGTCATTGTCGAATTCGATGCGCCCGCGCACGCGAAACGCTTCGCTCCGCCGGCTTGTTGCACGTTTGGCCATGATTTCGCGCGGCTTGATCTCGCCCGCAAGCGTTTTCGCGATCGTCTGGCGCAGGCGCTCGATGCGTCCCGGATCGCCGAATGGTCCGCCTTCAGCGTCCTGCACGGAAAAGACGTCGATGGCAAATCCGTCCATGGTCGTGAAGGCTTTCGCGTCGACAATGGAACCGCCCGACACGGCGATGGCACCGGTCAGCTGCGAGAACAGTCCGGGATGGTCGGGTGTATGAACGACGACTTCTGTGATCGACCGTGTGAGATGGTTTTCGGCGGCGAGCGCCATCAATTCGCCTTTCGCCTCGGCTTCGAGCGCAAGACGGGCATGACGTTCACGTGTATCGCCGTCGAAGGCCAGCCAGTATCCGTCATAGTGGCGCGAAAGCGCGCGCTTACGGGCATCGTCCGGGATGTCCGACAGGCGCTCGTTCAGGACGGCTTTCGCATGTTCCACGCGCGCCGCGCGGGCGGGAGTGGTGTCGCCGCCGGCCATCAGCGCTTCGGCTTCGACGTAGAGTTCGCGCAGCAGTTGTCCTTTCCAGCCGTTCCACACGCCGGGTCCGACGGCGCGAATATCTGCGACCGTCAGCACCAGCAGGAGCCGCAGCATTTCCGGCGATTGAACGATGCCCACGAAATCGCGCACCGTCTTGGGATCGGCAAGATCGCGCCGTTGCGCGGTGTCGCTCATGACGAGATGATTGTTCACCAGCCATGCCACAGAGGCAGTCTCTTCGGCCGACAAACCGAAGCGCGGGCACAGGCTCTCCGCTATGTCGGCTCCCTCCCTGGAATGGTCGCCGGGCAGACCCTTGGCCACGTCGTGCAGCAGAATGGCGCAATAGAGCGTATCGCGGGACTTGATGCGTTTGACGATCTCGCTTGCGAGCGGATGATCGGCCTTCAATTCGCCGCGTTCGATGGCGGCGACATTGCCGACGGCGCGGATCAGGTGCTCGTCGACCGTGTAATGGTGATACATGTTGAACTGCATCAGGGCCACGGCATGCGCGAAGGCGGGAACGAAACGGCCAAGCACGCCCGCCTCGTTCAGCCGGCGCAATGCGCGCTCCGGATCGCGCGGCGAGGTCAGTATCTCGAGAAACAGCCGGTTGGCGGTGGTGTCGTTGCGCAGCGTGTCGTCGATCAGATCGAGCGAGCGGGTGATCGTGCGCAGTGCGTGGGGATGCACGTCGACGCGCCTGGCGTCGGCCATGTGAAAGATGCGGATCAGATTGACGGGATCCTGTCTGAAGGCGTTTGCCTTGGCATTGAGACGGCCGTTTTCGACGTAGAGCACATCGTCGCCCGTGCGCGGCTTCAGGAACCCGGGCAGGAGGCTCGATAGCGTGGGGCGTCGCTTCTTGTTTTGCTCCTCCAGGGAGGCGCAGAAAATGCGGGTGAGATCGCCCACGTCTTTCGCCACCAGAAAGTAGGCGTGCATGAAGCGTTCCACGGCGCGACGCGGGTCGTCATCCGCAAAGCCCATTGCTCGCGCGAGATTGGGCTGGGTGTCGAACGACAGCCGCTCCTCGGGCCGCCCGACGAGATAATGCAGCCGGCAACGCACGTCCCAGAGAAAGGCTTCCGCCTTCTGGAACAGCCGGTATTCCTCGCGCGTGAAGACGTGGTGATCGACCAGGTCGGCCGGATCCTCGACATGATAGAGATACTTGCCGATCCAGTAGAGCGTCTGCAGATCGCGCAACCCGCCCTTGCCGTCCTTGATGTTCGGTTCGACGAGATAACGGCTCTCCCCCTGGCGGCGGTGGCGTTCCTCGCGCTCGGCGAGCTTGGCCTCCACGTAGTCCTGCTCGGAACCTTTTGCGACTTCCGCCCAGAAGCGCCGTCGTAATTCGTCGTAAAGGCTCTTGTCGCCCCAAAGGTAGCGCGCTTCGAGCACCGACGTGCGGATGGTCAAGTCCTGTTTGGCGAGCCGCATGGATTCGGCGAGCGAGCGCACCGCATGACCCACTTTCAGCCCAAGATCCCACAGCATGTGCAGGATGAATTCGATGACGCTTTCGGCCCACGCGGTTTGTTTGAAGGGATGTACGAAGAGAAGATCGATGTCGGAGCCGGGCGCCAGCTGACCTCGTCCGTAGCCGCCCGTGGCGATGATGGCGATGCGCTCGGATTCAGTCGGGTTTTGTGCGTAGTAGAAATGCTTGGTGGCGAAATCGTAGAGCACCTGGATCAGCAGATCCTGCAATTCCGAAAGCGAGCGCGCTGCAACGACGCCAGATGCCGAACCCTGCTCCACCCGCGAGCGGATGCGGCCACGCGCGTCCTGGAAATTGGCCTTGATGTGCGCGAGCGCCGCCTTACGTAGTTTCGTGGAGTCGCTTTCGGTGCGGGCAAGCGCCGTCAGATCGCGCCGGAGGGCATCTCCATCGAGCAGATCGATTCGTCCCGGCTTTTCGTATCCCAATGCTCAATCCGCGTGCGTTCGCTCCATAGAACGGCGCATGGACCGCAAACGCAAGGAGACTTGCTTCAGGTTCCCGTGCCCGTGATCGGCTTGGTGTAGGACGAGAGCCAGCGATCCACGAAACCGCCAAGTGCCGCCCCGACAAGGGGCGCAACCCAGAAAGCCCAGAGTTGCCCGATCGCCCAGCCACCCTGGAAGATCGCCACGCCCGTCGAACGCGCAGGGTTGACAGACGTGTTCGTCACCGGAATCGAGATGAGATGGATCAGCGTGAGCGCCAGTCCGATGGCCAGCGGCGCGAAGCCGACCGGCGCCCGTCCCGAGGTTGATCCCAGAATGACGAGCAGGAACATTGCCGTCATCACGACTTCGCAAATCAGCCCGGAGACCAGCGAGTAGCCCTGGGGCGAATGCTCGCCATATCCGTTGGCGGCAAACCCCGCGGACGCGTCGAACCCGGTCGTGCCGTTGGCGATGGCGTAGAGAACTGCGCCGGCGGCGATACCGCCTGCCAGTTGGGCGATCCAGTAGGGAAGAATGTCCTTTGCGGGAAACCGGCCGGCGACGGTCAGCCCCAGCGTGACGGCCGGGTTGAAATGCGCGCCGGAGATGTGACCGAATGCGTAGGCTCCGGTGAGCACCGTCAGTCCGAAGGCCAGCGCCACGCCGGCATACCCGATCCCGACATTTGCAACGCCGGCCGCCAGCACGGCGCTGCCGCAACCGCCGAGCACGAGCCAGAAGGTGCCGATGAATTCGGCGCCGAGCTTGCGCGACATGTCCATGAGTTCCTCCGTCGATTTATCCATCGAATCAGGGAGAGATCATACGCCGCCGGAGCCGACATTTCGCGTCGCCCGATCGGTCTGCTCGCGGGCCCATGCGAGATAGTCTTCGTTGCCGCCCGAAATCGGCAGAACGAGAAAGCAGGGCACGGCGTAGGGATGGTGCGGCCGCGCTGCAGCGATGACGTCGTCGACGAGCGCACGGCGTGTTTTTATGAACGCCGCTGCTTCGGCGGCGCGTTCCGTTCTTCCCTCCCACATGTAGATGGACGTCATCGCCGGGTAGATGTTGACGCACGCCGCCAGCCCCTGCCCGACGAGCAGGCGGCCAACGGCTTCGGCCGCAGCCGTATCCGGAAATGTAGAATACAGAAAGACGAATTCGGTCTGGTCCATGGCGGCACGTCCGCGTAAGCTCGGCCGGCATATCACAGACGGGGAAACGGCACATGGCACGCATCACGGGTTTCGGCGGGGTGTTCTTCAAATGCGCCGATCCAAAGGCGCTCGCCGAATGGTATCGCGATATCCTCGGTATCGAAATCGAAGATTGGGGTGGCGCGTTGCTGAAAAGGGATCCCGACGGTCCGCCGCACGTTGTTTGGGCCCCGTTTTCGTCCGATACGAAATATTTTCAACCGTCCACGCGCGAGCTCATGATCAATTTCGCAGTCGACGATCTCGACGATTTCGTCGGTGCACTAACGGGCAAGGGTGTGGAGGTTCTCGGACGCGATGACAATGAGTCCATGGGTAAGTTTGCATGGTTCATGGATCCGGCCGGAACGAAGATCGAATTGTGGGAGCCCAGGCGGCCTTGAAAAAAGAACGGCGCAGGAGTGATCCCGCGCCGTTTGCAAAGTCCCGGAACGTCCGGATCACACGATTTTCAGATTGACCGCCTTCGGGCCTTTCTTGTCGGCTTCGATGTCGAAGCTGACGCGCTGGCCTTCCGTCAGGCTCCGCAATCCCGCCTGCTGAACGGCGGTGACATGGACGAATACGTCCTTGCCGCCGCCTTCCGGGGCGATGAATCCGAATCCTTTGGTTGCATTGAAAAATTTGACCTGACCGGTCGTCATTACAGCTTTCTCCTGAAGGGAGGTTTTGCGGCGGACACCATGTCTGCCGTCATGTCAAAGCCACGTCTTTTTTCAGGGAAAGCGTCGTCATCACTCCAGGCCGTTTGTACGTTCGCCGTACACACGCATGGCAGCGCATGAAACTTCTCTGGCTCGCGCGGCCTCAACGCCGCCGATATAGGACTTTGGCCCAATGTTGGCAAGAAGACGGCTACCAGGTCTGGGACAGCGGGATGTGCTGCGGCTGCTCCCGCACGCGCGAAATCCAGCGCAATATTGCGGGATATTCGCTGAGGTCGAATCCACCTTCGCCGGCACAATGCGTGTAGCCGAAAAGAGCAATGTCGGCGACGGAATAGGCCCCGCCCGCGAACCAGTCCTGTGCCTTCAGATGCGTCTCCATCACCGACAGGGCCGCATTACCTTTCGCGTTCCACTCGGGAACCAGATGGCGTTTTTTTTCGAGTGAGTCTTTCGGCGCATAGGCCAGCCAGAATCGGGAAACCGCTACATAGGGCTCGTGGCTGTACTGCTCGAAGAACATCCACGACAGGGCCTGCGCACGCGACCAGCAATCCGTTGGCTGAAGGCTTGTTCCCTCGGAGAGATACCAGATAATGGCGCCGGATTCCGGCAGGCACCGTCCGTCGTCAAGTTCCAGGAGCGGCACACGGCCGTTGGCGTTCTTGGCGAGGAAGGCGGGTTGCCGTGTTTCGCCCCCGTGAAGCGGGTACTCTTTGAGTGAAATGGGAATCCCGAGTTGATGCGCCGTCAGTCTGACTTTGTAGCAGTTACCGGACATCTGCATCTGGTGTAGGGTGGACATGGTCGGTGTCTCCGCTCGGCTGAGTACACTGAGCACGATTCGGGCATGCAGAAGTTGCGCGGCTGGTGCGCATCGCCACAACGTTGACACTGTAACAGTCCATTGCAGGTGTTGAGATTTATGGAGGATTGAGATGAAATTCGTCAGTGCAGCATGTGCGGGAATTATCCTGATGGCGGCATGGCCGGCTTCGGCGCAGAACACCATCGCAATGGATCAGCCCACGACGGTCGGTAAAGTGGAAACGGTCTGCACGGGGATCGGCGATGATGCGCAGCACGACCCGCGATGGCCGGCCTATCCCGTTCGCATCGAATTCTCCAACGGCGGCGCGCAGTATGTGTCGGGCGCCCATGTCGAATTGTTCTCGGGCGAGGGCACGCCGCTTGCGGCACTCGATTGCGCAGGCCCATGGGTTCTCTTCAAGCTCGCCCCCGGCAAGTATCACGTCACTGCGAGACTGACGGGCGGCCAGGGCGGCGGCATGGCCAGCGCCATCTTCTCACCGCCGCGCAAGGGTCAAAAGCGCGTGGTGCTCGGCTTCCACGTCCAGGCCAACAAGTAGCGCACGGCGGCCCGATCGCTTGCCAAGCGCCGGACCGGATGGGATGAAAGTCCGGATGCGATTTGGATCTGGCGAGGCGTTGGGGTTCGATTGACGGCGGCCGATACTTCCGGGGAGACACACTCGCGTTCGCTGAAACGCAGCATGCGTGTGGTGGGCGCGCTTCTCCTGACGCTATCGGCGGTCACGCCTGCGTCGTCTGTCTTCGTCATCGTTCCCGGGGTCATTACGCAGGCCGGGACGGGCGCCTTCCTCAGCATGGCCATCGCGGCAGTGCTCGCAGTCCCGATTGCCTACATCTACGCCGAATTGTCGTCCGCGTTTCCCATCGCCGGCGGAGAGTATTCTCTCGTCGGCCGCGGCCTGGGACCTGCTTCCGGATTTGCGATTCTGGGGTTGACGGCATTCGGCAACATGCTCGCGCCTGCCGTGCTCTCGCTGGGAGCGAGCACCTATCTCGCAGCCATCGAACCCGGGTTGAACCCGACGCTCGTTGCCATCGTCATCATCGTCACCACCACCATCGCGGGCATCCTGCACATCCGAACCAATGCATGGGTGACGGGTGTATTTCTGCTGCTTGAACTGCTGGCTCTCGCGGCCCTGGCGGGATTGGGCCTTCTCCACATTGCACGGCCCGTGACGGATCTGGCGCTGCATCCGGTCGTCCTGAATGGACATGCGTTGCAACCGGCATCGCTGGCGATGATCGGCGTTGCAACGTCGGTCGCCGTGTTCGCCTACAATGGTTACGGCGCCGCCGTCTACTTCGCCGAGGAGATGCACGAAGCGCCCAAGCTTGTCGCGCGCACAATTCTCTGGGCACTTGTCATCACCGTGGCGACGGAATTCATTCCGGTAACGGCAGTCCTGCTGGGAGCGCCCGACCTCAAGGCCCTGCTCTCGTCCGGCAGTCCCTTCAGCGACTTCGTCCTGATGTACGGGGGGCGCTGGTTCAACATTGCGGTGAGTCTGTCGATCGCACTCGCCATCATCAACGCGGTGCTGGCGACGGTGCTGCAGAACGGCCGCTTCTTCTTCAGCACCGGCCGCGACAACTGCTGGCACCCGACGATCAACGATCATTTCACCCGAACCCATTCACGGTTTCACTCGCCGTGGGTGGGAACGCTGGTGGCCGGAGGGCTGGCGATCCTTGCCTGTTTTCTCGGGCTCGATCTTCTGCTCGTGCTGACGGGCGCGGGAATATCGGTAACCTATATCGCACTCAGTATCGCGTCGCTCGCGGGGCGATGGAGCGGCCGCAGCAAGCATGCCGCTTACAGGATGCCGCTGTTCCCGCTCATGCCCATCGCGTCGCTGGCGGTTCTGGGATACGTGCTCTATCAGAGTTGGTTCACATCGGACGGACGGTGGGGCCTGATCGCGACAATTGCAGCGATGATCCTTTCTCTGGACTATTATTTTCTGGTCGTTCGTCGCCGCGGTGTGTGGATATTGCGCGACCCGCACGACATCGAACCGGCCTGATCCTTCGATCCGGACATTGCGGCCCCCGCCGGCGGGAGATAACCCATTGGAGCGCCATTTCTATTGCATCGCACCCCGCCTGGGCGGCAGAAGATTACATTTCTGTAGTATTTGGCGACAGATCAGTGCATAATCCACGCGCTTGGATCGTAGAATCCAGCTACGGGAGTGAGCTATGGCCCTGGTCCACCATCACGAGCCTGATCGGGCGCACGATGCGGCGCTCGTAATCCTGGCGGTTGTCGTCTTTGGGATCATTGCCGCCGCGGTTCCTTGCCTGAAAATGTGCGTGGACAGCTTCTTCGCACTTTTTCAATAGGGGCAGAGTAACCATGCGAAGCGTCGTTCCTGCGCCGGCGGGAAACTGACGTGTTCTTGCAACAGTTCACAATCGCGTTGCGAGACCTAGATTATTGCGGGTGCGACTAGTACCCAGTCCGCCTCTTCGTGCCGAAGCTGGGCCCCAAACGTATTGAGTGATTTTCCGTCATGAATGTCATTCGTGCCAATCGGCTGGTTCTTTGCCTGGCTGGGCTTGTCCTGACTGCCTGCGGCCACGCCGCGCAGCCTCAACAGGCACAGCAGGCGCCTGAGGTCGGGATCGTCGTCATCCGGCCTCAGCCGGCAGTGCTGACGGCTGTTCTTCCCGGTCGGACCTCTCCCCACGCAGTTTCCGATGTGCGTCCCCAGGTCACCGGCATCCTGAAGTCCAGGCTGTTCACCGAAGGCGCCATCGTCAAGCAGGGACAGGCTCTCTACCAGATCGAGCCGGCCCCGTTTCAGGCGGCCTACGACAATGCGGTTGCCACGCTCGCCGATTCGAAAGCGAAGGCCGATCGCTATGCCGCGCTCCTGAAACAGAACGCCATCGCGCCGCAGGATTACGACGATGCGGAAGCCGCCTACAAACAGGCGATCGCAAACGTGCAGACCGCCCGCATCAATCTCGCCTGGACGAGAATCACTGCGCCAATCAGCGGCCGGATCGGGCGATCGTCGGTTACCGAGGGAGCGCTTGTAACCGCCGATCAGACCACGGCGCTGGCGACAATCGATACGCTCGATCCCATCTATGTCGACATCACCCAATCGACGGACGAACTCCTGGCGCTGAAGCTGGCCATGCAGCACGGCAGGCTGACCGAAAAAGGTCCGGCCGAGGCGAAAGCCACACTCACGCTCGGCAACGGCGCACAGTATCCCAATCCGGGCCGTCTGTTGTTCAGCGAAGTGACAGTCGACGAAACTACGGGCGCGGTAACGCTGCGCGCCGAATTTCCCAATCCGGACGGCATTCTCCTGCCGGGCATGTTCGTGCGCGCGACGATCGTCGAAGGCGAGCAGCAGGATGCTATCCTCGCGCCGCAACAGGGTGTGAGCCGTGACGAGAAAGGCGAGCCGACAGCCTATGTCGTCGACGCGAAGGGGATCGCGCGGCTGCGCAACCTGACAACCTCGCGCACGATCGGCGACAAATGGCTGGTGACGGCCGGTTTGAATGCGGGTGACAGGCTGATCGTCGAAGGTTTGCAGAACGTCACACCGAACGCGCACGTCCGCGCGGTGCCGGCTTCTCTCGCCAAGACCGGTGCCTGATGGGCGTTTCGCAGTTTTTCATCGAACGACCGGTTTTTGCCTGGGTCATCGCGATCGTGATCGCGCTTGTAGGCCTGCTCGCGGTCTTCAGCCTGCCGATCGCGCAATATCCGACCATTGCGCCTCCTGCTGTGACGATTATCGCCGAATATCCCGGCGCTTCTGCCGAGGCCGTGCAGAATTCGGTCACGCAGGTGATCGAGCAGCAGCTCACCGGCGTCGACAATCTTCTCTATTTCTCGTCGTCGAGCGGTTCGGACGGCTCTGTCTCCATCACCGGTACGTTCGCCCCCGGCACCAATCCCGATATCGCGCAAGTGCAGGTGCAGAATAAGGTGCAGCAGGCGCTGCCCATTCTGCCGCCGCAGGTACAGCAGGAAGGCGTAGTCGTCCTGAAGTCCCAGGCCGCCACCGTTCTCGTCGTCGCAATCTATGACGTCAGCGGCCGCTACAGCGCCATCGATATTTCGGATTATCTCTCGAGCAAACTTCAGGATCCGTTGTCGCGCATTTCAGGCGTCGGCCAGGTACGCGTGTTCGGTTCGCCCTATGCCATGCGAATTTGGCTCGATCCGTTCAAGCTCAACAGCTATTCGCTGACGCCTGTCGATGTCGAGAACGCGGTTCTCGCACAAAACGTACAGGTGTCGGCGGGCGAACTTGGCGCCTTGCCGTCCGTGCGGGGCCAGCAGCTCGATGCGACAGTCACCGCGCAATCACAGTTGGCGACGCCCGAACAGTTCCGCAACATCGTGCTCAAGGCCAGTCAGGGTGGCGCCATCGTGCGTCTGGGCGATGTGGCTCGTGTCGAACTCGGCGCGCAGAGCTATGCCAATGTGAACCGCCTGAACGGCCGCCCTGCGGCGGGCATGTCCATCCAACTTGCCCCCGGCGCCAACGCGCTCACAACGTCCGATGCCGTCAAAGCGAAAGCGGCCGAACTTGCGAAATCGTTACCTCCGGGACTGGAGCTGGGCTTTCCGGTCGACAACACCACCTTCATTCGCCTCTCCATCAACGACGTCATCAAGACGCTCGTCGAGGCCACCGTGCTCGTCGTGCTGGTGATGTTTCTCTTCTTGCAGCATTGGCGTACCACGCTGATCCCAGCCATCACCGTTCCCGTCGTGCTGCTCGGCACGTTCGGCGTGCTCGCCGCGTTCGGCTATACCATCAACACGCTTAGCATGTTCGCGCTCGTGTTGGCGATCGGGCTGCTCGTGGACGACGCTATCGTCGTCGTGGAAAACGTCGAGCGGCTGATGCGCGAGGAAGGACTTCCGCCCAAGGAAGCGACCAAGGAATCCATGCGGGAGATCACCGGCGCCCTGATCGGCATTGCGCTGGTGCTCTCCGCCGTATTTCTGCCCATGGCATTTTTTGGCGGTTCGACGGGCGTGATCTATCGCCAGTTCTCCGTCACGATCGTATCGGCCATGGTGCTGTCCATCACCGTGGCGCTGATCCTGACCCCGGCTTTGTGCGCGACGCTTCTGAAACCCGTTCCGCAGGGCGGCGAACATCACGGCCGTTTCTTCACCTGGTTCAACGAGACATTCGACTATGGCCGGGAACGGTATCGCGGCGCGGTCGAACGGATACTGTCGTGGCGCGGTCCCGGCATGCTGATTTATGCGGGCATCATCGCGCTGCTCGTGGTGCTTTTTCTCTACCTGCCGACCGCGTTTCTGCCGGAGGAAGATCAGGGACTCATCATCACGCAGATCACCCTGCCGGTGGGCGCCGCGCAGACGCGCACCCTGGCCGTCGCCAAGCAGGTCGAGCACTTTTGGCTGGTCGACGAAAAGGCGACCGTTGCGACGGCATTCGTCGTCGCCGGGTTCAACTTCACGGGTAACGGCCAGAACACGGCCTCGGTGTTCGTGCACTTGAAACCCTGGAACGAGCGAAGCGGCAGCCGAAATCGCGCGGACGCCATCGTTCAGCGGGCGATGGCTTCATTTTCGAAGATACGCGACGCGCAGGTCTTCGCGCTCGTGCCGCCCGCGGTGCGCGAGCTGGGCCAATCCTCCGGCTTCGATCTCGAAATGGAGGACCGCGGCGGCCTTGGGCACGGCGCACTCGTGCGTGCGCAGAATCAGTTTCTCGCGCTGGCTGCGAAGGATCCCGTATTGCAGAATGTGCGTCCGAACAGCCTCGCCGATACGCCGCAACTTCATATCGACGTGGATCAGGAAAAAGCCACTGCGCTCGGCTTGGCCATTTCCGACATCAACAATACGCTGTCGATCGCCTGGGGCGGCCTTTACATCAACGAGTTCGTCGATCGGGGGCGCGTCAAGCAGGTGCTGCTGCAGGCGGATGCGCCCTATCGCATGGTGCCCGACGATCTCTATCGGTGGTACGTGCGCGGTTCGACGGGAACGATGGCGCCGTTCTCGTCCTTCGCGAGCTACAAATGGACGACGGGACCGGCCAATCTCGGGCGTTACAACGGCGTGGGCGCGCTTGAAATCCAGGGCACGCCGGCTCCGGGCCAGAGCACCGGCACGGCGATGAACGAAGTGATCAAACTCTTCGGACAGTTGCCGCGGGGTGTCGGTCTGGAATGGACGGGGCTTTCTTATCAGGAACGTCAGGCGGGATCGCAGACATATGCGCTCTACGGCATCTCGGCGCTGGTCGTTTTTTTGCTGCTCTCCGCACTCTATGAAAGCTGGTCGATTCCTCTGGCCGTCATGCTGGTGATTCCGCTGGGCATCGTGGGCGCGATTTCGGCGGCGGCGGCGCGCGGACTTTACAACGATGTCTTCTTTCAGGTCGGTCTGCTCACGACGATGGGCCTGTCGGCCAAGAACGCAATCCTGATCGTGGAGTTTGCCGTCGATGCCCAAAAGCGCGGCGTCAGCATCCGTGACGCGGCATTGGAAGGCGCGAGACTTCGTCTCCGCCCGATCCTGATGACGTCGCTCGCCTTCGTCGCCGGCGTCATTCCGCTTGCGGTATCGACGGGCGCAGGCGCGGCCAGCCAGAACGACATCGGCACGGGCGTGATCGGCGGCATGATTTCGGCCACGGCGCTGGCGATCTTCTTCGTGCCTCTATTTTACGAACTCGTGCGCGAGCGGCTCAAATAACGGAGCCGGACGGCCGTAACGGGAATGTACGGCAGGCGTCTAACATGCCTGCGGTTCTTTACCGTTCGCGAAGCGTGGGCGACGCAATGGTGAGAAGCCTTCGAAATTCCTTCGCTTTGCAAAGCGAGCGGGCGCGCGAAACGATCTTGATCGGCCATATCCAAAGCAGGACGTCGGCGCCGGCTCTGCGAAGTCCGGTCGATCGCCACAACGAGCGCGGCGTCGGACGAAGCACGCCATCAGTGTGGCGATCTAGCTATCCAGCGTCTCCCGCATCTTGCGGGCCAGATCCTGCTTGCGAAATGGCTTCTGAATGAAATGCACGCCCTGGTCGAGCCGCCCATGGTGCAAGATGGCGTCTTCCGTGTAGCCGGACATATAGAGAACCTTGATCTCCGGCCGCTGTAGTTTGATCGCCTCCGCCAAACGCCGCCCGTTCATGGCGTCCCCGAGCATCACGTCGGTGAGGAGGAGAACGATACCTTCGTGCCGAGTCAGTATCTCAAGTGCCTCCAACCCGTTCGGCGCCTCAAGCACCGTGTAGCCGAGCGAACGCAGCATTGTGGCGGCGATGAACCGCATGTCTTCATCGTCCTCCACGACGAGAACCTGTTCACTTTCATCGCCAGGTGCCCGGCTCGAGGCGCGAGAGATCGTTTCTTGCGATGTGCCGCTCCAGCGCGGAAGATAGAGTTTCACCGACGTGCCGCTGCCGACTTCGCTGTATATCGCGACATGGCCGCCGGACTGTTTGGCAAAGCCATACACCATGCTCAGGCCGAGGCCGGTTCCCTGTCCATTGGCTTTGGTGGTGAAGAACGGTTCGAATACCCGCGCCATTACGTCTGGTGGCATGCCCATCCCGGTGTCGGACACGGCCAGCATCACATACTGGCCTGGTAACAACTCTTCATAAACCGCCGCGTAGTCGTCGTCGACGCGAGCGTTCCGCGTCTCAATGGTGAGGCGGCCGCCGTCGGGCATCGCGTCGCGCGCATTCACGACCAGATTGAGCAGCGCGTTTTGCAGTTGTCCCGGATCGACTTCCGCGGACCACAGTCCGAATCCCCCGACGAACTGGATTTCGATGTTCGACGGCAATGTGCGGCGAAGAAGTTCCGTCGTGTCGCGCGCGAGTTCGTTGAGGTCTGAAATCTGCGGGCTGAGCGGCTGCTGGCGCGAAAACGCAAGCAGGCTGCGCGTCAGGGACGAACCGCGCTCGGCCGCGCGGCCGGCGGTCTCAAGCAGGCCTTGAATCCCCGATTCGTCGCCGGCTAGCGCTTCATTCGCCATCTCGATATTGCCGGAAATGACCGCAAGCAGATTATTGAAGTCGTGTGCGACGCCTCCGGTCAGTTTTCCGATCGCCTGCATCTTCTGCGATTGCCGGAGTTGATCTTGCGCCGCCTTGTAGACGGTCAGATCGACGACGAGCGAGTAATGGCCGCGGATCGTGCCATCGTCGCCCCGGTCGGGTATGTACGTCGCTTCGACAGAACGCGTATTTCCGTCGGGATATGTCAGAGTCGTCTCTGTCCGAAATTGGCCAGCGGCGCGCCGATCGCGGGCTGCCTGGCTGGCTGCGAGGTACTCCTCCGACACGAAATCGTGGATGGTCTTGCCGATCATCTCGTCGGTGTCCGCTGCAAACCAGTCTTCCAGGGTTCGGTTCACGAACTGAAACCGGCCCTGCGTATCCTGATAGGATATTGCCACAGGAAGATTGTCAGCGATTGCCCGCAGCTGACGCAGACTTGCCTGCAGGGAATCGTTCAGTTGGTGAATTCTCTGTTTTGCGACATTGCTTTCGGTGACATCGCGCAACACAACGATCCATAGCGGTTCGTCTCCACTATCGAATGTCGAGCCGCTGATTTCCACATCGACAGAAACTCCATCGAGCCGCCTCAGCGTCATGGGAAAATTGCGCAAGATTTTCCCCTCCGACAGGCGCCGCCGTATCTCGTGCAACGCGTCGAAGTCCGTAATGACACGCGTTTCGGCGATCGTCTTTCCGATGAGGTCTTCCAAACGACGGCCGAATATGTTCCGGGCGGCCTCGTTGGCATCAAGTATTTCGCCTCCCCCCGTCAAAGTGCCGATTTTGCCGACGAGCATCGCATCGGCACTGGAGCTGAATGCGCCTTTAAACTTGTCATGCGAGGCTTTCAGCGCCGTTTCCGCTACCTTGCGTTCGCTGATGTCGCGAATGACGGCGAAGAAGTAAGGCCGGCCGGCGGCTTCGACCTGGGTCAATGTAACCTCGGAGTCGAATTCGCTGCCGTCGAAGCGGGCGAAGCGCCACTCGAAGAATTGGCGCTCGCCCCGTAATGCGCCCGCGGTTTTCACCTGGGACTCTTCGGAGGAAAGCCGACCATCCGGCTGGAATTCCGGCGAAAACTGACTTGGGCTACCGCCAACCAACTGCTCGCGCGTGCCGCGAAACATGGCGAGCGCCACGTCATTGCAATCCACCAGCCGGCCATCGAGCAGAAGAAAGATGGCGTCACCGATGCCATTGAAGAGCGTGCGATAGGTCGCTTCCTGGATCTTGAGCGACGCCGCCGTGTTCTTGCTTTCCGAGATGTCGGTCAGCACCGTGAGAAGCGCCGTGCAGGCTCCGTCGGAATCGAACTGGAGCTGTGTCAGTCCCTTCTCCCATATCGTCGACCCGTCACCGCAGAGAACGCGCATCTCCAATTGAAAGTCGCGGCGATCGGCGATTGCTCGCTCGCGCATCTCGACATAGGCCGCCCGGTCATCGGGATGAATGAAGTTCATGGCCTCGTCGCGCGTGAAGTAAGGCCGGCGCGGGATCTTGCGCTGCTCGAACAGCGAGTCCGACCAATAGACGCGGTTTTCCCTCAAGTCCGAAATGACGTATCCCGTCTTGCCAAACTGCTGCGCACGCAGCAGCAGGTCGAGACTGGTTCGCAGCTGCGCGAAGTTCGAAATATCGACCGTGTTACCCATTGTCTTAAAGCGGTTGGAGGAAAATCGCACGCGCCGCGGCTCCATTGTCTGTGCACCTAGACCGACGGCACCGACGTTGCAAGAGTGGTAGCCGCGCCAGCCCGCATCCGTGACAAAAACACCGGCTACGCATCCTGGTGGGTGCCGATTCGCTTGCCGGGCTGCTGGCGACCGGCAGCGTGTGTAGCGATATCCTCCGGCAGCAGTACCTCAATGGATGTGCCGCGCCCGAGCTTGCTGGTAATCCGCATCGTGCCGCCGGATTGGCGCAGGAAGCCGGCGCAATTGCTAAGACCCCAGCCCACATTGATGTGCGAAGACTTCGTGGAAAACATGGGATCCAATGCGCGTGCAGCGATTTCCGGCTTCATGCCCGGGCCTGTATCGGTCACCGTCACGCGAATATAAGCACCCGGACGCAACCTTTGGGGGTTGTCAGCGAGCACGGTTTTCCGATCGACAATGATGAAAAGTTCGCCTTTGCCGTCCATTGCAGCCGACGCGTTTCTGGCAAGTTCGAAGATTGAGTCGCGCAGCTTGTCTTCGTCGGAGAACGACGGACAAACTCGGGGTGCCGGCACGACCGATAGTTTGATCGCTTTGGACAGCTGCTCGCCCAGCGTGAGACCGACTTCGCAAACCACACGATTGACGTCGATCCGTTTGCGCCTGAGCGGCTGACGACCCGCAAACGCCTGGAGTTTGGTGGAAAGTTCTATACCGCGCTGTGCGGTCCGGACAACTTCGCCGATCATTTCCTTCGATGCACCCGCCTGCACCACATAGTCGTCGAGAAGGGAGAGGTTGCCGGCGACAGCCGTGAAAATGTTATTCAGCTCGTGAGCCACCGCACCCGCGAGCTGAATCAGTGCCTCTGTTTTTTCCGAATCCGACATATGCGACCACTGCCAGCTGGCGCTCCCCATCGAGAGGGAGTGTTACCGCCGGGAAGCGGGAAGGGCACGCGTTCAGAGGGATAACCGCCCTATACGACCGGATAGGAGGGGCGCGTCGTGCTAGGAGAGGCCGGCTTTGGTGGCGATCACGGCCGCATCTGACCGACTTCTGGCCCCCATCTTACGAAATACCCCGCGCAGGTGGAGCTTGATGGTCACTTCGGCGAGTTTCAGTTCGCGGCCGATCTCCTTGTTGGAAAGTCCGCGCGCGACCCCACGCAAGACCTCCAGTTCTCGCTGGGTCAGCAGTGACATCCAGCCGGCGGCAGGGGATCCCGCCAGCTTGCCGGCATCGTCGTCAAGAAGAATGTCCGTCGGCATGCTCGTACCGCCGGCTAGCAGAAGGTTCAGCGCATGCGCCAGGTATTCGCCGGTCGCAGTCTTGGGAATGTAGCCCTTGGCGCCCGACTGGATGGCAGCACGAATCTCCGTGCGTTGAGCGGTACCCGATATCACGGCAACCGGCGTGCTCGGAAACTGGCCGACGAGCTCGGCAATGGCATCCAGCGACATGCCGGGCATGTGATAGTCGACCAGGAACAGGTCGAACACGGCGTCGGGCCGCCCGGCGAGTGCGCGCAATTCGTCTATGGACGACACCTGCTCTACGCGGGTCTCGGGAACAAGACGCTGTACCTGCAAGGCCACGGCCTCCCTGTAAAGCGGGTGGTCGTCAGCAACCAGAATTCTCATCGCATCGTATAATCGCCCAAGCTCGGTCGGATACTAGTCAATATTCGAGGAAAAAGCAGGGAGCCCGAAGCAAACATCCGTTACTCATCCACCGGCCCGACCGGCAGGATTGCGCAAGCTCCGAGCGATCTGTCTGGCATCTGCTGGTTTGTGGAAGAATGCGTCCGCACCGGCGTCGCGGGCCACGTCCTCATTGGCCCCATCGCCATAGCCGGTGCACACAGCGGCCCGTATGCTTGGCTTGATCCGCTTGGCCCGCCGGATCAAATCGAGTCCGCGCATCCCGGGCATTACCTGATCGGTGATGATCACGTCGAAGGCATCGGGATCCTCAGCCAAGGCGGCCAGCGCTTCCAAGGGGTCATTAACACCCACAGTCTCGTAGCCGAGCCGCCCCAGGCCGATGACCAACATGTCGGTGATGTCGCGTTCGTCGTCCACGATCAGGATTCGCTCGCTGCCCCGAAGATCCTGCGATTCCAGCGCGGAAGGCTCCGGGCTGGTTTCGGTTTCGAGCGCGCAGGGAAAGAAGATGGAAAAGGTTGTTCCCCTTCCCGGTCCCGATCGAAGGTGACACGCGCCACCCGCCGCTTCAACGACACCATGGACGACCGCCAATCCAAGGCCAGATCCGCGGTGCTTTCCTTTGGTCGTAAAAAATGGCTCAAAAATGTGGTCAAGAATGTTTGGCTCAATTCCAGGGCCATTGTCCTCGACGCGCAGCAGGCAACAGGACCGGCCAAAAGGAACGTCTCCGAAAACCCGCTCGTCTTCCGCCTTCGCCCCTCTTTTCAGCGACTCGATCTCGACTGCCGTCGCGGATCTCGCAGAAATTCCGATGACACCCTCATGGCCGTCAAAGGCATCGCGGGCGTTGACGCATAAATTCGTGATCAGTTGCCCGATTTGCACCGCGCTGGCGAATACGGGCAGGGGAGTATCGGGCGCCTGCAGGGTCAACGTGACCTGGCTTGGCAGCAGATCGCCAAGAAAGTCGCGGCTGCGCGCAATCAGAAGGCCAAGATCGACGACGCCGCGCTCGACGCTGCGCGTGCGAGAGAAGGCCAGTATCTGTTCGACGAGATCTTTTCCTCGTTCGCACGCGCTGAGAATCCGTTCGGCAAAACCATGCTCCGGGGATGACGCCGACAAATCCTGCTCGAGAAACCCCGCAAATCCCATGATCGATCCGAGGATATTGTTGAAATCATGCGCCACGCCGCCGGCGAGCTGGCCGATCGCTTCCATTTTCGCGCTCTGCTGGAGCCGTGCCTCCATCTGACGGCGTTCCAGCACGGCGGAGTTGCGCGCCGTAACGTCGTTAATGCGCGCGAGGATGCCGCCATCGGGCAGGCGCATGCGCTGAATCTCAAGATCCCGTCCTTCGAACGGTATCTCGTACATATCGCTGCCGCTCACGAGCGAAGTCGGAGGCCGAGGAAATTCTTGGATTGATTGAGCTGCGTCGTCTTTGGCAAAGGCTCTGGCTGCCCGATTGGCATATCGGACAACGCCCGAGCGATCCTCGACATAGATCCCCTCGCCTACAAGGTCCAGGGTCGCAAGCGTTTGCGCGTTGCGACCCTCGGCGAAGAGCAATGCCACGAGATTTGCGACCGCGCGGGCGAACGCAATCTCCTGGGAGGTCCAATGATGCGGCTGTCCAAAGCCGAATGAAATGGATCCGAGCCCCCGGTTGGTTTCGGCCACCATATGGGCGCGGACTCCTAGCGGCGCCAGATACTGCAGGCGCGATTTGTAAATGGGCGATGTCAGGACATCGTCCGCGAAAACGACCTGATTTCGATGTAAGGACTCCAGAAACTCGCGATGTTCGTTGGCGGGATAGTCTGCGACATCGATGTGTCTGGAGTTCCGCCGGTCCCAGAAATCGACAACGCGGACGAGGCTCGTATCCTGTTCCCGCTGGGCCACGCTGCACGTGTCGACCCCCAGCGTGTCTGCAGAGAGTTCTACGATGAAGCGAACGCGCTCTGCCATCGGCCCGTCGGAGAGCAGCGCTTCTCGAACGATCGTACCGAGCGCAGTTTGCGTGACATGCAGCTTATTCTCGCGCCCCGCGATATACGCTTCAAGGCGCAGACGGTTCATGAGGATAACGGCAACGATCCAGATTTCCGCGATGGCGAAGCCGCGGTTCGCCCACATGCCGGCAACCGAGACTCCGGTGTCAGGCACAAGAAACGAGCCGACAACGGTCAAGATCGTCGTCAAGATGGCACAGCCGATCACGCCCGTGCCGCCAAACCGGACACAAAGCGCCACCACTGCGGCGTATCCTACGCCGTCAACCACTCCGCGCGGCTCGGAGATATCGAATACAAAAAGACCGACGAGGCAAGCGGCCACAAACCCGCCGACGAGAAAATCAAGGACACGGGTGTGTCTCCGTTCCGAGTTCTCCAGGGAAATTTCCGCCATCGGCTGATTCTGCCCCCGCTCCCTGGCGTCACTATATCCTATGCAGGGAGGAATTGCGCATGGTCGAGAAAGGGCTTCGAACTACTTTTTGAGAAGCTGTTCGACGTCATGCAAAAAGAGGGACGGGACGAGAGGCTGTGAATAGGTTCGCGCCGCGCCATAGAGTGATGCACTCTTCAGGCAGATACCGTCGAACGTCGTCCCGCCGTTGGCCACCACGATTACGGGCGGGCAGACAGACGCGGTCCCGAACGCGCGGAGCAATTCGATCGCATCCATACCTGGCAAGGTGACGTTCGTTACCATGAGATCGATTCCGCCGGCATTTATGCGCGCAAACGCCTCGATACCGGACGATGCCGGTACGACGGCGTAACCTGCGCTCAATAGCATGATCGTCACGAATGTGCGGTGAAACCAGTCGCTGTCGGCTACGAGAACGGTTGCGGCCCGATTTGCGGTGAACTCTTCGGAGGGCGCGATCGAGCATGACTCGCCGATATCTGCCGGCACGGCTGCCTTGGAGTCCTTGGTCATCTCTGAGCACATGCGTTGGTCCCCCGCAGGTAATACTCCAAACCTGGTCAGACTCGCGGACGCTTAGGTATATTGCTGGATATACTGAAGTATGGGGATGGACTATTGCTCCCGAAGCTCTGACAGCATTGGCGCCGATTCCTCGATGGCGCGGATCCGGTCGATTCCCTGGCGCATTTCGGACATGATGAATTCGGCCCGTCGCATCGGGCTGCTCGCGCCGGGAGAGGGAAACTGTCGCCTCCAGGCGTTCATCTTCACGCTCAGCGCGCACAGCACGCCGCCGATCGAAATGTGATAGTTCTTGATCAGAGTTTCTATCCTGCGGAAGCGCTCTGCCGACAGATTGTGCCACATGTCATTGGTGCTGCGCTCGAAACTCTCGAGCCGTCCGGTGACGTTCGCGGTCAACGCATTGAGAGTCTGCTCGACGAAGTCAATCGTCCGCATCGTATTGACGTCGTGCTTGAGATTGTAATTCGAGCGAATATCCTGCGCGCTCTCCAGGAAGGTCTGAATCGGAGGCAGGATCTGATCGAGGCATTGTCGATAATAGGACAGCGACATGAAAATGTCGGCATAATCTTCCAGAAAATTCGGAATGTCGTGGATGCCAATTCCCAATTTCCTGGCCATCTGTGCAAGCCTCTCTCGCGCCGTGTCGGCGGGGCAGTTGCGCATGAGACCCACAATGTCGGTGAATCCTCCGACACTGGCATCTTCACCGAATATCTCGTTCACAAGAGGCTGCGTGAAAGCCGACATGTAAGCGCTCAGCGATGCGATTTTTTTGTCCGACAGCTTCAGTGCGGAAGATACGGTAGGCGAGACGCCGCATCTGCGCAGGAGAATTCTCAGGCTGTAGACATCGAAGCTCGGGAGAACAGCGATCTTGCGCAGCAACACAAGGTCGGGGTGATGCGGTTGGTCGTTGAGACCCAGCCGCTTGCCTGCGCCTTCAACGGTCGTCTGGCCGCTGGTGCCTTCTGCCAAGTGAAAGAATTCCACCATCGTGTCGAGTCGCGGATTCTTCACCATTCGGGCGCGACGCAGGGCCGCGTGCTCGACGGGGAGAATCGCGATCGGCAGGATATGAAGCGCGTCGCGATCGGAGTCCTCGATATCGTCGCCCGGGTCGATGTTTCTGACGGCGGGGAGCGCGTTCATTGGGGTCCACCGAGGGAATCGAACAGGGAATCGATATCGCTTTGCGTGGCCGCGTTTTTCATGAGTTGCGGCCCGCTCAGCAGCGCGGCGTCGCCCACGGGGAGTGCCTGATCCCCCGCCTTGCAAAGCGAGTCGCCGCACGCATGGGCAAGCGCTTCAATTCTGGCTTCGATATGCTGTAGCGCCCGGACGACCTTGGTGATGCGCTGTCCGGTGATGTCCTGAAAGGCGCTGGCCTCATAGATGCGCGTGGCGGCCACTTGGAGCGCCTCACGCGTCTTCGGATCCGTACCGACGGCGACGGCTTCGACCGACTCCGCGGCTCCCATGATTTCGTTGGCCGCCCTTGCAGTTTCCGCGACGATTTCCTCGAGCTCGTCGGCCGTTGACATGAGAAAATTCTCGCCGCTGGGTTTGAGGGCGCCGATTTCCTCCCGCGTCAACCTGATGTGCTGGGAAAGATACTCCAATACGGTAACGAGCGGCTGTTTCTTCTCCGTGCCGAGAGCGTGCAGCTCGCGGATGAGACGGTCGAGGTAACTCTGCGCATTGTCGATGTGCAGGGGAGTCGCGCAAGTGTCTTCCGAACTCATTGTTCAACGACCTCCGAACACGCTGCCGATTTTGGCGCGTAAGGTTTCCGCGTTAAACGGCTTGACGATGTAGTTGGATACGCCGGCCTGCTTCGCGGTGATCACGTTTTCCGTCTTGCTCTCTGCCGTCACCATGATGAACGGGATGTGCCGGAGCTGGGCATCGCCGCGCACTTTGCGCAGGAGATCAAGACCGGTCATTGGCGTCATGTTCCAGTCCGAGATGACGAGATCGTAGGAATCCTGCCTCAGCTTGTGGAGTGCATCCTCGCCGTTCGCCGCATCGTCGACGTTGTTGAATTCCAGCTGGCGGAGCAGGTTGCGCAGGATCCGCAGCATCGTGTTGTAGTCGTCCACGATCAGGACCCGCATGTTCTTGTTCAGGCTCATCGATCTCTCCTTTATGTCGCAAATCCCGCGAGCGGCTTGACAGGTCGTGTCAGCCGGAAGCGCGCAAATCGGGCATCTCTCCATGTTGGCGACCGGCTGCTGCCCAGCGGTCATCCCGGCTCGCAGTCGCCGGCGCGTACACGCCGCGCAGTCCTGCGATGTCGGTGAATTTGCTGCAGATACCGAAGACGGATTCCGCACCGCCCAGAACGAGCGCGCCGTCGCGAACGATTCGCCCGTGCAGCGCATCGAGTATGCGGGTCTTCAGCGGCAGGTCGAAATAGATCAGGACATTGCGGCACAATACGACGTCGAACTGCCCCAGCGAGGTCAGGTCGCCCAGCAGATTGAACAGCCGGAAGTCGACCATTTTTCTGAGCCCGGGTCTGATTCGCCACTGGTCGCCGATCTGTTCGAAGTGCTTCAGCAACAACTGGATCGAAAGTCCGCGCTGTACTTCGAACGTCGAATAGAGACCGTCCCTGGCCCGGGCGATGACTGTCGGGGAAATGTCGGTGCCCACGATCTCGACGTGCCATCCGGCAAGCGCCGGGAAGTCGTCGAGCAGCATCATCGCCAGAGAATAGGCCTCCTGGCCGGTCGAGCTTGCTGCGCTCCAGATGCGCAAATGCCTCTGGGCGGCACGGCGTTGAATTAAACCAGGAAGGATCACCTTCTTCATCGCATCGAAGGGGTGGCGATCGCGGAAAAACGACGTCTCGTTCGTCGTCATGGCGTCGACGACTTCAGCGATCAGCGTTTCTGAGCGGGCATTCCGCATTGCGGCTATCAGTTGCTGGAGCGAGGCGTGATTGTGACGGCGCGCGATGGGCAAGAGCCGAGTATCGAACAGGTAGACCTTTTCCTGGGTCAGGCTCAGGCCGGAGCGCTCTTTCAGTAGCGTCGCGATAAAGTTGAAATCGTTCGCGTTCATAGTGCACTCTGCCTGAACAGCGTTCCGAGATAGTTCGGTATTGCAGGAAGAGGCAGTATCGCGGTGCAAAGGCCGGCGTTTGCGATCGCGCCGGGCATCCCCCAGACGACACTGGTCGCCTCGTCCTGAGCGATCACCGCACCACCGGCGGATGCAATCTCGCGCGTACCTTCGAGACCGTCGCATCCCATCCCCGTCAGCATCACGGTGACGCATTGCCCGCCGAACGCCCTCGCGACACTTCGGAAAAGAGGATTGACAGATGGGCGGCAGAAGTTCTCCGGTGCAGCCTTGCTCAGACGTGCTTTGACGGTCGCGCCCTCGCGGACAACTTCGAAGTGAAAGTCGCCAGGCGCGAGATAGATCCTGCCAGGCAGGATGACCTCATCGTGAACAGCCTCACTGCTCGTCCGTCCGCTTGCGCGAGCCAGATGCTGTGCCAGCACGGTGGTGAAGGTGGCCGGCATGTGTTGTGCGATCACAACGGGCGCGTTGAGTTCCTGCGGTAGCATCTTCAGAAGTGTGAGCAGTGCCTGAGGCCCGCCTGTCGAACTGCCGATGGCGAGGATCCTGGGATCGGCCGCCAAGCCGCTACGCAGCGACAGCGAAGGCTGGGCAGATCTCACCAAGTTCAGCGGTGCCGCGGCAAGTCCTGGTCGCTTGTGGGAATGCGCGGACAACACGGCAATCTTCTGCAGAAGGTCGCGCCGGAAACCGCCATTGCCGTTCAATTGGCGGGCGCTGGGCTTGGGAATGTAATCCGTCGCGCCGCGGGCCAATGCCTCGAGGCTGATCTCTGCGTTCTTATGGGTCAGCGTAGACGCCATGATGATCTTCGTGCCGGGATGCGCCGCCAGAATCCGGGGAAGCGCCGTCAATCCGTCCATTACCGGCATCTCGATATCGAGGATCACGATGTCGGGCTTCAGACGCGCGATCTGGGCGATTGCCGTCTGCCCGTTGCTGCAGGTTGCAAGCACTTCGATGGACGGATCGGATTCGAGAATCCGCACGATGAAACCGCGCACGACTGCCGAATCGTCGACGACCATCGCACGGACGCGTTGTCTTTCCGAGATGACAGGGGCGGCCTCGCGCATCATCGGGTCAGGACAGAGAAAGTTGCGAAAGCTTGTCCAGCAGGACGTCGCGGTTGAAGGGCTTCATGATGTACTCGTCGGCGCCGGCAGCGAGAGCCTCCAGGATTTTTGAAACCTTGATCTCCGACGTACACATTACGATGACGGGACGCCGCGACATTTCCATCGCCCGAAGGGTACGCAGGCAGCTGATGCCGTCCATCTCCGGCATGTTCCAGTCGAGCAAGATGACATCCGGTACCTCTCTTCGGCAGTGTTCGACGGCATGCCTCCCGGTCGGTGCTTCGACGACGTCGAAGTTCAAGTCGCGAAACAACGCGGAGACGATCCGGCGTATCGCGCTGGAGTCG
>JBEKLN010000026.1:0-54183 GCA_050010175.1 Rhizomicrobium sp.
CGGCCCGAGCTTAAGCAATCCCAATCTCGTTGGACCCAATATCCCCAATGCAACCTGGCGCGCAGTCAGCGCCACCGCGCCCGGCAACAGTGCGCTGGCATTCGGACTCAATACGCTGATTTCCGCGCTCTACACCAACCCTTACGGAAACAACGTCCCGACGCTGAACTCCATACTTCAAAAACTGCCCAACGATGCGATCGTCACGGTCCAAAGCCAGATCGAGGACGCCAATGCCAATCAATACTACACGTTCTCGAAGCTGTCGCACACCTCGCTTGTGAGCAGCATCCTGACATGGCTGACTGGCGACGCGCTGAACGACAACAGCGTCACGGACGATCCGTCGAAAAAGGTTTATGCGCTCACCGCGTGCTGGCTCGAGACGTCGGGTGCGGAAAGTTGTGTTGCGCAGGGCGAGGAAGTCGCGCCAACCGACACGGGCGAACAAATGAATGTCGCGACGTCCGCCCTCAAGCCGGTCGACCGCATCGAGCTTAGCGGGCCGACGAAAGCCGTGCTTGGCCAGCCCTTTGAAATCACAGTGCACCTGAAGACACAAAGCGGTGTGCCGGCGATTTCAGTCTACCAGCGCGGCGCACAGGGTCGCGTACGGCCCGAGCCTGTCACTGTCAGCCGATCGGACAACGACAACGTAACGGTACGCGTGACGCCGAAGGTGCTGGGACCGGTCGTGTTCGGCGTGCGCGCCGCGTTTTCCGACGGCGGCGTATCCGTGAAGCAGGTGGCGGCCAACGTTGTGCCATCGGCAATGCCTCCGCTCGCGTTCAAGGCGAACATCCTGCCGGTCCTTGTGATGACCATGAACGCAAGCTCCGACATCGCTATGGCGCATCCCTTCGCGGTCTACCCGGGCCCCGTGGGCAAGATTTATCTCAACGCAGCATTCGTGACCTGGCGGCTGGTGCCCCAGAACGGCAATCCGGCCGTGACGCTGGATCGTGACGGTTTGCTGCGCGCGATCTCGCCCGGCACGGCGACTGTCGAAGCGCATTACGGCGCGTCGGTCGACCAGCTGCGCGTCATTGTCCGGGCCCACCAGCAATAGGGCAGCTGACGGTCGGCCGATCCTGCAGGCCTGCCGTCCGCAGGCTGAAGAGTGCCGGCCGATGAACTTGCGCCGGCGTCTCACCCTGCTTCGACGACTGCTGCGTATTGCCCTTCCTACACCTCGGATGCTCGTATGGACGGCCATGCTGGGGGACATCATGAGCCGGTCGGCACTTTGTGCGACAGCGATACTAATGCTGGCGGCGGCATCCGCGCGGGCCGACGTGGCCGGTGTCGACGTGAAAGAGCGCGCGGCATTCGCCGACGGCATAAACTTCGGTACGACGGGTCCGTACGAGAAAATCCGTGGCATCGCCCATGTCTCTCTCGATCCGGATGCGCCGGCCAATGCGCGCATCGTCGATCTTAAGCGCGCCGCGCGCAACGCGCATGGGCGGGTCGTGTTCGACACGGAATTTGTGATGCTGCGGCCCGTGCACGCTGCGTCGTCGACCCTGCTCTACGACGTCAACAACCGCGGCCACATCGCGATACTCGGCCAGATCGACGGCAGAGCGCCGGCACGCAACGACCCGACAACCGTGGAAGACGCGGGCGACGGATTTCTCATGCGCCACGGATTCACGCTGCTTTTTTCCGCCTGGACCTGGGACGTCGCACCCGGTCTTCCGGGCGACAAACCTCTCGTGCTCGCGCCGCCGGTCGCGCACAACTCCGATGGCTCGGCCATCACCGGCAAGGTGGAGAACGAATTCATCGTCAACACGCCGGCCGATGTCGCGACATACGCCGGCATGATGGGCCTGACGTACGAGCCTGCGACTGCGGACGATCCCGACGCCGTGCTCACGGCACGCGCGAAGCCCGACGATCCGCCCATGCCGCTGGCACGCAACCTCTGGCATTTCCTGCCGCCGGAGAAAGCAGGCGGTCCGCGACGCATCAAACTGACGGGCGGGTTCAAGCCGGGCACCATATACGTGCTCACCTATGTCGCGAAGGATCCCTACGTGACGGGCGCGGGTCTTGCCGGCATCCGCGACCTGCTGAGTTACTTTCGCGACCATCCGTTCGAAGGCGCGGCCGTTCCCCGCCGCACGCTCATTTTCGGCATCAGTCAGTCGGGCCGCGTCATCGGCCGCATGCTGCATGACGGACTCGATGTCGATGAACACGGAAGGCTGGCCTTCGACGGCGCCTACATGCAGGTGCCGGGTGGCGGCGGTTCGGCCGGGTTTAACAGCCGTTTCGCGCAGCCGACTCGTCATCCTTCTATGCTGGAGGAACATGATTATCCCGCGGACGCGTTTCCCTTCACATCGATGCCGGCCCGCGATCCTGTCAACGGCGAGACCGCCTCGACGCTCGATTATGCGCGCGACGCGCAGGGCCGCTTGCCCAAACAGATTGTCGCCAATACCTCGACTGAATTCTGGAATCGTGACGCCTCGCTGATCGCCACAACGCCAGACGGCGCAAAAGACGCGCCGCCGGGTCAAAGCGTGCGTATCTACGCTTTCATGGGTGCACAGCATTATGTGGGCCGTTCGCGTGTTCGCGCGCCTTACACCAACTGCGTGTCGACGACCGATCATTACCTTGCCATGCGCGCGCTGATCGTGGCTCTGGACCGCTGGGCGGGCGGTGGCACGCCGCCGCCGGACAGCGCTTATCCGCGTATCGACGACGGCACGCTGCTGACGGTTGCAGACTATCGCGCGAAATTTCCCCATGGCATCGGCATCACGCCGCCGGAAGACAATCTGCACGAAGCGCGCCTCGATTTCGGTCCCCGCTTCGCAACCGACGGTATCGCCGACATCGTGCCGCCCATGCACGGCGAGACATTCGGCACCCGCGTGCCGGCGCCCGATGCCGACGGCAATGACGAAGGCGGCGTGCGGCTGATCGAACTTCGGGTGCCGCTCGGCACGCATACGGGCTGGAATCAACGGTCCCCGGCAGTGGGGTTTCCCTGGGCCGATGCGCGCTTCGATGGCAGCTTCTTACCGTTTGCCCGCACTGAAGCCGAGCGCCAGGCGAGCGGCGATCCACGCCCGAGTCTCGAGGAACGTTATCCCTCGCGCGACGCGTTCATGTCGAAGCTGCGCGCTGCGGCGCAACGCGAAGTGGCAGCCGGCTTTCTGCTGCCGGAAGATGTCGACCGCGCCGTGAACGAGAATGCCGCTCTGCATGATCGCATCCTCGCGCACGACCCCAGGGATGAAACCTGCGAGTATTTGTTTGCGCAGTGAAATGCGCGTGCCCTTTCAATGTTATATCGTTGTACATGCTGCTATGGAAATCGAGTAATTGTGATTGTCGTCGATCGTATTCACGGGGGACTTGCGTGACTGGCAAACACTCGCAGGACACATTGCACGAACAGGTTGAAGCCTCCCTCCTCCGCACGAACGCCGACTTCGAGGAGCGACTTATCCGGCTCGAAAAAGGCAATACAAAGGCGCCATGGAAATCGGTGACGGACCGGGCGAGCGCGGCAGCGTTGTTTCTGGGATTGGTGCTGTCCGCAACCTCGCTCTACGAGGCGATCTGGACCAAACCCCGGGCCGATCGAATCGCTGCAATCGGCCAGTTCAATCAGGCGATCAACGCAGCTGTGAAGGTAGAGCAGGACGCCTCGCAGCAAGCCGACCCGACTGCCACGCCGCAAGCCCGGTTGGCCGTTGAGGGAGCCCTCACGCCACAGTTTCTGAACGACCTGGCAACCGCGAAGTCCATCATGCCGGAACTTCGCGAGAGCGACATCGGCGTGCCGCAGCTGGTCATACTGATCAACGGCGCGCTTCAGTTCAATGACATCCCCAGCGCAAAGTTTTTCGCCGACAAGGCAGTCACGAAGACGGATGCCCCGCCCTATGCGCGATCGGAGGCCTATCGGTTTCAAGCCAAGGTTTATTTTGCCATGAACGATCCCAAAGACGCGCGTAGCGCATATGGCATGGCCGTCGCGGTCCTCATTCCTGCCGACTTGAGCGCCTCCCCCCGTGCCTATGTGCTGGCAGACTGGCTTGCGGCTGAATACCAGTTGGGAAGCTGCTCCGTTGCAGCGGACAATCTGATGAAATTCGAAAATGTCGTGCGCTCACCCTACATGAACGCGCAGATGCGTTACGACCTGAAGCAAAGCCTGTCGGCGTTGCCGGCACAGAATCCGCGTCATTGTCCAGCGGCGCTGTTGTCTGCGCTGCAGAATCTCGCCACCGAGCAGGACTAGGCGGAATATCGAACTTGCGGTGGCGCATTGCCTTCGTCAGCTGCGCGAACGGTCCACGGGGTGCAGGATAACGCCGTGCTTTACGATCGCTTCCTCACGCACGATCTCAAGGATCAAAGCTGCCGGTATCTCTTCGCGCACTGATGCCACCGAATCATCGGCAAGACGGGCACGGCACAAGCGAAAGTCATTTCACGCGGAGACGCGGAGATCGCGGGAGTGTCCTGCACTTCATCAGCATCCGAAGGATATCCGGGCGATTTTGATGAGTCCCGTTCTTCTTGAGAACTCCCCTCGATCCGTACACGCAAACTGGACGACCTGCGTTCGTGAGCCCATGACAGGATAGTTGGACTCTTCGCGAACTCCGCGTGCCAATCCTTTGCTGGGGCGCTCGACGATGAGCCCCTCACCCCGGAGCTGTAGTTGCACGGGCGCGCCAAATCGGGCCACGGTGTACGCCTTCGCCGGGGGGCGCTCGATGAAATACGATTCTACAGGTTTTCCGCCGTTTCACCGCTGGGACCGCAACTTCTTTCTCCTGATGGTGGGGCTGATCTGGCTCGGCGTCGTCATGGGATTCGTGCCGGAGATCATCCGGCATTTCCAGCTGCACAAGCCCGGTTACCCGCTTGTCGTGCACGTGCACGCTGTGGCGTTTGTCGGCTGGCTGCTGCTGCTCTCCGCACAAGTGCTCCTGATCCGCACGGGCAATCTCGCAATCCACAGGCAGCTTGGCGTCGCCGGTATGGTGCTGGCGCCGGTGATGGTGGTGCTCGGCTTTGCGGCGGCGGAGGTCGTCGACTACCTCCACTTCGGCACGCCGCAGGGCGATGCGCCGTTCCTCGCCATCCAGTATGCGGATCTCGTCAACTTCGCCACGCTGGCTGCCGCCGCGTTTCTCCTGCGCGGCCAGCCCAGCGCGCATAAGCGCCTCATCATTCTCGCCACCATCTTCATCAGCGACGCGGGCTGGGCCCGCTGGTGGGGCGACGCCATCGAGAAAGCCGTGGGCGACGGCTTCTGGCAGGACTGGCTGCAGGATTACCTGGGCGATGTGCTGCTCGTCGTATTGTTCGCCGCTTACGACTTCATCACGCGGCGTCGACTTAACGCCGCCTTCGTGAGGGGCGCTGCGTTCGGACTGACAATTCAGTTGATTGCGGTCTGGTTGTACGTCAGCCCGTGGTGGAAGCCTGTAGCGACAAAACTGATCGGTCACTGAACACGGGCGACGGCGTCGCGGCGTTCAGTCTGTGGCGGGCACTTCGGCATCACGGAATCGCACGAGTTTGCCCGCCGCTTCGTCCCACAGCGAAAAATTGCCGGCCGAGAGGGCGCGCCCGAGCGACAGCGGCTGGTCGGGCTGCAGCAACGCGCTGCTGTTATGACACGCGGCGAGGCGATAGTTCGGCACACGCGGCGACAGATGATGGATGTGATGGTAGCCGATATTGCCCGTCATCCAGTGCAGCACGGCCGGCAGCTTGAGATAGGATGAACCGTGCATCGCCGCATCGGCGAAGTTCCAGTTTTCTCGCCGCGACCAGCGCGCGTCCTCGAATTTGTGCTGCACGGTGAAGAGCCACACGCCGATGATCGTCGTCAGGATCACGACCGGCAGCTGAACCAAAAGCATGCCTTTGACACCGAACGCGAAGGCCAACGCACTCCATAACGCAACCACGGCGATATTGGTGAGCCAGACGGAGCGGCGCTCGCGGGCCCAGTCGCGCGGCGTATCGAAGGGAACGCGATAGAGCAGCAGGAACACCAGCGGCGGAAACACGAAGTTCGCGATGAGGGGATGACGTGGCAGCCTGTAAAGAAACCGCTGCCACGGCGACCGCGCGCGATATTCGTCCACGGTGAGACACATGGAGTAGATATCCACGCCCGTGTCGCGCCGGTCGAGATTGTTCCAGCTGGCATGATGCTGCGCGTGCTGCCGCTGCCAATGCGCGTAAGGCGCGAGCGTGAGCACGCCGCACAGCGAGCCCAACACGGTATTGGCGGTCTTGTTCTCGAAGAAGGAACCGTGGCCGCAATCATGCTGCACGATGAAGGTGCGCACCGTCAGAACCGTAGCGGGCAGCGCCAGCACAAGTGTCAGCAAATACGAGATGTGCAGCGACCAATACATCAGCGCGAGTGTCGCGATATACAGGCACGCCGACGTGACAATTTGATAGGAAGCGCGCGCGAGGCTGGGTCGTTCGAACGGAGCGACAGCGGCGCGGTAAGCGGCGTTGGTTTTGGTCACGCGGCGGCGTCTGCCGGCGCGCAGGTAACAGATATGTTTTTCACTGAATGTCTCCGGACGTCTCGATGGGCGTTCATGCGGCCTCCATGCGTCGCGGACGGGTGCGGGAGAATAAGTTCTCCGGCAGAAAACGGCAGCGGCGGATGCCGAAGCACCCGCCGCCGCTTATTCGAAGCTTAGGCGACCTTCAGGTTGACAGCCTTCGGCCCGCGGGCGTCCGGCTGCACCTCAAAGGAAACGCGCTGGCCTTCGGCCAGACTGCGCATGCCGGCTTGTTCGACTGCAGAGGCGTGAACGAACACGTCCTTGCCGCCGCCTTCCGGCGAAATAAAACCAAAGCCCTTGCTGGTGTTGAAGAATTTTACTGTTCCGATAGCCATGAAATCTCCTTGCTGTATCGGGTAACGACCGGACACGTGTCCGGACGGCGAGAACGAAACGATCAGCTTAGGAAGTGAGGCTGTTCGGACCAGGCGCGCACCAAAGCGAGTCGGGACAACAGTGCGCTTCTTCTGACGGAACGCCGTCGCAGGGGTCCATATAGCCCTGTCGCACCCAAAATGCAAGATAGGGGATTGTCCGGCAGCTTCGACATGGGCAGTCGCCGCACAGGAGACCCGCGCATGGAGCGCGTGCGCAAAACGCATGCGGCGGCGCTAGAAACGGCGGCGGATAATGCTCCCGTCGAAGGAGTGTCCGCGATGCGCTTTGCTGCCGCCTCTGCCACCGTATTGTTGTCTGCATTTGCGATGGTTGCGCCGCTGCGCGCCGAGACCGCAACGCAAGTCATGATCGTGGGCCTCTATCACATGAGCAATCCCGGCCACGACATGCACGACGTGCATGCCGACGATGTGCTCGCGCCGGAACGCCAGGCGGAGATCCAGGCGATCGCAGACGGCATCGCGCGTTTCCACCCCACGGTAATCGACGTCGAGTGGGACGCGGCGACCGTGACGGACCGCTACCCCAAGTATCTCGCAGGGATCTTGCCGCCGTCACACAACGAAGTGGTGCAGCTGGGCTTTCGCCTCGCCAAGATGGAGCACGCCAGCATCAACGGCATCGATGTGGATGGCGATTTTCCGTACGACCCGGTCGACGCCTACGCCAAGGCACATGGACAGTCGGCATTGCTCGCGGCCTCCGACAAGGAGATCGGCGACGATATCGGCCGCGTCAACGCCATTCTCGCCAAAGGCGCCATTGCCGATGCACTCCGCGTCATGAACGACCCGGTCGAGATCGCGCATGGCAACGACTTCTACCGGACGACGCTCAAGGTGGGCAGCGGCACGACGCAGCCGGGCGCGGATCTTCTGACGGCCTGGTACAAGCGCAATTTCTACATCTGCGCCAATCTCATCCAGCACACCCATCCCGGCGATCGCGTAGTGGTGTTCTACGGCTCGGGCCACGCGTTCCTGCTGCGGCAATGCGTCGGCGAAACCCCCGGCTTCGCGCTGGTCGAGCCCAATCCGTATCTGCCGAAATAATCCACAAACCGGGCCACGCAGAAAAGATTCGCCACAAAGAACACGAAGAACACTGAGAGATTCGTGGCGCGCACTCGCGCGCCGGTGCTCTTTCCTCGTGCTCTTCGTGTGCCTCGTGGCAAGTCTTTTTTCGCGCCTCCGCGTGAAACTTTCTGGCGGAGCTTCCTCGCGTTTGGAGATGAGCCCCGCACTGCGCTACAACGCGGCAACGAACCTGTCCGGGGAGGACACGCACATGAAATTGAAGGCGCTCGCAACAGTCGCCTGCATCGTGGTATCGGGCGCGATGACGACTGCATCGCTCGCCGCGCCACCGCCAACGGTGGGCGGCAGCTGGGCCGACGGCGCTCTCGCCACGGCTGTTCGCAGCATCACGCGTTCGCCGCAGTTTGTCGCCCGCGATCAATACCGCCATCCGCGCGAAAGCCTGTCTTTCTGGGGCCTGCGCCCGGGCATGACGATCCTCGAAATCTGGCCGTCAGGCGGCTACTGGACAGAAATCCTCGCGCCATACGCCAAAGCAACCAACGGCAGATATATCGCGGCCGTCGCTTCGGCCGACCATCCGCTCAACGCGCGGTTCAACAACACGGCGCTCTACGGCACGATCTCGACCACGGTGTTCAATGAGAAATCGCCCCCGCTCACGGCACCCGGCACGGTGGATTTCCTGCTCACCGCGCGCAACATCCATGACTGGCCGGCAACCCAGGGTATGACGGAGAAAGCCTTTGCGGATTTCTACGCGGCGCTCAAACCTGGCGGCATTCTCGCCGTGGAAGAACATCGTTCCGATCCGAGGCCGATGGTGAAGGACGCGAGCGACGGCTACATGTCGACGGCCTCGGTGGTGAAACTTGCCCAGGACGCGGGCTTCAAACTCGAGGCGCAATCGGAGATCAACGCCAATCCGAAGGACACAAAGGATCATCCCTTCGGCGTGTGGACGCTGCCTCCCACGCGGCAAAGCGCGCCCGAAGGCCAGCCGGCCAATCCCAAATTCGATCACGCGAAATACGACGCCATCGGCGAAAGCGACCGTATGACGTTGCGGTTCAGAAAGCCGGGGTAAGACGAAGACCGCGGCGCGTTCCTGTCCTCACTCCCCATCATCCGGCAATTCCGGATCAGGCGCATCGCTGCTCGATGCCGTGCCGCTGATACCCACCACCGTGGTGCCGAATTGCGCGCCCGAATATTTGAGCTTGCTCGAGGGCGAGGAAAGCGTCTGGGGGCTGGGCGTGAACGGCGCAGGGTTCTGCAATACCGCATTCGTCCAGCTTCCGGGCGCAAGCGATGTCGTGTCGGTGAAGTCTACGGTGATGCCTTCTTCCGTCACCGCGGAGACGAGCGTGAGCGTGTCGGCGGTCTTGCCGAGGGTCACAGTCATCTTCGAGGGCGAATTCGTCTGATAGGACGTGCCGTCGAAGGTGAGCGTGATCGCGCCGGCGGGAATCTTGTACGTCGCGGACGTCTTCGAATGCTTCTTCGGCTTGAGCTGCTCGCTGACCAGCACGGTCACGCTCGCGCTTTTGCCGTTGAGGCCCAGCGGATCGTTGCCCTGCAGGATCGGGCCTGCCGTGCCGTCGATGCCGATGGTGAGCGTGGATCCGGGCGCCTGTGCTTGCGCCATGCCGCCCATCAGCGCGGTCGCGAGAACGCCCACGGCAATAATCGTCTTCGATGACATCGGATGCTTCCCCCTCGTTGGCTCAGCCAGCCTACACGAGGCGAAGCCGGGAGGCGATGGAGGCGAACGGTCAGACTGCGTTGCGGGCAATACTACCGTATCTTTCCTCCCCCGCGCGACGGCTTGGGGAGCGCCAGTGTCGGCGCGGACCGGGATCGCGGTGGAGGGGGCGGCAACAATTGTAAATTTTGGATAGCATCGTGCCGATCGAATAACAGGAGACCCGCATGCTCGTGCGCACCGCCTTTGCTTTTGTTCTCGGGCTCGCAGCCTCACCGGTCCTGGCCGAGACGATCGACGTCTACGACGATCACGGCGGCATCGTGCCGGACTATGACGCGCACTGGCGGGAACTTGCCGCGCGCGGCGTGAACGTGCGCATCACGGGGCCCTGCCAGTCCGCCTGTACCATCCTGCTCGGTCACGTTCCCCGCGACCATATCTGCGTGATGCCGGAGGCGCGGTTCGGATTCCATCTTGCGAAGGTGCCGCGCTCGACCGCGATGCTGTGGGCCGCCTATGACAGCGACATCCGCCAGTGGATCAACGCGCATGGCGGCCTGACGCATGAGTTCGTCTGGATGGCCGCACCCGATATCTACAGCTTCTTCAGGAAGTGTTGAGGGGCGACGTTTGCCGATGGGCCTGCGTGAAGGATCCATGACAGCGCCAGGGACGGAGCCAGGAGTTTTGCTTCTCCTTATGCGGGCGCTCGCATAGAGTTCGGGCAGTCGACCGGCGCGCTCCGCCGGAGTGGATGGGGGTTAGGTTCATGGGAATTCGCAGCCTTCTCTTCCGCCGCAGGAAGACGCCAGCAAGCTCTCTGCCGCAGGCGCCTGTCACATCGGCCGCCGCGCCCGAAGACGGGCATCCTCTCGGCCCCCACACGCTCTCCACCTTCGACCAGGCCCTGGCCGATCTGATGACCCGCGTGCGGCAGATGGGCGAGCATGTGGGCGGAATGGTGGCGCAATGCGTGCCCGTGTTTCTTGAGCACGACATCGCGAAGGCCCGGGCGATCATCCAGGCCGACCTGATCGTCGATTCGCAGAAAGACGAACTGCTTGCCCGCACGATGGAAACCATCGCGCGCCATCAACCCGTGGCGTCCGACCTCAGGCTGGCGCTTGCCGTCGAGCACATCGCAATCGATCTCGAGCGCTCCGCGGATCACGCGAAGAATATCGCCAAGCGTACCCTGGCGCTCGCCAACCGCGACGCGTTCGACCCGACGCTGAACCGGCTGCTTCTCAACCTGCACGAAGCGGCATCGTCCATGTTCGACGATTCGGTGTCGGCCTTCGTCACGCGCAACGTGGCGCTGGCGGCGGATGTGTGCAACCGGGATCAGGTTCCGGACGCCATCTACGACGATCTGTTTCACGCGGTGATCGCCCGGATTCAGACGAACCCGCCCGACGCGGCCACCGACGTGCAGACTTTGTTTGTCGCCAAGAGCCTGGAACGCATCGCCGACCACGCCACGAACATCAGCGAAGAAGTGGGCTTCTTCGCCAAGGGCGACACGAAGACGGCGACAAGAAATCGCTGAAGGCTTCGAGCGCCTGCATCGCGTGCGATGTGCGGCGCGCTCAATTGTTGCGACGCTGGCTGAAATTCCGGCGGCACGGCTTTCCTCGGCCCCGGTGTGCGCCCAGTCCGATTCAAACGCAGATGCACAAGGCTTCATCGAAACATCACGGAGATAGAGTGTTCGAATCGGATGATGGTGGTCGTAACCTCCTACAGGAGACACAAAATATAGTACTACGTCTAACAGCAACCCCAATTAAACAGCCTTCATCAACATTCTTTATTTTGGATCAACCTCGTATTAACCTTCATTATCAGTGTTCCACCAGCAAAGGATCACGTCATGGCTTCGAGACCGAAACATCCGTTCAAGGAGCATTTCATCAGGCAGCCGAAGGACGCGCCGAACCTCTTCGACGAGTCGCTATCGCAATCCACGGCGCTTTCCGGCCGGCTGTTCTTTCTCTCCGGATACATGGATGCCGTCGCGCGCATGAACATTCCGGATCTCAAGCATCTGCACCGCGCGCTCAAGCATGCAAGGTTGCACAAGAAGGATACCGACAGCTGCGCGGATGCCGTCAGATCATGGCAGAAGGAACTCGGGGAGCCCAAGGACTGGACTGCACCGAGCACTACGCAGCTGAAATATGTGCGCGACGGCGAGCCCCTCAAATACAACAAGGCGCTGCTGCTCACGCTCGCGCTCGAGATCTACCAGGAAGACCACCGCGAGGAGATCAAGACGCTGAACGAACAACAGCTCGTCGACGTGTGGGGCTCCGTCCACGCGATTCCCGCATATTACAAAGTGGTGCGGGAGGGATTCGACGGCGCAGAGAGCAAGTCAGAACGCAAGAAATACCTCTTCGACGCGAACTACCTGAAGGACGTCCCCGAGGACGCGATGCGCAGGTTCGAGCACGAAGCCGCGAGACTGATCCGTCCCTCGCGCATCCGCCGGTTTCTCGAAGACATCGCCGACGGCGGACACATGACATTTGAACTCGCCCAACTGGTGACGGAGCATCTCGCACACAAGGACGGGGACTTGAAGGTGACTGTCGGTCTCCGCAAGGGACGCGGCAACATCAAGCAGGCAAGCCGGTTTATCGCCATCGCGGAGCCGACGATCACGATGTTCACCGAGAGAGTCGACAAGGCTTCTAAGAAGACGCAGTAACCAGCCTGAGGCCGGGGCGCGGCAATTTGGTGTCGGGCTTCGGCCCCGGGGACGCGGCGTCGACTTCGATGTCGGGCGTCGTCCATCCCGGCGCGAAAGACGAGAATTTGAGTCCGTGAATGGCGAGCAGGCGCTTGATGCGGCGCATCTCGCCCGGGCTTGCGCCGGTCATGGTCTGGAACTCGCCGGCCGAGAGCGTGATCAGGCGGCCAAGCCTGTTGAAGCCGTTTCGGAACACCAGCGGTGCATGGCGGAACAGCGACGGATAGGGCGCGGCAACCGTACTGAAAGTGCGGTCGAGGAAATGCCGCCCGTATTCGGAGACGCGGGTCGGATTCTTCCGTGTTCGATCAAGATCGGACAGCATCGACATCCCTCCCGTCGCTCGCCGCCCAGACGGTACGTGATTCGCAAACGCGCCAAGCCCACGCGCGTCTCCATGCGGTTGTGCACAAATCTCGATAACTGTGGATGAATTACGAAAGGACATTTGCGCACCGTTTCTCGCGCAGACCCGCGCGCACCGCCGCAGGGTTTGACCGCGCCTTGCGGCCGCAGGTTTCGACAAGGCTGAATGGGCCACCGGCATGGGCGAAACCGCGTCGGCGGTCGATACGTATTTTCCGCGACCGGCGCGGCGCCGATCTCCCGGTCACCATGTACCTTTTGTGACGTGATTCGCATCACACAGAAATCAGCGCAAATCCGTGAGAGCATTCGCGCCGGGCGCGTAGCCGACCAGCCAAGTATTCGGAACAACAACCACGAACCATCGTGCGGTCGCTATGTCCGCACGCCGTGATCAATTTCGCGGCCGCCTTGACGGGAGAACACTCATGCCGAAACTCCGCGCACACAGCCAGAAGAGCATCGACAGCACGATCCAGAGCAATCTCGGCAAGCTTGCGAAGCCGGGGGTGCTGACCGTCAGGCCCGGCTACGAAATTGCCGATCACACGCTGACGGGCAAGTCGGCCATCGTCGCCACGGTTCACTCCAAGAAACCCATGCGCGATCTCAAACGCGGCGAAGCCCTGCCCGATTCCATTGCCGGCGTGCCTGTGGACGTGCGCGAAGCGAGCGCCCATCAGCGCCTGCGCGCCATCGATCCCGCCGCCGCGGCCATCAGCCACGAATTCGGACGGCCCGAAGACCGCGATCCCGAATGGGATCTCGAACGCGAAATGCCGAGCGGCAAGCTCCTCACCGATGCCGCAAGCGATACGCAGAAGAAACTGAAAGCGGCCAGCAAGGCGCAGCCGTCGACCGCCGCGGCGCTGAAGTCGAAAGCGGCCAAGAAGAAGGTCGACTATTATCCGCCGAAGAGCTGCCCCGTGCTCGAGCCGATGCAAGTGACCACGAGCATCACCACGGCCATCAGCCCGGATTGCGGCTTCGCCACGCTCACGGACTTCCTCAAAGCCACGCGCAAATCGCTTGTCATCGGCATGTATGATTTCACGTCCGGACCGATCCTGGGCCTTTTCCTCGACGTGCTGGATTCACCGAAAACACTGCAGATGGTGCTGGACAACCCGGCGCCTAACCCGACGCGCGATCAGATCGACTGGGTGACCGTGCAGGACCTCGATAAGGCGCTGGGGGCCCGCGCGAAAATCGCGCATGCGCTGGCTGGCGACGACCGCTTCGCCTCAGCCAAGATGTTTCCCACCTCCTACCACATTAAAGTGATCGTACGCGACGGCGACACGGTGTGGCTGTCGAGCGGCAATCTCAACAACTCGAACGAGCCCGATCCGACGCGCCCGCCCTCCACGGAAGACCGCGACTGGCACGTCATCGTCGAAGATGAGGATCTCGCGCAACTGTTCACGGACTATCTGAACTACGATTACGCTGCGGCGATGAAGGATCAGGTGCCGAACCCCGACGCCATCGGCCAGGCGATCGAGGACGCTCTGGCCAAGAAGTCGAGGGAAGCCAATCCCCATGCCCCGCACCCTGCGCGGCCACCGGCGCATCCGTTCGATTCGAAGACCTTCGACAACGTCAGCCTCGCCATTACGCCGCTTCTGACGCCGGACAAATTGTCCAACGGCAAGCCGCAATATCTCAGCAACATCATGCCGCTCATCCAGGGCGCGCAGGATTCCGTTCACATCCAGCTTCAGTACATCGAAGCCTCCAAGGGCGACGGCAAGGCCTATGACAAGCTGCTGCAGGCGCTGCTCGACAAGTCGAAGACCGCGACCGTGGAGCTGATTGTCAGCGCGGATTATGCCGACAAGAACGCGGAGAAAATGCGTGCATCGACCGACGATGGCGGAGTGGACCTGACCGATCTCATCCGTACGCAACCCAGCGTCCACAACAAGGGCTTCGTGATCGACGGCAAGACCGTCATCGTCTCGAGCCAGAATTTCTCGCCCGACGGCATCGAGCTCAACCGCGACGCGGGGCTCATTCTGGAGAGCCAGGAGATCGCAGGGTATTTCGGCGCCGTGTTCGACGCCGACTGGGCCGGCACTCATGCCATGAGCGCCACGACGAAAACGAGCGTGGGACGCGGCAGCCGCTCCCGCTCGACCGGCACGCGCACAAAGAAAAAGACCACGGCGAAGCGGAAGACGTCGGCGTCGCACGCCCGAAAACCCCGCGCGAAGAAAAAGACCACGGCGAAGCGGAAGACCCCGCCGTCACATGCGCGAAAGCCCCGCGCGAAGAAAAAGAAGACGCACCGCCGCGGCGGGTGAGGGAGGCACGCGGGAAATCGTGGCGATCAGACCGGCGGGATCGACAGCCGACGTTCCGGCAGCGATTGCAGCACTACCCCGCGTCGCCGCCGACTATCGCGCCGTGCCGCCCTTCTTCAACTACACGGGAGCACCTCTCAGCCGTATCGCACCGCTTGCCGGCGTGATCGACTACGACAAGGACGGCCGGGTGATCGATCTGAAAGCTGCGCCGGCGGCGCATTGAGAAATGGTGCGGAGGAGGGATTGAATACGGCGACAGGTTAGTCAAACCCCTCGCCTTGAGACCGCGCCGTCGAACGCGCGTGCTTCGATTCGTCCTCACCCCGCAAACAGCCGCTTATCCCACCACACCGGCGGATGAAGACCTGTCGTGATCCTGCCGAACTCCGGGTGATCCGGATTGATCAGGATGTTCTTGTCTACGCGCGCGAGCACGCTCGGTACGATCAGGACCAATGAGCGCAGTTTTGGGAGCGCGGACGTCCCGTCCGCATCCGGCGTAGCGCCGGATGCGGGGAGCCGGAAATCTTCGCGGTCCGCTTACGCTTCCGCCTTCGCCAAGGATTCGGTGGACCGATCGCGCGACGTGTCCTCCGAAGCGCGGAGCGCGAAGGCGGATGCGGGCGAGGATGCCCGTGCAGTGCCCCTTCCGTCTCGCGCGAACTGCGGTTCGTGCGATCCACCTCTCCCATTTCGCTGTCGCTCAATGGGGGAGGAAAACTATAACTTCACCCGTCCCTCGACGATCGCGGCGTACGCCGTGGCGTCGAGGCGGCGGTAGAGGCCCGATAGAGGATCCAGGTAATACACCGGATCGTGGATGACGTGCGGATCGAAGCCGTCCTTCACGAGCTCCACTTTGCGCTGCTTGAACGTGCCGGTGATTTCGAGCTCGGGCTGCAGGCGTAAGAACACCGGCCGCGCATAGGGCGCGAGATTGTCTGCGAGTTTTTCGGCGAGATGCGCGGGATCGAAATCCGGCCTGACGACGAGGGCCGCCATGCCGGCGCGGCCGTCCTGCCCGGGAACGGCGACGCCATAGACATTGGCTTCGAGGATTCCGGGCACCACGCCGAGCGCTTCGGCGACTTCGCTGGTGGCCACGTTCTCGCCTTTCCAGCGGAACGTATCGCCGATGCGGTCCACGAAGTAGTAGTAGCCCAGCGAGTCGCGTTTCAGGAGATCGCCGGTGCGGAACCACGCATCGCCGCTCTCGAACACGTCGCGCAGGATTTTCTTTTCGGTATCGGAGGCTTTGGTGTAGCCCTCGAAATCGCGGCCCGGTTCGTCGGAAATCCTGCCGATCGCCTCGCCCACCTCGCCAACGACGCATTCGATGCAGAAACCGTCGGCGCCGCGCACCGGCATTTCGCGTTCGAGATCGAAGCGCACCAGCCGCGTGGGGATGACGTTGCGCATATAATTCGGAATGCGGCCCACGGCGCCGGGCTTGCCGTCGTAGTTCAGCATGGCAACGTTGCCTTCGGTGGCCCCGTAGAACTCGATGATTTTCGGGATTTTGAATCGCGTCTGGAAGGCGCGCCAGATCTCGGGGCGCAGGCCGTTGCCGATGATGGCGCGCAAATGATGGTTGCGTTCCAGCGGATTTTCCGGAGCATTCAACAGATAGCGGCAGAGCTCGCCGATATACTGGAACAGCGTGGGGCGGTATTTCGCGCAATCGTCCCAGAATTCGCTCGCCGAGAATTTGCGGCGGATCACCATCGAGCCGCCGGGGATGAACGCGATGCCGGGCGCGGTGATGCCGCCCGCGGAATGATAGAGCGGCAACACGTTGTAGGTGCGGTCGTGGCGCGTGGCGGAGAGCCCGGTTGCGAACGCCACCATCATAAAGAGCATGCGCATGTGGGAAATGTTGGCGGCCTTGGGAAGGCCCGTCGTGCCGCTCGTGAAGATGTAAAACGCCTTGTCTTTCAATGTCACGCCATCGCGCCATTTCGGATCGGCAGGAGTGCCGGGTGCGGCGGCCAGCGCCCAGTCGAGCGAATCATAGCGGCTGGCGTCGCCGCCCTGCACCCAGGTTGTCGGCTGCGTTTCGATCTGGCTGCGCGCTTCCGTGTAGGTGTCGCACAGTTCGTGGCCCACGATCAGATGGCGCGCAGCGGCGATCGCGATCGAATGCGCGAGCGGGTGGCCGCGCAGATTCGAATTGATCAGCGCCGCGATGCCGCCGACTTTCAAGATGCCGAGCCAGGCCGGGACGTATTCGAGACGGTTTTCCATCAGCAGCGCCACGACATCGCCGCGCGCGATATTTTGCGACCGCGCCCAATGGGCATAGCGGTCGGCGCGGGCGTTCAGCTGCGCATAGGTGAGCGTGTCGTCGCCGCAGAGCAGCGCCGTCGAGTGCGGGCGTTTCTTCGCATGACCCGCGATAACGTCGACGATGGAGTGCGTAGAGTCGGGCTTGATGGGACGCACGCGCATGAGCGTCGTCACCAGACGGGTGATATAAACATATTCCCGCGTGATGGCTTCGAACATCAACCGGCCGAATCGCGTTGCTCAGACACGGATTTTCACCACAAAGACACGAAGGACACAAAGACGGGAGACGAGGATGTCTTCACTCCGGCCCCGCATCGGGGAGCACCGCTCGAGTTTGTGCACGCAGAGCCGCGGAGGTTTCCGTGTGACGGCTCGATCTGCGGGTGTCATGATCAAGTCCGTGAGTTTTCCGGCGCGCCTTCCGCGCGCCGACAAGAGCATCGACTTTGGAGCGCTCCCGGGATGATGCAGTCTCTCGGACATCTCCGCGGCTCCGCGTCTCCGCGCGCAATGCTTTGCCGATGAAGAACGATGGGACCGGAATGAATCCGCTGGATTTGCGAGGATTGAAGTGTCCGCTGCCTGCGCTGTTTGCGAAGCGGGCGCTGGTCCGCGCCGGGGCGGGTGCGATCATCGAGGTGATCGCCGACGATCCCATGGCGCCGATCGACGTGCCGCATATGTGCCGGCAGGAAGGCTTCGAGGTGATCGAAACGGTGACGGAAAAAGGCGTGACGCGTCTCACGCTGAAACGGCCGGACTGAATTCGCGTCGTCTTTGCACCCACCACGGCGGATAGCGACGCGGCGCAGGACGCCATGCAGTACGATTGAGGAAGACGCATAAGCCGGTTGCATGAAGATGCGGTCCGATTGCGTTGAATGCAGCGGAGAACGGCATTGATCGGGCGATGAATGCGCGATCAATGCGGCCTGGGCGTATCGGACTGAAGCGCACCCATGATCGCCATGTCGCACCATCGGCCGTCGATGAACGCCGCCTGCCTGAGGACCCCTTCCACCACGAAGCCTGCGGCCCTGTACGATGCGATGGCGCGGGCGTTATGGGCCAACACCGTCAAGCTAACCCTTTGCAAATTCAATGAATTCCACGCGTAGTTGAGAACAAGCGCCACGGCGCGGGCACCGATCCCCTTGCCGCGTTCGTCTTCCGTCCCGATGCGGATGCCGAGCTCCGCCGAACGGTGTACGGACTGGATGTTCCGCAGCACGGTGAAGCCGATGATTTCGGGAGCGTCCACCTTCCTGATCGCGAACAACACCTGGCTCGCATCCTTCGCGATCTGTTCGAACATGCCTTTAAAAGCGATACAATCCAATGGCTTAAAGGCAAGGTCCAGCTTGGCGGACTGAGCATCGTTCAGCCAGACGAACAGCGACCCCATATCGGCCGGCAGGATGGGACCAATGGTGACCAGTTCGTCCTTCATCGAAACCCGGGTCACCGGATGTTCCGTCAGACCCGGGATATCGAAATTCGGTTTCGCTCCGTTTTCGCTCTGAACCGCCAAGAGATGTTCCTTGTTGCGCGCGGCGAAAACGCTAGCGGCTTAACCCTAACAAACAGAAAAAATCCCGGGGACGCAGGGAAACCGCGTGCCTTTCGCTGCCCAATCCCTGCCTTGGAAAAGCCTGACGCACTTGCGAAACGACAGGGCGCGTAACACATTGGCGCCCAGTTCACCCCTCCTGCGTTGTGCATATGGCGCGGCGGGCTGTGGTCAAGGACGATAAAATCGAACGGTGGGGGTCCAGGGCCGACATGTCCGTTTCTTCCCTGATGCTGCAATCCGCCTTGTGCTGTGTGCTGGTGTTGCTTGCGGCCCTGTCGGCGCAGCTGGCCGGCCTCACTCTGGTGCGCATTTTTAAGGCCAAGCGCCTGTTGGCGTTGGCGAATTTGTCAGAACCCGATCTTCCCCGCGTGCTGGTCCAGCTGCCGGTCTGCAATGAAGGCGCGCTGGCGTTGCGGGTCGCCGCGGCAGCCGCAGCGCTCGACTGGCCGAAAGACCGCCTCGAAATCCAGCTCCTGGATGACGGCCGCGCGCTTGCCCATGACGACCTCTGCCGTGCGGTCCGCGGGATCGTTCCGGCCGATGTGAACCTCAGCGTCCTGCGCCGCGGCGAGCGGACGGGCTTCAAGGCGGGCAATCTCGCCTTCGGCCTGAGGCATTGCGATGCCCCGTATGTGGCTATTTTCGACGCCGATTTCGTGCCGCCTCCCGATTTCCTGCGCCGCACGGTTCCCGCTCTGGTTGCCGACAGTAAACTCGCTTTTGTCCAGGCCCGCTGGGGCCACGCCAACCGCGAAACCAACTGGCTCACCCGCGTGCAGGGATTTCTGCTGGATGCGCATTTCGCGGTGGAACAGGAAGCCCGCTATCGCCTTGGTCTGCCCATGTCATTCAACGGCACGGCGGGCGTCTGGAGCCGGGCAGCCATCGAAGACGGTGGCGGCTGGACCGGCGACACGCTGACCGAAGACCTCGACCTCAGCATCCGTTGTGCGCTCAAGGGCTGGCACGCCGCAGTGATCGCCGATCTGGAAGTGCCGGGCGAATTGCCGGAAACCGCCGCCGGCTGGCGCGCGCAACAGGCGCGCTGGACCAAAGGCCACGCCCAATGTGCCGGGAAACTGCTGCCCGATATCTGGTCCAGCACGATGTCGGTCTGGGTCAAGGCCGCGATGACGGTTCAGATTTCCCAGTTCGCGTTTTACACCCTGGCGGCCTCCAGTGTTGCGATCAGCCTCACCCTCATGGCCTTGGGCGCCATCTATTTGAAACCCGTGACGGAATTGGGCCTTGGCGTGTCGGTTCTCGGCCTGACGGCCAGCCTCACCTACCTTTATACAGGCCAGAAGATGCTGGGGCGGCACGACCAGCCCTGGCTGCCCCTGTCGCTGCTCTGCGCCATCGTGCTTCCCAGCGGCCTCATCCTTGCCAATGTCCGCGCCACCTTCGAAGCCATGTTCGGCAAGGAAATGGATTTCACCCCGACTCCCAAAGCGGGCGCGGTCGTCATCAGCGCCTGGCGGGGGCATCCGGAGATCTTTGTCGGCCTCTTTTTGCCCGGTTTTGCTCTTGCAGAGCAGGCCTGGAGCACGCCATTCTTCGTGTTCGCCGCGGCGGGGTTTTTGTCCGTCGGCGCGATGGGACTGAGCAGCACCGTCAACCGCCCTCGGGGGCGTGCGGTACCGGCGAACAGTCAGAACTGAGCACTGTTTTAATCGCTCATATTTAAAATTCGAACGATTGATCTAACGCGACTTTGAGTTGCTGGCTCTAGGGTGTGAAGCCAGACCGCCGCTGCTGGAGCGGCAAAAGAGGGGCTTTAGATGGTGGGGTCACTTCTTAGGCTCGCGGCGGCGGTCTCCTTTTCGCTTGTGCTGGCCGCCTGCGCCTCGACCCCTGCTGTCTATTCCCCGGACTCGTCCGCGCCCGTAAGCAGCGCCCGCGTGGAGACGCCGGCCACGCCATTGCAATGCGTGCCGTATGCGCGTTCGCGCTCGGGCATTCCGATCTATGGCGATGCCGGAACCTGGTGGGACAAGGCGGGCGGTCATTATGTGCGCGGCTCGTCCCCCGTCTTGGGTTCGGTGATGGTGCTCACCGGTTACGCGGGTCCGGGCCGTGCCCATCTCGCTGTCGTCGCGAGTCAGGTTTCCGAGCGCATCATTACCGTCGATCACGCGAACTGGCTCGATGACGGCGCCATCTATCGCGACGATCCGGTTGCCGACGTCAGCCCGGACAACGACTGGAGCGAGGTGCGCATCTACAATGCCCGCGCCCAGGCCTGGGGCGTGAGGACATATCTGGTCAAAGGCTTCATCGGCCCGGGACCCGACTCCGAGAATCAGCGCGTCGCCTCCACGGAATAGACGCTCCGGCCTACACATACCCGCCAAATATGCGCCCTCCGCCCTGCGGCAAATGCCTATTGCGGCCGGCTCGGGCGTTTGCTTATGGTCCGCGCCCTCGCGCCCCCTCGGGCGGCGGAGGCGGGACACGGAACCGAATGCGCGTGCAACTGCAAGGCCTTCCAACCCGGCACGATCTGTGAGCGATCCACAACGCAAGGCAACCGATAGTGTGGCCGACGCCGGAATCGACTCCGATGTCTTCTCGGCGCCGATCGGTCATGGCGAGCATCACTCCGTGCCGGGCCGGACATGGTCGCTCGCGCTGGGCGCTCTCGGCGTCGTCTACGGCGACATCGGCACGAGCCCGCTCTACGCCATGCGCGAGTCGGCATGGGCCCTCGGCGGCAAGGTGCCGCCTGCGTTCGCAGCGCTCGCCGCAGCGTCGATGATCTTCTGGTCGCTCATCGTCGTGGTGACCATCAAATACGTCATCTTCATCATGCGCGCCGACAATGACGGCGAAGGCGGGGTTCTCGCTCTGGCGGCCCTCGCGCACCGTTCGCCGCGCATCGGACGGCGGCTCAAGACATTCATCGGCGTCGGCGCCGTGCTCGGTCTGGCGCTGTTCTTCGGCGACGGCATGCTGACGCCTGCGATCTCGGTTCTCAGCGCGGTCGAGTATCTCGGCGACGAAGCAAAGAGCATCGCGCCCTTCACCGTACCGCTGACGATCATCATTCTGGTCGGGCTGTTCGCCTTCGAGAACAAGGGGACGGAAAAGGTCGGCCAGCTGTTCGGGCCGATCATGGCGATCTGGTTTGCGGTTCTTGCGGTGCTCGGCCTTCATGCGGTGATCCTGACGCCGGAAGTCCTGAAGGCGCTCAGCCCGACTTACGCGTTCTCGGCCTTCTTCCATGCACCGGCGCAATCATTCGTCGCACTGGGAGCGGTGGTGCTGGCCGTCACCGGATGCGAGGCCCTCTACGCCGACATGGGCCATTTCGGCCGCCATCCCATCCGGCTCGCCTGGCTCTATCTCGTGCTGCCGTCCCTGGTGCTGTGTTACTTCGGGCAGGCTGCCACCATCCTGCGCGATCCGCATTCCACCGCGACGGTGTTCTATGCCTCTGCGCCGTCATGGGCGCATTATCCGCTGCTGATACTGGCCGTTGTGGCGACGATCATCGCATCGCAGGCCGTCATCTCGGGCGTGTACTCGATCACGCGGCAGGCGGTGCAGCTCGGCCAGCTGCCGCGCATGGAAATCCGCCACACCTCCGCCATCGACGTCGGTCAGATTTATGTGCCCCGCGCCAATGCCTATCTCTGTGTCGGCGTCGTTCTCATCGTTCTCATCTTCAAGACCTCCGACTCTCTGGCGGCTGCTTACGGCATTGCCGTTACAGGCGTGATGGCCATCAGTACGATGCTCGTGGCCATCGTCGCCGTGCGCCAATGGGGATGGAGCCTGAAACTGGCCGCTGTCGTGTTCGGCGGACTTGCACTGATCGACCTGTCGTTCCTCGCCGCCAACTCGCTCAAGATCATCGAGGGCGGCTGGCTGCCGTTGCTGATCGCGGGGGTGGTGTTCGTCGTCATGGATGTGTGGCGCAAGGGCCGCCGCGCGCATCTGGAGAAAATCCGCTCGGAATCCCTGCCGCTCGACCTGTTTCTCGAACGCGCCGACAAGACGCCCACGCGGGTCGCCGGCACCGCAGTATTCATGACCGCGCGCGTGGATGCAGTTCCCGGCGCGCTCCTGCACAATCTGAAGCACAACAAGGTGCTGCACGAGCGCGTCGTGCTCGCGCATGTGGAAGTTGAAAATACGCCGGTCGTGCCGGAGGCGAAGCGTCTCGACGTGAAGAAGCTCGGCAAGGGATTCTTCACGGTGATCATTCATCACGGTTTCTTCGAGACGCCGGACGTACCGCTCGCGCTGCAGCACGCAAGGCCCTTCGGGCTTGCGATCGACCTGGAGACCACGACGTTCTTCATCGGCCGCGAGACGCTCGTCCCGTCCGAGCACCCTCTGCTCGGCCGTTGGCGCACCTGGCTTTACATGCGCCTCGCATCGGCCGCTCTGTCGCCCGCGAAATTCTATCATCTGCCGCCCAACCGCGTGGTCGAACTCGGCACGCAGGTGACGATTTAGGGTCGCAATCCATCAAACAACGGCAGAAAGATTCCAGCGGCGGGATGAACTTTCGCCGTGAGTTTTCCGCGTCTCGGAAATCAATTTACGGTTCTCGGTTCCACGCGGGTGGGATACCGGCGCTTGACAGAAAGTCCGCGCGCGACGAGCCTTGTTCAGTGGCTCTACGACAGAACGCATTCCAACGCGGCCATCCGGCATTCCGAAACTTGGACTCACAACGGCTGCTGGCGCCCATTGGCAGGCGATAGCGGGAGACGACCAGCCTATGCCAGGGTCAGAGAACGGACGTCGGACACGTATCTGCTTGCCTTCAGGACGCCAGGCCCCCACGAATGCTTTTCGTAAATCCTATAGGCATGTCAAAAGCGTGATTTTCGGTGGCGCTCCCGCACGCGTCCATCCCCAATAGGCCCGTCCATGTTTGCGACCCTGAAGCTTCCCGAAACCCCGCGGTTCGACCCGTCCCGTTCGGACAGCGCATTGGCAAGGGCGCAGGAGGCGCTGTTCTCATCCCGGCAGATACGCGGCCAACGTCTCCGGGAAGCCGCCATCATGATCGAGGGGGGACGCGTGAGCGAGGCGAAGCGCATTGTGTCAAAGCACCTTGCGAAACACTCGAGGGATCCCGACGCTCTCAATCTGATGGCCAATATCGCCGAACGGGAAGGCAGAGGGCACGAAGCCGAAAGCTGCCTCGCCCGGTGCGTGCGTTCGGACCCGACGATCGAAATCTATCGTTATAACTACGCGGGCTTCCTCGGGAAGCTGGGCAAGATTGGCGGCGCGCTGGCCGAATTGGATGCCCTTCTGAAAGAGTCTCCCAAAAATCTGGCATTTCGAAATTTGAAGTCGTTCCTTCTCGGTAGGGCCGACAGATACGCCGAAGCCGCCGCTCTGTATCGCGAATTGACCGTAGAGCATCCAGAGATCCTGGATTTCTGGATGGGGCTTGCGAGTTCGCTGCGAAGCCTGGGAGGGCACACGGCAGAATGCATCGATGCGTTCAAATCGGCGATCAGGATCAATCCGTCCATGGGCGCCGCCTGGTGGAATCTGGCGAGCCTGAAGACGTTTCGCTTCGGGGAGGACGACATCCGCCTCATGGAGGCGCAACTCGATCGCTCCCCTGCGTCGGCGGAGCAACGAGCGAACCTGCACTATGCGTTGGGTAAGGCCTATGACGATGTGAAGGCCTACGAGAAATCCTTCCAACACTATTCCAAAGGCAACGCCATTCGACGGATCGGCATGGACTACGACGCCGATGAAACCACATCGATGGTTTCGCGCGCCAAGGCGGTCTTCACGGCGGATTTTTTTCGAAACAGGAATGCAGCCGGCGCAGATTCGAATGCTCCCATCTTCGTTCTGGGTCTGCAGCGCGCAGGGTCGACGCTCGTCGAGCAGATTCTCGGAAGCCACTCGGCGATAGAACCCGCAGGCGAATTGCCGTTCATTCTAAGAGTGGTCGGCGAAGATGTCATGCCGAAGACCGGGCCCGACTATCCGAATGGCATGGACAAATTGGGCGCCGCCGATCTGCACTCCATAGGCGGAAAGTATCTCGCACTTTCGCTGAACAAAAGACGACTCGGCCGACCATTCTTCGTCGACAAGTGTCCGTTCAACCTGTGGCATGTCGGACTGATTCATCTCATGCTGCCGAATGCCCGGATCATCGACGTCCGGCGCCATCCCATCGGTTGCTGTCTCGCGAATTTCACGATGAGTTTCGCGCACGCGCCGCCGCTCTCGTACAAATTGTCCGACATCGGGCGCTTCTATGCCGACTATGTGCGGCTGATGGCGCATTTCGACAGCGTGCTGCCGGTAAGGATTCACCGTGTGATTTACGAACGGCTCGTCGCGGATACCGCGACCGAAGTGCATCGCCTGCTGGACTTCCTCCAGCTGCCCTTCGAGCCAGGTTGCCTCGAGTATTACAAAAGCGATCGCGCCTTCAACTCGTTCAGTAACGAACAGGTTCGCAACCCCATCTTCAAGGATGGAGTCGAACGCTGGCGCAATTACGAACCCTGGCTCGGTGCGCTCAAATCCGCGCTCGGGCCGGTGCTCGACGCCTACCCCGAAGTGCCCGAGTTCGATGAATGAAGCTTGACACGCCTGCTGGCGGTGCGACACTTGCCTTGTTTTGATAGATGATTGATCCAGTCGTGATCGTTCCCGGGGGGGATTGATGCACAGCAAGCTTTTTCTTTCGACCTCTGCGCTTGCGATCGCCGGATCGATGGGTATTGCAATCGCTGCGAGCCAACCGCACGGAGCCCCCGAACTTCCGAAAAGCGCCGTGGTGGTCAGTTCGATAGACGGCATCGCCGTCGGAGTCGTTCTGCCCCCTCGCGTGCCAAAGGCCAGCGGCGCGGCTCCCAACGGCCTTGTTCCGTTGGAGGCGTCGCAAGTGCCGTTCAACAACCTGAGCAAGGATCGCAACGCCCAATTTCTGTCATGGTACGGTTTTCAGCTGTACGGTTATGCGCAATCGGCATGTTCCGGCTCGAACTGCACCTACTCTTCGGGATATGAGCGCCTGGCGATTCCGATCGCGGGCTCGGGGAAGAGCGTCACGTCGATCCTCGTGCCCGACACGCAGGTTTCGGGAAAAGGAGCGAAGTTCACGGTTGCGCTTTATTCGAATACGGCCAGCGGCACGCCGGGAAAGGCTGTGCCGGGTGCAAGCGGCACCGCCAGCGCAGTCGATTCAAGCTCGGGCTATTGCTGTTCGGAACTGGTGAGTGTGAAGATTCCGCGCACCACGCTGAATGCGGGGACGACATACTGGATCGTGGAAAACGGCGCGAAGCAAACCGGCGCGTACAATTCGGCCTTCTGGCTTGGCGAGACCACCGATTTCACGCAAGCCGGAAAGCTGCTGGTGCAGACCCATCAATACGTTACGTATGACGGGTTTGTATTAGTGAACAATACGTCCGCATGGCAATCCACAAGCGAAGACAAATGGACTGAACCAGCCGCAGAGGTCAAATAAACGCGTACGGGACGCTCGACGTAGCGCGTTTCGTGGGGAGGGACCGGAATGTTCAGGTATGTGCTGTTTTCGACCACGGCGCTGGTCGTCGCGGGCGCCGTCAGCCTCGCGGCCGCAGACGATAAAGCCGCGAACAAGAGGCACGCCCTTCCACCTGGCGTCATCGCCGCATCGTCGATCAATGGCGTTCCGACGACGCTCATATTCGAATCCAAAAGGCAGAATGGACCTTTGAACAGCCGAAAAATTGCGCCAGTTGAAGACCCGGGCAAGGCGACCGCGTTCAGCAATCTCAGCAAGGACCGCAATGCGGAATTCCTGTCGTGGTACGGTTTTTCCGTGTCCGCGTATTCCTACTCTTCCGAGTCTGGCAGCTTCTACATTTATAGTTCGGGTTATATGCAGATGGCGATTCCGATCGTCGGCAGGGGTCAGCCTGTCACGACGATAAAGGTTCCCATCGCCGGCGCCTCGGATTTCACTATCGGCCTTTATACGAACGGTTCCGTATCCGGCGTTAACAACGTGCCGCTGACACAGATCGTCAGTGGCAAAGGGCAAGGGGCGGAATTCTCGGGGTATTGTTGCGGACAAATTGTGACGGTGACCATTCCACCGACCACGCTCAATAAAGGCACGACCTATTGGATCGTCGAAAGCGCTATTAAGCACGAGCGCGAGAAAACCGGGGTTGGCTGGTTGGGCGAAGATACCGACTACACCGGGGATGTCAGACCGCTCATGAGATATCATAAGTTCGAAAACTACGACGGCGACATCAAAATCAACTACACCTCACCGTGGGAGGCGCCAGGCAACGGCAACTGGACGGAGCCTGCTGCCGAAGTGGAATAGCGTGTCAGTTGGGTGAGGGCGTGAACAAAACATAGTCACTCTGCCAGTTTTCCAGATACGCGGGCCCCAAAACGAGCACGTCGGTCTGGACGGTATGTGTTCCCATCGAAACTTGCGCATTCTGGCGCGAATTTCCGGTGACGATGCCGTAGTCCGTCAGTGAACCCTGGTTGAAGCAGGGAGGCGTGGTCACGTGGGCGCCGTCGACGACCGCGCAAATTCCCCATTGTCCATCGTCTCCGTATCCGACGCCCACCATCGAATCGATTTCGATCGTGCAACCGGCCGCGTTGGTACAGTTGATCGTTTGCGGAGTGTCCACGGCGTTGTATCCCTTGACCAGTGGCGTTCCTCCTCCGCCTTCTCCCGGGTCTCCCCAGGTGATGTAGGTCTCGCTTTTCTGCTTCGCGCCTTTTGCATCGGCTGCGGCGGCCCCCGACACGGATGCTGCTGCAAGACCGGCACAAAAGACAACGACAAACAGCTCATCGAAGATTGACATGTGCGTCCCCCATAATGGTCAACAATAAGGCTGGCCAATCGGCTCGACAAGGGAATACACGTCCGCGGGGCTGGTCCAGAACCCACCGCGTGGAGAGCGTCTTCAAGCCGGCGGCAGAGTGCCCGTTCGGTGCCGAATTCCCTGTATATGCAGCAGTCCGAGTCGGCCGTGATCAACGTTGACTTTACAGGCCGCCATGCAGTGCTACTCTTTCGCGCTATCGTACGGGGGACACGATGATTGTGCGCATGGCTCGAACAACGCTGGTTCCGCTTGCAGTTTTCCTGCTCTCTCTCCTTCAGCCGGCCCACGCCTCCACATTCACCGTGATATACACGTTTCACGGCGGCAACGACGGTTTCAACCCGACTGGCCGCATTACCTATGACAAGGCCGGCAATCTTTACGGCACGACGAGGAACGGCGGTGATGACTGCAAGAGTCCATCCGGCCTGGATTGCGGAACCGCGTGGGCGCTTGCGCCTGACGGCACGAAGACCGTGCTCTATTCGTTCGGAGCACACCCGAGGCACGGCCGTTCGCCCTCCGGGTTGATCAGAGATGACTTGGGAAACCTGTATGGGATGACGGCTGCCGGAGGCAGCAAAAACGACGGAACCGTGTTCGCCATTGCGTCGAGCGGACGCCAATCCGTGCTCCATAGTTTTTCCGGGCAGGACGGAATCTCGCCCTACGGCGATCTCGCACAGGATACCGCCGGCAATCTTTACGGGACGACGCTCGAAGGCAATGGCTTCTACGGTTCTGCGTTTGAGCTGACGCCCGGCGGTACCCAAACCACACTTCATCTTTTTACCGGCGGCTCCGACGGAGCCAATCCTTATGCGGGTCTGACGAAAGACACAGCGGGAAATCTGTATGGCACCACATTCTATGGAGGCGGTGCGGTGGCTTGCGGCGGGCAACCGCCAACAGGGTGCGGCACGGTTTTCAAAATTGCTCCGGACGGCACCGAAACAGTTCTTTACGCCTTCACCGCTCAATACGACGGCGCGTTTCCGGTCGGCCGACTTGCCATCGACGCCTCGGGAAATCTCTACGGAACCACGATTAGCAGCGACGTCAACGGCGGAAATGGCACGGCATTCGAAGTGAGTCCGAGCGGAAACGAAAAGGTGCTGCATTATTTCTCGGGCGGCAACGATGGAGCAGTTCCGTTTGCGGGCGTGGTTCTCGACAATTCCGGCAATCTCTACGGCACCACGTTCTACGGAGGGGCGTATTGCGACTGTGGAACCGTTTGGGAAATTGCTCCGAGCGGCACTGAAACGATTCTTCACACCTTTTCGGAATCCGACGGAGCGGAACCGGAAGGCGACCTGCTACTCCTGAAGGGAGATCTCTACGGGACTGCCTCGGCCGGTGGCGACGGATATGGCACCGTGTTCAAACTCACGCCGTAGCAGGCGACTTCGCCAGATGCCTGGCAAGATCTGTAAGGATATCCGGTGCCAGGAGCAGTCGCGAATGACCGGTGTGCGCTTCGCCGCAACTCCTGTTATGGCGCCGCGTCGAGATGCCAAAGACAGGAGTAGTGGTCTGTTTTCTCAACGGCAGGGTGGGATTCGTCGTATGCCGTTGAACATTACCTGATATTTGTTCTTACCTGACCGACTCGAGGGGCATCGGCATGTGGCTGCGCGGAGCAATCGTCGGAATATTGTGCTCATTCATCGGCGCGGCGCCGGCGACTGCCGCAGAGCGCACCGTGATCGTCGTCCTGTTTGACGGTTTTTCGCCGGCCGAACTCGACGCCGCGGGGGCGACGCCAAATTTTGATCGTATCAAACGTGACGGCGCGTGGTCGCGCCATCTCGTGCCGGCCTTTCCGACGCTGTCGATGACGAACCATACGACGTTCCAGACGGGATGCTGGCCGGAGCATCACGGCGTCATGTCCAACACATTCTACGATCCGGTCAAAGGACTCTTCGGCAAGGATCCCGGTATCCAGGATGCCGACTGGCGCACAGGATGCGACTCGTTCTGGGAAGCAGCCGAGCGGCGACATGTGCGTGCCGCCGTGCTCAATTGGGTCGGGCGCTGGTCGTCATCGCGCGGTGCGCTCGCCAGCATCATCACGCCGCGGGAATCCTATCGCAAGGAACCGGGCCCGGATGAAGAGACAAACCAAGCCGTCAAACTGATCGAGGACGACTCGCGGTCTCATCCGCGCCTGATCGCGCTTTACTACAATATCCCCGACGAGGTCGCGCACTGGAACGGCGTTTCAGGCGCCAAGACCGTTGCTGCGGTGCGCCAGTGCGACGCGATCACGGGCCGACTGATGGCCGCGATCTCTTCACTTCCGCCGGGCCGCGAAGCCACGCTCGTCATCGGCACCGATCACGGCATGATGAATGTCGGTCCGATGATCAATGTCGGCCGGCTGATGGCGATGTACGACATCCATGCAAGGCAGGCGACCGATGGCGCGACGGCGTTCCTCTATCTCGACAAGGGCGAAAGCGCGGCCCGCGTTGCCGACGTGCTGAAGCCATATGCTTACGCGTTCGACGTTTACAAGAAAGGCCATTTTCCGGCGTACATGCATCTCGGCGATGGCCCGCGGGTGCCTGATGTCATGCTCGTCACCAAGCCGCCCTACTGGATCATCGGACCCGAAGTGCTGCCTTCCTGGGCTAAGTACATCGGCGTCAACACCTTCTGGCCGCCGATCTTCACGCCGGTTGTCGGTGGGCTGAAGGCGACGCACGGTTATCCGCCGTCCGTCACCGCCATGCACGGCATCTTCTTCGCGTGGGGCGCCGGCATCGCAAAGGGCCGGGAAATTCCGCGGCTCGACATGATCGACCTCCATCCCACGATCATGGCGCTGCTCGGCCTGCAACCGGGCCGCCCGGTGGACGGGCATGTCGTGCAGGGGGTGTTCGCGGATTCGCGGAGGTGAATCGCTCCTGTGATTTCACGATGGCTGGCTCGGAGGTCGGCCATGGTGAGGTCAGGCGAAACCTTTTAGCGATCTTGACGCGCATCGCGTCGTGTCGTTCCGTTGGACCGGCGAAACTGAAGGGCAATTGAGATGATTCGCGTCGTGTTGGGCGTTTTGCTTCTTCTTCTTGCACCGGTTCCTGCCTCCGCCCAACCCGAAGTGACGATCCCGCAGGGCATGCTTGCCGGAACCCTCGATAACGGCATCACGTCATTCAAAGGCATTCCCTTCGCCGCGCCGCCTGTCGGGAGCCTGAGGTGGCGCGCGCCGCAGCCTGCGTCCGCGTGGCCCGGTGTGCGCGACGCGAGCACGTTCGGAGCCATCTGCCCGCAGGCGAAGCTCAGCCTGATGGCGCGGTTGAAACCGCATGTGAAACTGCCGGAGAGCGAAGACTGTCTCACGCTCAATGTCTGGACGCCCGACGCGCGCCCTGCGGCGAAGCTTCCCGTCATGGTGTGGATCTATGGCGGATATTTCCGCTCGGGCGGCGCGGCCAGGCCCGTCTACGACGGCGTGCAGCTCGCAAGCCACGGCGTCATCGTCGTGACTCTGAATTATCGCCTGGGCTGGCTCGGGTTCCTCGACCTGCCGGCGCTGGCGGCAGAACATCCCGACGAGCCGACCGGCAATTTCGGATTGCTCGACCAGATCGCCGCCCTTCGCTGGGTCCAGAACAACATCGCGTCTTTCGGCGGCGATCCGGCGAACGTCACGATCTTCGGTGAATCGGCCGGCGGCATGAGCGTCAACGATCTGATGGCGTCGCCGCTCGCTCGCGGACTGTTCGCGAAAGCGATTTCCGAATCCGGTCTCGGTCTCAACACCATACCCACCGCCGCACTCGCGCAGCAGGCCGGGCTGGCGTTCGCATCTAAAGAAGGTGCGAACGGCGCAAACGTGGCCGACCTCGCAAAACTTCGCGACGTTTCCGCGGACAGCATCATCGATGCGCAGGAGGGCTCCGATCCGGCTCCCATGGTCGACGGCAAGGTGCTGACGGAGCAGGTGTATGCGACCTTCGCCGCCGGAAAGATGGCGCATGTTCCCTACATCGCCGGCTCCAACAGCAACGAAGCCACGTTGATGCCGTCCACCCACATGACGGCTGACGACCTGGAGAAACCGCTGGGTGACAAGCTTCCTGCCGTGCGCAAGATCTACGAACCGGACGGTGCGCTAAGCGACGAGGAATTCGTTCATCAGCTGTTCGGCGATGCGCTGTTCACCGCGGCGGCGCAAGGCCTGGCCTCGTTCGAGGCGATGCAGGGATCGCCCGCCTATGTGTATCGCTTTGGATATGTGGCCGAGAGACTGCGCATAATTTCGTCCGGCGTCGGTCATGGCGGCGAAGTCCCGTTCGTGTTCGGCCTCAGTGGTCTCGGCAGGGAACCGGGCATGGGGACACTCGTGTCCATGGCAACCCCGAAAGACCAGAACATCGTTGCATTGATGCAGGGCTACTGGACGAATTTCGCCAAGACCGGAAATCCGAACGGCCCCGGATTGCCGCAGTGGAATTCACTGACGCCATCCCTCTCGCAAACGCTCGTGGTCGACGATGCACCGAAGCTCGTGCTCGGATTCCGCAAAGGCCAGATCGCGGTCATCTACGCCGGATGGTCGAAGCGAACGGGACTGCAGGCACCGAATTGATTCTGCCACCGGCCGTCATCGCGCGAGCTCCTCCAGAGAATTTGGCACGCGGAGATGCGGAGGCGCTGAGAAATTCGCGCTCTTCAGCAGCATCAGAGCGAGTCTACTGGAACGGTTGAGGACCAGATTCCTCACGCGCAGTGCGCGTCAATCTATCCGGAGCGGCCGACGTGACCCCCGGAGATGGCGCAACACGACGGAACCTCCGCGCCTCCTGCTCTCCGCGTGAATCTGTTTCAGAATTCGCCCGCGCTGTATGATCCGTCGCCTCCCTTCACGAGAAACACGAGGAACAATCAATCCAGCGCAAACACAAGCGACTTGAGATACGCCGTCTCGGGCAGAAACGGATGTACGGGATGATCGGGGCCGGCGCCGGATTCGCGGATCAATGCGGCGCGCCGGCCCGTCTTCTGGATGCCGCCGGCGCATTCCTCCTTGAAACGTTCCATGGAGATGTTGTGCGAGCATGACGCGAGCAGGACAAACCCGTTCTTGCGCGTGACGGCCGCGGCATACCGCGCGAGCTTGCGATAGGCGCGCGCGCCGGATTCGAGATCGCGTTTGGTACGCACGAAGGGCGGCGGATCGGCGATGACGACGTCGAAGGTCTCGCTCTGCTCCGTGAGGCGTTTCAATTCCTCCATCGCGTCGGACTTGACGAATTTCGATTGCGCCGACACGTCGTTTGCGGCGGCGGCTTCCTCCGCAAGTGCCAGCGCCGGTTGCGAGCTGTCGAGGCCGATCACTTCATGCGCACCCGCCTTCGCGGCGAGAATGGCGAAGCCGCCGGTGTAACAGAACGCGTCCAACAGGATTTTGCCCTTTGCGAGCTCCGCCGCGAACGCACGATTCTCCCGCTGATCGAAATACCAGCCGGTCTTCTGGCCGGCGGCAACGTCGGCGAGATAGCGGGCGCCGTTTTCTTCGAGCCTGACACGGTGCAGCTCTTCGCCTTTGGCAACACGAATATAGGTTTCGAGCCCTTCGAGCGAACGCGCCTGGGCGTCGGCCCGAAGAACGACCGTTTTCGGCGCGACCGTGTCGTCCAGCGCAACCAGCAACGGCTCCAGAAGCTGCTCCATGCCGGCCGTTGTGATCTGCGCCACCAGCGTGTCGCCGAAACGGTCGATTACCAGTCCGGGCAGTCCATCTCCTTCGGCGTGCACGAGGCGATAAAACGGCTTGTCGAACAGCCGCTCGCGCAGATGCAAGGCGCGCGCGAGCCGGCTCGCCAGGAACGCGCGATCGATCGCAGTCTCCGCCGGCGCTTCGAAGAGGCGCACCGCGATCAGCGTGCCCAGATTGAAATACCCCACGCCGAAGGCGCGCTCGTCGCTGCCCAGCACATTGACGAGGCTGCCCGGCGCGAGCGATTTCGCCGCGGCATCCATCACGATCTCGTTGGAAAAAACCCACGGCGCGCCGGCGCGCGCGCGACGGCCTTCCCGCGGTTTCACACGGATGATCGGGCGGCGTTTCATGTCGGAGCCTTTAGGGAAACAGGAGACGGGCGGGGTAGCATGGGCACCGCATAGCGATTTGATCCGAGGAAAGCCATGGCCCAGAACCCCGCCGCCAAATTTGCCTCCATGCGCGGCAAGACCCCCGAAGAGGCCAAATTCTTCTGGACCGGCGGCCCGGTCGAGGTGGCGCCGCGCACCTTGTTCCAGTCGCAATTCTCAGGGACTACGGCGTTCGAGACCGATGAGGGACTGGTTCTTGTGGATACCGGCACCAAGCAATTTGCGCCCATGCTGGCGCAAATGCTGCGGCAGAAGACAAACGCGCCGGTGCATACGGCGATCTACACGCACGGCCATATCGACCATGCCTATGGTCTCGAAGCCTTCCTCGTTCCGGGACAGAAACGCCCCCGCGTCATCGCGCATGAAGCGATGCCTGCGCGCTTCGAACGATACGCCACCACCGCGAAACACAATGCGGCACTCAACGCGCGCCAGTTCGGCGGAACCGTCGACGCGCAGTCGCAGGAGTCGTTTGCGAGCTTCGGCCAGCCGCCTGTGCCGCCCGACACGCTCTATAGCGACTCACTGCGCATCACCGTCGGCGGCGAGGCGTTCGAGCTCAATCATTGCCGCGGCGAAACCGACGATCACACATGGGTGTGGGCGCCCGAGCGGCGCGTGCTTTGTCCGGGCGATCTATTCATCTGGGCGGTTCCCAACGACGGCAATCCGCAGAAGGTGCAGCGCTATCCGTTCGATCGCGCGACGGGATTGCGCGAGATGGCGAAGCGGGCGCCTTATGCGCTCTGCCCCGGACATGGCGGGCCGGTGGTCGGCGATACGGACAAGATCGTGCGTATGCTGAGCGAGACGGCGGCGTTTCTGGAGACGATCGTCGCGCGCACGCTGGCGGCGATGGAGAACGGTTCGCCACCGCATGTCGACATCGTCACCGGCGTGGAGCTTCCGAAGTCCGATTCGCCTTGGCTTCAGCCGGTGTATGACGACACGGAATTCATCGTGCGCTCCGTCATTGGTTTCTTCGGCGGCTGGTGGAGCGGGCGTCCGTCGGAACTCAAACCCGCGCCGCGCGCGCAGCTGGCGGTTGAGATCGCGGCATTGTGCGGCGGCGCGCTGGCACTTGCGACGCGCGCGGAGGAATTGGCGGCGAAGGGCGAGTATCGCCTTGCCTGCCATCTGGCCGATTATGCGCTTGAATCCGCGCCGAAGGATGATGCCGTGCAGAGGAAGGTTGCCGCAGTTTACGACTCACGCGCGGAACGGGAAACGAGCCTGATGAGCATCAATATCTACAATTCCGCGGCGTCCTATGCGCGAGCGGGGCGGCCGTTCGCGTAGGCCGGCGGCTACTGGTCGCGCTCGTTGAGCGTCTTCTCGTCTTCCTGATGGCGGCGCAGCGCTTCGGCGCGCGCCACAAGCGCGGGCGGCGCATGGGCACGCGCGTCGAGATAATCGTAGAGCGCCATGATCTCGTAGTCGGCAAACGCGTGGAAGCGCACGCGCGCGAGGCGGTACATGACGGGCAATACCCTGCCCTTCGCGCCGTAGCCCTGCCGCAGCAACGCAAAGAACGCAGGCCGGCTGTAGAGCGCGATCCGCGACAGATCCGGCGCATACCCCACGCCTTTCAAATCCGTGCCGTGACATTCGCCGCACGCGATCCGCGCGAGATATCGGCCGCCATCGTATCGCGGTCCCATGTCGAGCGACGACGGGCTGTCCAACGCCTGCGGTATTATCGGCTTCAGTCGTTCCTCAACCAGCGCCATGCGGGCTTCGAAATCGAAGACCGGTGAGGGGCGCACGGGTCCATCCGGCTTACGCGTGCGCAGGTAGGAGATGATCGAAGCGATGTCGTCTTCGCTCATGTAGGTGTAGCTGGCCGACGGCATGATCCACATGCTTGTCGCGTCGGGCTTGATGGCGCCGCGGATGGCGCGCTCCAGCTCGTCGTCCGACATCGCCTGCGCATCATGCAGGAGGTTGCCGGAATAAACCGGCAGCAATGAACCAGTACGTAGAAGACGGCCCTGAAGATTCGCGCCGTGACAATCCGAACAGCCCGCAATGCGCACCAGATGCGCGCCGCGACGGACCTGCTTGTCCGTCATCTCCGCATGCACAGTGGTCGATGCCAGAGGATAACGGCGCTGGATGACCGCTTCGGAAGTCACATAGACGTAAAGAGAGACGAGTGCGATCAGAACGGCGAGGGACGCGATGGACGCAGCAATCAGCATCGTCCGGCGCCTGCCGCCGGGCGGAATATCCCCTGTCGAATTTCGCATTCGCATTCGTGAATCCCGGCCCCCTCACTCACGCTAGCACATGATTAACCGTCTCGAATTGTTGATTGAATCCCCGACGCATTCGTGGGGTGACGGGAGAAATGCTCTTGTGTATCATGCGGGTGAGTCAGACTCGGACGGTCGAGGGGCAGTGGCCAGGCGTTCACAGGCATCAGGCGTAAGACGGCACCGCTCGGCGAGCGGGCTGTGGGTGCGCGTGACGCTGGCCCTGACGCTGCTCGCCTTCATTACCCAAAGCTTTGCCGTTCAGACGCATGTTCACTTTGGGGCTGCGGCGGAGGCCGCGGTCGTTGACAAGACCGATGCCGTGCAGAAGGCAAATTCGGGCCTGCACAGTCAGCCACTCGCCGAAAGACAGGGCAAGACCGCGCCGTCGGACGACCCGGCCAATTGTCCGCTTTGCCAGGAGTTTCTTTACGCCGGCAGCTACGTCACGCCGGCTGCTATCGCCGTCCTGCCTCCGGCACTGGCCGTCTCCACCGTCGTCGTGGAAACACGCGAACCATCGCCGGTCTGGGCGATCTCGCATAGCTGGCAGGGCCGCGCTCCCCCCTCCGTCTGAACGCCATCTCCCGATCGCGTGAGGTGCCGGCGTCCGCCGGCTCTTCGCAGCATCCGTTCAGAAACGTTCCGCCTCATGGTGCATTGCATCTGCGCACTGCCCGGGCCGGACGAGCAGGGGTTATCAGACATGTACCGTTCCTTCCTTCTCACGACGGTCGCCGTGGGCTCATTGTTGCTCGTGAATGACGCAGGCGCTGCAACGACAGACGATCAGCCGTCGACCAGCACTCCTCAGGTAGAAACCATCGTCGTCACCGCCAAGCGGCTGGGCGAAGCCCGCTCCGGAATCCAGACACAGATCGGGGCCTCAACCTACACCGTCACCGAAAAAGAACTTGAGGCTACGCCCGGCGGCGACAACTCGCTGCTCAACCAGGTGATCCTGCAAATGCCGACCGTGGCCCAGGATTCCTACGGCCAATTCCATATCCGCGGCGAGCACAATGCGCTGCAGTACCGACTTGACGGCATCACGCTGCCCGAAGGTATCAGCGTATTTGGGCAGACGCTCGATCCGCGCCTCGCCGCATCGGTCGAACTTCTGACCGGCGCACTGCCGGCGGAATACGGTTTGGCGACCGGTGGCGTCGTCAACATCACGCCGAAGTCCGGATTGTTCGATTCCGGCGGCGAGGTCTCGATGTACGGCGGCAGCCACAACGAGCTGGCGCCAAGCGTCGATTACGGCGGCTCTACGGGGTCGCTCAACTATTTCGTCGCCGGCGATTATCTCGACGATTCGCTCGGCATCGAGTCGCCAGACGGAAGCTCGAACCCGATCCACGACCGGACGACGCAATATCATGGCTTTGCGTATCTCGAAGACATTCTGGATTCCAACAGCAGCATCACCGCGATTCTTGGGACGTCGCACGATCATTTCCAGATTCCGAACACGGCCGGATTGACGCCGGGCCTCGGCCTCACCGACATCGACGATCCGCAGGGCGGCGGCACCTACTATCCGAGCGCAGCAGAAAACGAACGCCAGCGGGAGATCACGCACTATGCGATCCTGAGCTACCTGCACAGCCAGGGGCAGTTCGACTTTCAGTTATCGGCGTTCGGGCGGTACTCGAGCCTGAACTTTGCGCCGGACCAGATCGGCGACCTGCTCTACAACGGCATTGCGCAATCGGCCTACAAGCGCGACGTGGCAATCGGAGAACAGGCGGAAGGCGCCTGGCATCTGGGCTCTTCGCACACAATTCGCGCCGGCGTCATCATCGAAGAGGACAGCCTGTCCAGCAACACAACGTCATCGGTGCTGCCGGAATTTTGCACGACACCCAACGAGACCATCGTGGGCGGCACACCGTCCAATCCTTACACCTGCGCGCCTTACACGCCAGCGCAGAACCCGAACTACAACGTGCCGGAAACCATTATCGACAACAGCGCGAAGGACCAGTGGCTCTACAGCGGGTATCTGCAGGACGAGTGGGACATCCTGAACAATCTGACGCTGAACTACGGCCTGCGTTACGACGAATACAAAGCGTACAGTAGCGGCGACCAGTTGAGTCCCCGCGTGAACGCAGTGTGGCTCCCCTGGGAAGACACGACGATTCACGTCGGCTATGCGCGCTATTTCTCCCCGCCGCCGTTCGAACTCATCGGCAACGAGACGGTCGAGAAGTTCTCGCCTCCGCCGATTCCGGGCGCCACGGCGGGCACGTCGGCCACACCCGCCATCACGACAGATGCAACGCCGGTCGCCGAGCGCGCCAACTATTTCGATGTCGGCGCACAACAAAAAATTCTAGAAGGCCTGACCGTCAGCGAAGACAACTATTACAAACTATCCAAGGATCTGATCGACGAAGGCCAGTTCGGCGCGCCGATCATCCTCACGCCGTTCAACTACAGGAACGGCAAGCAATATGGCGCCGAGCTGACGATCGACTACACGATCGACAATTTCTCGGCCTATACCAATCTCGCACTCGAACACGCCGTGGGTGAAGGGTGGGAAACCAGCCAGTTCAGCTTTCTGCCGCAGCAGTATTTCTACACTCAGGATCATTACATCCACCTCGATCACGAACAGGCATTCACCGCGTCAGGCGGGGCGTCGTATAAATGGGGCGACACACTGTTCGACGCAGACCTGATCTACGGCACGGGCCTGCGCGAGGACGAGCCGATACCAAGCGGTGCCATTCCGAATGGCACGCACGTGCCGGCCTACACGCAGGTCAATACCGGCATCGTGCAAAGCTTCAGCGTCATGGGCGTGGAGGGACTCTCCGCGCGGTTCGATGTCGTCAATCTGTTTGACGAAAAGTATCAAATTCGCAGCGGCAGCGGCGTCGGCGTGTTCGCGCCGCAATGGGGACCGAGGCGGGGCCTCTTCGTCGGTCTGCAAAAGACGTTCTGAGCCTGCGAGCGCCGGCGGCCCATCTGGCCTCCGGCGCTCGCTCTTGCTTTCCGCCTGCGGCGCGTTTGCCGCAAGCAGGAATGGAGTCAGGGCATGGAACAGCGAGCCATTGAACCAACCGTCCTTGCGACGCGCGATGTCGTGCTCGCGCGCAACGGCAACGCCTTTGCCCGGCTTCCCGATCTCGATGTGGGTGCCGGACAATCTGTGGCAATTGTCGGGCCATCCGGTTGCGGCAAGACGACCGCTCTCATGGCGCTTGCCGGCATTCATGCGCCCTTCGATGGGGAGATTGCGATCAACGGCACGGACCCGTGGAAACTAGGCGCGCGCGCACGTGACAGATTTCGAGGTCGCGAGATCGGTCTTGTCTTCCAGTCCTTCCATCTTGTCGATGCCCTCAGTGTCCGCGCGAATGTCTGGCTCGCCGCGCAGTGTGCCGGATATCCGCTGCGCGAGCCCGATCGTCTTGACGGCTTGTTGGCGCGACTGGGACTCGCTGCCGTACGGACGCGCCGCTCAGACCGCATCAGCCATGGGCAAGCGCAGCGCACGGCGATAGCCCGCGCATTGCTCAACAGGCCCTCGGTCATTCTCGCAGACGAACCGACATCGGCACTCGACGACGCCAATGCCGAATCGATCATGGCGCTTCTGGTCGAGTGTGCGGTCCTGGAGAATGCAGCACTTGTCGTGGCCACCCACGACCGAAGAGTCCTCGATTCCATCGATTGGGAGGTGGAGTTGGAGAACCTGCAATGAACATCCTCACCCTGGCCGTTGCGTACCTCCGGCGCCGCTGGGGACAGGCATTGCTGTCAGTTCTGGTAGGGGCGCTGGGTATTGCGGCCGTAACTGTAGCCTTTGTGGGTCTGGATGCGCTGCCGGAGGCGGCGGAACAATCATGGGGTGGAGTTGATCTCGTGATCGGTCCGAAGGGTTCAGCGCTCGACCTTGTACTGTGTTGCGCTTTGCACATTTCCGATCCGAGCGGGCTGGTCTCCGAAAAAGCCGCGATGAAGGTTGCGGCGAATCCGCTGGTGAGAGTGGCTGCGCCCATTGCGCTGGGCGACAATGTGGGCGGCTTGCGGATTGTCGGCACGACGCCCGACCTTCTCCTGGTCTATCGCGCCGATTTTGCGAGCGGCCGCATCTGGTCCAGGCCGCTTGAGGCGGTGCTGGGTGCCCAGGCGGCGCGTGCGCTTCATTTCAAGCTCGGCGACACGTTCATCGGGGCGCACGGTCTTGCGGCGGGCGGCGAGATGCATTCGCAGTTTCCTTATCGCGTCGTCGGCATTCTGGCGCCGACAGGATCGTCTCTGGACCGCCTCGTCCTCACGGATATCGAATCGATTCGATATGTCCACCAGAAGCATCGCGAAGAGGAAGCGGCCGAGACCGGCATCTCGGGAAATGCCGTCAACCTCCCAGATGCAGCGACAGCGGTCGTCGCATCATACCGCAGCCCGGTTGCAGCGATGCTGGTGCCGCGACTGGTCGATGCAGATCCCGGTCTCAGCGCCGCAACGCCCAGCTTTGAAGTCGCGCGCGTGATGAGCTACTTGCGGCCGCTGACTCTGGCTGCGACGGCCTTGGGCATGATGCTCATATGCATTGCGGCCGCTGGCGCTGCGGCGGGCCTCATGGCCACGATGAATGCGCGCACGCGCGACCTCGCATTGTTGCGATCGCTGGGAGCCGGGCCGCTGTCGACCGCGTCGGTTGCCTTCGCCGAAGCCGCGATGATTGCGCTGGCTGCGCTGGTTGCGGGTTTTGGCTTGTCGGCATTGCTCATGGCATGGGCCGCCGAAATGGTCGCGGACATGACGGGCCTGCTGCTGAAGCCCCAGATGGATATCGACGAAGTTCTTCTTGTCGTGGCCGCCGCCTGCGTGGTCGCAGCCATTGCCGCGCTGTTCCCGGCCCTCCGTGCCGCCCGCACTCCAATAGAGGAGTTGTTGCAATCATGAATGTCGCGCTCGTTTCCCGATGTCTGATCGTATCAACGCTGATGGTCCTTGGTATCACGCCCGCGAAGGCCGACGCGGTTCCCGGCGGCCAGCCGGCTGAAGAGCGCGCTCTCCAGAATCATCTGCCACAGTCGCACGACGTGCTCTGGAGCAAGTTTGTGAAATGCAAAGTGGGCTACAACAAGAAGTCGGGCATCTACAACATTTCGGTGACCAACGAAGTGAAAGCCATGGCGGGTCAAGCCGTCACCGCGAGCGGCTGGATTCTGCCGCTCGACGGTTCGGATCACACAAAGCACTTTCTCCTGACGAGACGAACGCCCGTTTGCATGTTCTGCCCACCCGGCGAACCCAATGAAGTCGCCGAAGTCGTCACGCTGCGTCCTGTCGAATGGACGGATAAGCTCGTCACCGTCACCGGCCTGCTCAGTCTCATCGACAACGGCGAGAAGGGCATGTTCTTCAGGATCGATGCCTACTCGGTGAGGTGAAACATGCAGCTACGAGCGCACGCATTCGTTCGAGTGTCAGGCCGCCGCGCCATTGCGCACAGATTTTGTCGTCAAAGGAAATCGTGCGTGCGTAAGGCAACATTCCGTCAGCATCCCCAACTCCCCGAAGCGCCGTCCGCTCGTCCTTATTGGATGAATCAACGGCTGCCGCGGCCAATCTTGGCGAAGCGCTTCTCAATTCTGCGCGAGCCTGCAATTCGTGATCCAAAATCACGATGCGAACATGGCTCCCGTCCTTGCGCACCAAGTCTGCAACTGAGGGGAGTTCCTGCCGACAGGGAGCGCATGTCGGAGAGTAGTAGATTTCCAAGACTGGCGGCGGTATCGGCATTCCAATTTCCTTCGATCGCAACCGACGTGATGCCATTGACCAAACGAACATCAAGATCGTCGAATACGCAAGGAGAACTCTTTTAACGTTCAGATCGTCGGAGTAATCCCGACCAGCTTGAATGATTTCGCGGAAGGAACCTGCCATGCACGCACAATCCATCGACGCCTATCGCCACGAACACCTGTTCCTCGGCGAACATCACGCGAAGAACGAGCGCAAGACCTGGATCGTCATCGCGCTGTGCGGTGCGATGATGGTCGGCGAGATCACGGCCGGCGTGCTTTTTCGCTCAATGGCCCTGGTCGCCGATGGTTTGCACATGTCTACGCATGCCGGTGCGCTCCTCATCGCCGCACTGGCCTATACCTACGCACGGCGGCACATGCGCGATCCGCGTTTCACCTTCGGCACGGGAAAGCTCGGAGAACTGGCCGGCTTCACGAGTGCCGTCGCGCTTGCCATGATCGCGCTGCTGATCGGTTACGAAAGCGTCGGCCGGTTGCTGCATCCAGTGTCGATCGCCTTCGACGAAGCGATCCCGGTTGCAGTGCTCGGTCTCAGCGTCAACCTGCTGAGCGCATGGTTGTTGCGCGACGATCACCATCACGACCATCACGCGGATGATCATGATCACGGACACGGGGCGCACGGCCATGACACGAATTTGCGCGCAGCCTATGTTCATGTTCTTGCGGACGCGGCCGTTTCCATTCTGGCAATCACGGGGCTTGTTGCGGGGCGTCAACTTGGATGGGTCTGGATGGACCCACTCATGGGCATCGCCGGAGCGATTGTCATCGCCAACTGGTCATGGGGACTCATGCGGACGGCAGGCGGCGTACTCCTGGATGTTCGGCCCGAGGGGCATCTTGTCGGGGAAATAATGGAGCGACTCGAAGTCGACGGCGATCGCATCAGCGACCTTCATCTCTGGCGTGTGGGCCCAGGTCACGTGGCAGCCGTGATTTCGCTCGTCACGCACAACCCGATGCCGCCCGGGGCCTACAAGACGCGGCTGTCGGACGTTCACGAATTGAGCCATGTGACGGTCGAAGTCGAGCACTGCACAGGCTCGCATTGAAGCCTTGAATCAGAATTCCGCGCAGGCCTCTGTCGTCACGATGCCGACGGATTGCTGGTGAAAATTCCTCTTGTATTCTTCGGCGACGCTTTGCAGGCGCTGGCCCAGGTCCGCCGCGGCGGGCGCAAGGACCGATAATATCTTCGTCTTCTCCCTGACGGTCACGCGGGTCGCGGGGTCGCGCCACTCTCCGACGCCGTCATGCACGGTGAATCCGTCCGGAAACCGGACCGCGACAACCCGCTCGACGAAGCTCGACCATTCCCGCTCGCCCACGGCATGCCGGCCCCGGACGCTGCGCCCGAAATACAGTTCCGCCGAGACCATCGGTTTCTGCGTGGAGAGGAGACAGGACAGAGGTTGCGCGCACGCTGCGTCGGCGCCCACTACACCTGCGAGAACCAGAAGAAGAATTCGCCACACCGCGGATATTCCCGTTTACGACCCCGGGGCATTGTAGCGGGTTGACGGAGGTCACTACAATTTTGCATTGAACGCTTACGATTCGTGTTCCGTCGCTTGAGTCGATTCCCGCCAATCACAACCAGAGAGGTTGCCATGGTTCACGATCCCGCACTGGATGCCCACGAGCATGCCGAACACGCAGAACACGCCGCGCATGAGAACGACCCGTTCATCTCGCGCGTCGCGATCACGGTCGCGATGCTCGCCGTGCTGGCCGCGGTGTCGGGCAGCCTTGAGACGGTCGAAGGCGGGAGGGCGCTTGGCGCTTCCTCCGAGGCTTCGCTCAAGCAGGATCAGGCCACCGACGCCTGGGATGAGTTCCAGGCCGACAGCCTGAAGAAAAACATGTACACGATTGCGGCCGACGCGGGCGGCCCGCATGTTGCCGATTACCGCAAGGAAGCCAAATCCCGTGGCGACAAGCAGCTCAAGGATCGCAAAAAGGCAACCGACAGCGAAGCCGAACGCGACGCGTTGATGCTGGAAAGCAGGCACCACGAAGACCGGCACCATTGGCTGACCGGTTCGGCCACGCTTTTCGAAATCGGCATCGCCATGTCGACCGTCGCCATCATCACCCGGCGGCGGTGGCTCTGGGGGGCGGCGCTCCTGTTCGCCGCGGGCGGACTTGGACTTCTTGCAACAACCTACATCGCAGCCTAGTTCGGTGCGTCCCGGGAGACATGGGCGCTGTGCAAGGTCGGCATATCGCCTGTCGGGGCGCGACTGCTACACATGGGACGACAAAACCAGCAGGAGGACACGATGATCGGCTACGTCACGATCGGAACCAATGATTTCGAGAAAGCCAAAACGTTCTACGATGCGGTTCTCGGCGAATTGGGCGGCAAGCGCACCATGACGATGGAGCGCATGCAGGGGTACGGCGCAGGCGACGGTCCCATGCTCGCGGTCTGCAAGCCCTACGACGAAAAGCCCGCGACAGCCGGAAACGGCACCATGATCTCGTTGTCGGCGCCGTCACGCGACCTCGTCGCCAAAGCCCACGCCAAGGCCCTCGCCAGCGGCGCCAAGGACGAAGGTGCCCCGGGCTTGCGCGGCGACACGTTCTACGGCGCCTATTTCCGCGATCTCGACGGCAACAAGATCTGCGTGTTCACGATGAAGCCCTGACGGGCTTCATCGCTCACAGAACCACAAGATTTCCGGCCGCGTTATTTCGCGTGCGGGACCAGCTTCGGCAAATGCGGAACCTGGAACAGCACGCCATGGCGCGGAAGCACCGTGCACGAGTCCGATGTGCACAGCTCGACGTCACCCGAGAAGCGGTCGACCACGAAGATCGATTGCCCGATTGACGGATAGGTCGCAACCCGCCCCGCAATCACGAAGGTGATGGCGAGCAGGAAGATGCCGGCGATCAGCGTCACCCACACCACGGTATCGATCGTCTCGACGATTGCAGCGCCGCCCAGCAATACGGCGGCCGCGATAATCCATGGTAACGCCTGGCCGACCTCGCCGCCGAGCATGGTCTTGAAGTGCCAGGCTGCAAATGCGCCGGCGAGAAGAATGAGCCCGGCAAATCCGAACAGAACCCGTGCGCCCCAGGGCTCGGATGCCGTCTCCGGCTCATGTTCGTGATGATCTTTGTGTGCATGCGCCGGAGCGTCTCCGGCAGACGCTTCGTGACGCGCCGATGCTGCAAAGCTGTTGTCTTCGCTCATTTAATCCCCCGTTACCCAGAAAACCATTGCCCCCACCCCGTCCCCGGGGGGGTTGGGGGACGTTACCGGTCGTTCACGACAGATTATTGGCGCATACGCTTCTATGCGGCGTTTTGATTTTGGGGGTGCGGGTCTGCGCGCCATTGATCAATTGGTAGCCGCCCGCCGCGCGCAAATTACCGTGTTCAGTCATTCCGAATCGGTAGCCCTTTTCGGCGTCCGCACCAGGTTCCTTATGCCAACCCGGTCAGCACTCCCCACACTCCGTCTTACGCAAATCTCAGGCGAAGTCGTATTCGGAGTTCCAACCGAGAGCGGGATTCCAGAATATCCGCGCGTCCCTCCGTCGTCTTCGACGCGGGCTCTCCTGCTTCATTCCGATCCCCGGCCGGAAACAATCATATGGTTCCCGAGGAACCTTTTGCATTCGAAATAATGCGGCGGAATCGGGCCTCGAATCGGTGTGATCTTGCCCGGATTAACCACGCCCGCGAGGGGCTTGTTTGCACGCAAAAATGATGCATTGTCCGGCATCGCAGCGGGTTGTCCGCTCCTGCCCAACCGGGGAAACCTCGCATGAAACTGAGTCTGTCAAAGCTGGCTTTGCTGGCAACCGCGTCGATGCTGCCTCTGGCAGTTCAGACGGCTTCCGCAGATCCTGCCGCGAAACCGATGTACACGGTTTTGCCGGCGCATGGATCCATCCATCACTACGCACATACGCCGACCGCGTTGCAGACGTGGAACGGCACCATCACCTACAGTGGTCACACGTACAATACGACGATGGTCGGCACGAACCCGGCCAACACCAACACGACGACCACCGTCACGATCTACCTCATTCCCGTGAAGATGAAGTACTCCAAGAAAATCTACGGCAAGGCCGACAAGGAAACATTCGATCCCGAGAAGGATCAGTGGAACGGCGAGACGGTCATGAACGCCCTGCTCAATTCGCCGCTGTTCACGACGATGGACTGGAAGTGGGGCTCCTCCGACATGGGCACCACACAGTATGAAGACGCCTTCCAGCGCGGCAGCTTCTGGGGCGAAGTGGGCGGCACGAACACGGCCTACCATGTCCTCTTTGCGACACCGACGGTTCTGACGGAACAGACCATCAAGGTGACGAAGGCGATGGGCGGCAACGTGATCAACAATCCGTTCGGCTCGGGCAAAGTCGGCGAGATGAACATCAATGACTTCGACAACTTCATCCAGTCGACCCTGTCGAAATTCTCGCAGATCAATCCCAGCAACTTCCCATTCTTCATCGTTGACAATGTCTACCTGACGTCCGGCGGCTGCTGCATCGGCGGCTATCACTCGGCCGACAACAATGGTCAGACCTACGGCATGGCGAGCTTCGTCACAGCGTCCGGCGCGTTTTCGCAGGACATCGACGCGTTCAGCCATGAATTCGGCGAATGGGTCGACGATCCGCTGATCACCAGCGAGTCGCCCTGCGGCCTGCTCGAAGTCGGCGATCCGCTGGAAGGCCTCGCCAACTACGGCACGTTCCCGGTCAATGTGAATGGTATCACCTACCATCCGCAGGCTCTGGCGTTCCTGGAGTACTTCGGCGCACCGGCGAACTTCTCGGCCAACAACTGGCTGGACAACCAGCACCTGCTCAGCAGCGTCTGCCAGAACGGGCAGTAATCAATCAACTCTTCAATGCATATGGATGGGGCAGCGGAAACGCTGCCCTTTTTTTTGTGGGACGACGCGGTTTCCGGACCCGACGTGCCGGATTCTTGTGAGGTATCAGAGTGGTATAGGCGTGGCTTACTCCGGCGGCGTGCCGCTCTTCGGGGCGCGGCGCGCCGCCCAAAGTTCCAATCTCGCGCGCCGCTTTAAGAGGCTGTTAAAGCAGGCGAGACAAGCTGGTTGTTTGAGGTTAATTTTGATGATCACTTTGTGACGGCCGTGGATATTCCACTAAGCCCAATCGGGGAATTCGCACGTGAAAAAAACTTACTTGATGCTTGTTTTGCTGGCGTCCGCCTCCATCCTGCCGCTCGCGGCTCCAGCAGCTTCCGCTTCCGAGTCGGCCGCCGTGCCTGCGTTTACGGTGCTGCCCGCGCACGGCACGATCCACCAATATGCGCATCAACCGCAATCGCTTCTGACGTGGAGCGGCACGATCACATACAAGAGCAAGACCTACAAATATTCGATGGTGGGAACCAACCCGGCCAGCACGAACACCACGACGACCGTTACGATTTACGTGATCCCGATCAAGATGGTTTACACCAAGGCCGTCTATGGCACCGCGTATACCTTCGATCCCGAAGTCGATCAGGCAAATGGCGTAACGATCGTGCAGAACCTGCTCAATTCGCCGCTGTTCAATTCGCTGGACTGGAAGTGGGGCTCCACGGATATGGGCACCACGCAATACGAGGATGCGTTCCAGCGCGGCAGCTTCTGGAGCGACATCGGCGCGAAGAACACCGCCTACCATCTCGTCTTCAAAACTCCCACCGTCTTGAGCGAGCAGACGCTCAGCCCGACGAAGGGAGAGGGCGGGAACGTCATCAACAACCCGTTCGGCTCGGGCAAGGTCGGCGAGATGAACATCAACTCGTTCGACTCCGCGCTTCAGTCCTTCATGTCGAAGCTTTCGCAGATCAACCCGACCGTGCTGCCGCTGTTCGTCACCGACAATATCTACCTGACGTCCGGAGGTTGCTGCATCGGTGGCTATCACTCCGCCGACTCGAACGGCCAGACCTATGCCTATGCGAGCTATGTCACCTCCCCCGGGGCATTCTCGGAAGACATCGACGCATTCTCGCATGAGCTGGGCGAATGGGTAGACGATCCGTTCACCACCAGCAATTCGCCGTGCGGCATCCTTGAAGTGGGCGACCCGCTGGAAGTTCTTACCAACTACGGCACATTCAGCGTCACGTTCAACGGTGTGACGTGGCACCCGCAAGCTTTGGCGTTTCTGGAGTATTTCGGGGCCGCCGCCAGCTTCTCGGCAAACAACTGGCTCGACAACCAGCATCTGCTGACGAGCGTCTGCCAGCACGGCTCGTAGTCGTACGGTCTCAACCATCGGATAGCAGCGCGGGGCGGTGGCGACACCGCCCCGGTGCTTTTTCGGCGATCGGCGTTATGCTGGGAACGACGCCAAGCAAACTGTGCAGGCCGCAGCATGTCCGACAGCCTCGCCACGGGGGAAACAACCCCGCCACTGCTTGAATGCACGATCGACCAGTTGCTGAGCGCTGCAATCGCACGCGCGCCCGCACGGGACGCTCTTGTATCCCGGCACCAGAATATCCGCTGGAGTTACGAGGAGTTTGGCCGCCGCGTGGAAGATGTCGCTGCAGGTCTGTTGTCGCTCGGACTCGAGCACGGGGATCGCGTCGGAATCTGGGCGCCCAACTGCGCCGAATGGGCCCTGGTGCAGTTCGCGTGCGCCAGGGCAGGGCTCATCCTCGTCACCATCAATCCGGCGTACCGCCTCTCCGAGGTGGAGTACACCCTCAACAAGGTGGGCGTGAAGGCGCTGATCTGCGCTGACCAGTTCAAAGCCAGCGACTATCCCGGAATGATCGAGGAGCTTGCGCCGGAACTCTCCTGCGCGCGTCCCGGCGGATTGGCCGCGCCGCGTCTGGCGGCCCTGAGAACCGCCGTCAAGATCGGCGGTGCGGCCCGCAAAGGCTGGCTTGGCTTCGACGACATCGCGGAGGGGGCGAGCACAGCGAGCCGGCGGAGATTGCGAGAGCTCTCATTGACCCTCCGCCCCGACGATCCCATCAACATTCAGTTCACCAGCGGCACCACGGGGCTGCCCAAAGGGGCGACGCTGTCCCACCGCAACATTGTCAACAACGCCTTCTTCGTCGGCAGGCAGATGAATTTGCGCGCCGGCGACAGACTCTGCATTCCAGTACCCCTCTATCATTGCTTCGGGATGGTGATGGGAAATCTCGCCTGCGCCGCGCATGATGCGACGATGGTCTATCCCTCCGCGAGCTTCGATGCGGGAGCGGTGCTTGAGACCGTGCAGGCGGAGCGGTGCACGGCGGTGCACGGGGTTCCCACGATGTTCATCGCCGAGCTGCAGCATCCCGATTTCGAGCGATTCGATCTGTCCTCTCTGCGAACAGGCATCATGGCAGGCGCACCCTGCCCCATTGAAGTCATGCGCCGTGTGATATCCCGCATGAACATGGCGGAGATCACCATCGCCTACGGGATGACGGAGACGAGCCCGGTCAGCTTTCAGAGCGCGGCAGACGATCCACTGGAGCGCCGGGTTTCTACGGTGGGCCGCGTTCTGCCGCACCTCCAGGTGAAAATCGTTGGACCCGACGGCGCCATCGTCGCGCACGGCGAGCGGGGCGAACTCTGCACGCGCGGCTATTCCGTCATGCTCGGGTATTGGGACGAGCCGGAACGAACGCGCGAAGCCATTGATCAGCACGGCTGGATGCATTCCGGCGATCTCGCTACCATCGACGAAGACGGTTATTGCAACATCGTTGGCCGTTTGAAAGACATGGTGATCAGGGGCGGCGAGAACATCTATCCCCGCGAGGTCGAGGAATTTCTGTTCCGCCATCCGGATATCGAAGATGTCCAGGTCGTGGGTGTGCCCGACCATAAATACGGCGAGGAGCTTTGTGCGTGGATCAAGCTCCGCGGCGGCCGGCAATCGACGCCGGAAGAGATCGTGGCCTACTGCCGGGGTCAGATCGCGCACTACAAAATCCCGCGTTACATCCGCTTCGTCGACGAATTCCCGATGACAGTCACCGGCAAGATCCAGAAATTCGTCATTCGCTCGCGGATGATCGAGGAACTGAATCTGACCGAGCAGAAGACAGCCTGACGCAAAAACCATGTTGGAGACGGGACGCAATCGGCCAATGAATTCAACCAAATGACCACGCTTGACGCGCTGCTGAACCAGAAGGGCATCTTGATCGTTCCCGGCGCTTACGACGCGCTCTCGGCGCGAGTCGCGGTGCACGCCGGAGCAGAGGCCGTTTACATGACGGGCTTCGGCGTTGTGGGCGCATCGTTCGGCGTACCCGATATCGGTCTGGTCGGGCCCGATCAGATGGCCGAGCGTGTGCGCGCGATCGCCGGCGCCGCAGCACCCGTGCCTTTGATCGCCGACGGCGACAACGGCCACGGCGGGCCCGCGAGCGTCGCAAGACTTGTGTGCGCCTACGAGCAGGCCGGCGCCGCCTGCATTCAGCTCGAGGATCAGGCGAGTCCCAAGCGCTGCGGCCACATGGACGGCAAGGAGGTGGTGCCGCTGGCCGACGCCGTTGCGAAGATTCGCTCAGCTGCGTCCGCACGCTCCCACAGCGGCTTCAAGATCATGGCCCGGACCGATGCCCGCCAAACCCACGGCCTCGACGAGGCATTGTTGCGCGGCGAGGCATTCTTGAAGGCCGGCGCCGACATCCTGTTCGTCGAAGCCCCGCAATCCGAAGACGAATTGCGCATCATCGCCGAGCGATTCGCGGGCACGCCGCTGGTCGCCAATCTGGTGGAGGACGGCAAGACGCCGGTTCTGGCGCCCGCAACGCTGCAGCAGATGGGCTTCCGGATCGCGCTTTATCCGATCAGTTCTCTGCTCGCGATCACTCAGCGATTGGAGGATGCCTACACAGCCATTCTGGCGGGCAACGGCATTCCCCCAGTAGAGAGATCAAGCTTCCGCCATTACAACGATCTTGTCGGCCTGCCGGAATGGCAGAGCCTCGAAGACCGCAGCCGCAGTTCGGACTAAATCCTTCAATGAGGGTAGTTCAAAATCTCGTTCGTGTACGTTTCCGTGACCAATGCGATGGGGCGGTGGCCGGCGTCGAGAACGATCGCAGCGTGGCGGAAGAGTTCGCGCGGGATCGCGAGTCCCGCGTTCTCATTTGCCGATAGCTCCGCAGGATGCATCGTCCGGTCCCAGTCCGAAGGCAGCGGACTCCACAACCGCTCCACCGAGAGCGTCTGGCGCGTCGGTTGCAATTCCTTCACGGCGACGCCGAATGGCGTGTCGGTCGTATCGAGGGAACGGTTGATCGCAGCGTTGAGCCGCCCCGGCACGTACCAGTTCTCGGCTTCCGACAGGATGTGTGCGCCGCAGGCAAGGTGGACACGCCGGTAGCGAACCGGTTCATCCGCACCCACGGCGAGAATTGCACGCTGCGTATCGCTCAAGGGTTTGGCGGCTTCGCGGTCGCGCATTGCGACAATGTGTGCGCCGTCTGCGAGATGATGATCGGCGCACCAAGCTTCCAGCGTCGCCGTGGCGCTCTTGCTCGCCAGCAGTTCGCCGTTCAGCTGTTCCATCACGGCCAGCACTTCAAGACGGCCCGTGAAGCTGTCGGGCCAGGACGGTGCGGATTGCGCCGCACCTGCGATGGGCAGAACGAGGGCAGAGGCCATGAGGATCCCGAATCGCGACGCCATGATCTCACCCTCAATTGGGACTGCAGTGGCAGATGCGAAGGCGGCAGTTGGTCACAGCACGTCCGGTGATCGCTTCCGTTTTTCATAAACGAAAAACGTACTGGATCCTCTTCCCTCAAACGCGGGCACGGCGGGGATGCGTTCTCGCCCAGGATGACAATGGTTTTGATCGCGGGGACGTGCCCTTCACTCGTGCGTTGCCCGCATCGCGGCACGGCGGCGGCGCGCGACCGCCGCTGCGATTCCAAACGGAATGGTGCCGAGATAGGCGAGCACGCCGATGGTGAGCGTGATCCATGGCCAGAGCAGCGCGGAGGCGAGCAGCAGCACGATCGCTACTCCTGCGGGGGCCTTGAACCGCGCGGGCACCTTGAACCGCTTCAACGACAAGGTCGGCACGCGGCTCACCATCAGCCACGAGACCGCCGCGATCATGGCCGCACTGAGCCAGGGATGGCTGAACATGTCGCCCTTGAATTCGAAGCCGAGCAGCATCGGCAACAGGATCAGACACGCGGCGGCGGGCGTGGGCACGCCGCTGAAATAGGCGGCCGGTGCAGCCTCGCCCGTGCTCTCCACATTGAAGCGCGCGAGCCGGATGGCGCTGCAGGCGCAGAAGATCAGCGCGAACGCCCAGCCCGCGCCATGCGCATGATAGAGCGTCCACATGTAAACCAGCACGCCCGGCGCGATACCGAAACTCACGAGATCGGCCAGCGAATCGAGCTGCGCGCCGAATTGGCCGTCGACATGGATGAGTCGGGCGAGACGTCCGTCGAGCGCATCGAACACCGCCGCACAGACGATGGCCGCGACCGCGGCTTTCCAGTCGGAGGCGAGCGCAAAGCGGATGGCGGTCGCGCCGCAGCACAGACTCAAGAGCGTCAGCGCATTGGGGAGCATCCGCCCCCATCTGGATTCTTCGCACATCACCGCGGCGTTGCGCACGAGCTCGGTGCGCCGCTCGCGGGTCAATCCGTTCATCAATCGGGGAAGTCCGCGAGCACGGTTTCGCCAGCCACTGTTTTCTGGCCGTCTTTCGCCAGTACGCGCGCGCCGTCCGGCAAATAGACTTCGAGCCGGCTTCCGAAACGGATGATTCCAAAACGTTCGCCGCGGCATAGCTTCTGTCCTTGTTGCAGGTCGCAGACGATCCGCCGTGCCACCAGCCCCGCAATCTGTACGACCGCCAGTTCCGCGCCGTCATCCAGACTTATCCGGATTGACATACGTTCGTTATGTTCGCTGGCCTTGTCGAACGAGGCATTGAAGAATCGCCCGGGCCTGTAGGCAAGTCCAGTCACCGTTCCGTCACATGGTGAACGGTTCACATGGACATCGAATACCGACATAAAAATGGCCAGGCGCAGTCGCGGCTCCGGCCCCAGCCCCAGTTCCGGCGGCGGAACCGCCCGGATGATGGGCAAAAGCCGGCCATCGGCAGGGGCCACGATCAGGCGCCGCCCGGCAGGCACGGCCCGGTCCGGATCGCGAAAGAAGGCGGTGACCCAGAGGGTGACCGGCAGGAGGGCGAGCCCCAACCACCGCGAGACGACGAAGCCGAACAGGTTGCCGATGGCCGCGATGGCGATAAACCGCCAGCCTTGGGGATGAATGGGGAGTTTCAAGGGCGGGTCCTTTGGCGAGGGGACAGGTTGGGAGCAACCGGACGGCGCGGCGACACAATCACGGCTACTCGCGGAACATCCGTATCGGAAACGTTGCTTCTGTCACCGAACTTCAGAGGGAAAGGTTTGCGCCATCGCAATTCTGCCACGGCCATGTCCCCCGTCATTTCCACTTCGCAATTCGACTCTTAGCGCGGTCAGAAAGGTGACTTATGAATCCATCGAGCGCCTCTGGCGCAGTCTCAAGTCTGGGTGCCTCGACCCTTGTTTCCCACGTTTTGAACTCCATGGAGGAAGAAAATGTGATGAGGCCAACCCGCAGACGCGCAGCCTCGCGAGCGCATCTATCTACTATCTCATCATCTACCAAATCTATGTCCTCCGGTATCTGAAGAAGTGCGTATGACCGAGTTGCACGGCTAGCGTGAGACGCCGCTTCGAAGACGGCCGTAACGTCAAGGGAGTCCACCGACTTCACTTCGAACGTCCAAACGTCTGTGAACTTCCCGGGGAGATGCTGAAAACTCCTTACGCTAACAGCGCTTATGTCGGGCCTTGTCCAGGTTCCTCCCGTTGGCTTCTTCCCCTGCCTCGCCGTTATCTCGAAATAAATGTGGTCAGGCTCGATTCGCATCTCCCGAATCCAATCCTTTTCCAGTACGCGCAAAAGAGAGTCATACAAATCTGCTTCTGGTAGGTTCCTAGCTCGTTTTGTTGCCGGTAATTGCCCGATCATTGCCACTCTTCGGACGCTACCTCCTTGGCCCCTGCCCCGTTCTATCTGCCCCGTCTCAAGTAGATCTTCTCGCACTTGCCAATATTTGTCTCTTGTCCAGCCAAGCT
>JBEKLN010000027.1:0-51928 GCA_050010175.1 Rhizomicrobium sp.
ATCTGATGGCATTGCTGACAAACCAACATCCCCCGCCACAACCCCCATCCCGCCAATGGGCCTTACAGCTTTGATCCGATTCATCTATCCGCTATGGGACAGCAGTGGGTCAGAGTCGTTTTTGTTGATGACCTGCGACTGACTCGGCATTTAACGGCCGCATTCTTGCCAACGAAAACGACTCTGACCCAATTTCCTGCTCGGCCGTCCCGTCGCGCGTCGCGCGCCAGGCAGGAGACCCAAGTCATCCGATCCCAATCAGCCAAGACTCCTGTAATACCTATGGCGTCCCGGAATTTCGGTATTCCCTGACACCATTTTTTCTATTTTTCCCCTCCAGTGATGTCAGTCAAGTGACCATCAACGAGCGAAATTGCGCTGCGCAATTTGGAGATACATATCTCAGTTGATTCTCTTAACAGCGAGTGAGCCAAGGATGAGGCGGCAGTAAGGGCCGTCTGTGCCGTACGCTGGCACCCCCTCACCACTTCCACAGGCCCCTTCGCATCATCTCCGCCTTTGTCCAGCCCGGCGTGGCGGGTTCGATGGCGTTGTCGCTCTTGTGTTCCTCCAGCCATTCCTCCGCGTATTGGATCCACGGGTCCTTCGCCTGCCGGCGCTGGGCGGCCCAGGCCATCACCTGCGTGGTCGCGTCCACCTGGTCGTCGTGGCGCGCGTTGGGAAAGCCGGTCAGTTCGCGGATGTATTCGTCGAGCCACGGCGCGTCGGCCGGCAGATGCACAAGGCCCTGCTCCATCGTCGCGGTCTGCGCCCAGAGCCGCATGCGCTTGTCGCCGGCAGGTTCGCTTGGCGTGACGCCTTTGATGTTCGCCGCGCGCAATTCCTGGATGAGCTGCGTGCCGCTGGCGCGATCCTCGATCAGCACCACGTCGGCATCCCGCGCCATCTCGGCAATGGCGCGTCTGAGCTCGGGAAATTCCATGCGCCGGCGCAACACCGCGATGAGCCAGAAATGCCCTGCGCGAATGCCCCACAGCGTCAGCGCGCTGTAATCTGAGAGTTCGCTCGCCTTGTTCGCCGTGTCGGCCGACAGCACGCGCATGTCGAATTGCGCGGGGAGTTCATCCGCGCGATAGCGCGGAAACCAGTCCGCCTTCACCATCGCGCCTTCGCGTGGAACAGGCTGCTGCTGGTATTGGGCTGCGAACGCGGCCTCGCCCATCTGCGCGCGCAGCCGCTTGAGCGTGCTTTCGGATTCGCGTGCGGGATGAAGGATGCTGCCGCTCGTGCGCCTGAAGCGTCGCGCGCCGTACGGCGTCGTCACGTCGAAGCGTTCGTCGGTTTCCGCAATCGCGGGAAACGACACCACCTCCCAGCCGCCTTTTTCGAGCACGTGTCCGGCCAGATCGTCTTCATGCAGGCGCTGCATCACGATGACGATGGCGCCCTTTTCCTTGTCGTTGAGGCGCGAGACGAGCGATGAATCGAACCAGTCGTTGACGGCGTTGCGGCGCGTGTCGGAATACGCTTCTTCGGCTTTCAACGGATCGTCGATCACGATCAGGTCCGCGCCGCGGCCGGTGAGCACGCCGCCGATGGAGGTGGCGAGCCGAAAGCCGCCGTCGCAGGTTGCGAATTCCGACACCGCGTTTCTCTCGGGCGACAGGCGCGTGGCGAAGATCGCCTGATAGAACGCGCTCTGCATCAGCTGGCGGCAATCGCGCGCGAGCTTGTCGGCGAGATCCTGCGCGTAGCTGGCGCACACGATCTGCCGCGCAGGGTGATGGCCGAGCACGAAGGCCACGAACGCGATCGACACCATGTGCGATTTCAGATGGCGGGGCGGCAGATTGACGACGAGCCGGCGCACGCGGCCTTCGCGCACCGCTTCCAGCTTCGCCGCCATCACATCGAGATGCCAGTTGCCGAGCCAGGCCGTGTCGCCGTTCAGCGCGCGAAAGCTGCGATGGCTGAAGGCGGTAAAGTCGCGCCGGAGAATGTCGGCATAGCGGGCGAGGGTTCTGTCGCTCATGAATGATTCACCACGGAGGCGGGGAGAAAAAAGCTTTCACCACAAAGGACACAAAGAGCACGAAGAGAGGCCGGGATTCGCACATCCTGTTGGCGCGCAGCGCCAGAAAGAGATTTCACCGGTGAGACGATGAGGCGATGAGATTCGCGGACTCTCACCGTCTCACTGCCTCGCCGGTGCACAATCTGTCTGCGCTTCGCGCGGGTCTCTTCCTTCGTGTCCTTTGTGTCCTTTGTGGTGAAAACTTTCTTTTCTGAACATCACTCACCTTCCACCAGCGGAACTTCAGTAAGCCGGCGATGGATGTCGGCGATGATCTCGCGGTCGGCGTCGGTGAAATCGGGGCCCTTGGGAACGGACGCCGTCACCCGCACCTCGAGTGCTTCCATCCGGTCGAGCACGGCCTCGATGGCGCGGTTGTCGCCCTGCACCGCCTTGTCGATCTGCGCCTTGATCAGGGCCTGGAGCTTGGACATCTGCCCGGCCGCGTCCGGCGCCGTGCGTTCGATTTCGGCGAGGAATTCGCGGGCGATATTGTGGGAGCCTTTCGGGCGGCCCCTGGGATTGCCGGATTGGCCTGGCTTGAAGAGGGGCATATGGGTTGCCTGTTTGTTCTCCAATGGTTCTGATAAGCCCATTCCGGTCATTTGTCAAACCATTTTGGCTGTTTACAGGCAGAAACAGGCCCGCGTTCCCTGTTCGCCCGCGAACAGAGAAAGCAGCTAAGTACTTGTTGCAACAAATACAATCGATGCTATCGGATCACAGACAGGAGCGCGGGCCAACATGCCCCTGTAAATCGCCTGATAAACAGGCGCTCACTTGCCGATGCAGAAGTCTTTGAAGATGACATCGAGCAGCTCCTCGACATCGACTCGCCCTGTAATCCGCCCGATGGCGCGGAGCGCGAGGCGCAGGTCCTCGGCCATCAGTTCGGCCGTCTCGCGGGAGCCGTCGAGCGCGCGCGACAGCGCCGCCGCGGCGTCGGCGAGATGCGCCCGGTGCCGCTGGCGCGTGACGATCTTCCCCTCATCTGCAAATCCGCCGAGATGAAATGCGAGCCTGTTTTCCAGCACCTCCATCAGCGTGGAGAACCCCTGGCCGGTCCGCACCGAGATCGCGAGACCGTCGCGCTCCACAGGCCAGGGCAAATCGGCCTTGTTCCAGACGGTGAGCACCGCGGCATCATCGCGCGCGAACGTCGCGGGCAGGCCCGCGGTGGGATCGTCGGCGGAGCCATCGAGCAGCAGCAAAATCAAATCCGACTGTTCCGCCCGCGCCAGTGCCCGGCGCACGCCCTCCGCTTCGATGGTGCCGCTCGCGTCGCGCAAGCCCGCGGTGTCGGCGGCGATCACCAGATACCCGCCGATGTCCAGGCGCACCTCCACAACATCGCGCGTCGTGCCGGGCGTGTCGGACACGATGGCGACGTCGCGCCTCGCCAGCATGTTGAGCAGCGAACTCTTGCCGGCGTTGGGCGGGCCGACCACCGTCAGCCGCAGGCCCTCGCGCACGATCTCGCCGCGGCGATTGTCGTCCAGCACGGCCCTGATCTCCGCGATGATGTCGCGGAGGCCCGCCTGAACCCCCACATCCAGATCGCCGTCCAGCTCATCGTCCGAGAAATCGATCTCCGCTTCGGCCCAGGCAGACAACCTGATCAGCCGCGCCCGCCAGTCGTCGCAGAGCGCCAGAAATCCGCCCTCATACTGGTCCAATGCCTGGCGCCGCTGCGCCTCGGTTTCGGCATCGATGAGATCGGCGAGCGCTTCGGCGCGGGTGAGATCGAGCTTGCCGTTTTCCACCGCGCGCCGGGTGAACTCGCCCCGCTCGGCCGGCCGCAATCCGGGAATGCACTCCAGCGAGTCCAGCACGGCCTGCACAACCGCGCGCCCGCCATGGATGTGGAATTCCACGACATCTTCGCCCGTGGCGCTGTTCGGACCCGGAAACCACAGGACAAGCGCGTGATCGATCCGCGGCGTGTCGGCATCCAGGTCCGAGTACCTGTACAAGGCCCGCAGACGGGCCATCCGCGGCTCCGGCCCCGGCCCCTGCACGAGGGTTTCCATGGCGCGGGTGGCCTCCGGCCCCGACACCCGCACCACCGCGATCCCCGCGCGCCCGGGCGCGCTGGACAGCGCAAAGATCGTGTCGTCGGGCTCTATCATCGAACCCTAGCGGGTGCGGTCCTTGGCCCTGGTGGCGGCCTCGCGAACGAATTTCTGGAACTGCTCCATCCCCTGATTGCCCCAGTTGAACCAGGCTTTCAGCATGGCCTCGGGATCGGTCGTGGTGTCCAGCGCCGCCATCATCCGCCGCTCCATCTCGCCCACCAGCTTCTTCTGCAGCCCGGTGACGTCGGGCAGGCCCATCAGTTTACGGGCCTCTTCGGGGGTCATGTCGAAATCGAGGTGAATCTTCATCGTGTGCGGCCTTTCATGCGGCATCCTTTGTAAGCTATCTCTCCCGACCGTCTCTCGAAAGCACACCGACAGCTCCAGGATAACCCATGTCACGCAATATGATGGATCAGGAATCGAGCCCCTACCTTCTTCTGCACAAGGACAATCCCGTCCATTGGCGGCCGTGGGGCCCCGACGCGCTTGCCGAAGCCGAAGCGGCCGACAAACCGATCCTGCTGTCGATCGGATACTCGGCCTGTCACTGGTGCCACGTGATGGAGGAAGAGAGCTTCCGCGATCCGGAAACCGCGGCGCTGATGAACGAGCACTTCATCCCGATCAAGGTGGACCGCGAAGAACGCCCGGACGTCGATCAGGTCTATCAGACTGCTGCGAACGCCATGGGACAGAACGGCGGCTGGCCGCTGACGATTTTCCTCACGCCGCAGGGCGATCCCTTCTTTGCCGGCGCCTACTTCCCCAAGGAAGACCGCTTCGGCCAGCCGGCGTTCAAGAAAGTGCTGCCGGAAGTCTCAAAGCTTTATCGCGAACAACCCGAGCCCGTCGCGAACACGACGGCGCGCGTGCATCAGACCTTCGCCAACCTCTGGGCGCGCGACCTGCGCGGCCAGATCGATTCCGGCATTCTGGATCAGACCGCAATCCACGCCGGCATGCGCTTCGACATTTTCTTCGGCGGGCTTTCCGGCGCACCGAAATTTCCCTCCTGCCCTCTCGTGGAGAACATGTGGCGCGCGCATCTGCGCACGGGTCTGCTGCAATTCGTGCAGGTCACGCTGCAGACGCTCGACAACATCAGCCGCGGCGGCATCTACGATCACGTCGGTGGCGGCTTCTCGCGCTACTCGGTGGACGAACGCTGGTTTCAGCCGCATTTCGAGAAGATGCTGTACGACAACGCGCAGCTCATCGAGGTGCTGACACTCGTCTGGCAGCACAACCGCTCGCCACTCTATCGTGAACGCGTCGAGGAAACGGTCGCATGGCTGCAACGCGAAATGATGGTCGAGCAGGCATTCGCCTCGAGCCTCGATGCGGATTCCGATGGCGAGGAAGGCCGCTACTATCTGTGGACGGAGGCCGAAATCGACGCGACGCTGATGGGCACGTTCGTGCAGCGTTTCAAGGATGTCTATGCCGTGCGGCGCGACGGCAATTTCCAGAACGGCCGCAACATCCTTCACCGTACGATCTCGCAATATCCGCTTCCCGACGCCGATGAGGCACTGCTGAAACGCCAGCGCGAATTGCTGCTGGCACAGCGCCTCAAGCGCACGTCTCCCATGCGCGACGACAAGGTGCTGACGGACTGGAACGGCCTGACGATCGCAGCGCTCGCCACTGCCGGCGGCGCTTTCCGCAAGCCCGACTGGGTAAGACTTGCGATCCAGGCATTCGATTTCGTCTGCAAGGTCAGCAGCGACGGGGAACGCCTCTTCCATTCGTGGCGCAACGGCAAGCGCGGCAATATGGGGCTGTCGGACGATTATGCGCAGATGGCCCGCGCGGCGCTGGCGCTGTGGGAGGCCACCGGCGACAAGCGTTTCTTCGCACGCGCCGAAACCTGGACGAGAATTCTCAACGATCATTTCTGGGATACGCAGAACGGCGGCTATTTCCATACGGCCGACGATGCCGAACCGCTCATCATCCGCGTTCGGAATGTCTTCGACCAGTCGATGCCGTCCGCCAACGGCGCCATGCTGACCGTGCTGTCCAAGCTGCACTTCGCCACGGCGTCCAACGACTATCGCGACCGCGCCAACGCACTCATCCAGGCGTTCTCCGGCGAGATCAATCGCGGCTACATCTCCATGGGCGGATACCTCAACGGCATCGAAACGGCCATCACCGGACTGCAGATCGTGATCGTGGGCGAGAACGCCAATCCGAAGACGCAGGATCTCGTCAACGCGGTGCTCGGTCGAAGTCTGCCCAACAGACTGCTGATGGTTGTCGAACCCAACGAGAAATTGGCGGAAGCCCACCCTGCCTTCGGCAAGACGATGCAGAACGGACAACCCACGGCCTATGTCTGCCAGCGCCAGACGTGCTCGGCGCCGATCACCAACCCGGTGACGCTCGGCCAGGTGCTCCTCCTGCCGGCGCGGACACAAGGCCAGGCCTAGGCGGCCGCGAAGGTGGAACAGCGCGCCACCTTCAACGCCATCGCCGGCCTCTACGCGGCCGCGCGGCCGGCATATCCCGAGGCGCTGATCGACGGCGTCATAGGTTTTGCCGGACTGACGACTGCGGATTCCATTCTCGAAGTCGGTTGCGGAGCAGGGCAGGCGACCGCGCAGTTTGCAAAACACGCCGACTGGCTGCTCGCCATCGATCCCGGTGAGGCATTGATCGCAGCAGCCCGCGAACGGACGGCCGGGCTGTCCAACGTCGCGTTTGTCGCGTCGACGTTCGAGTCATTCGACGCGCCGGCGGGCACGTTCAAACTCGTCTTTGCGGCGCAGGCCTGGCACTGGATTCCCCCGCACCTGGCGTTTCCCAAAGCAGCGACGCTGCTCGGCGACGGCGGCACGCTTGCCGTCTTCGGACATATCCCGATGAATGCGCCCGAACCTCTGCGCACCGTGTTCGAACAGATCTATCGCCACCACACGGGCCGCTGGGCGCCGCCGCCGGAGGCCGCCTATCTGCCGTCGGGTCCGTTTCCGCATCTGTTCGATGCATCGCGATGCTTCGGGCCGGTGACGCACAGACGCTACGTCTGGACCTGGCATCACACATCGTCGAGCTTTGCCGATTTCCTGCGCACGCGATCCGATCACCAGCTTATGCAGCCGGAGCAGCGCGAATTGCTGATCACGAGTCTCAAAGCTGCCGTGGACGCACTCGGCGGCGAATTCGACTGGCCTTACGAGACACATCTTTATTTGGCGAAAACGAAATAACTGTCCAGGCTTAGCGCCTCCCGACGTCGCGCGGCGCCGCGCTCCTTCATACCCCGGCCATAACCGCATGACCCGTTATGTGTCGGGTGCAGGGCTCCGCTCTATGGAACTGGCGGGCGGAGCCACCGATACTTTCGCCTGTTGCCTATTCCGGCAACGCGAATCGGGGCACTTTCCATGAAACGATTTTTGTCCGCCATCGCGGCTTTCGTTTTTGCCACAACATCTGCATCGGCAGGGCAACCCAAACCGGCGGCGAGCATCGCCGATCTCGACGCCCGTCTCGGCGCGATGCTGAGGGATGCACATATTCCCGGCGCATCCGTCGCGCTGATCGAAAACGGGCAGGCCACTTTCACCCGAGGCTATGGCTACGCGGACCTCGCGCGACGCATTCCCGCCACAGCCGACACGCCGTTTCGTGCCGGATCGATTTCCAAGTCGTTCACGTCGATCGCCATCATGACCCTCGTCGAACAGCGCAAACTTTCGCTCGACGAAACATTGGCCCAGTTCGCGCCCGATGTGCATTTCGTCAATCCGTGGGAGCAAACCAATCCCGTGCGTCTCGGCAACCTTCTCGAACACACAACGGGATGGCCGGACATCGGCACGCGCGTTCTGGCGAAAGACGAAAAATCCTGGTCCGTGCTTCAGGGCGTGCAATTCTCAAGCCCCGAGTTCGTCAGCCGCTGGGCGCCGGGACGGTTCATGGTCTACAACAACGCCGGCCCCGCCGTTGCGGCTGTTGCGCTGGAGCGCGCAAGCGGCAAATCGTTCGACGACTACCTGCGCGACGACGTCCTGCGGCCGATGGGCATGCCGACGGCCGACTTCGCTCTTCCGCCGCAGCTCGCATCGCGAAGAGCTACACGCCCGACGGGAGAGAAACGCCCTATCAGTACATCGTGCTGAAACCGGCAGGCTCGCTCAACGTCAGCGCCCGAGAACTGGCGCAGCTTGTGCGGTTTTTTCTCGCGGATGGGACGCTCGACGGCCGCCGCATCCTGTCACCGGAGTCCGTCGCGCGCATCGAGCGCAGCGAAACCAACCTCGCATCGAAGGACGGTTTCATCTACGGCTACGGCCTTGGCAATGCGATCTTCCCGGATTCCGGTCCGACATTCCGCGGCCATAACGGGCAGATCGATTCCTTCACGGCGGTGTATGGCTACAACCGGCGCAGCAACTCCGGCTATGTGGTCATGGCCAATGGCGGCGCCGGCGGGGATGCCGATTTCGGCAGTCCCATCGCGCACCTGATCCAGTCCTATCTCACGCGCCGCATTGTCATGCAGCCACGGCCCATCGTGAGGCTCGAGCCCGCAACGCTGGACCGTTACACCGGCTTTTATCGCGTCAACACCCCGCCGAACGCGATGCTCCAGCCCTATGTCGAAATTCTCAGCACCATTTATGTGACGGGCGAGAACGATAAAATCACGTTGCAGGGCATCGGCGGCGGCAGCGAATACTTTCCCGTCTCCGATCATCTCTTCCGCCGGCTCGACCGCGAAGATCCGGGCATCGCGTTCGTCGAGGACGGCGGCGACATCTACAGGCTCAATTCCTTCAGCGCGGCGGTCAGGGAGCCCGTCTGGATCGTTGCCGGAGAGGTGCTTGTATCGGCGGTGCTCCTGCTCGGCGCAATCGTCGGTATCATCATGCTGATCCCCTGGCTGTACTTCGCCGGCCGCGGACGGCTGGCAGAGCGTGGGGGATTGTTCATGCGCGTCGCGCCGCTCGCTTCGACGGTCATGCTTGGCGCGCTCCTCGCGATGCCGCTGATGGTCATCCAGGGTTCGAACACCAGCGCCTTGCACCAGCTGTCCGATGTCGGTCCCTATTCGCTCACGATACTTGCCGCGAGCATCCTGTTTCCGCTGCTTGCGCTGGCGGGTTTGGTGCTGGCCGTTCGCAACGCGGATGCGCGAGGCGTTGTGCGCGGCTACGTCGTGGTCAACTCACTCGCGCTCGTCATAGTCGCGGCGTATCTCGCAGCGATCGGATGGATTCCCATGCAATCCTGGACCATGTAGATCGATTTGCTGGACAAGTCTCATTCCGACATGGTCGCCCGGGCATTTGGAGAAGAGACCATGACTCTACGCGTCGTAGGCGCAGGCTTCGGACGGACGGGCACGCACTCGCTGAAGATTGCGTTCGAGAAGCTGTTCGACGCGCCGTGCTATCACATGATCGAGGTGTTCGCGCATCCCGAGCATGTTCCCGTCTGGCACGATGCCGCGGTCGGCAAGCCCGTCGACTGGAAGGCGTTGATGAGCGGCTACGAGGCAGCCGTCGACTGGCCGGCCTCCGCATACTGGCCCGAGCTCATGGAAACCTATCCCGACGCACTGGTTCTTCTTTCCGTGCGCGATCCCGGCAGATGGTGGGAGAGCGCGAGCGAAACCATCATGCGCGACGGTGCGCACGATCACCCCATGATCACGCCGGAGTGGAGGGCGATGGTCACTGCCATGTTCGCGAAGTACTGGACGGGCGATACCTTCCAGCGCGATGCCGCCATCGCCGCGTTCAAGGACAACACCGCCCGCGTCATGCGCGACGTGCCTCCAAAGCGCCTGCTCGTCTGGGAAGCCAAGGACGGATGGGCACCGATCTGCGAGCGCCTCGGACTGGCCATTCCCGATGAGCCGTTCCCCCGCTCCAATACCCGCGAAGAGTGGCGCGCCCGCGAAGCGGCCTTCGCGGCGGCAAAGACCGCACAGGCGACGTAGCAGAACTGTCTCGGCCGACAGGATAGATCGCGGCCGCGCGAGCGGTTAACGTGCGCCGGCCCGCAATCATCCGTGGAGTGCAACATGGCCGGCAAGGACATTTCCATCGCAACGCCCGACGGCAATTTCGGCGCCTATCTCGCAAGTCCGGGGACCGGGCGCGGACCCGGCATCGTCGTCATCCAGGAAATCTTCGGCGTCAACGGCTTTGTGCGACAGGTCGCCGACACCTATGCAGCGCGCGGATGCTTTGCGCTGGCGCCGGATCTGTTCTGGCGCATCGAACCCAATGTGCAGCTCACAGACAAAACAGACGAAGACTGGAAACGCGCCTTCGACCTGATGGGCAAGTTCAACGTCGATCTCGGCATCAAGGATATCCAGACCGCCATCGGCCATCTCAGAACCGAACCCGGTGTGAACGGCAAGGTCGGCGCGGTCGGTTATTGCCTCGGCGGATTGCTCGCTTATCTCACCGCCACACGTACGAATTGCGACGCGTCGGTCGGATATTACGGCGTGAATATCCAGACCATGCTGGGCGAAGCGGCAAACATAAAAAGGCCGCTCATGCTGCACATCGCGGAGAAAGACGAATACGTCCCGCCGCCGGCACAAAAACAGATCCTCGACGGGCTCAGAGGCAATCCGCACGTCGTCATCCACACCTATCCCGGGATGGATCACGCGTTTGCCCGCGTCGGCGGCACGCACTACGATCAGGCCAACGCCGAACTCGCGAACGGCCGCACGGCGACGTTCTTCCGGCAGCATTTGAGTTGAACAGACGAGTGTCATTCCCGCGAAAGCGGGAACCCAGTGCGCGAGCGTCGGCGAGCGCATTTGACTCTTTCGTAGAGTGACAGGATTCATTCGCCGCGCCGATGCGCGGCCGCTGGGTCCCGGGTCTCGCTTTGCTCGCCCGGGATGACATTCTAGTTCAGGATGGAGCACCCCATGAAAGCCATTCGCTTCTCGAAAACCGGCGGGCCCGAAGTCCTTGCGCTTGAAGACATTCCTTTGCCGGAACCGGGACCGGGACAGATCCGCGTTCTTCACTCCGTCATCGGCGTCAACTTCATCGACACCTATCAGCGCTCCGGACTCTATCCGGTTCCTCTGCCATCCGGGCTTGGGCTCGAAGCAGCGGGTGTCGTCAGCGCGATCGGGGACGGGGTAAGCGATTTCAAAAAAGGCGAGCGCGTCGCCTATTGCACCGGACCGCTCGGCGCGTACGCGGAAGCCAATGTCGTGGCTGCCGACCGCGTCGTGAAATTGCCCGACGGCATCTCCGACGAAGTCGCCGCAGCGTCACTGCTCAAAGGCATGACGGTGCAATATCTACTGAAGCGAACGTTCGAGGTGAAGCCCGGTCAGACGATCCTGTTTCACGCCGCCGCCGGCGGCGTCGGCCTCATTGCCGGACAGTGGGCGAAACACCTGGGCGCAGCCGCGATCGGAACCGTCGGCTCGGATGAGAAGATCTCACTCGCCAAAGCCAACGGCTACGCGCATGTCCTCAACACGCGCGACGCCGATTGGGCCAAACGCGTGCGCGACATCACCAACGGCGCAGGCGTGCCGGTCGTTTATGATTCGATCGGCAAGGATACCTGGGCGGGTTCACTCGATTGTCTTGCCGTGCGCGGCATGATGGTGTCGTTCGGCAATGCGTCGGGCGCCGTGCCCGCCTTCGAACCGGCAGTTCTCTCCGCCAAGGGTTCGCTCTATCTCACGCGGCCGACGCTTTTCAGCTACACCCGCACCAAGCAGGAGCTGCAGGAAACCGCGAACGATCTGTTCGCGGTGATCCAATCCGGTGCCGTGAAGATCATCGTCAATCAGCGGTTCCGGCTGCCCGACGCGCGCGCAGCCCACGAAGCGCTGCAGTCGCGCAACACAACCGGCGCCACGGTGCTCTTGCCGTAACTCGCCTGGTTTTTCACACCACCAGTGTCATGGCCCGGTTTCGCAGTTCGCGAAATCCGGGCCACCCGGTTAGCAGTTATGATGAACCACCTGGGTGACCCGCAGTCGCGGGCCATGACAGTGATGGATAAAAGCAGAGCGGAGCCTACTCCGCTGCGCTGAGCAAAGACGAATTGTCCTCGCGCAGATAGATCGAGCGCTTGGGCCGCTCCATCACGCGGGCAACCATCGGCACGAAGGCGTCGAGCGGCATCGTGTCATAATCCGGATCGAAAGCGTTCTGGTCGTGACGGGCGCAAAACATCGCTGTCCTCTCGAAGCTCGGATGACCGCGGAATTTCTCCCGCATGTTCCGGTCGAGGCCTGCATACTGAAAGAAGTAGTATCCCTGGAAAATCCCGTGATGCTCGACGATCCAGTGGTTTTCCTCCGACACGAACGGCTTCAAAATCGCCGCGGCGACGTCGGAATGATTATGCGAACCCAGCGTGTCGCCGATGTCGTGCAGCAGCGCGCAGACGACATATTCCTCATCCATCCCGTCGCGATGGGCCAGCGTGGCGGATTGCAGGGAATGCGTGAGGCGATCGACCGCGAAGCCGCCGCAATCGCCTTCGAGCAGCTTCAGATGGGTGAGCACGCGTTCGGGAAGCCCCGTGTTGAAGTCCCGCGCCGCCAAGCCGATCTTCGCCCAGTCCTCCGCGGTGCCGTCGACCATGGCCGTGAACTGCGCGCGGTCGTGAGGGTGTTCGCTCATGGCAAGTCTCCAGGGTAGCCGTTCTCTTCAGTGTCGGTCCGTCCGGTTGACGCGTCAACGGGGGAGTGCGCGTCTGGAGACCCGCGCGCCCGGTGCGCTACTCTGCCTGAATGACCAGAGACATTCCCCCTGCGAAGGCCGCGCTTCTCGACTCTGTCGCACGTGCGCTCACGGCCGTCTCCAACATGGCGGCCGTTGCGCTCGGCGGCAGCCATGCGCGCGGTACGCATACGCCGGACTCTGACCTCGACATCGGGCTCTTTTACCGCGAGGCCGCGCCGTTCGACATCGAGGACATCCGCGCCATCGCCCGCGCGTTTGCATCGAAAGGCGAGCCCACCGTCACCGGCTTTTACGACTGGGGGCCCTTCGTCAACGGCGGCGCCTGGATCGAACATGCGGTCTGCAAGATCGATTTCCTCTACCGCAATCTCGACCAGCTCGATCGCGGCGTGAGCGAGGCCGAGGCCGGTACCTGGTCCCACAGTTACGACCAGCAACCGCCGTTCGGTTTCCGCAGCGTGACGACGCTCGGCGAGATCGACTGCTGCAAGCCGCTGTTCGACCCGGCCGGCGAAGTCGCCGCGCTCAAGGCGCGCGTCGCAACCTATCCGCCGCGCCTGAAACAGCGGATCGTGCAGGACACACTCTGGTGCGCGGAGTTCACATTCGTGCAGGCCGACAATTTTGCCCGCAGCGGCGACGTGCCCAACACCGCAGGCTGCATGACGCGCATCTACCACTACCTCGTGCAAGCGCTCTACGCGCTCAATGAGACCTATTTCATCAACGACAAGCGTGATCTGGACGAGATCGCGCGCTTCTCGCGTTGCCCGAAGGATTTCGGGCAACGGGCCAGCGCCATCCTCGCGCATCCCGGCCACGCGCCGGAGGCGCTCGATCGCTCATTGCGCAAATTGCAGATGCTTTTTCTCGAAACCGTCTCTCTGGCCGAAGGCGCCTATCAACCGCGATTCAGTCGGCGGAATTGATTCAGGCATCAACAACCCTACGACGACATTGTCTCGAACCATAAAAAAACAAATTTACAAAAGTGAACAATAACCACGTCACAAGCGAAAACTCCCAGACGTAGTATCCACTCTCAAAATGATCGAGAAACGGACCGGGCGTCATGCCCACCGAAGGATCCCCGTGAAATCGGAATGCATCAAAGCCCAACACGACAGCGCCAAGCGCAAGTGCGGTCGCAGTCCTGGGCGCTCGCCCGATCACCTCCAGAAGCATGCTCGCGAAAACCAACACGTTCGCATACCACGCAAAAATCCCGATCAACGGTCCGCCCCAGCCCTCAAGCAGAACCTGCCATCCGCGTCTGTCGCCCCTCGACGTACACGCAATCGTCCCAGTCGAGAGGCTGGACAATCTCGTACCACCCGCGGTGGCCGCAAGATGATCAGAAGGAAGCCGCAGACGTTCATCGCCCAACCTCTTACAGTATGAACCCTGTTTGAGTTCGGCTGCGAGTTCGCTCATGGATGAGATTTCACGGCTGTCCGCAACCGAGTACTCGACCCAACTCGGAAGCGAAAGCGAGATGGCATAGAGGAGAAGAAAAAGCGCTATCTGGCCAAACAACATCCACTTTCTTGGCTGGCGTTCGATCAAGCAGAACTCAGTGCCTCACGTATTCATGCTGTCGAAGAAGTCCGAGTTGTTCTTGGCCGAGCGCAGCTTGTCGAGCAAAAATTCGATGGCGTCGATCGTGCCCATCGGCGCCAGGATGCGGCGCAGCACGTACATTTTCGACAGAATCCCCTTGTCGACCAAGAGTTCGTCCTTGCGGGTGCCGGACCGCAGGATGTCGATCGCCGGGAAGACGCGCTTGTCGGCCACCTTGCGGTCGAGGATGATTTCCGAGTTGCCCGTGCCCTTGAACTCTTCGAAGATCACTTCGTCCATGCGGCTGCCGGTATCGATCAGCGCGGTCGCGATGATCGTCAGCGAACCGCCTTCCTCGATGTTGCGCGCCGCGCCGAAGAAGCGCTTCGGCCGCTGCAATGCATTGGCGTCGACACCGCCGGTCAGCACCTTGCCCGAGGACGGAACGACCGTGTTGTACGCGCGGCCCAGACGCGTGATGGAATCGAGCAGGATGATCACGTCGCGTTTGTGTTCGACAAGGCGCTTGGCCTTCTCGATCACCATCTCCGCCACCTGCACGTGGCGCGATGCCGGCTCGTCGAAGGTCGAGGAAATGACCTCGCCCTTCACGGAGCGTTGCATGTCGGTGACTTCTTCCGGCCGCTCGTCGATCAGAAGCACGATCAGGTAGCATTCCGGATGATTGGCGGCGATCGCCCTTGCGATGTTCTGAAGGATGACGGTCTTGCCGGTGCGCGGCTGCGCGGTGATGAGCGCGCGCTGGCCCTTGCCCTGCGGCGCGACGATATCGATCACGCGGCCGGTTTTGTCTTTCAGGGTCGGATTGTCGATTTCCATCTTCAGCCACTCGGTCGGATAGAGCGGCGTCAGGTTGTCGAAATGGACCTTGTGCTTGATCTTCTCGGGATCCTCGAAATTGATCGTGGAGACCTTCAGCAGCGCGAAGTAGCGCTCGCCATCCTTGGGACTGCGGATGGGGCCGTCCACCGTATCGCCGGTTCTGAGACCGAATCGCCGGATCTGCGACGGCGATACGTAGATGTCGTCGGGGCCGGCGAGATAATTGGATTCCGGTGATCGCAGGAAGCCGAAACCGTCCTGCAATGTCTCCAGCACGCCGCTGCCGGTAATTTCGACATTTCTGTCCGCAAGCTCCTTGAGGATCGCGAACAGCATGTCCTGCTTGCGCATGGCGGAAGCGTTCTCGATCTCGAGCTCCTCCGCAAACGCCAGCAAATCGGTGGGAGACTTCGCCTTCAAATCCTGCAACTTCATCGCCTGCAGGCCGGACTGAACTGTCATGGGGTTACACCTGGAGATACATGGAAGCTGGGATGGCCTCGGGGAAACCGATCCGCCTCGTCCTTCGGCGCGCTTCTGGTATCGCCTGCAAGACGGTTGAGGGGAGATCGGATCGCGCTGCGTGCGCCGGGCCCAGCCCGGTAACAACGTCACGCTAGTAAAGCGCGTGCTGTCTGCAACGTGAATGGGGAACTAACGCCTTATACCGCGAATTCGTGCCGTTGCAAACCGTTTGTTTTTCCCCGGTCAAAACGGCTTAACCACCGCAAGAATGACGATCCCGATCATCAGGGCGGTCGGAACCTCGTTCCAGATACGATAAAACCGGGCCGGCCGGGTATTGGCATCGCGCGCAAACAGCCTCACCCAGCCCGCAAACATGCCGTGCACGCCCGTCAGCGCGAGCACCAGAATGAGCTTCACATCCAGCCATTTGTCGCGCCACGCATCCGAAGACACTGCGAGCATGATACCGAAAATCCATACCGCGATCATGGCGGGATTGACGATCAGGCGCAGCAGCCGGCGCTCCATCACCTTGAAGCGTTCGGATTCGGCCGATCCGGCCGTCGTCTCGCAGTGATAGACGAACAGCCGCGGCAAATAGAGCATGCCGGCCATCCAGGCGATCACGGCAATGATATGGAGCGCCTTTACCCACAGGTAAGCCTGTCCGAGAAAACCGGTCATGTCGCGCCCCGTTCACATCCGCACTGCGATCGTTCGGCCGGACACAGGCGGCCGCCGCCGCAGGTCACCGGACCATTACCCGCGACCGCTCTTGTGACAAGCGCCGCCAGGCCCTCAATGAACGCCGGCTGTACGCTGACTGTGGGTACCCGAATGTAATCCACAACTCCCCGCTCGCGGGCAAGCTTGCGATACTCGATGTCGAGCTCGACCAGCGTCTCGGAGTGCTCCGAAACGAACGCGATCGGAACGACAATCAGCCCCCTGCCTTCGCCGCCGGCCAGCCGGATTTCTGCGTCGGTTGCAGGCTCCAGCCACTTCAGCGGTCCCACGCGGCTCTGAAAGCAGATGCGCCAATCAAGGTTCTCATCGCCCAATCGGACAAGGATTGCATTCACCGAGCGCTCCACCTGCCACGCATATGGATCGCCACGCGCGATCACGTATTGCGGCAATCCGTGCGCCGAGAACAGAACGCGATAAGAAATTCCCGGCTTGCGTGCAGCCAGTGCACGGCTCAGGAGCAGGGCTTCGGCCGCGACGAATCCTTCGTCGTCCGGATAGCAGCAGATCGCTGATTGCGGCGCAGAAACTCCGGCTTTTCGGGCGGCCTTCTTCCATTCCCCGAGCGCAGACGCCGTGGTCGTGGTGGAAAATTGCGGATAAAGCGGCAGCAGAACAATCCTGTCAGGCGCCCACTGCGCCACCGCGCGTGCCGCCGCGTCAGTATCCGGGGACGACGTGCGCATGGCAATGAACGCGCGGGCGTCAATGCCGCGTTTGCCAAGTGCCGCTTCCAGCGCGCGGGCCTGCGCTTCCGTCTCCGGTAAAATCGGCGAGCGACCACCGATCTTCGCGTAAATCTCCCGCGCAATCGGTGCCCGCCGCCGCGCAATCAGCCACGCCAGCGGCAACCGGAAGATGGCGGGCAGCGATATGATCGCCGGATCGGAAAACAGATTGCGCAGGAAGGGCTCGACAGCCTCCAGACTGTCAGGCCCTCCCAGGTTGAAGAGGACGACCGCCAGCCTCAATGCGTTCGCCTGACCCGCTCAAGCATCCGGCCCACATGCTCCACCGGCGTCTCTGGAACGATGCCGTGACCAAGATTGAAAATGAACGGTCGGCCAGCCATCGCGGCCAGTATGTCGTCCACAGCCATTTCCAGTCCCGCTCCGCCTGCAACCAGCGCCAGGGGATCCAAATTCCCCTGAACCGCACCAAGCTTGCCGAGATTCCTTGCAACCCATGACATGGGCACTGCCGTATCGACGGAAACCGCATTGACGCCGGTCACTTCGGCATACCGGCGATAACCTTCAAGCGTTGCGCCACGGGGAAATCCTATGATCAGCGCATCGGCGATCTCCTTGCGCACCGCATCCACAATGCGGCGCGTCGGGCCGATCACCCAATCCTCGAACTGCCGAGCCGGCAGTCCCGACGCCCAGCTGTCGAAAATCTGGACTGCGGCTGCGCCCGCCCGAAGCTGCGCCACCAGATGGCTCGCCACGCAGCGCTCGAGAAGCCTCAACAATCCTGCGAATTCTTCCGGCGCGCGATAGCCCCACAATTTGGCCGCTCTCTGATCCTGCGAACCCCGGCCTTCCGCCATGTATGTCGCCAGCGTCCAGGGCGCCCCGGCAAACCCCAACAACGCCACATCCGGCGGCAATGCCGCCCTTACGCTGCGGATCGCCTCATACACAGGCATCAGTTTTTGCGGCCAGCGCGCTTCATCACGATCGAGTTCGTCCACAGCCCGCACAGGCGCAAGCGACGGACCCACGGAATCCTCGAACATAATCTCGCGTCCCAGCGCGTAGGGAACAACGAGAATGTCCGAGAAAATGATTGCCGCATCGAAACCGAATCGCCGGACAGGCTGCAACGTCACCTCTGCCGCGAGCTCAGGGGTCATGCACATCGTCCAGAACGACCCCGTTCGGCCGCGAAGTGCCCGATACTCCGGCAGATATCGTCCTGCCTGGCGCATAAGCCAGACCGGAGGTGGAGATACAACCTCGCCTTTCAGGACTCTCGCCAAAGTCGCCATGGCTCATTCTACCAATACAAATAGACTCTTGAATTGTTGACGATGATGATTGGGCTGTGAATCTGTGGACGAACTCTCGTTGCCGGGGCTGTGTAGGCCCCAAAAGTGCCGGACTCAAGGCGGTCTGTCGTCGAGCGGCATTCCGATGTTATCCTCAGGGCACGCGGGACAGGTCGGTGGATGAATGAGGGGAACTGCGGACAGCGGGAGCAATCGTTGATCGATTGCCGCCTTGTGTATGAATCGGTTGGTGAATGACGGACAACGCACACACGTTTCATTTGCATCTCGTATCCGATGCGACGGGTGAAACCCTGAACGCAATCGCCAAGGCAGCGAGCGCACAGTTCGAGGGCATTACCGTCAAGGAGCATTTCTATGCACTCGTGCGCAGCCAGCGTCAGTTGCAGCGAGTCGTCGATCATTTGCGCGAGCAGCCGGGTCTCGTATTTTTCACGCTGGTCAATCCCGAACTCCGGCGCGAACTGGAAGCGAGTTGTGTGCAACTCGGCATTACGTCGTTGAACGTGCTCGATGCGCCGATTGCGACCATGCGCCAATATCTTGGCGCTGCGGAAACACACAGGCCCGGCGGACAGCATGAGGTCGATCAGCGCTATCTGCAGCGCATCGAGGCCCTGAATTTCGCCATTGCGCACGACGACGGCCAGGCTCTCAACATGCTGGGCAACGCCGAAGTGGTTCTCGTCGGTGCCAGTCGCACATCGAAAACGCCGACCTGTGTGTATCTGGCCATCCGCGGCGTGCGCGCCGCCAACGTGCCGGTTGTTCCAGGAGTGCCTCTTCCGCCGGCGCTGCTCGCGATTCAGAAGCCGCTCGTTGTCGGTTTGTGGGCCGCACCCGACCGGTTGGTACAGGTCAGACGCAACCGCCTGTCCAATCTCGGAGAGGTCCGGGACACCAGTTATGTCGATATCGACAATGTGCGTGCCGAAGTCACCGCGACGCGCCGCCTGTTTGATGCTCAGGGATGGCCGTCGATCGACGTGTCGAGGAGATCTGTTGAGGAAACCGCGGCTGCGGTAATGAATCTGCTCGCCGACCGCCAGGAACTCCCGGCGTGACACGGTTGGTGCTGGCATCGGCAAGCTCGGTCCGTGCCGCCTTGCTCGAGGCGGCCGGGGTCAGGTTCGACGTCGCGGTCGCCAACGTCGACGAAGACGCGGTCAAGGAAACTCTTCTGGCCGAAGGCGTCGGATCGCGCGGCGTGGCGAACGCGCTGGCGGAGTTGAAGGCGTTGCGGATTTCATCCGGCAGGCCGGAAACGATTGTGCTGGGCGCGGATCAGGTTCTGGACGTGGACGGCGAACTTCTGAGCAAAGCGGCGACCGTGGATGAATTACGGCGCCAGCTCATCCGTCTGCGCGGTCGCGTCCATAGGCTGGTCAGCGCCTGTGCACTCGCGAAGGACGCTGTCATCGTGTGGCGCGACGTTCGCGAGGCAAAGTTGTGGATGCGTGACTTCAGCGATGCCTTCCTGGATGACTATCTCGCCCGGGAAGCAGAACATGTGCTGTGGTCGGTCGGCGGCTATCGGCTCGAAGGCGTTGGTGTGCAGCTGTTCGAACGCATCGAAGGCGATTATTTCTCCATCCTGGGATTGCAGGTCGTTGCGGTTCTGTCGGCGCTGCGCGAGTTGGGACTCCTTGCGCGATGAACCGGCCCGGGGACGGAAAGCTTGCGGGCGTAATGGGCTGGCCGATCGGCCATTCTTTGTCGCCGGCCCTGCACGCCTATTGGTTGCGCGAGCTCAAAATCGACGGCGCCTATGTTGCGTTGCCGGTCATGCGCGAGACGTTTGCAAGCGCACTGCGTGGTCTGCGCGACGCCGGCTTTGCCGGCGTCAACGTCACGGTCCCACACAAGGAATCGGCCTATGCCATCGCCCACGAGCTCGACGAGATTGCGCGCCTGTCGGGAGCGGTCAATGTACTTGTGTTCCGGGGTGACCGGTTCATCGGTCGCAATACCGATGTCGAAGGCCTTGTCGCGTCCCTGGCGGAAACGCTTGGCGCCAAGGCCGTGCAGGGCCGGCCGGTTGTACTTCTGGGCTCGGGCGGTGCGGCGAGAGCTGCCGTCCTGGCCTGCGACCAGTTGCGCGCGTCGGCAATTCGCGTCGTCTGCCGCCATCCCGCGCGTGGAGAAGGCCTGATCGCGGCGTTGAAAGGGCGTGTAAGCGCAGACCTGTCGGTAACGGCGTGGAGCGACGTTGCGAAGGCCACGAACGGCGCCGCCTTGCTCGTCAACGCAACGTCGGCTGGCATGAAGGGCAACGCGGCGTTGACGTTATCGCTTGAGGCCCTGCCTGCAGACGCGGCGGTGTGCGATATCGTCTACAATCCGCTCGAGACGGAATTGCTGCAGAGCGCGCGCCTGGCGGGACACTGCACTGTTGACGGCCTCGGGATGCTCATGCACCAGGCTGTGCCTGCGTTCGAATTGTTCTATGGCGCGCGGCCGAAGGTCTCCGCCGGCTTGCGACGTGCACTTGAACAGGCGCTCGGCCATGCCGGATAAGCGGCCATATCTGATCGGGCTGACGGGCTCGATCGGCATGGGAAAGACGGCGACGGCCAACATGTTCGCGCGGCTCGGCATTCCCGTGTACGACGCCGATGCGGCGGTCCACAGGCTCTACGAGCGGGGCGGTGCTGCCGTTGAAGAAATTGCCAGGGCATTTCCGGGCAGCGTCAGCGACGGCCGGGTGGATCGGGGGCGGCTCGGCGCAATGGTTGCGGATGACCGTGACGCATTTCGAAAGTTGGAAGGTATTGTCCACCCGCTTGTGGCGCGCGAGCAGCAGGAATTTCTCAACACGTTGGCGGCGGACGGCGCGGACATCGCGGTGCTGGACATTCCGCTGCTGTTCGAATCCGGCGGCCACGCGCGGATGGATGCCGTCGTCGTCGTATCGGCGCCCGGTCACGTTCAGCGCGAGCGCGTACTGGCGCGTCCCGGCATGACGGAGGAGAGACTGAACGCCATCCTCGCCAAGCAGATGCCGGACGCCGAAAAGCGTGCACAAGCGCATTTCGTCGTTGAGACCGACAAGGGGTTGGATCACGCTTTCGAGCAGGTGAAGAATATCGTCAAGGCTTTGCAGGAACGGAAAGCGAAACATCGCCGTGCGTGAAATCGTTCTCGATACGGAGACAACCGGGCTCGATCCCGCCGAGGGCCATCGCGTCATCGAGATCGGTTGCGTGGAACTGGAAGATCACGTTCCGACCGGCGCGACGTTTCAATGCTATCTGAATCCGGAACGGGCGGTACCGATTGAATCGCAACGCGTGCATGGGTTGACGGACGAGTTCCTGTCCGACAAGCCGCGCTTTGCATCGGTCGCGCACGATCTGGTTGCATTCCTGGGCGACGCTCCGCTCGTCATCCACAACGCTTCGTTCGATCTGAAATTCCTCAATTCGGAATTCGCGCGGATGCTGCTGCCGCCGATCCCATTGGCCCGCGCCATCGACACGATCGACATTGCCAAGTGCAAGATTCCCGGAGCGCGCTATTCGCTGGACGAGTTGTGTAAGCGCTTCGGGATTGACCTCTCGGCACGCCAGAAGCATGGCGCGCTGCTCGATGCGGAGCTCACCGCGCAGGTCTATCTGGAGCTGGTGGGTGGGCGCCAGACCCGATTTCAGCTCGGGCCTGTGGAAACCGCCGCCGGCGCCACCACGGCGCCCGTGGTCATACCGCCCCGGCCCCATCCGCTGGTGCCGCGCATCAGCGAAGTGGAGGCCGAAGCACATGAGACATTCGTCGCCGACGAACTTGGCGGCGATGCGGTGTGGAACTGGCGATAAAGCGCCGCGTTACGTCGGCACCGCACCAGGTGCGCGCAGCTGGCCTTCTGCCAGTTTCGACCGATAGAGTGTGGCGAAATCGATTGGTTCGATCATCAAGGGCGGCATCCCGCCGTCGCGGATGGCATCGGCCACGACGCGCCGCGCGAACGGAAACATCAGTTGCGGAACGTCGATCAGCATGACCTGCTGGATGATCTCCGGCGGCGCCGACTGAACGCCCACCAAGGCTCCATACGCCATTTCCAACAGGAACAAGGGCTTGCCTTCGTTCTGCGCCGACACTCTCAGCTTCAGCTCGACTTCGAAGCGCTGCGGATCGAGGTTGCGTGCCTGTAAATCCACGCCCAGTTCGATCTGCGGCCGGGTTGCCGGGTTCATCAGCGGAGCGCCGGGATTTTCGAAGGACAAATCCTTCACATACTGGCCCAGAATCTGGATCTGGATTTGCTGACCGCCCGGACCGGGATCGCCGTTGGGCATTCCTGTTTCGCTCATGGAACTCTCTTTCAAGGGTGGCGCGGGCTACCACGCCCAGTGGGGGCAGACAAGCAAAAGACCGTGCAGCCGCTCGAATTCACCAAGATCCATGATTATATCGATTGGCTGCGGCAGAAGTTGGTGTTGGATTCGGGCGCGCAGGAAAGCTAGGGTGTGGCAGGCACACCTCCGCATCCAGACAGGTTCCGCGAGAATGGCCAATTCGCAACTTCTTTTGATCCTCGTCCTTGCAATGGTGGCGGGCGGTATTTTGCTTCGCCTGTATTCCGTTCTGGGGCGGCGGACGGGCAACGAACGCGAGCCGGGCGAGAAGTGGCGCTTCCGAGGCGTGTCGGGGCAACCCGCCGCGCCGCTGGACAGCGCGGCGACCGACAATGTCGTACCGCTTCCCGCGCGCAGCGCTCCCGCCGCAACCGATCCACTGGCGCAGGCGCTGATGGACATCAAGCTGGCCGACCGCAACTTCGAGACGGAACATTTCCTCTCCGGCGCGCGCAAGGCCTACGAGATGATCCTGACCGCCTTTGCCCGAAGCGATCGGGCCACGTTGCGACCGTTGCTCAGCGACGAGGTGAATGCCGCGTTCAACGCCGAGATGACGGCCCGCGACGGCCGCGGGGAAAAGGTGACGTTTTCCTTCGGCAGCTTTACAAGCGTGAAGATCGTTCACGCCGAACTCAAGGGCCGCACCGCCGAGCTTACCGTCGAGTTCCTCGCGCAGTACCTGTCCTCGACCGTCAACGCCTCGGGTACGCTGGTCGACGGCGATCCCGACCACATGCGCTCCGTGTCGGATCATTGGACCTTCGCGCGCGAGATCAAGACGAATTCTCCGAACTGGATCTTGGTCGCCACTTCGGCGGGGACCTGACCCGCATTCCATGTCCAAAGGCTCGCAGCGCAGCCCCGCATTACCGCTGCTGATTTTGATCCTTATTGTTGTTGGGGGAATTGCCGTCTGGGTATGGCGCGAAAAGTTCGTCGTGCCATCCGCGCGGCTGGAACTGACACCCGTCTCGTTTGCGTCCCTTCCCGGCTGGGCCGGCACCGACGCGCGCGGTGCGCTGGCCGCATTTCGGCGAACCTGCACGTCGTGGGCAAACGAACCGCCGACGCACGCGCTCGGCGGCGCCGGCTACGCGGGCGCCGTTGCCGACTGGGACGGTGTCTGCGCGAATTTGCCCGGCGGGACGGTCAGCGAAGAGGCTGCCAGGCGCTATTTTGAAAGCGGCTTCACGCCGGTCATGGTGGGTTCCGGTTCGGATGGGCTGTTCACCGGCTACTACGAACCGGAGATTCATGCGAGCCGCCGCAAGCATGGAGCATACGCCGTGCCCATCTATGGCGTTCCGGACGATCTCATCACCGCCGATCTCGGGCTCTTCCGCGACGACCTCAAAGGCGATCATGTCACCGGCCGCGTCGTCGGCCATACGTTCGTGCCCTATTTCAATCGCGCGGACATCGATGCACACGGCCTGCCCCACGCGCCGGTCCTGCTTTATGCAAATGATCCCGTGCAGGTGTTCTTCCTGCACATCCAGGGCTCGGGCCGGATGCGGTTCGAGGATGGAAGCTTCGAGCGGCTCGCATATGCCGGCCAGAACGGCCGGCCGTATACGCCCGTCGGCCGCACGCTCATCAGCGAAGGTGCTATCGACAGATCGCAGATGTCGATGCAGGCCATCCGCAGCTGGATGCAGACACATACCGACGCCGCGCGCAACGTGATGGAGACCGATCAGTCCTTCGTATTCTTCCACACCGCGCCCATCGGCGATCCATCGCTCGGCAGCCCCGGCAGCGAAGGCTTGCCGCTCACGCCGGAGGCCAGCATTGCCGTCGACACGCGCCTGCATGCGCTGGGCGCGCCATTCTATGTGGCGGCGACAGCGCCGGACAGCGATCCCGCGAAACCCGAACGCACGCTCGATCGGGTGTTCATTGCGCAGGACACTGGAGGCGCCATCAAGGGCGCGGCGCGCGCGGACGTATTCTGGGGCTTCGGGCGCGACGCAGAGTCCGTGGCGGGCCGGATGAAATCCACGGGCAGTTTCTACGTTCTGCTGCCGAAACCCGTCGCCGCCCGCATTTCTCCGCATACGAATTATGGGGCACCATGAGAAAGCGTTCGCCCAGCAGCGAAGAGCGGGAGCTTTTCGAATCCGTGCTCCAGGATGCCAAGCCGCTGAAGGGCCGGACGCGAGCGCCCGCAAAACCCAAACCCGAACAGCCCGTCGCAATCGCAACTGCTCCCCAGCAGAAACTCGAATTGCCGCCGCCGCGTCGGCGTTCGGGTCCGACGGGCCTCGACGGACGCACCGCCGAGCGCCTCAAGCGCGGGGATCTGGAGCCGGCCGCCAAGCTGGACTTGCATGGGCTGACGGAGGCTGCCGCCCATCGTACCCTCGTGACCTTCATCAAGGGCGCACATGCACGCGGAGTGCGGCTCGCTCTCGTGGTTACGGGCAAAGGCGGACGGGAAGAGCCGGCGGATGCGCCGTTCGATCTGGAACTTGCTGGCCGCGCGCGCGGCGTCCTGAAGGCGATGACGCCGCGCTGGCTCAAGGAACGCGATCTCGTCGATCTCGTCGCCGATGTGCGCACCGCCCATCGCAAGCATGGCGGCGCCGGCGCTCTCTACGTGTATCTCCGAAAACGGACCCCATGAGACAGGCCTTCGAAACCCTGCGGATCGCTGCACGCGGACCGGGGCTTTACGTGTTCACCGATGCGGCGCGTTCATTTGTCCGAAATGCAAAACTTGCCGATGGCCTTCTTACCTGCTTCATCCGGCATACATCCGCGTCGCTCGTCGTCCAGGAGAATGCGGATCCCGATGTATTGTCGGATCTGGAAACCTTCATGCGGCGGCTCGTGTCGCGCGACGAAGCACTCTATCGCCACACCACCGAAGGGCCGGACGACATGCCGGGCCACATCCGAGCCATGCTCACGCAATCGTCGCTGTCGATTCCCTTTCGCGCCGGAACGCTCGCGCTCGGCACCTGGCAGGGGCTCTATCTGTTCGAGCACCGCGATGCGCCGCAATCACGCGAGGTGTTGCTGCACGCGATCGGCGCGTGAGGCGGGGAAGATGAGCAGCTCCGGGACTGCGCGCATCTTGCGCGCCCTGGCGCGTCAAGACCGATGACAGACGGTGCGGCCAAGATGGCCGCGGCCCCGGAGAAAACGCCGGGATCTCAGCCCAACCCAGCTTCCGCCGCGAGTGTCTTGAGCGACACCTCCGGCCGGGCGCCGAAATGCGAGATTACCTCGGCTGCCGCGAGCGCGCCGAGCCGGCCGCAATCGGCAAGGTGTTTGTTGCGCGTGAGTCCGTAAAGGAACCCCGCCGCGAACTGGTCGCCTGCGCCGGTCGTATCCAGGACGCGCGCGACGGGATAGGCGTCGAGTACATGCACGTCGTGCTTGTTCGCGACGACACAGCCCTTCTCCGACCGCGTCAGAGCGGCAATGCCCGGCCACCGATGCACTGCCTGCAGGACGTCATCGAACGTCTCGACTTCGAACAGCGCTCTGGCCTCGTCCTCATTGGCGAACAGGACGTCTACGCGCGAATTCAGCAGCGCGAGAAATTCCTCGCGGTACCGCCCGACGCAGAACGGATCGGACAGGGTCAACGCCACACGCCGTCGCGCCCGCTGCGCTGCGCCGATGGCTCTTTCGATCGCGGCTTTGGCCTGCGGCTGATCCCAAAGGTAACCTTCGATGTAAAGCACCCGCGATGCGGCGACGGCGTTCTCGTCGACGTCGTCCGGCGAAATCTCCCTGCTCGCGCCGAGATAGGTGTTCATGCTGCGCTGGCCGTCATCGGTGACGGCGATCAGGCAGCAGGCGGTCGGCGGCCCGTCAATTGCCATGCCCGTCGAAAAGTGCACGCCGAGCTGCTTCAGACTCTCAGCAAAGGTTTGGCCCAGACGGTCGTCCTTCACCTTTCCGATAAAGACGCCCTTGCCGCCCAGCGATGCGAGCCCGGCCATGGTGTTGGCGGCGGAGCCCCCCGCCACTTCGTTCACCGGCCCGAAGGCGTCATACAGCTGGCGGGCGCGGAATTCGTCGATCAGGGTCATCACGCCCTTGGCGACGTTGTGTGTCAGCAGGAAATCTTCGGACACCGGCGCCAGCACGTCCACAATGGCGTTGCCGATACCCGCCACGTCGTAGGTTCCGCTCATGCCACCCCTGCGCCACATTTGCTTCGGACACTCGTGCACCGTTGCTAGCGCAGCTTTGCGCGAATAGCGAGTGGCGGCCACAACAGGGGTTTTCCATGTTCTCGAGCGCCGGCAGGGCCGTTCAGATGATCTTCGAACCGGCGTTGTTCGGCGTCGTGTTCAAATCCTTCGCGCTGAGCTTCCTCATATTCGCGCTGCTGTTTCTTGGCGCCGAATACGCCGTGCAGCAGCTCCCCACGCTTCACTGGCACTGGTTGAACGTCGCGCTCCAACTCCTCGTCCCGGTGCTGGTCATCGTGCTGGCGTTCGTGCTGGGAGCGCCGGTGGCGGCCATCTTCGCCTCGCTGTATCTGAACGGCATCGCGTCGGCCATCGAAGCGAAATATTACGGAAACGACACGCCGTCGCCCGGCGCGCCGTTCTTTGCGTCATTCGTTGTCGTGCTGCGGGTGCTGGCCTGGGTGGTGCTGCTCACGCTGGCGCTGCTGCCCGTCGACGTGACAATTCCCATTCTAGGCAGTCTCGCGGCCCTGGTGGGAAACGGCTGGCTGCTGGGCCGGGAATACTTCGAACTGACCGCTCTGCGGCATCTGCCGCGGGACCAGGTGGATGCCATGCGCCGCAGGCACGGCGCGGCCATTTTGGGCGCAGGTCTCGTCATTGCGGCCCTGGCGGAAATTCCCGTCGTCAATTTCATCGCGCCGCTTTACGGTGCGGCCTTCATGGTCCATGTGTTCAAGCACTTTCAGCATCGGGAATGCCTCGCATGATGAGACCGTTCATGGCCGCATTGGCCTGCCTGGCATTGGCTGCCTGCGCGTCGCCGCAGCGCGAGGCGGGCCAGACGGCGCCCCAGCAGATCGCGTTGCCGCCGCCACCGCCTCCGGGCGAACCCAGCGACGTGGCCGGAGTCGAAGACGCACAAATCCGCCTCGCGTTCGGCACGCCGTCTTTCGTGCGCAAAGACGGCCATACCGAAATGTGGCGCTACGACAGCGCGGGCTGCAAGGCGTTCTTCTTCTTCTATCCGCTGGGGACACGCATGGCCGTGCGCCACGTCGAAACCGTTCCGCGCGGCAGCATCATCGCCGCCGACGAGAACTGCCTCGCGGCGCTGCGCGCCCATCCCGCGCAAACGCCGGTGTCCTAACTCTGCAGCCTGGTTTTGTCCTTGAACCGGCAGAGATCGCGCTCGACGCAGGCGGGGCATTTCGGCGTGCGCGCAACGCACACATAGCGTCCGTGCAAAATCAGCCAGTGATGCGCGTGGAGCAGATATTTCTGCGGCACGATTTTCAGGAGACCGTCTTCCACCTCGCGCGGCGTCTTGCCGGGCGCAAGGCCGGTGCGGTTGGCGACGCGGAAGATATGCGTGTCGACGGCGATGGTCGGTTCGCCGAACGCGACGTTGAGCACGACATTCGCCGTCTTGCGGCCGACACCGGGCAGCGCTTCCAGCGCGTCGCGATCCTTCGGCACGCGGCCGCCGTGGTCGGCGACCAGGGTCTCGCTGAGCGCGATGACGTTTTTGGCCTTGTTGCGATAAAGGCCGATGGTCTTGATGTATTCGACCAACCCCTTTTCGCCCAGCGCCACCATCTTCGCGGGCGAATCGGCAACCCTGAACAGATTTTCCGTCGCCTTGTTCACGCCCTTGTCCGTCGCCTGCGCCGACAGCACGACGGCCACGAGAAGGGTGTACGGATTGAGATAGGCAAGCTCCGTCTTCGGATCCGGGCATTGCGCGTGCAGCCGCGAGAAGAACTCGCCGGCCTCCTTTTTCGTAAACGGCCTTGCCATCGTTTCCCCTTGGTGAAGTCTTCCGCAGTGCCCAATTTCGGCGGCCGCCGCAACCCGGAATTGGAACAAGACGGCCTCGAATTGGCGGCCATTCATCGGATGCGCTGGCCTGCAATCCGGGGATTCGGTAGAATTCGGCCTATGGACACCGGAGCAGAACCCGTCCTGTTCGACGCCACGCTGAGGCCCAACCCGCCGATGAGCGCCGGCGCGCTCAGGATCGTATTGGGCGTTGTCGCCACCATCAATTTTCTCTTCGGACTGAATTTCATCCTGCATGGCGCCTGGCTCGTCACTCCGTTCATGGGCGCCGATGTTTTGCTGCTGGCGTGGGCGCTGAATGCCGGGCGTGTCGCGTCGCGGGCGTTCGAGCGGGTGAAGTTGACGCCGAGCGACCTGTCCATCCTCCATCAGCCGGCGCGGGGCGCGGCCCGCGCGTTCACGCTCAATCCCTATTGGGTGCGGGTGGACATGGACGATCCGCCGCAGCGGGCAAGCCGTCTTGTCTTGTGGAGTCACGGCCGGGGGATTCAGATCGGCACGTTTCTGCCGCCCGAAGAACGGCTCTCGTTCGCCCAGGCGTTGCGCGGCGCGCTCGGCCGGGTGCGAGGATAGTCTTGCGCAAGAAACGGGTCGAAACAGCCAAGGGCGAAGGCCATGCTGCGCCCATGACCGCACTGAGCTTCGAACCCGGCGCGCACCATCGCAGGATCGCGCGCGCCATCCGCTATCTCTCCGACCACTATCTCGAGCAGCCCACGCTCGACGATGCGGCGTCCGCCGCGGCGATGTCGCCGTTTCATTTCCAGCGCATCTTCACGCGCTATGTCGGCGTCAGCCCCAAAGCGTTCGTCGGTGCGCTGACGCTCGATCATGCCAAGGCCGATCTGCGTGAGGGCGCCAGCGTGCTCGATGCCGCGCTCGATGCAGGACTATCGGGACCTTCCCGCCTGCACGATCTCAGTCTCAAGATCGAAGCGATGACGCCGGGCGACTACGCCAGCGGCGCCGCCGGCGTCGTCATCGATTACGGATTCCATGAATCGCCGTTCGGTACGGCGCTGGTGATGGCGACGGAAAAAGGCCTCTGCGGCCTGGCGTTCGGCGACGAGGGAGAAGACGCGACGATCTTCGCCGACATGAAGAACCGCTGGCCGAAGGCGTCGTATCGCGAGAACGCCGGCCGCACCGCCGCAATGGCACGCAGTATCTTCGAGCGCACAGGCGAACTGCCGCTGCATCTGATGGGCACGCCGTGGCAAACCAAAGTCTGGCAGGCATTGCTCGAAATTCCCTCAGGCAAGTTCGAAACCTATGGCGGCATCGCAGGCAAGATCGGCGATGTCCGCGCCGCGCGCGCTGTCGGGGCAGCGGTCGGGCGCAATCCCATCTCGTGGCTTATTCCCTGTCATCGGGTGCTCGCCAAAGACGGTGCGCTGCACGGCTATCACTGGGGATTGCCCCGAAAGCGCGCGATGCTGGCGGTGGAAGCGGCAAGAGCGGCGTAAAAAAAGGCGCGGGACGCAATCCCTCAAATTGTCATCCCGGGCGAGCGTCGCTCCGTGACGCGAAGACCCGGGACCCAGCGCGCGAGCGTCCGCGAGCGCAATTGACGCGTCAAAGCTGCGTTGCGATTGAAGTTCATTCAGCGCGCCGACGCGCGCTGTGCTGGGTCCCGGATCACGCTCGCGCTCAATTCTTCTTGTGCGCAAGGCGCGCGGGGCGCTCGCTGTCCGGGATGACAATCATGGATTGTTACTCGCTGATCCCCAGCACGTCGGCCATCCCATAGAGCCCGGGCTTTTTGCCCTGTCCCCATTTCGCGGCGGCGAGGGCGCCTTGCGCAAAGATGGCGCGGTCCTCGGCGACGTGGCTCAGCACGATGCGTTCGTGCGGTCCGGCCAGGATCACTTCGTGCTCTCCCACGACAGTGCCCCCGCGCAACGAGGCAAAGCCGATGACGCTGTGATTACGCGGGCCGGTATACCCATCACGCGCACGGGTCATCGTGTTTTCGAGTGTCTCGCCGCGCGCTTCCGCCGCCGCCCGACCGAGCAGCAACGCGGTGCCGGACGGCGCATCCACTTTCATGCGGTGATGCATTTCGACGATTTCGATGTCGAAGTCCGGCAATGCTTTCGCGGCGCGCGCCACCAGCGCCGACAGCAACGTCACGCCAAGACTCATATTGCCTGATTTGATGATGGTGGCGTGACGCGCGGCAGCACGGATTTTCGCTTCATCGTCGGCCGAGAATCCCGTCGTGCCGACCACGTGCACGATGCGCGCCTGGGCTGCGAGCGCCGCCAGTTCGACGGAGACGGCAGGCACCGTGAAATCGATCACACCTTGCGCATCGGCTATGACCGGCAGCGGGTCGTCGGTCACCGCGACGCCGAGCGGCGGCAGACCCGCAAGTTGGCCCGCATCCGCGCCGAGATCGGGATGGCCGTGTGCTTCCAGCGCGCCCGACACGACGCAATCCTTCGTTTCGGACACGAGCCGCACAAGCGCGCGCCCCATGCGGCCGGCTGCTCCGGCGATGACAATGCGGATATCGCTCATGGATGGTTGCTCATGGCGCGGCGTGCGTGAAGTATCTCATGGCAATCTGCCCCAGTGCCGGACTCGCCGGTATCAGCACGTAAGAGGCAACTCGCAGCAGCGTCAACTGATCGAACGGCCATTCGTGGACATGCTCGATACGCGTCTCATAGGCCAGAAGCCCGTGAAGCCGCGACGCCGCCGTGTGATCGTGGGTCGCCTGTTCGCGCTGCTCGGCGATTGCCTTGCGCAGCCGATCGAGCTCGGCGCGCTTGGCCTCGCGGATACGCTTATGCACATGCTGCAACGGCCGGAAGAAAATCCAGAACGCCATTCCCCCCGAAAGCACGATGATCGAGATCACCGTCCACGACGCCCCGCCATTGACGAAGAAGAGACTGATCACTGCCGCCACGCACAACCAGACGAGCGCGACGCGGGCGCTCGAACGCGCAATGAGCGAGAGATCGTCGACCCTCAGCAGATCGACCTTGAGATCCCGGTCGATCCGCTCGGCAAAGCCGCGCGAGGCGATCCGCGACAGCACGATACCGCGCGAGAACATCGCGCCGAGCAGGATCTGGATCGCCGCAAACCAGAGAAAAAGAGCCAGGTGTTTCTCGAGCACGCCGGATGGCACCGAAACGAAGCTCAGCCCCAGTCCCGCCACCATGCCGATCCACGCGGCATTGCGAACCCGGCGCCGTGCATCCGGCCTATCGACTGCAAATTGCCGCGCGTCGCACGCCATCAGCTGGTCCAGCGCCGGCGTATCTTTCATGTCCTTCAGCCGCGTGTAGCGTTGCATGCCAAGCGCGACCGCCAGCAACAGGGAGAGGATCATGGCCGGCCACGCGCCTTCGCTCGGCCTCAACGACAGCTGGTCCGACAGCGGATAGCCGGCGAAAAGCGCGAGCGCTTCGAAGCTGCCGAGACACACCAGGAACAGGACGGCCGCCGTCCCGAACGTGCCCAGCGGCGAGCGGTCGAACAGCTGCTGCTCCAGGAACGGGGCGGCCCCGGAGGAGGCAGCGCCGGGCATGACGGGAAGATCGGTCATGGCGCTGCGGCGGCCTGTGCGCGGAGGCTGCCAGTCGGCCCCACCCTCCCCATGAGGGAGGGTCGAAATCTGCTTCGAACGCAAGTGAGAAGAAGATTTCGGGGAGGGGTGACTTCCGGAGCCATACCCCTCCCCGAAAAATCCTCCGCTGCGCTGCGAATTTTTCGACCCTCCCTCAAGTGGAGGGTAGGATGACGATATACGGCTACTCCGCACATCCTCCACGATCTCCGCGTTGAATTCCCTGCGCATCGGCGATGCAGCGACATCGGCTACCAGTCTATTCGCTTCCGGCCCACTATGCACCTTCAGGCGGACAGGACATGACCACCCACGCGTCTCAGCCGACCCGTTCGGGACTTGCCTCGCTCGAGGACCTTGAAGCACCGGACATCGAGGCCATCGTGCGCTACTGGCACGAGGCGACCGACGCGCATCTCGATTTTCTGGGCATCGATCGCGCCCGGCTGGGGTCGCCGGACGATACGCGGCAGCGGTTTCTGACCGCACTGCGAACCGGCAGTCCCGACCAGCGAACCATCGCCTTCGCGATAAAGCTCGACGGCGCGCTCGTGGGCTACACGCTGCTCAATCGCTACGCGGCAGACGTGAACTACTCGCATTGGCACATCATCGATCCGGACCGCCGCGCAGCCGGATTCTCAAGCGCGCTCTATCCGCATCGCCTCAGGCTTTATTTCGATCTCTTTCCGATCGGGCGCCTGATTCACCAGACACGGACAAGAAACGTCGGCGTCAACCGGATGCTCGACAAGTTCGTGCTCATCGCCGAGACGAAACACATCGACGATCCCGACGGCGTGGCGCTGCCCGGAGAATTCCATCTGCGCTATGTGACGCGCCAAGACGTGCCGCGGATCTGCGCGATGGCTTCGTGCTGAACTTGGCAACGAGCCGAAATGCCAGCCGTTTCTAATCTCTACGTTCGGACAATTGCGTCAGCGCGCGTTCGACATCGCGCATGGTTTTGATATCGCGCAAATACGCTGCGTCCGGCGGCATCCGGATATCGTCTTCATCGTTCAGTTTCTCGAAGACGCTTTGTCCGATCGGCTTGTCCATCGCGATTCCCCCCAGCGTGGCGCAGCGGCAGCGTGCATCCGACAGCCTTAACAGACCGTTTCCGACATCGTGAAAAATCTATGGATGGGCCGTGGGGACTCGTCTTCGGATGGGTCCCCGCTATTATGTGTCATGGCCCGCAGTCGCGGGTCATGACAGTTTGTGGCTCAGTGAATTCGCCAACACCGCCAATGCTCACCACGCGTATTTCGAACGAAGGGGAGCGCTGTCGCTGTCACCGTATCGCGGAAAGATATCGACGAACTTGGCGACAGCAGCAATGTTCGCCGTGCACGTTTCGAACGAAAATCAACGCTGCCGCCGTCACCGTATGATTGAAACAGGACGTGAGGCGGTTCAAACTTCTTTCTCCGCTTTCCCCTTTTGGTTCTTCGTTGGTCGCTGATTTCCTTCAGAGCTTTCTTGCCGCGAACATCATCAGCACGCCGAGAATGAGGTAAGCCACGCCCCACGGGATGAAAACCTGCGCTGGCCCCGCGCTGTTGATGGCCCCCACGAAGAATGAAACAACGCCCAGCCCAATTGCGATGACGCCCCCGATTCGGACAATCACGCGTCCGTAGCGAGTCACTTTCGCTCTCCGCTTCTTCGCTTGCCGCTTGATGTTGACTGCAACTGCCGAGCCGGTTGGCGAGCTACGCCGTCGTATCCAGAGCGCCGCCGGGCGCGGGGCCGCTTGCCGGCGGCGACTGATCCCGCGCGGCAACCGTCACCATGGCGGGCCGTAACAGGCGGTCGGCGATGACGTACCCCGTCTGAACCGTGTTGACGATCGTGCCGGGCGGGCGGCCTTCGCCGGGCACCTCGGCGATCGCCTGGTGCAGATTGGGATCGAACTTGGCGCCGGCCGTTTCGATCCGGCGTACGCCGTGGCGTTCGAGCACGCCCAGCAATTGCCGTTCGGTGGCTTCGATCCCCTCGATCACGGCCTTCGCCTGCGGCGACAGGTCGGCACGTGCGCCTTCCGGCAGCGAGTCGACCGCGCGCTGGAAATTGTCCGCCACGTTCAGCATATCGCGTGCGAATGAGGTCACCGCATATTGGCGGCTCTCCTCGCGATCGCGCTCGGCTCTCCGACGCGTGTTCTCCGCATCGGCCAGCGCGCGCAGCATGCGCTCGCGCATGTCGGCCGCCTCCTGGCGCAGCGCGGCAACTTCGTCCGGCGGGTCGCCGGCGCCGTTTGCAGTTTCGGGGACGTAATCGTCCTGATCGCTTGTCATTCTCTCATCCTCAAATCGTCTCAGCCCAGCAGCCGGCCGACCACTTTTGCCGTGTGATCCACCATGGGAATGATGCGCGCATAATTGAGCCGCGTCGGCCCAAGAACGCCGATGACGCCGATGACCTTGCCTTGCGCATTCGCATAAGGCGCGGCGATGATCGAAGAGCCGGACAGGCTGAACAGCCGGTTCTCCGAGCCGATGAAAATGCGCACGCCGTCGCCGTTTCCGGCAAGCTCCAGCAGGCGGATCAACTCGTTCTTGCGCTCGATATCGTCGAACAATGTGCGCACGCGCTCGATGTCGGTCTGCGCTTCCACCGTGTCCAGCAGATGCGATGCGCCGCGCACGATGAGCACTTTTTCTTCCGTCGCGTGCGGCGCACCGTCGGGCGATGCCAGCGTCGCCAGGCCTTCGGCGACGATCTTCGCCGTCAGCACGTCGAGCTCCGCGCGCTCGCCGTCGAGCTCGCTCACGATCTCCGCGCGCGCCGAATCGAGCGTACGCCCGCGCAGGCGCGCGTTCAGATAGTTGGACGCTTCCGCCAAGGCCGACGCCGGCAGGCCGACGGGAATTTCGATGAAGCGGTTCTCGACCTGCCCGTCTTCGCTGACGATGATCACGAGCGCCTTGCCGGGCGCGACGCTGACGAATTCGACGTGTTTGAAAGCCTGATCCGCCTTGGGCGCCACCACGAGACCCGCACAGCGCGACAGGCCCGACAGCATCATCGTCGCCTGGGTCAGCACATCCTCGATGCCTCGGCCCGTGGCGGCGACGCGGGATTCGATGGTGCGGCGCTCCTCCGGCGCCAGTTCGCCGATCTCCAGCATTCCGTCGACAAACAGACGCAGGCCCCGCTCCGTGGGCACCCGGCCCGCGCTGGTATGCGGCGCGTAGAGCAGGCCCATGGCCTCCAGATCCGCCATGACATTGCGGATCGAAGCCGGGGACAACGAATGCGGTAACCTCTGGGAAAGCGTGCGCGAACCAACCGGCTCGCCCGCCGTCAGGAAGGCGTCGACCAGGTGACGGAACACTTCGCGCGGCCGCTCGCCAAGCTCGGCCGCCAGTAATCTGGCCTGTGCCGCATCCAGCGTCGGGGCGCCCACGTGTTAACCTCCTGATTTCATGACCAATTGAACGAGCCAGACCAGCGCGCGTTGCACTGCGGCAGTCGGCAAGGCTAGGTAACCGCGCAAACCACCAAGTTCAAGAGATGCCGATGCGGCCGTCCAAGCGCGCAACTGATGAACTCCGCAGCATAAGCCTTGAGCCCGGCGCGGCCAAACACGCCGAAGGCTCCTGCCTGGCCAAATTCGGCGATACCCATGTGCTCGTCACCGCCAGCCTGGAGGAGAAGGCGCCGCCCTTCCTGAAAGGCAGCGGCAAGGGATGGGTGACGGCCGAATACGGCATGCTGCCCCGCTCGACCCATGAGCGCATGCGACGCGAAGCCGCCCAGGGCAAACAATCCGGCCGGACGCAGGAGATTCAACGGCTGGTCGGCCGCTCGCTGCGCGCCGTGGTCGATCCGGCTGCACTGGGCGAACGGCAGATCGTCATCGACTGCGATGTCATCCAGGCCGATGGCGGAACCCGCACCGCGTCGATCACCGGCGGCTTCGTCGCGCTTTATCAATGCGTCGAATTCATGAAAAAGGTCGGCATGGTCTCGAAGCCCGTGATCAAGGATCATGTCGCGGCCATTTCCTGCGGCATCTGGAAAGGCACGCCCGTGCTCGATCTGGACTACGAAGAGGATTCAAGCGCCGAGACCGACGCGAATTTCGTGCTCACCGGCGGCGGCGGTCTTGTCGAGATTCAGGGCACGGCCGAAGGTGCGCCGTTTTCGGACGAGGAATTTGCGGCACTCCTGCGGCTGGCGCGCAAAGGCGTGACGGAACTGGTGGCGGCGCAGAAGCGGGTGTTGGGGAGGGAATAGGTGAGTAGTGAGTGGCGAATAGTGAGTGGTTGAAGGGGGCATGGCCTGCTCTAAGTCCACTCACCACTCACCACTCACCACTCACCACTCACCGGAACCACCATGCCCCCCACACCTCTCGTCATCGCGAGTCATAATTCCGGCAAGGTCCGCGAGATTCTCGAGTTGCTCGCGCCGCTCGGTTTGGATGTGAAAGGCGCGGCGGAACTTGGTTTGCCCGAACCGGACGAAACCGGTTCCACGTTCGCGGAGAACGCGGCACTGAAAGCGCGTGCCGCGGCGGACGCGACGGGATTGACGGCGCTGTCAGACGATTCCGGCTTGGTGGTATCCGCGCTCAACGGCGCACCGGGAATTTATTCCGCGCGCTGGGCCGGACCCGCGAAAGATTTCGCAGCCGCCATGGCGCGCGTCGAACGCGAGCTTGCGGACTCGAAATCGCCGGACCGTTCCGCGAAATTCGTCTGCGCGCTGGCACTGGCCGAACCGCATGGCGAGGTGCGCATCTTCGAAGGCGAGGTACACGGCACGCTGGTGTTTCCGCCGCGCGGCACGAATGGTTTCGGCTACGATCCCATCTTCGTCGCCGACGGCATGAGCGAAACCTTCGGCGAAATCGACCCGGCCCACAAACACGCCATCAGCCACCGCGCGCGGGCCTTTGCGAAACTGAAGGACTATCTTCGCTCGCTCGATTGCGGAGAAGGAGATCGTTCATGATGTCTGTTCGGCCATCGAATGGCTCGCCAAGAGACACAGGGAAGTCGTTTGAACCTGACTGGGCGCGTGACTTACTCGACCCTCCCCTTGAGGGAGATTATACAGAAATAACACATTGATAACATTGGGATATTTTTGCTCTCATTTGCCTGTGCAGATACTGTGTAGGGCATTTGGTCGGATTTCGGCGTTTTCTGCTCCCAAAAGGGCTTTGGAGGGCCTATATCGGCTCCAGGAGCAAACACTATGCGCGATCCCGCCTATAGGACAGCCATTTCGGAAAGCGATGTGCACGACAAGCGCGCTTTGGACGCCTTTCGTGCCAAACGGGCCGAGTGGTTGCATTGGCTGAAATGGGACGAGCATCATGCCATCAGCATCGCTGTTTCGTCGATGGTTTGGGCGGATGTGCGGTTCCGGGCACTTGCCCGAGCTGGCGAAGTCGAGCCCGACGGAGGGCTGAATAATCCGCTCGTGATGGAACTGCTGATCGAAGGGCACTTCGCAACGCAGACCCTCGCGATCCGCCGTCTGATGGATAACCCGCGATCCGGAGTTATCTCGCTGGCAAACCTCCTCAAGGACATCGCCCGGAATATCGGTTTGTTCACGCGCGAGAACTTCGTCGCTTTCGACGGCTTGCCGTATGACTACGCCGCCGCCAGGGCGCGCGTGGTAGCCGAGCATGTTGGGCGTGGCCCCTTTTGGGCAGCCAGAGAGGGACCGGATGCGTGGGATACTTCGGAACGCGCCCATGCAATGTTCGACCAGCTGTCGGGTGTCGTCGCTGCGAACCGAAACCGGACGGATCGCATTCCAAGGAAGCACATCGAGACGCTCCAGCAATGGATGGTGGACTCCGAGGCGGAAACGATTGTCGATTGGGCGGATAATTTCCTCGCCCATGCCGGTGATCCCCGCTCACGGGGCCGGGTCGATCTCGCTGCGGTTCAACCGAATTTGACGAAGATTGAGAACGCCGTCCGCTGCTTCGTGAGAGTGTCGGAAGCTCTGCTCGCATATCTACTGTTTGATAGTGGCCACGGCGTGGTTATGCCGGTGCCACAGTTCAACCAGTTCGAGCGCATGGATAAGCCGCTCGTGACGAATGCGCGGCTCCGAGAAGTGCGCACGCTCTGGGACGGGTTGGAGACCGAGCGAAACGGATACCTGTCTGGTGTTCTGGAGGAGATGCTGTCGGCTCCCCCTGTCGCCGAGAGGGTTGAGGACGCAACTTCAGTAGCCTTGCGGCAATGAACGGCTTTAAGCCGTCAAGATCGCAGAACGTGAGTGGTGCGGGCCAGAACGTAGCGACTAGCCGTCATTTTCCCCTGCGCTAGGACGGTGATTCAGAAAAGAGTGCGCGAAGAACCGGCAATTCAGGCGCGCTCGATCAGTACTATATCGCGGATTACAATCTCTCCTGGTCGTCTAGCGTGCGCCAAGGTAAGGCGCGTCGCACTCCACCGCCTGTGCCAAAGCTTCAACCGCTTCTTTCCGAGAACCGAAGGTATCTCCGACCGCAACTCCGACTTCTGTAGTGGCGATCCATCGGCGATTTGGCAACATCTCAACCTGTCCTAAAGTTGTCGGCTGACCGAGCCGATCACGTTGGGGAGACTTCACGAGCCAAAGATCGACCTTGTCGTTGTCCGGCAGCGCGGGCCAAAGTGAAAGCTCCCAACGAGGCTGAAAGGGCGGCAATGGGCCGCCACATCGATTCAGCAAATCGGTCGCGCCGGCAACTCGCAGCTTGACCATCCAGTCGAGATAATTTCTAGCTGACGGAAGATCGGCGATTTGCCCCTCCTTAAATTTCAGCGCCGTCATAACCTCAACAAAACAGACATCTCGATCTACACGGCCCGGGCCGTCGCAATAGGCGGAGATTGAGTGTCTCAGCGTTGCCGTGCCGAGTATTTCATCAACTGCCGTCCCAATGCCTTGCAAAAGCATCAACGCCGTGGCGGCACTATAGGACATGCTTTGCGGCGACAGCTCGTAGGCCCTTCTATAGTAGTCAAAAGCGCGTTCCATGTCACCAACGAGACCACACCTGCCATCGAAATAAAGCCTCCCAAGCTCGGAGAGGGCTGTGGAATTTCCCTTGTCTGCGGCAGCAAGCATTAACGCCAAAGCTCGTTCAGGATCAGCAGCGCATCCTTTACCGTGAAAGAGCATCTCGGCGAGTCGTCTTTCAGCGTACCCCTCGCCATGTGATCTCCCGGTCTCCTCCACAGCTATTTCATATGCCGCAACTGCTTCGGACAATTCGGTTTGGTCATTCGAATGAGAGAGAATGTCTCCCAACGTCTGACCCGCACCAGAATCACGCTCTGTGACGGCCTTCCGCAACCACTTCATACGTGAGGCATCATCTCCCCCCAACCACAATTGCAGCGCCATGAATCGGTATGCCTCACCAGCCACAGATTTGCCATAAACCGGCGCGAGCTGCCCATAGGCAGCAACAATTTGCGAAGCCGATATACCACCGTCCGCCACACAAAGCGGACAGAAATCAGCCAACGGGAAGGAGTACAGGAGCTTTTCCGGGATGTAATTGCCACAAATACGGCAGCAAGGGGTCTTGCTCGCTATTACGATTGGCGTCTTGTCGTGCGGAAAATAAACGTCGAGTTTATTAGACCCGCACGCGTTACAAGGTGTAGCGCGAGATATTGTTGCGGCCGTATGTTCGGTCAATGGTTTGCCAATGGCGCGCACAACCCGTCCAGCCGATAAATAGCTTTCAGCGCCGCAATTTGTACATTGTGTGTAAACGCAAAATAGTCGCATTCAGTTAGCCAGTTAAGTGCTTTTCAGCCTCCCTAAGAAATGCGTTCGGCCAGCCGCCATATTTCTCGATGACTTCATCAATCATATCCATCAGCCGGATGGTCTCGTCTAACGCGACGACGATCTTTTGGTAGTGAACAATGTCGTCCTTCGACAGAGTGCGCCTCCTACGATCTTTAAGCCATTTTTCGCAGACCTGATAACCGCCGATGTGGAAATTCCATACAGACTCGGGCACACCCTTAAAGCCACACGTCTGCTCCTTGTCGAGCCAGACTGTGTCGCTTCCAAAAGAGATCTTTCCAACCTCGGGATTCGTTGTGCCGCGATAAATGCAGGACGATTTCTCAAGCGCAGGGGATTCCATCAGGTGCAGTCCAACGAGTTCGGTCCCGAGCTGAGCCAGCGCCCGGAACAACTCCACGCTGGGGGTGAGCGGCAGTCGCGGAAAATCGTTCTTGAGGAATTCCGCATACCGACTCCCATAGCCAGGGCTATGAAATACTGCGTACACATAGTGAAAAATGTCGTCCTGTGAGAGGCCCAGGGGTAAGTCGAAATCACGTTGCTGGGGGAGTTGAAGCGTTGCGGCTATTGCCTTAAGGAATTTGGGAGAAAAATTCGGTTGCGGCCTAGAGTCTTCGTCGATCAATGATCCTTGGCGTCCCGCCGTGGGAGCGCTCATTAGAGGAAAGACGTAGTTGACGTCATATGCGCCAACACTCTTGTGTCCGGGCGGGTTCGTCGTCACAAAAACTGAGAACAGGTCCTTGGTGATTCTAGTTGTTATAAGCGCCTTGTTTCCTTTCAAGTCCAAGTTGCGGGTCAAATCCGGTCTCGGCCAATCGACCATCCAATCAGTCCAATACACTTCTCGCTCATCAAAAGGACGATAGAGACAGGTGCGCACCCGCGTCCGCCAAGCCTTATCTGCCCGAACCTGGAGGCGGGCTGCAGGAACCTTCCAACCGCGCGTGTCTCCGTCCGGGTATTTGTCGGAACCGTGACCCGCGAAATATTTCGCGCGGACCTTAGCATCGGAGAGTGTTGGATCGGCAAAGTCTGCGATGCGCGTAAGAAGCGTGTTGCGGTCGAAGTCTATAACGAAATGGTCGCGTGCTGTGATAAATCCTGCACTATTCACCGGCATCGCTTCGTTAATCTTCCAGCCTCTATCGTATTCGGCGCGTCGATCCGTATTCTGCGGCTCGAAGAAGTAGTAAGGAGAGTCAGGGCCAAGTAAGCTAAATGGAGTATCAGTGACGCTGTGAGAGGAGAGCCATAGGTATTTGACCTCCCGAGTACCCCAGAGATCAGCGTGTTCCACAGAAGGTTTTGCTCCATTGCGAGTGGCCAGACATATGGCAACACCCTGTCGGATATCAAAAACGTTTTTGTCATCCGAACCGTTGGGTGATTGTTCTTTCTTATTCGCGTTGCCGTGAAGATCGAGCACGCGGACTCGCTGGAACGTTGTCATGAGGCTTTGCCTCATCCCGCGAAACGTTGGGTTATCGAGGTACCCGTGATTTGTGATGTAGCCGAGTATGCCGCTACCCGTATTTTCAAGTGTTATTTGCGCCGTGCGTGTGAACTTCACATAATCGTCTTGCAGCCATAACTTGCGTTCATTGAGTGCTTCGCCGTCCACAATTCTGTAAGCGTCCACAATTTTCTGCGCGTGCTCGGTCATATTAGACGAGATGCCAGCATACGGTGGATTGCCAATGACCACCGTGAAGCGGTGTTCACGTTTGACGGCATTAACAGCCTGCGCTTCGCGCGCGAGTGCAGGCGCCCACTGTGCGAATTCACGCTGCTTATTGTCATCGCTCGGCGGTTCAAGAGCATTGGTGAGGTAGATGCGAGCGCGCTCGTCACTTTCGAAATTGTAGCCAGTCTCATAGAGCTTGAGGCCAATTTTCATGTGGGCGATGGCATACGGAGCCATCAATAATTCGTACCCGTACAGACGCGGCAGGAGATGCTTTGGTACATAGTCATTCCACGCGTTGCGCTGCTGTGCGTCAGTAAGGCGCTGGCCCTTCCATTTTACAGTCAAAGTACGGTGGATTACGTCGATAACTTCAACGAGGAAGGTGGCAGTACCGGTGGCAGGATCGAGAATAGCGACGAATGGTCCTGCTGGGTTTGCACCTTCGGGCTTTTTCACCCGAGCATTACTTTCCGCTATCTCGCCCCATGTGACAGTGGAGGCAAGACCGTCTTCAAGGCCAAATTCCGATTGCAGAAGTTCATGGACGCTTCGAACGATGTATGACACGACAGGCTGCGGTGTGTAGAAAACGCCACGCTGCATGCGCTTTCTCGCATCATACTCCTTAAGGAAAAGCTCGTAAAAATGAATTACTGGGTCCTCATCGCGGTTTCGGTCGCCGAAGTCGCGGACAACAGCCTCCATCTTTGCCGCGTCTAACAATTCAACAACCTCGCTCACACCAAGTTCATCGAAGTCAATACCGTTGCCACCGCGCTGCTTATGCTTGCGTCCGCCGATGTGCAAAAATGTTTCCATCAACTCCTTTAGGAAAGGATTGGTCACCGGGATATGCGTTGCAACGGCGTCGGCCGTGTCGTGGGCCGGGTTCGCGACCCGCGCAGAAAGCAATCCGTAAGCGATTGTCTGCGCGTACATGTCTGCGAAGTCCTCGGCACTGAGGTCGTGAATTAAGGCTTGCCGAAAGGCCTTCATGAGCTTCGTTAGCGGGCCGTTCTCCGTCTCGATCTTCAAGACCGCTTGAATGCGGTCGCGTATGGTACGCGCTAGATCGGCCAGTCGGACGGCGAGGTCCTTCGATGTTGAGATGACCTCTCCATGACGGAGTGTGAAGGCGGACTTCCATTGGTCGCGCCAGCGCTTGGAGTTCCTGTCATCGTCCGGCCATGAAAGCTTTTCGTGGAGGGTTCCGGCAACGTCATCGAGATGAAGCGGAGTGTCACGATTGTCCCATCCGAGTACCTTTAGCGTGGGCAAATCGGCTTTCTCTCCATCTTGTGAAAAGTGAGCGAAGCTGATCTGCCGCTCGGTGCCTTCTCCGTAATTGGATATGAAAAGAAGGTCATCCGCCTGCCAAGCGGCACGGTCAGCGCTGTTGGCGGACGCGCGCTTCTTCAGTACCACGCGGCTCAGAACGCGTCGCAGAGCAACGACGGGTAATCGTTTGGGTTCAAACTTTACAAAGAAGATGCCCCATGGTTGACCGGCAGCAAGCGGACGAAGCCGCTTGATCTCCTGAATTTTCGCGGCGTTTGCGCTGTCAATGCCTAGCTCTTCGGGCGTGTAATCGAAGGTCAGCTCCTCAAAGTTCTCAGACGCGATTGGCCACTCTAGCTCGTCACGGAGAAACTTGACGAGTTGAGGGAATGTACGGATATTTCTAAGTGCGTCGCGCTGGTGCGAGATCGTATTAGCCATCGTTGATTTCCATCCAGCATTTGAGCACGGGCTTTACGCCCACCGGCGCATCCACTCGTTTCAAGTACGTGTCTTTGATGTGCTTTAGTACATCCGCCCGAATGTCCTTGAGCCGCTTCTCTTCCGTGACGCAACGTCGAGGCGTGTTCGCTTTGCACCGGAGGCTCCCGATAATCTCGCCGGGGTCCTCCAGAATGGTGTTGGCATCCGTCTGATAGAGATACCATCTTGTCGTGCCAGCTTGCTCGGTGAACTCGCCGGTCTCTTTGTCCAGCGCTGGAAGGGCGTAGCAAAAGAAAACGCCGCAGGTTCCTTTGGCGGGACGCTTCCGTCCGCTAAAGAACGCCCCAGGAAGTGCGCTTAGGCGGTCGGCTAGCTCTGGGTGATCCTGTATCAGCGCCTGATACTCAAGGTGCATTTCCTCGATGGCTGACTTCGTACCCTCATAAGCGTGATTAAATTCCTTGAGCGCTGCAAAGTCGTCATCCGGCGTGAACAATTTCTTGCCCTCAATGCCAAGGGTTTTCGAAATCAACAACGTCTTCTGAGTGACCTTGGTATAGAGGGTCAGCAACGCGTTAAGTTCGTCAGGCGGCAGAAAATTCCAGAAGGATACCTTGCCGCGAGATGAGGCGGCCTCTGGGTGATCACGGACCAATGCGTCCTCTATTGTGGGGTTCATACGCCGATCCACGCGGCCAATCCGCTGCATGAGACGAACAGGATTCCAATGGATGTCGTAGTTTATCATCCGGCTTGCGTCTTGGAGATTCAAACCTTCAGACAAAACGTCGGTGGATACTAGAACTCGGATTTCGTGCTTTCCTTGCTTGTGCAGCGTCGCCGAGTCCGTACCGTTATAGTAAGGTGAAAAGCGTTGCAGAATTTCGGCACGATTACCCTTCGTTGCGCTGTCAACCTGCCCAACGCCCTCAATTCCGGCCTCCGAAAGTTGTCTGAACAGGTATCGTGCGGTGTCCGCAAACTCCGTAAATATTAAGACTTTTTGGTTCTCTAGCTCCTTCGAATTAAGGAGCCGGATTAGTTTCTTTAGCTTGTCGTCGTGCCGGGGTTCGAACTTCTTGGCTTCCTCGAGAAAACTAACGATCTGGTCAAGATCGAGAAACGTCTCCTGCATCATCTCGACAACTTCATACTGATCACGGCCAAGCTTCTTAACCGACGCAAGAAGTTCTTCGGGAACTATGTCTTCGTCCGCGTCTTCTGCGTCGTCACCCTTCCATAGTTCGTATTGTCGGTGTGCGACGTAGTTGAGCACCTCCGCGTTCTGATGTTTCCACCGATCAAGACGTTTCTTTTCGGAGTCCGTTTCGCTGTGCACTTCCAAGAACGCAAGCAGCTTTCTCGTCAAACGGTCGCAGGAAAATTCAAATGCCGCTACAGAACTTTCAAAGCGCTTCAGAAAGTTGGTGCGAATTAGACCGACAACCTGTTCCTGCCGATTTTGTTCGAAGGGATCGATAGTCTTATCGTCTCCCTTGTAATAGGCGAGGGGGTAGTAAATCGGCAGAGAGAACAGCGGGTCCTTCCGCTCGAACGCCTTTTCCAATAGATCGAGCAAACGGCCATAGGTCTGCCGAATGGAATAGTCTGCGACGATGGGTGGCCTGCGTTCGGGGAAAACCGCAGCCGTCCGGCTTTCACGGATTTGGCTTTCGCGCGCGTATGCACGACTGCGCTGAACGACCAAGTGACGAAAAATTTCATCGCTTGTCAAACTTTCTTGCACTTCGACGATGTTCTCCGCGATATCGACCCCATCACCTCCGAGACGCTTCCTGAGAGCCTTTTCCATATTATTGAAATGCGCTCGCAAGTTGTTGACGCCTAGTGTACGTGCGAAATAGGTCTCGTCTTTTCGCGTAAAGAGTTCAGTCATATGCCGAAAATCGCTTAGACGATTGTTGATCGGCGTAGCCGTGAGCATGAACAACGTCTTGGGGCGAACGGAGCCGTCCAATACGTCGTAGAGCTTGTAGTAGCGCGAACGGTCGTCGTCGTCCGGGCCGTTGCCCTGCTGACCCGGGTTTCGGAAGTGATGGGCCTCATCGATCAGGACAATGTCGGCTAGCTCTGTGATGCGCCGGAAGCGCGCGGGGAATTCGCCTTTTCGGTTTAGGTCGGTATGGCTGAAGACCGCGAGGTTGCTAAAATCTCCCCCGCCGCTAACTCCGCCAATGTGAGGTAACCAGTCACGCAGGTGGGGCTCCCATACAGCCTCTTTTGCCGCCTTCGGCGCGAAGAGAACCACGCGTTTGCCTTCGTGCAGGATGAGCCGCTCGATGAGCATCAAACCGACGAAGGTCTTGCCGAGACCGACACCATCGCACAAGAAGCCACCGCTATACTGGCGCGCGATCTTCATGAGCGCCCAATAGGCCTCCTTCTGATAACGGTCGAGATGCGAGAACATCTTGGAGCGGGTCTCTTCCCATTCGCTGGCCGTCATCTCGTGGCCGCGAAAAAACTCGTGCAACGCCTTGGTATAAACATCGAAAGGCAGATATGCCCGCGTGTGACGCTCAATGGTTGTCAGTATTTCTTCGGTAACATCTTCCGCGTCGGCCCAATGTTCCTCGTACCATTCTTGCAAGACGGAAACCGGCTGCCCGGTGATCTGGACGTTAAGCTCTATATTTTCCGTGAGGCCGGGAAAGGTAAAATTTGCTGAGCCGACTAGAGCCGACGAACCGACAACTTCTAGACGGGCGTGGGTGATGTACGCTTTTGCGTGAAATTTATCCTTCCGGTACACGCGGCAGGAAATCTTCCCCGAACGGATCGCTTCGACGATTCCGGACACACCGTTGAGAAAGCTATTTTTTTCTTTTTCGGTTTCGAGACTGAGATCAAGGCGCTGCTTAACTTGAGCGAGACCCGCCGCGAAGGCATTCTTGGTGCGGCGAGACACTTCATCTCCCATGAGGATGCGTATCTTATCGACTTTCTGCCATTCACCCTCCAAGGCTAAGAGGGAACCAATCTCGAAGTACCCCGTGGCGATATCGATGGATTTTGATAACTGGCACCAATCATGAAGATACCGCAGGACCTTCCAGTCCTCATTGCTGTTATCAACGATAAAAAGCTCGCTGCCAGTGGAACTGCTTCGCTTGGGCATTCAGCCCGTCCTGATGGAAGCTTGGAACGCTGTGGGGATCATTGGACACCTAGCTGAGGGCAGAAAATTCAATCTCGGAGCCGTAAGGCATACCAGACAGCCATTTTTTGGCTACAGGATTGCGAAAAACGGCAGAAATCCTACGGTTCAAGGCCGATGGGAGCGAACACGCCAACGGTGCGGTCGCGGGCCGTTTCGCGTTTCGAGGAAGGCTGCCGTCAACGCCGACAACGCCGGCCGCACGGCGGCGGTCGGCTCGCCATTCAGGGACTGTTGGCGCGAGTGAAAGTCGCTTGAGTAGGGCTGGCGGTGTAGTCAGCTTTGCGACGCCAAAACGGTTGCTGCAAGCGTGACGGCAGTCCTCCAGCGAGAGGTGATTTCGAGCGATACCGACCGTGGACATGACGAATTTCGCTGTCCGAAACCCCTCCGTCGTGTCCTAAGATCGGCCAAGGGGCAGACGGTCGAACCCTGTTCGGCCGGCACATCCGGGGAAAGCGATGAGCGACAATCCTTCATGGGGATCACGTTTCGGCCAACTCGCAGCGCAGGCATGGCGAGTCATTCAAGTGGCTGCGAAGTGGATTGAGCAGAGCTGGCGCGAGGAATTCGCGGACACCGATTGGGGTGACGTTGCCCTAAAGGGCATGAAGGCGGTCTTCTTCTTCGTTATCGCCTTCGCCGCGATTGGCATCCTCGGCCTCGCGATAGGCCGCTGGGGTATCTCTCAGTTTCCGGGTTTGGCAGGCGGGTTCCCCCTCTACGTGCTCGGGGTCTACGGCCTCGCGATCTGGGGCGGCGTCGTCTGGACGATGAATGGCATGGAATGGGCCGGGCACAAGATGCGGCCGCGCTGGTGGGCTTGGCGGGTCGCCACCTGGTGTCTCTGGGTCGGTCTTGTATTGGAAATCCTCGGCGTCAATTGGGGTAACTACGGCGTACTCTGGCGCACACATCATCTACCGCCGCTCAATTTTCTTCTGACTTGGTTGTCGGTGTGGCCGCTTTTGGCGATGGCGATCATCTTCGTCATCGGCATGCGTCCCGACAGGTGGCGGGACAATCGCGCCTTCACGTGGTTCATTCTGTGCAGCGTGACGGTCGTGGGCTATCCTGCGACGTGGTTCTTGTACGTAGTAGGAAGCGTCTTCCTTGGCCTGCCAGATTGGTTGCAAGGACTATTCTTCGTCGTCCCGCCTCTACTGCTGCCCTTGGTGGGCACTCTCACTGTCTTGGTGCTTGGCGCGATCATCTGGGTCGCCACTTGGGCATTCATTTTCCTTCTACGCTTGCCCGTTCGCATTTTCGATTACATCGACGAGCAACAGAAGGAAGCGCAAATCCGGCAGCAAAAAAAGCAGGGCCTTGCCGACTACATCATGCGTCTTCAGCACTGGCTTCGGCACGATTCCGTTCCCGACGTTCCTGACGACAGCAAGGGTTCCCGTTTCGCCACGACTGATGAAACAACAGCATTGCAGAACCCAAACGGCGCACCCTACGGCTATCTGCAAGGACGCCCGTATTTCCTCAACACCGAAAAGCACATTTTAATCCAGGCGAGCACGCGCAGCGGCAAAGGCGTCGCGGTCATCATTCCGCGCCTGCTCCTATACCCCGGCTCCATGTTTGTGCTCGATCCCAAAGGCGAGAACGCTCGCGCCACGGGCCGCCGTCGTGCCGAGCTGAACGGGAAGGTGCATTACCTTGACCCGTTTGGGATCTCCGAGAAGCCCAAATCGCGCTTCAATCCGCTGTCGCGTTTTACGCCCGACAATATGGAGGCTGAAAGCAAAGCGCTCGCCGCGGCCCTCGTGCTCGCCGATACGCGCGATCATTGGATCGCTGCCGGCCAACAACTTCTCGCGTCGATTATCATGCATGTCTATACCTCCCCGAATATTCCGCCGGAAAAAAAGGACCTCGTGACAGTTCGGCGGTATCTCCTCGAAAGGGTCAAGCCGACGCTCAAGACCATGGTCGATAGCGAAGTTGCCGGCGGTATGCTCGCGGCACTCGCACAGTCCTTCCTGAACACGCCAGAAAAAGAATTGGGATCGATCATTTCCACAGCGCAGCGGGAAACTGAAATTCTCGACAACCCCGATGTCGCAAAAAGTCTGTTGGCCGCCGGCGAAGGCGACGAGGTTGATTTTGCGGATTGGCACACCGGCACGATGACGGTCTTCCTGTGCCTGGCGGCACCAAAGTTTCCTGTGTTTAGCCGCTGGCTGCGTCTCGTGCTGACTTCGGCTCTTGACGAAATGACCGAAAAGCTTCGGCCGCCTCCTCTCCCCGTCGTTTTCATGCTGGACGAGCTGGCAACGCTTGGCCATCTCTCCACCGTCGAAAACGCAATTGGTCTCTCCGCAGGCTACGGCGTGCAAATCGTCACAGTATTTCAGGACGTGGCGCAAATGCGCGACCTCTACAAAGGTCGTTGGACCTCGTTTGTCGGCAATGCCGGCGTGCGCGTGCTGTTCAATCTGGACGACTTCGAGACGGCCGACTACTGGTCGAAATTCATCGGCGGGCGACTCGTCGAAACTCTCAGCACGTCGGAGGACATTTATGGAATCGCCGAAAAGCAGAGTCGCGGCGAAGCGGTTAGGCCCCTTCTAACGCCTGACGAAATTATGCTGAAATTTGCCGGCGGCGACCAAAGGCCGCCCGAAAGCCCCGGTGGGATTGTCACGATGGGCAAGATGCTGCTATTGCCGCAAGGAACGCGTCCAATAATCGCTGATCGCGTTCCCTATTGGGAGGACCCAACGCTCAAAGGTTTGTGGGACGATCCGAGGGGGCCAATCGCGTAAACCGTCATCGCTCGCGTTCGCGTCCGCCCTGCACGTTCTCGCGCTCCTTTTCCTTCTCGTGATCTTCGATGATCTGTATTAAGTGCGAGTCACCCCTCGCTTTGATGTTCAAAATATCTGCCGGCGCAAGATTTCGCAGAGCGCCAGCGTCGAGGTGGTGCCCTTTCTCGATGTCATCGCGCAACCGGTCGAGGGCTTCCGACCGGGCTTGCGCGGCGTCTCGTTCGGCCGCCTGTTGTTTGCGGTACTCCGCGCGCGCCTCGGCGCTCGATGCAAACTCGACTTCCGTGATTTCCCGAGGCTGCGTCGTGCCGGCGAACATGTCGATAAGGCCATCGCAAAAATCTTCGAGCGCCATGACGACGCTTCCGAGCACATTGGAGGCAACGTGAAGTCCACTGCTGAGAGGTTTTTCGAGCGGAGGCAAAGAATCGGGCGTGGCACGCGCGATCTCCTCACCTCGTTTCTTGTCGCCCTTTGCGATGCGCCCCTCGGTCAGCTCGTCCTGTTTCGCGCGGACGGCCGCCCAAAAAGCGGCGTTCGAGTTCGTGTCTAATGTCTTGTCGTCCGCGTGCGCGGCCTTTTTGAGTCCTGCCAGCGCTTCAAGGCGCTCCTTGTCTTCGTCCTTGGCTTTGGCGATGCCGGCGGCGGCAACCTTGTCTTCCCACTCTATGATTTCCTTCTCGGTGGTGATCGCATGGAAGCGGTTTTGCTGGAATTCCTTCGCTTCAGCGACCGTTGGAAGCATCGAACGGTCGAGGTCGGAAAGGCGCTCCCGGAGTTCCGCAGCCGTGAGGCCGGTAATACGCTTGCCGAGGGCATGCGTGCCGCCTTCGCGATCGACAACGACGAAATCCCGTCGATCACCCTGCGTTAGCATAAGGTCCTCTTCTTGGAGTGCCTGCCGGAAGTCCATCCCAGCCTTCGTGTCATCCAGGCACTCGCGAATACCTTCCCGAATTTCCTTGAGATTTGTGCCGAGGCGTCGAGATTGCTCGAATTCGTCGCGGCTGGCCGAACGCGTCTTTTCGCCCTGTTCGCGCTCGTTCTTCACTTGGGTCAGGCCAAGCTCAACCTCCAGCTCGCGGCAAAGCTCCTTCATCTTGTTCTTGTAGAGGCCCGGGTCGATGGCGCACTCGTTCTCAGTGTCAATGCGGGACCACGCGATGTGCATGTGCGTGGTGCCGTCGTCGTAGTGGTGGAAGGCGATGGCGCGCGACTGGCCGTCAAACCCGAGCTTGGATTCGAATCTATCGGCGACGTAGAGCGACTGCTCGCGGGTCAGCGATTCATGGTCCGGAAGACGGATATAGGCGTGAAAAAAGGGCTTCTCGCAGCGGGTCGCCTCCGCCTGAATTTCAATGTCGGTAAAAGCGTCACGGATGTTGTCGCTGGCGAAGCCGCGCAACTCAGCCAGCTCGGCGCGCTCGCCTTCCTTGCCGGTGGTGAGATAGTCGGCGAGCTTCTTGCCGCCGGTGAAAATGTTACCCTTCGCTATCATAGCCAAGAGCCCGGCGAATTTGGGCGAGGATAGAAAGAAGCTCGCCGCTGGCCTCTTTGACCGAACGCAACACCTCATCCGATATGGCCTGGCCTTCATGCTCGGGCCAGCCGGCGAGAGCCGACTGATTTATACCCTTCGCGATCTGATTGAGGTTGTTACCAACGCGGTTTAGGTCGGCGCTTGCGCGGGCCAACATTGCGCGTTCGACGGGCGGCCGACGACGCGCGCGCGGCCCCGCTGTCCCCAGGGCGCATGCCCGTAAATAGGCCGGAACGCTCAGGCCGCTTTCCTCGGACTTGGTCGCCAACTTATCGCGCTCGGCCGCGTCGAGCCGCACCCGCACCGAAAATTTTCGCTGGCGCTTCTCGCTGCCATGCCGGATTTTTGACTTCGGCGCCTCGGTCACGAGGGCTCCCCGTGGTATGCTTTCGGCGAGAATCGCCCCTAACGCGTATTCGTGTTCGCTGGCCGCAGGATGCGCGCGGCCAGCGGAAGAAGGGGGATGCAACGGGGTGGACCACCCCTTGCCAAGTGAGCCTTGAGACGGCCGCCACGCGGGCGGTCGAAAGGCGTGGTGCGGGTATCCCGCACCCAACTTGCTGCCTCCCGTATTTGCCCTCCGCCTCCCTTTATCCAGTTCAGCACGATCTCAAAACCAAGTCGAGCTAACCCCACTCAACCCAACCAAAATCATCCGCCTCCTTCAGCACCTTTCCACCGCACAACCTCTCGATGACTCTTCCCGCACAACACCGAACCTTGCCGATTCCCGTCCGCCTCATGACCAGAAAAAAAGTGAACACTGATCCCAAAGCTCCCCGCCACCCGCCCAATTAGTCGATCTTCTTCTGAACCCGCTTTCGTCCTGTGAGCCTCCGA
>JBEKLN010000028.1:0-49094 GCA_050010175.1 Rhizomicrobium sp.
CCGTCGCGCTCAACAACTCGTCAAAATACGCAATGGTCCGCATGAGACCGTCTTCAAGCGCTACCGCCGGCTGCCAGCGCAGGATTTCCATAGCGGCGGCGATGTCGGGCTTGCGTTGCCTGGGATCGTCGGCGGGAAGCGGCCGGTGCACGATCTGCGATTTCGAGCCGGTCAGATTCTTCACGAGTTCGGCGAGTTGAAGCATTGTGAATTCGTTTGGGTTGCCAAGGTTGATCGGCCCGGTGACAGCCGGCTCGGTCGCCATCATGCCGATCAGACCGTCAACAAGGTCGTCGACATAACAGAATGAGCGCGTCTGCAGGCCGGAGCCGTAAAGCGTGATCTCGCCGTCCTGAAGCGCTTGCATGATGAAGTTGGAGACTACGCGGCCGTCGCGCGGATGCATACGCGGTCCGTAAGTGTTGAAGATGCGGACGACCTTGATCGCGAGCTTGTGCTGGCGGTGATAGTCGAAGAATAGCGTTTCCGCGCATCTCTTGCCTTCGTCGTAGCACGCGCGCGGACCGATCGGGTTGACGTTTCCCCAATAGGATTCGGGCTGCGGATGGATCGTCGGATCGCCGTAGACCTCCGACGTCGAGGCCTGAAGAATCGGAACGCGCAATCTCTTTGCGAGGCCCAGCATGTTCACTGAACCGACCACGCTCGTCTTGGTGGTTTGGACCGGATCGAATTGATAGTGGATGGGAGAAGCCGGGCAGGCGAGGTTGTAAACCTGATCCACCTCAACATAGAGCGGAAACGTGATGTCGTGTCGCAGCAGTTCGAATCGGCTGTGCCCCAAAAGGTGATCGACGTTCTGGCGCCGCCCCGTGAAAAAGTTGTCGACGCAGAGAACCTCCTGGTCGGCGGCAAGCAGGCGTTCGCACAAATGTGAGCCGATGAAGCCCGAACCACCCGTGACGAGGATGCGCTTGTCGGGGAAATGGGATTTGCCCCTGCCGCCGTTACCAGCCGAAACCTGAGTCCGGGCCAGGGGCAAAATGCTCTTGATCGGCTGAATTTTCGGGTTCTTCGACGCTTTGGTCACAGACATGAAGGACGATCCGTTCGCATTCCCCTGCAGGGCTGCAATTCACGCAGCGCGGCACTGGCAGTTGCTCGATCCTTCAACATTTAGATGATCGTGGTTACCAAATGGCTAAGCGGCATACCGTCGATTGGTGAAGTCTTGGGTTCCCGCGCAAAACACGAAGCAAATTTGCTCGTTGCCCCCTACTTCGATTGGCACGAACTGCCGCGGCTTCTGGCGCGGTCCACGACCGGTGTCTTGCCCCCCGGACCGACCCTCCCGACGGCGCGCGCGCGTCCATCGAGACCGGGATGGCCTGGTGAGACTGCCCATTTGCCGCCGCATGGGGCATATAGCGGTCAGGCAATCACCAAGGACTTCGCGGGGCAGCGCATGCGGCAATTTACCGGACACGTTAAATGTGCGGTCGGGGTGCTGTTTTTGTCGGCGGCATCACTGGCGGTAAGCACGGCAACGTTGGCGCAACCCCGGGTGTTCGAGTCGTCGCCGGCCACCTCGACCGATGTCCATCCAGACCTCTGGCCACAGAGCACGAGCGGCGTTCGCGAAGATCCCCAGATCGATGCCCAGGTCGCCTCGATGCTCGCGCGCATGTCGGTTGAAGACAAGATCGGCCAGGTCATCGAACCCGACGTCAACTCCGTCACCCTGCAGGACATCCGCACCTATCATTTCGGCTCGGTGTTGAATGGCGGCGGCTCGGGCCCGAATTCGACCGACAAGGCGCCGCCGCCGCTCTGGCTCAAGAATGCCGACGCAATGTACGAGGCTTCCACCGATGTGGCGCCGGGGCATCCGCCCATTCCGATGATCTGGGGCTTTGATGCCGTGCACGGCAACGCCAAGATCGTCGGCGCTACCATCTTTCCGCACAACATCGGCATTGGCGCGATGCACGATCCGGATCTCGTGAGGAAGATCGGCGAAGTCACCGCAACGGAAATGCGGGTCGTCGGAGCGGACTGGACCTTTGCGCCGGTGGTTGCCGTGGTGCGCGACCATCGCTGGGGACGGACTTATGAAGGTTATGGCGAAGAGCCGGAGCTAGTCAGCGAGAATGCGGCCGCGATGGTGCAGGGGTTGCAGGGCATTCCCGGCGCCCCCGATTTCATGGTCAGCCCGCATGTCATGGCGACGGCAAAGCATTTTCTCGGCGACGGCGGCACGGACAACGGCGTCGATCAGGGCGACAACCTTTACGGCGAGACTGCGCTGAAGGACATATTCGCGCCGCCGTATGAAGCCGCGATCGGCGCCGGCGTACAAACGGTCATGGCATCGTACTCCAGCTGGCGCGAGCAGAAATCGCACGGCAATCACGGTCTGCTGACGGACGTGCTCGTTGATCGTCTCGGCTTCAACGGATTCGTTATCGGCGACTGGAACGGCTACGCGCAACTGCCGGGTTGCAGCAACACGAACTGCCCGCAGGCATTTCTCGCCGGCGTCGACATGTACATGGCGCCGGACGGCTGGAAGGGACTATACGAAAACCTGCTCCAGCAGGTGCATGCGGGCGTCATTCCCGTGACGCGGCTCGATGAAGCCGTGACCCGGATTCTGCGCGTGAAAGTGCGCGCCGGATTCTTCACCGAAGGGAAACCATCGGCGCGACCGTTCGCGGGAGAGTGGAACCAGCTGGGCTCGCCGGAGCATCGCGCCATTGCGCGGCAAGCAGTGCGGGAATCGCTGGTGCTCCTGAAGAATGAAAAGCAAATTCTGCCCCTGTCGCCGCATCTGCAAGTGCTCGTCGCTGGCGACGGCGCGGACAATCTGCCCAAGCAATGCGGCGGATGGACCATCTCCTGGCAGGGCGACGGCAATACGCGCGCAGATTTCCCCAACGGCCAGACCATCTTCGAGGCCATCCGCGACACGGTTCAGGCAGCCGGCGGAACGGCGACATTGAACGACAATGGCAGCTATCGTAAGCGGCCCGATGTCGCCATCGTCGTGTTCGGCGAAAATCCATATGCAGAATTCCAGGGCGACCGCGCCAATGTCGATTTCGAATCCGGAAACCGGCGCGACCTGAGACTGCTGCAAAGCCTGAAGGCGGCGCACATTCCCGTCGTCAGCATTTTCATATCCGGGCGGCCGCTCTATGTGTCGCCGGAGATCAATGCCTCAGACGCATTTATTGCAGCCTGGCTGCCTGGTTCGGAAGGCGCCGGCATCGCCGACATGCTGTTCCGCAAAGCTGATGGAACGATCGCGTACGATTTCCGTGGCACCCTCGGGTATTCCTGGCCGCGCGGCCCCGAGCAAACGCCACTCAACGAAGACACCGAGCCCTATTATCCGCAGTTCCCGCTCGGATACGGGCTGACCTACGCCAAGCCCGCCGATATCGGCATTCTGCCCGAGGCGCCGATGCTCGTCGCGACCGCAACCGACATGGATCAATTTGTTGATGCCGGCCGAGCGCAGGATCCGTGGAAGCTGTTGCTTTATTCGAACGGCGTCACGGTTCCTGTGGGGGCAGGCGCTGCCATGCTCCCCAACAAATCGCTCGATGTCGAGCCCATGTCGAGCTCCACGGCAGCTGTTTGGCGCGGCAATGCGCAGGCGACGCTGGCGGCCATCGGACCGGCGCTCAACCTTGTGCGCGAAACCGATGCCGACATGGCTTTGACGCTGAAGTTGAAAATCGATTCAGCACCAACGTCGTCGGTATCGCTGGGGATCGGCTGCGGTGGAGAATGCCGTGGCTCCGTCGACATCACGCGTGCCTTGCGCAGCGCTGCTAGCAAGGGGACAACAGTCGTGGCCGTGAGGCTCTCGTGCTTCCGCGGTCCAGGAGCGGATTTGCGCAATGTCCAGGCGCCGCTGCAATTGTCTACCTCCGGGGCGCTCAAAGTGCACCTCTACGCGGTGTCGATCGAAGCCGGCGATGGCAATCCGTCCTGCCCCTGATGTCTGGCATGCCCCACCAATTCGTCCGCACACGACAAAAGTTTCATGTGGCGTACAGACTTCGTGGCGTTGAGCCGCCGTCGTTGCGGGATTAGGCTTCACCTTCGTCGAAGGGTCGGTCCGGGGAATGCTGAAAAACGCACGTCGACTGCTTGCCGTTGTGGCGCCGGTTGTTCTCGCCGCGGCCTGCGCGACGCATCGGGAAGCACCTCCGCCGGTCGTCAGCATTCCGCCCAGCGCTGGAATCTACAAGATCGGCAATCCCTACCAGATCGACGGCACCTGGTATTACCCGCGCGAAGAGCCTGACTACGACGAAACGGGAATCGCGTCCTGGTATGGCCCAACGTTCCACGGCAAACGAACCGCGAACGGAGAAGTGTTCGATTCGACTGCAGTGACTGCGGCGCACCGCACCTTGCCCATGCCCGTAAATGTGCGGGTTACCAATCTCGACAATGGCCGCTCCATCGTCGTGCGTGTCAACGACCGCGGTCCCTACGCGCGAGGGCGAATCATCGATCTGTCAGCGCGGGCGGCCCAGCTGCTGGGATTTTACGGTGTCGGAACAGCGAAGGTGCGGGTGACCTACGTCTCGCGGGCGCCGCTCCTGAACGGAACCATGCCGTCGGGTCCTCCGGACGAGGTGGCCGATACGCTGCCTCCCGTTCCGAAGGGTGATGTGCAGATGGCCTCTCTCGACCCCGTCCCGGGGATCGCGTCCGAATCACCCCACGCATTTGCAAAGGTGCCGCCGACCCAGCAGGTCGCCTCCGATCAGCCCATCATCGTTCAGCCAAACGGGCAAGTGACAACCCAAAATCAGCAGGTCACCAAGGTTCCCGTTCCCGCCGTCAATCGCATCTACGTGCAGGCCGGTACGTTCAGTATTCTCGCCAATGCCGAAAGGTTAAAGGCGCGGCTCGCGTCGGCTGGGGACCTTGTCATTTCTCCAATCGACAGGGGCGGAAAGCGCCTTTATAGGGTGCGGATCGGCCCATTCAACGACGTCAGTGCGGCCGATGCGGCGCTGTCGAGAGTGCTTGCGCTTGGCGACAGCGACGCCAGGATCGTCGTCGATCAATAAATTCAGCAAGGCCCTGCAGGAGGTCTACAAGATGCGGTCCGTCCGCCCGATTTCGCTGCTGCTTCTCCTCTTGGCCCCGCTTGTGTTCGCGACGACGGCGGCGCAAGCCGCGATCGAAACGGCGGCGGAACACGCCGTCATTATGGACGGCGAATCGGGCCAAATCCTCTGGTCGAAGAACGCCGACACGCCCTCGCCGCCGGCCTCGATGAGCAAGCTCATGACGCTCGAGCTGCTCTTCCAGCGGCTGAAGGACGGACGAGTCAAGCTGACCGAGACGTTCCCTGTATCTCAACGGGCGTGGAGCACGCAGGGCTCGAAGGGTTTCGCGGCGCTCGGCGCACGCATTCCGGTCGAGACCCTGATCCGGGGTATCATCATCGCCTCTGCCAACGACATGTGCGTGGTCGTCGCGGAGTCTCTGGGCGGTTCGGTGGAATCATTTGCCGACATGATGAACGCCCGTGCCAAGCAGCTCGGCCTGACGCAATCCCATTTCGTCAATCCGAACGGCCTGCCTGACCCTCCGGGACAGATGATGTCGGTCGTCGATCTCGCTAAACTTGCGCGGCACCTGATCTACGATTACCCGCAGTATTATCACTATTTTTCCGAGCGCAGCTTCACGATGGATGTCGGCAACGGCCACAGCATCACACAGCAGAATCGCGATTCGGTACTTGACATGTTTCCCGGCACGGACGGGCTGAAGACGGGTCATACCGATGCCGCGGGTTACGGCATCACGGTTTCCGCCGTACAGAACGGTCAGCGTCTGGTCCTCGTGCTCAACGGCTTGCGTTATCCCCAACTCGACAAGATGACTCCTGCGGCGCAGGACTGGCACGGCGTGCGGCTGCGCGGCGAAGAAGCCGCGCGCATGCTGGGCATCGCATTCCGCGAATTCCGTCACTATCAGCTGTTCAAGCCCGGCGACGTGGTGGGGCAGGCGGAAGTCTGGCAGGGCTCCAACAACACGGTTCCACTTGTCGTGAGCGGCAACGTCGGGGTCACGATGCAGGTGGAATCGCGCGCCGGGATGAAAGTCGTGGTGGACTATGACGGCCCCGTACAGGCGCCGATCGCCAAAGGGCAACAGATCGGCGTCATCAAGGTCACAGCGCCCGATTTTCCCGGCATGGAGACTCCGCTTTACGCGGCGAATTCAGTGTCCGGCGCCGGCCTCTTCGGGCGGATGTATCTGGGATTGCACGCGCTGATCTTCGGCCATAGCGGGCAATGACGGGTCGCGCCCGCTTCATCACGCTGGAAGGCGGCGAAGGCGCGGGCAAATCCACGCAGGCGAAGTTGCTCGCGGCGGAACTTGAATGGCGCGGCATTACCTCCGTTCTGACGCGGGAACCGGGTGGTTCGCCGGGCGCAGAAGCCATCCGCAAGCTGCTCGTTCAGGGCGAACGCGACAAGTGGGACGGAGATGCCGAAACTCTGTTGGTCTTCGCCGCTCGCGCCGATCATGTCGCCCGCAAGATCAAGCCGGCGCTGACTGACGGGAAATGGGTGATCTGCGATCGCTTCATCGATTCCACTTACGCCTATCAGGGAATCGGCCGCGGAGTTTCAGCCAAATTCATCGACGCGCTGAGCGATATCGTTCTGAACGGTTTCGTGCCCGACCTGACGCTCATCCTCGATATCGATCCCGATGCTGGACTCGCGCGCACATCATCGCGCGCCGATTCAGGCCCGCGTGAAGATGCCCGATTCGAGCGCTTCGGGATCACGTTTCACCGGCAGTTGCGCAAGGCCTTTCTCGACATCGCGGCCACTCATCCCGAACGCTGCGTGGTAATCGATGCAGCGCGTCCGGAAAACGATGTTGCCGCGTCGATCTGGCAGGCCGTTGCCGGTCGCCTTGGGCTCTGATCGATGGCAAGGCGCGCACGCTCCGAACCGCCCGAGGTCAAGGACTCCGCGAACGCACCGCGCGAAACTTTTGCGCTGATCGGACACGAGGAGCCACTCATGCGCGCGTCGCGCGCCATTCGGGGCGGACGGCCGCCGCAGGCGTTGCTGATCTCGGGCGCTCCCGGCCTTGGCAAGGCAACGCTGGCCTATCGCATCGCGCGCTATCTCCTGGCGTACGGTGCATCTGCGCGCGGACCGGAAGACCTGGCCGTTGCTCCGAACGATCCCGCGTCCATCCAGGTCAGGGCGGGCGCGCATCCCGGACTGATTGTGCTCAAGCGCGCCGTCAACCCCGACACCGGCAAGACCATGACCGTCCTCGGTGTCGACGAGATCAGACGGCTCGGCGGCTTCTTCGGATTGACCTCCGGCGCCGGCGGCTGGCGCATTGCGATCATCGACACGGCCGACGACATGAACGATGCGGCGGCGAATGCGCTGCTCAAGATTCTCGAAGAGCCGCCGGCGCGTGCGATGCTGTTGGTTCTGTCGAACGCGCCGGCGCGGCTGTTGCCGACCATCCGATCGCGCTGCCAGCGCCTCGATCTGAAACCGCTCGCCGACGCAGACGTCGAGGCGGAGCTGGAACGTCGCCTGCCGGAGCTTTCAAAGACGGAGCGCGCCTCCATCGTGAAACTGGTGTGCGGCTCGATCGGCGCGGCATTGAAACTGGCCGGCGACAATGGCATGGCCATCGCGACCGACGCCGAACGGCTCCTCGACCGCGCAGCCAGTCCGGACTTCACTGCAACACTGGCGCTGGCAGAGAAAATCGCGCGGATGGACGATGGTGTCGACTCGTTCGGTCAGTATCTCGTTCAGGCGCTGTCGGAGCGCATACGTGCCCGCGCCCGCAGTGGCGGCGGCAACCTGAGGTATTGGGTAGAACTCAGCGAAAAACTACACTCGTCGTTCCGCCGCACCGATGGGCTGCACCTGGAACCGCGCCAGACGATCCTGTCGGCGTCGCGCGCGCTGTCGGACACGGCGAAACGTGGGGCGATTTAACGAGGTATCTCACGCGGAGACGCCGAGGCGCGGAGATGCTCGAGTTACCGCTATGTAGAATGGCCAGCACCCAAAAACCACAATTCAGCTTGGCGCGCGATGCGCGCTTGTTATTCACCCAGCGATCGGCGTGACCCCGGCGATGTTCGAACACCCCAGACCTCCGCGTCTCCGCGTGAGAAACCGGCGCTGGCTACACGGCGGCCATATCCGATAGGCGAAGTTTGCCATTGCGAGCCATTCGCGCTAACCACGGCGCATGTTCGTGGACAGCCACTGCCATCTCGATTTTCCGGAGTTTGCGCCGGAACTTACTGACGTTATTGGACGCGCGGACGCCGCCGGCGTGCGCACATGCGTCAGCATCGGCACGCGATTGTCCGGATTTCCGCGTATACGTGAAATCGCCGAGGAGTTCGCCAATGTGTTCTGTTCGGTGGGCGTCCATCCTCACGATGCCGCGAAGGAACCTCTTGATAGTCCCGATGCGCTGATCGAACGCGCGCGGCACCGAAAGGTGGTGGGCATCGGCGAGGGCGGGCTCGATTACTACTACGGTCACAGCCCGCGGGACGACCAGATCCGCAACTTCCGGGCGCATATCTCGGCGGCGCGCGAAACGGGCCTGCCGCTGATCGTGCATACCCGCGATGCCGACGACGACACCATTGATATTCTGCGCGATGAGACGGAGCAGGGCGCCTTCACCGGGCTGATCCACTGCTTCACCGGAACGCAGAAGCTGGCCGACGCGGCGCTCGAACTGGGCTTTTTCATCTCCGCTTCCGGCATCATGACATTCAAGAAATCGGACGAGCTGCGGGCCGTACTTCAGACAGTGCCGCTGGACCGGCTGCTTGTGGAGACCGATGCGCCGTTCCTTGCGCCCATGCCGTATCGCGGAAAACGCAACGAGCCGGCCTTCGTCACCCACACGGCCGAGAAGCTGGCGGAGCTGAAAGGCATCGCCGTCGATGAACTCGCGCGCGCGACCACAGACAATTTCTTCCGGCTGTTCTCCCGGGCCGTACGCCCGGCATGAGTGCCGTGCTCGAGGTCACAATCCTTGGCAGCGGCTCGTCCACGGGCGTGCCGCGCATCGGCGGAGCGGACGGGACGGGCGATTGGGGCGCCTGCGATCCCGCAAACCCGAAGAACCGGCGCCGCCGCTGCTCGATTCTCGTGCGGCGAAAGGATGTTGGCGGTGAAACCTCGATCCTCGTCGACACATCGCCTGACCTGCGCGAGCAGCTCCTCTCGGCGCGTGTCACGCGCCTCGATGCGGCGCTGATTACCCATGACCACGCCGACCAACTCCATGGTATCGACGACCTGCGGACGGTGGCCTATCTGATGCGCAAACGCATCGATGTTTACACCGACAGACGGACGATGGACACGGTGTATCGGCGTTTCGGCTATTGCTTCGAGACACCGGAAGGCAGCGGCTATCCGCCGATCCTGACCGCCAATGTCATCGCCGAGCCGTTCCGCGATTTTGCCGTCGAAGGTCCTGGCGGAACAATCACAGTGTCCACCTTCTGGCAGCAACATGGCCAGGTACGTTCGCTGGGATTCCGCTTCGGGCCCCTCGCTTATTCGAGTGATGTCAATGCGTTGGATGAAGCGGCGTTCGCAGCGCTTGAAGGCGTGCACTGCTGGATCGTCGATGCGTTGCGGCATGCGCCGCACCCAACGCATGCCAATGTCGCCACCGCGCTCTGCTGGATCGCCCGCATCAGGCCGCGCCGCAGCGTCCTTACAAATCTCCACCTGGACCTGGACTATGACGCGCTGAAACGCGAGCTGCCGGACAGAGTCGAACCGGCCTATGACGGGATGACCATCGACGTGAGTCTCTGACGATGTCCGAACCGCTGACGCCCGAGGTCATGAATGGTTGGAACAAAGGCGGCTTGCCGCACTTGCTTGGGATCGCGGTCACGGCAGTAGAGAAGGGCCGCGTCACCGGGCGCTTGCCGGTCAAACCCGAGCTGATCGCCGGCAACGGCGCGCTCTGGGCACCTGCCATCGTCGCTCTGGCCGATACGCTGTGCGCCTACGGGGTCAGCACCGTCTGGCCGGACGGCGCGAGCGCTTTCACCACCGTCGAACTCAAATGCAATTTCATGGGGACGCTGGGTTCCGGCGCCATCCGGTGCGTCGCCGAGATGCTTCATGGCGGCCGGACGACACAAGTCTGGGACGCGACCGTCACCAACGACGAGACCGGCAAACTTCTGGCCGCATTCCGCTGCACGCAGATGATCCTGTATCCGCGCGCGGCAACCTGACGGCCCGGATCAGCGGCCCTGGTGGCGCATCAGCCGCGGCTTTGTCAGCTCCGTATGCGAATCCTTGACCGTGACTTTCTTGACGTCGGCATGCGCGTCGCTGTGCGATTGGGCGGCGGCCGCCGCGCGGCGGGCTTTTTCCTTCTCGCTGATCTTCTTGCCGGATTTCTTGCTCATGGGTGAGGCACTCGAACGGGGCGACTCGGGTAGTTTCCGGCGGACCGTGAAAACCGTCAATTCTGGACTTGCCTCAAAATCCGTGCTGTAATTTCCCATAATATTGATTATACGATTTTGTAGCTTCCCGAAAGATAGGAAAAATGGGACGTTTCAGCCGTCCGCTTCCGCCCGCACCGTCAGGCTGACAAGCCTGCCCGCGCGGACGATCCGGAGTTCGGCATCGCGGCCCGCACGGTCCGCCGTCAGCAGCCGGTGCAGCGCGTCGACCCCGGTCACCGGCTCGCCGGCGAAATCCACGAGGACATCTCCCTTGGTCAGACCTGCGCGCGCGGCCGGTCCGCCGGTGTCGATATCGAGCACCATGACGGCGCCCGAAGACGCGCGCTCAAGGGCCCGCACGATGCGACGGTCCAGCGTGATCGATTGACCCGCCAGTTTCAGCCGGCTGCGGCGTACGCGGCCGTGGCGCATCAGTTGCTGCGCCACGTCGGACGCGGTGTCGATGCCGATGGCGAAACATATCCCTTGTGCATGGCCGGCCATGGCCGTGTTGATGCCGACAACTCTCCCGTTCGCATCCACCAGCGGCCCGCCGGAGTTGCCCGGATTGAGTGGTGCGTCGGTCTGGATGACGCTCTCGATCAACCGGCCTGATTGCGCCCGCAACGATCGCCCCAGCGCGCTGACGATCACCGCCGTCACCGTCGCCTAGTAGCCGAGCGGGTTGCCGATGGCGATAACAAGCTGCCCGACGCGCAGTTTCGCAGAACTGCCGAAGCTGGCATGCGGCAAGCCGTTTCCCGAGAGCCTGAGCACTGCGGTGTCTGTGGCCGGATCGTCTCCGACCGGCGATGTCGCATAATGGCTACCGTCCGGCAGCGAGGCTTCGAGCTTCGACGCGCCGCTCACCACATGACTGTTGGTGAGAAGATAGCCGTCCGGCGTGAAGACCAGTCCGGAGCCCTGCCCGCCGCGGCCCGATGGATGATGCGCGGTGATGCGAGCGACCGCCGGACCGACGCGGTCGAACGCGCGCGCCACGCTCTCTGAATACGGATCGAGAAACTCTTCGGGTGACGGAGAGGCTGACATGGCCGAAGAGGTGCGGTTCGGGCCGGCCTTTCCCAACCCGGTCGTTTAACCGGCCCGCCCGTTCGGCCGATACCGGCGCGGCTCGGAAACCGCGACGTTCGTGCCTATGTAGAACCGGAGAGTGATGATGACCCATACGCAAGATGTACTGACTGATTTATCAGCTGCACTCGCCGCCCGGGCCGAAGGCGTGCGACCCCTGATCGCAGAAATCCATACCGACGACAGCAGCTCGCGGAGCGGCACGCTGTGGCGGCCGGATATCGTGATCGCGTCCGAGCAGTCGCTGCCGGATGCAGAGTCGTTCGACATTGTGCTGGCCGGCGGCGCCAGCAAGGCTCGGCTCGCGGGGCGCGACGGCGGGACAAACGTGGCGGTGCTCAAGCTCGAACAGCCCGCGAAATCCGCCCTGCCCGCAATCTCGCATGGCAAGGTCGGCGCACTGGCGCTGGCCTATGGCGCCGACGGCAACGGTGGCATCACCGCGCGTCTTGGATCTGTCGCGCTCGACGGCGGCGAATGGCACAGCCGCGCCGGCGGAAAGATCGACGCTCGCATCCATCTCGACATGCAGATTGGCACTTCCGAAGAAGGCGGCCCGGTCCTCGATGCGAATGGCGAATTGCTCGGCATCTCGACGCTTGGGCCGCGTGGACGCGTTCTCGTCATACCGGCGTCGACGATCGAACGCGTCATCGGCCCTTTGCTCGCGAATGGCCGTATCGAGCGCGGTTGGCTCGGGCTCGCGCTGCAGCCGGTGGCGGTACCGGACTCCCTGCGTGCCGCGGCTGCACAGGACAGCGGCCTGATGGTGATGTCGGCTGCCGATGATGGCCCTGCTTCCAAAGCCGGGGTCGTGGCGGGCGACATCCTCCTGCAGATCGCTGGCGTCTCCGTTGTGCGGATGCGTCGTTTGGCGGAACAGCTCGGCCCCGACAGCGTCGGCAAACAGCTTGAACTGAAGCTCATTCGCGCGGGTGCACTCATCTCATTGACCGCCACGATCACGCCGCGGCCCAAAGATGGCTGAAGCCAAACCTCACGTGCTGCCGCGGCGAACGTTGCGTGTGGCGGTCATGATCGGCGATCCGTCTGAAAGCGCGCGTCTGTCGGCAATCGTCTCGGAGCTCGGCCATGCTGTTACCGATAGAGCGACCGCCGAGATCATACTCGCCGACCGCAGCGACCCACTTAATGTCCTCCCTGCCGTGGTGCTTGGCGAATCCGATGGCGAACCTGCGGGCTCTATCGCGGCAAACGCCGACGCAGAACAGCTCGACGCCGCACTGCGCGCGGTGGCGGCGGGTCTGATGGTACGGCCGATGCGGACCGATGAACCGCGCTTCGGCGCACTCGAAGACGCTGAGACGACCTCCCTTCTCACGCCGCGCGAGCTTGACGTGCTGGTGGCACTCAGCGAGGGCGCCAGCAACAAGGCCGTCGCGCGAAAACTCGACATCTCTCAACACACGGTGAAGTTTCACGTCGAGTCGATCTTCCGGAAGCTCGGCGTTGCTACACGCGCCGAGGCCGTCGCGAAGGGCCTAAGGCGCGGGTTGGTGCATCTGTGATCCTTCGGGACCGCGGGCTTCCAGCCCGCATTTGATGGAGCCGAACCGTGGTGCGCGCAGGATGCGCGCGGTCCCGGATTTCACTTGACCCTGCCCCAGGGACAACCTCCAAAAGACCGGCCAGACAAAACCCATGAGGGCGGCCGTGAGCAAACAACCCGAATTCTACCCCATGCCGTCATTTCCCATTCTGGCGGTGAACGACGTGCTGGCATCTTCCCGCTGGTACCAGGAGGCGCTGGGGTTCGCCCATGTCTTCGCCATGCCAGGACCCGGTGGAGCGCCGGGACTCGCGCATCTGCGATGGGCGAAATACGCCGATCTTCTGCTGCGCCTGAGTCCGCCATTGGAGGGAAAACGCGGCCTGGGAATTACGTTGAACTTCGCCATACTCGACCGCACGGTCGCCGCCGTCGATGCGCTTGCCGAGCGGGCAAGCAAACACGGTGGAGTCGTCACTCAGGCTCCGGGCGACCGCCCCTGGAACGCGCGCGACTTCACCGTCGCCGATCCGGACGGCTACGCGCTGACCTTCACGTTCGGTCCTTTGAATCGCGACATGACGATGGACGCGCTCGCGAGCAAAATGTCCCGGTCGTGAGCCGCAGACATCATGCAGCAATCGAGACTATTCCTGAGTCCCACCGAAGCCGCGCGGCGCCTGCGCGTGTCGACGAAAGCGCTGCGCCTTTACGAGCACCATGGGCTGGTCAAACCGCTGCGCTCCGCGAAGGGCTGGCGCGCCTACGGGCCGGAGGAAATGGTCCGACTGCATCAGATCCTGGCATTGAAGGTCATGGGCCTTTCGCTGGCCCGCATCGCGGAATTGTTCGCACAGGGAAAAGTCGCGCTCGCTTCGGTGCTGGCCGTGCAGGAAGACGTCCTGACCCGGGAATCGGAACGGACGACGCACGCGCTGGCGTTGATCCGGTCCGCGCGAGCGCGGCTGGCGCACGGCGAAACGCTGTCCATCGACGATCTGGCGACTCTCACCGCCGAGACAACAATCGGCGCCAAGCCGAGTGACGACGACATCAGACAAATCTTCGATCCACTGATCCGCAAGCATTTCTCATCGGACGCGCGAGCCGAACTGGCCCAACGGTCGTTCGACCAGGACGACGTCAGCCGCCAATGGTCGAGTCTGTTCGACGAGGCGCGGGAGTTGATGGCCACCGGCGACCCGGCGTCGCTTGCGGCGCTCGATCTCGCGCGGCGCTGGAAGGCCATGGTGGAACAGTTCACACAGGGCGATCCGATGCTCGAACAGGGCGCGCGGAGGGTCTGGGGTGACGCCATGGCCGGCAAGTCCGCCGCAGCGATGCTGCCCGCAACTCCGGAGATGTTCGCCTTCATGGGTAAGGCCATGGCAAAGCTCGCGGCAGGCAAATGACGCCGCCGCGGTAGCGAAGTCGGATGGGATGGGTTTTATTCGTCCCGTATCCAATTAACTCTTGAGGCCATGACCGATTCGGCTCGCGACATCGACACCCTGCTCGCCATCATGCGGCGCTTGCGCAATCCAGACGGTGGATGTCCCTGGGACGTCGAGCAGACTTTCGCCACGATCGCGCCCTACACCATCGAGGAAGCTTACGAAGTTGCCGGCGCCATCGAGGGGGAGGACTGGGCGAGCCTGAAGGACGAGTTGGGCGACTTGCTGTTCCAGGTCGTCTTCCACGCCCGGATGGCCGAGGAGGAGAATCTTTTCGACTTCGGCGATGTTGTCGGGGCCATCACCGAGAAAATGATTCGACGTCACCCGCATGTCTTCGGGACGGAGAGCGACGTCAAAACTGCCGAACAGCAGACCGAGGCCTGGGAAGAGCACAAAAAGAAGGAACGCGTGGCATCGTCTTCGGGACTACTCGACGATATCCCCCCCGCCCTGCCTGCGCTCCTCCGCGCGGTGAAACTTCAGAAGAGGGCGGCAAGCGTCGGATTCGATTGGGATTCAACCCCCAAAGTCGTCGAGAAGATCGCCGAGGAAGCGCAGGAGATCGTCGAAGCCGAGCGTGACGGCGCCGATTTCTCCAAGCTGGAAGAGGAGTTGGGCGATCTTCTTTTCGCTGTCACCAATCTCGCACGCCACATGAAGATCGACCCCGAAACCGCACTTCGCGCGGCCAACGCCAAATTCGTCCGCCGCTTCCAGGTCATCGAGCGGACACTGAAGGCCCGCGGAACGAGTCCCGCCGAGGCGACTCTCAACGAGATGGAAGAAATCTGGGTATCGGCAAAATCGGAAGTCGGCTGATCCTGATATTACCCACGGGGTTATCCACAGAGCCCACAGATGCGTGCCCACATCACGATGAGCGCTTAACCGCCTGCTCTGCCGAGAGCTTATCGCCGAACCGCTTCGCGAATCTGTCGATTTCCTGTGGATCGATTGAAACGGTAAGCATCAGCGCTTTGGATCGATCACGACGGTTCGTGACGCGTCCGTGGGCGTAGGCCCAGGCGAGCCCCGCTCCGTCGGACGGATCCAGGCGTAGCGACAGCGTCGTCGCTGCGTGCGCCAGCTCGCTGTCGACCCTGGTCAGGAGGGCATCGATACCGTCACCTGAGAGTGCAGAGATCGCGATCGGTCCCACCTTTGAATTGCGGGCCAGCAGCGCCCGCCGGGCTGACGCGTCGAGCAGATCAATCTTGTTCAGCACTTCGAGGATCGTCCGGTCACCTTCCGGTTCTATGCCCAGCTCCGACAGGACCTTCATCACATCCGCTTTCTGCGCTTCCGTTTCACCATGGGCCGCATCGCGGACATGCACGATCACATCGGCTTCAAGCACTTCCTCGAGCGTGGCGCGGAAGGCCGCCACGAGTTCTGTCGGAAGGTCGGCGATGAATCCCACCGTGTCCGACAGCACGATCCGCCTGCCGCTCGGCAATTTGAGTGCCCGCATGGTGGGGTCGAGCGTCGCGAACAGCAGGTCCTTGGCAAGCACCGCGGACTTGGTCAGCGCATTGAAGAGCGTGGACTTGCCTGCATTGGTGTAGCCGACCAGCGCGACGACGGGGTAAGGCACGCGCTGACGCGCCTTGCGATGCAGCCCGCGCGTGCGCTTCACGCTTTCCAGTTCGCGCCGGATCTTGGCCAGACGTTCGCCGATCAGCCGGCGGTCGGTCTCGATCTGTGTTTCGCCCGGGCCGCCGAGGAAGCCGAAGCCGCCGCGCTGGCGCTCAAGATGGGTCCAGCTGCGCACCAGCCGGCTGCGCTGATACGTGAGATGCGCCAGTTCGACCTGCAGCCGGCCTTCCCGCGTCTGCGCCCGCTCGCCAAAGATTTCGAGGATGAGCGCGGTACGATCGAGCACCTTCGTCTGCCATGCCGTCTCGAGGTTGCGCTGCTGCACGGGGCTGAGCAGCGTATTGACGATGATCACTTCCGGCTCGAGCGCACGCGCTTCGGATGCGACTTCATCAACCTTGCCGCTCCCGATCAGCGTCGCAGGAGTCGCGCGCGCCAGCGGAACGATGTGCTCGGCTACGACCTGAAGGCCGATGGCGCGCGTCAGTCCGACGGCTTCCGCCAGGCGCATCTCGGCGTCGCGGTTTATGATGTCGCCACGATCGCGCCGTTTTGGCTCGACATGAACGACAAACGCCGTGCGCTTGGTCGCGCCCGTCCGATGGCCGTTCGATTTTCCGCTGGTGGACTTCAGGCGGTTTCCAGCGCTGCCGGTTCGACTTCCTGAAGCTGAATCGGCCCCAGCGGCATCACCGTCGAAATGGCGTGCTTGTAGACGAGCTGTGCCTGCCCGTCCCGGCGTAGAAGAATGCAAAAATTGTCGAACCAAGTGATATTTCCCTGAAGCTTCACGCCGTTGACCAAAAAGATCGTCACCGCCGATTTGCTCTTACGCACAGCATTGAGAAAAGTGTCTTGCAGGTTTTGTTGTTTTTCGCTCATGGGTAATTCCCACTTGTTTTTTAACGCGCACGCCCGGCCCCTTGCCGAACCGAGTCAGCATAGGGTGATTTGCTGCGCTTGCGAAACCTTTTATAGCGATTCTGAACTAACCGCTCTGGAGGCGGCCTTGATTCGGTAAAGCTCCTGAATCCGGCGGCAGACCGGTCCGGACCTGCCATCGCCGACGGTTTTCCCGTCGACCGAGACGACCGGCACGGCGCCGATGCTCGCCGCGGAAATGAAGGCTTCCTTCGCATTCGCCGCCTCCGCCGGGGTGAACCGCCGCTCCTCGACGGGCAGCTGGGCCTCGGCGGCCGCCTCCAAAATGACCTTGCGGGTCACGCCGGGAAGGATGGCGTGGCTCAGATTGCGGGTGACGACGCGGCCATCCTTGTCCACAATCCAGGCCGTGGTCGAACTCCCCTCGGTGACGAAGCCCTCGCTATCCACCAGCCAGGTCTCATAGGCGCCGGCTCGGCGCCCCGCCGTCTTGGCGAGAATGTTGGCAAGCAGGGACGTCGATTTGATGTCGCACCGCCCCCAACGCTCGTCGCGCCCCGTTACCACCGACACGCCCGATTGCCGCCTGGCCTCCACGGAAACCATATCCATGTTGCGGGCGGTCATGATGATGCTGGGCCGGACAAACTGGTCTGCCGGAATGGGATGGTCGCGGCGGTAGGCTCCACGCGTGATCTGCATATAGATGAGACCATTGCCGACGCCGTTGCGCCGTGCAACCTCGCGAACGACGAACTTCATCGCAGTGCGCTGCATCGGCATGGCGATCTCGAGTTCGCCCAGTGAGCGCTCGAGGCGGTCGAGATGCTCCTCCTCATCGAAGATGACGCCCTCGATAACGCCGAACACCTCGTAGACCGCGTCTGAGAACTGCAGACCGCGGTCCTCAATGTGAACGGCTGCCCTGCCGTGGGGCACGTAGCGTCCATTCACATAGGCCACGCGACCGGCCGGCGCGCGCCCGGACCAACGATGACCATCTCCTGTTTGCGTCATGCGTTGTAGGTCTGTTCCCGTCCCAATGGGCCGACGCCGAGCGATTTAAGCTTTCTGTGCAGCGCCGACCGCTCCATGCCGATGAAAGCCGCCGTCCGCGAGATATTGCCGCCGAAGCGATTGATCTGCGCCACAAGATAGTCGCGCTCGAAGATTTCGCGTGCTTCCCTCAGGGGCAGCGATATGACCAGATCGCCCTTGGTGCCGCTGTTCCATGGCGCGCCCGTGCCGAGATCGGGCGGCAGCAGGTCCGCGGAAATCGCCTGCATCGCGTCGTCGGATGCAAGGATCAGCAAACGCTCGACGATGTTGCGCAGCTGCCGGACGTTGCCGGGCCAATGATGAGCCTGCAGGACGGCCATTGCGTCGTCGCCCACGTCGCGCATTGGCAGGCCGGACGCGACCGACAGCCGCTTCATGAAATGTGTCACGAGCAGGGGAATATCGTCGCGGCGTTCCGCCAGAGAAGGCACCCGCAGCGGCACCACATTCAGCCGGTGATACAAATCTTCGCGGAACTGACCCACCGAGATTTCCGCGCGCAGATCGCGCGTCGTCGACGAGACGATGCGCGCATCGACCTGCACCCGGGTCGTTCCGCCGACGCGCTGAAACGTCTGGTCGACTAACACCCGCAGGATCTTTCCCTGGGTCTCCAGCGGCATGTCCGCCACTTCGTCAAGGTAGAGTGTTCCGTTGTGCGCGAGCTCGAGCAGTCCGATCTTGCGCGGACCCTCGGCGCCCTCTTCGCCGAATAGTTCGGATTCGATCTTCTGTGGCGCCATCGTTGCACAGTTGATGGCGACGAAAGCGTTGCCGGCGCGGCGCGAGTGCGCATGGATGAGTCGTGCCACAACTTCCTTGCCCGCCCCCGCCGGGCCAGTGATCAACACCCGGCTGCCGGTCGGCGCGATCTTGTCGACCATCTGGCGCAGCTGGGACATGACGGACGAATTTCCCACGAGCTCCGTCTCGTCGCCGGCCTTGAGTTTCAATTCCTGAATCTCCCGGCGCAGTCGTGCGGCTTCGAGAGCACGGCCGGCAACGTGGATCAACCGGTCCGCCTTGAACGGCTTCTCGATGAAATCATAGGCGCCCTTACGGATGGAGGCGACCGCCGTCTCGATCGTGCCGTGGCCGCTGATCATCACGACCGGCAACTCGGGATGGTCCCGCTTGAGCGCATCCAGTACCTGGATGCCGTCAAGCTTGCTGCCTTGCAGCCAGATGTCGAGGATCACCAGCTGCGGCCGACGTTGCCGCACGGATGCGAGCGCGGCCTCGCTGTCGCCCGCGACGCGCGCTTCAAAGCCTTCATCCTGCAGGATGCCGGCGATCAAATCCCTTATGTCTTCCTCATCGTCGACGATGAGGACATCAGGCGAGATTTGCGATCCGTTCTTGCTCATCCCCATTTCCTTTCTGCAACTCTTTTCCCGGTTTTTGACGCAACGGAAAAATGAGCCGGACTTCTGCGCCCTGCGTTTCGTCTTGGCGGTCGCGGAGAATGATTTCGCCGCCATGATCTTCGAGAATCTTCCGCACGATAGCCAAACCGAGCCCCGTACCTTTGGCGCGCGTGGTCACGTAGGGTTCGGTAAGACGGTGACGATGCTCATCCGGAAGGCCGATCCCGTTGTCTTCCACGCGAAAGACGGCGCGGCCGTCTTCTTCGGCCACCGCGATCGAAATGCGTCCCGGTTCCTCGCCACCCTGCGCCACGCGCGCGCCGATCGCCTCGCCCGCGTTCTTCAGCACATTCATCAAAGCCTGCGATACCAACCGGCCGTCGCACTCGAAATAGACCGGCGTCTTCGGCAGCTGCGGCTGGAATGTGATGTCGGAATTGGCCACGCGCTGGAGAAATACGGCTTGCTGAATGAGTTCACCGGCATTCTCGCGCCGCATGACCGGGGTCGGCATGCGTGCAAAGGACGAGAACTCGTCGACCATACGGCCGATGTCACCCACCTGGCGGATGATCGTATCGGTGCATTGCCGGAAGATTTCCGGATCGGTCGTAACCTCGCCGCCGTATTTCCTCTTGAGCCGCTCCGCGGAAAGCTGGATCGGCGTCAGCGGGTTCTTGATTTCGTGCGCGATGCGGCGCGCGACATCGGCCCAGGCGGCGGTGCGCTGCGCTGACACGAGATCGGTAATGTCGTCAAACGTCACGATGTAGCCCGCGCTGCCGCCGCCGGCCTCGCTCGCCACCTGGACGCTCAAGGTGCGCACCGTTGCCGCGCGCTTGATCGTCGCCTCGCCGCTGGACCGGCCCACCGGTTCCTGCAGGGCGCGTCGGACCAATGCGGCGAGTTCGGGCACGGCTTCGGAATAATGCCGGCCCTCCATTTCTTCGGGAGCCGCATTGAGAAGACGCGCTGCAGCTCGATTGATGATGGTAACGGTGCCTTCACCGTCCAGACCGATCACACCCGCGCTGACGCCCGCGAGCACAGCCTCGGTAAACCTCCGGCGGGTATCCAGCTGCTCATTGGCGGTGATCAGATCGCTGCGCTGCGCATCCAGCTCGCGGGTCATGCTGTTAAACGCGTGCCCCAGCGTGCCCATCTCGTCATCGTCGCGATCAATCTCGACCTGTGCCTTGAGATCGCCCTTCGATACCCGCTCGGCGGCGTTGATCAGCCGGGACACCGGCCGCACAAGGCTGTTCGCCGCCCATAATCCGAGCCAGATCGCCGCAAGCAGGATCAGCAACGAAACCGCCACGTACAGCGCGGCAAAGATCAGCTGCACCTGCAGCAAGCTGTTGTCGAGACGGTTGTATTCGGAAACCGCGCGCAGCGATTTCTGGTAGTAGGTCAGTTCGTCCTTGTCGACCGAGCGGACCACGAACAGATAGGCATCGTGCAGCGCCTCCATGCGCCACAGCGCTTCCAGCAATCCGCGTTTGACGTCGGCCTGAAAGACAGCCTGACCGCTGGCCGCCCGCGCCAGCGCGGCGCCGTTCGGCATCGACACGTCCGTCAGCGACATTCGCTTCGTGCTGCCGATGATGCGTCCCTGCGAGTCGAGGATGTAGGCCGCCTGCAGCCCATGCGCTTTCGTCAGCGTGCCGAGCTTCTCGAACAGGATGTCCGAACGAACCTGATTATTCTCGCCGCGCCATTCGGGATCGTTCTCGATGGTTGTCGCGATCTCGAAAACATCGCGGCTGATCTGGTCGTGCTGGCCTTCGACATAGTGCCGTGCGGCTATCACCGCGCTGTCGAGTGCCGACTTCACATCGCGCGAGAACCAGGTCTGCACGCCGAGATTGACGCTGACGGCCGCATAGGCTGCGACGAGAATGGTCGGAACAACCGCAATCAGGCTGAACATCACGACCAACCGTACATGCAGCCGCGCGCCGGCGAGGCCCGAGCGACGGTCGCTCCAGAGCCGCGTCAGGCGCCAGGCAATCAGTGCGCCCAGCGTCAGTACCAGGGTGAGATTGACGAGCAGGAGGGCAACGAATGTTGCCGGCGGGGGCCTATACGGAACGAGGCCTTTGACGGTGACGTAAGTGACGACGCCGGAGATGACCACCAATACGCCGACCGCGGCAGCCAGCCGTGAGGGCCGAGACGCGGCCCGGACTAGCCGCCAGAAGCCGGGGCTTCCGGACGGGTCGGCCGTGCTGGTGATGACCATTCAGGCGTTCCCCAACCGCTAAACATGGGTGGAATCTGGATTATCTCTGCCACAGTGTAGCGGAGCCGCAGCATGTTGCAAGAATGCCGCGCCTGTTGATTCACGGTATCGTTACGCGATTATAAACTTGACGTATGTACCGAGATAGCCTATATTCTCTCCATAACGGAGACGGTCATGGCCAAGACGCTGACAATACAAGACTTTTTCAAGAACTTTCCGAACGACGAAGCCTGTCTGGCCCACCTGTTCAAGATGCGCTACGGGGCCGACTACGGATGCCCGAAGTGCGGCGAAATTGGCAAGTTCCGGAAGCTGGCAAAGTCTCCGGCCTATACCTGCAACTGCGGACACCACGTCCACCCGATGCAGGGAACGATCTTTCAGGACACCCATACGCCGCTCGCAAAGTGGTTCTATGCGATCTACCTGTTCACCACGACGCGCCACGGCGTTCCGGCCAAGGAATTGCAGCGCCAACTTGGCGTGTCCTACCCCACGGCGTTCCGCATGGCCCACCTGATCCGTGAGCACATGGGCAAGGTGGATGGGGATCGCCCGCTGTCCGGCCATGTGGAGGCCGACGAAGCGTTCCTTGGCGGCGTGAAGCACGGCAAGGGTCGCGGCCCCTACGGCACGGACAAGACCATCGTATTCGGCATGTTGGAACGCCATGGAGATGTAATGACGAAGGTTGTGCCGGACACCACGAAAGAGACGTTGCAGGGGCAGATTGAGGCGAATGTCGAGAAGCCTTCGGTTGTAAGCACGGACGAGCATTTTGCGTACAAGGGGCTTTCGAAGAAGGGTTACGTTCATGGCGCGGTTCATCACGCCGATGACGAATGGGTCAATGGCATTCACCACACCAACAGCCTTGAAGGTTGCTGGTCGCTGTTGAAGCGGTCTATTCGCGGGACGCATGTTCATGTTTCCCGGAAATATCTTGCGAAGTATCTTGGCGAGTTTGAGTTTCGCTACAATCTGCGCCACTCACCGGAGGTGATGTTTTGGCGGCTGGTCCTGAGTTTCTGACCATAGAACCCAGTGTGTCATCAAACTCGGTTTGATCACCGACCCCATCGCCAGCCCGCAAGCGTTCCATGATGAAGCGCCCAAGCAATCGCGGATTGCGCCGAACTTCTTCTAGGCTGACATGTTTCCCGATCGACACTTAGTGAACCACGTGAAAAAATGTTGCGTCGTGATCGCCTGCGCATGAATGTGGTTCTCCGATGAAGAAGTAGACGCAGTGCTCCCGGATAAAAGTTTCGAGTGGCAGACCCTCCAAAGTATACCGCCATACATAAAAGACATATAGAGGCTGAGTGCCATCCAAAACGCGAGATGTCTCTTGCTTGGTCAAGAAACTTGGAGGCATTACGAAAAGGGTACTGAATTTAGGATCATTTGCTGGAACGCCGACGCTGCATTCACTTTCGGATGACACGTCAAGAATGCCGACGAGGACACGAAATATCTCATCCAACTTTTCCGCAGAAAGCTCTTCTGTCGGCGTTGCAAGATGGCCAGTGCTGCATCCGACTATTGGTTTGGATGCGATATAATGAACATTTACGCCGAACGGCGTGGCACCAGCCTGCGGCATGAGTGATTGTTGATCGGCAGTCGCTTTTGCAACTTCGTCACTACTTATCGTGATAACTGTTTCAGCGGGATCGCCATCATGTGGAGACCAATACGAGAGCGCCCACGGAAAAGCATGCTGGGTCAATACCCAACTTAAGAGTCCTATTAACAACACCCCCATTACGATTCTGAGCATGTCAGGATATCGAAATCTTCGCCTTTCGGGCGACACGCCGCCAAACTCACAGTCCAGGAGATAACCGTCTCGACCGCCCGACGGATGTTTCTCAAGGGAGTGCACGTAATAGAATTCTTCGCTTTGACGTTCGTATCCAATCGCAACGATTCGAAGGCGGTAACGAAATTCCTGATCCGCGGCCCTCCAATCGGAATGAATTTGCTTTTCCAGAAATCGTCTATCCGTGATTAGGGGGGCTCTACCGTCAGGAAGGGTTCTAAGGAAAGGAACATATGCCACCCTTGAGGATTGTAGGTGCCATGTCTTTTCCGATCTCGTCTCTGAGAGGTCGCCCCAGTTCATCGGAACAGAGTCGACGCGGGCTTCTTTGGACCATCTGTCTAGGTAGACTTCTGCGCCATCAAGGTCCGCAGAGCCAAACCACCACCATGGCCTGATGCTGACTGGCACATGCCATACTCCCCCAGCCGCATCCACTTCGCGCCAAACCGGACCGCCGAATTCGATTACAGGAGGCATGACAAGCCGCCATGCCTTCTGGGCAATCGCTCCAAGGCCGAACGTGTGGACCATTTCGCCTCATGCCTCGATTCGGTGCCATACGTCAACTTTACAGTCGCGTATCGTTAAACGCGACGCTAATCGATCCGCAGGCCCCGGATGACGTCGAGGCCCAAATCCCTGATCTTCTTGCGAAGCGTATTGCGGTTCAGTCCCAGAAGATGGGCGGCCCGGATCTGGTTGCCCCGCGTGGCTCCGAGGCAGATCGAGAGAAGTGGCCGCTCGATGTCCTGGAGGATACGGTCGTAAAGCCCGGGAGGGGGCAGCCGTCCATCCTGCTGGGCAAAATATTTGGTCAGGTGACGCTCGACGGCGGCGCTCAGCGTCTCCTCCTCGAGCGGGACCGAATCCAGCGGCCGCTCGGGCCCGGCCAGTTCAGCCGTGACTGTTGCCGCAGTGATCACATCGCCTGCGTGAAGCACGGCAAGGCGGCGGATGAGATTCTCCAGTTCTCGAACATTGCCCGGCCAGCGATATTGCTTGAGCAGGTCCAGCCCATCGGTGTCGATGCGCTTTGCGGGAAGATTCTCGCCTTCCGCCTTGCGCAGGAAATGACGCACCAGATCGACGATATCTTCCGCGCGCTCCCTGAGCGGCGGCAGCCGGAGCGGTACGACATTGAGCCGGTAATACAGATCCTCCCGGAACAAGCCCTGCTGGATCAGCTGGCGCAGTTCGCGGTTCGTCGCGGCGATGATGCGTACATCGGTCTTGATCGGCGTGCGCCCGCCGACGGATGTGTATTCGCCCTGTTGCAACACGCGCAGCAGTCGCGTCTGTGCCTCCAGTGGCATGTCGCCGATCTCGTCGAGAAACAGCGTGCCGCCCTCGGCCTGTTCGAAGCGGCCGATTCCGCGATGCGTGGCGCCGGTGAACGCGCCGCGTTCGTGACCGAACAGCTCGCTCTCGATGAGCTCGCGCGGAACCGCCGCCATGTTGACGGCAACAAAGGGACCGTGGCGTCTGCGCCCATAATCATGAAGGGCGCGCGCGACGAGCTCCTTGCCCGTTCCGGATTCGCCCATGATCATGACGGTGAGATCGCTTTGCGTCAGACGCGCGATGACGCGGTAGATTTCCTGCATCGCCGGCGAACGTCCGATCAGCGGCAGCCTGTCTTCGTTCTCGGCCGATGCGGCGGTTTCGCGCGGTTTGGGCGTGATCGCGAGCGCGCGGTGCACGAGGGACGTCACTTCCTTGAGGTCGAACGGTTTGGGCAGATATTCGAAGGCGCCACGCTCCGCCGCGTTGATCGCTGTCAGGATCGTGTTCTGTGCGCTCATGACGATGACGGGAAGCTCGGGCCGGATCTTCTTGATGCGCGGAATCAGGTCGAAGCCGTTTTCGTCGGGCAGAACGACATCGGTGATGACGACGTTGCCCTCGCCTGCCGCTACCCAGCGCCAAAGACCGGCTGCTGTAGCCGTTGTGCGCACGTCATAACCTGCGCGGCCGAGCGCCTGGTTCAGCACCGTGCGGACTGCGGCGTCGTCGTCGGCGATGAGAATGGTTCCAGCGGGCATCACGGCGCTCCCTGCACGGCCATCGGCAACAACACGCGAAACAATGTGCGCCGAGACATGGATTCGCATTCGATCACGCCGCCATGATCGCCAACGATTTTGGCAACGAGCGCCAATCCGAGGCCGGAACCTCGGGGCTTGGTTGTGACGAAGGGATCGAAGATGTGCGGCAAAACGTCGGGCGAAACGCCGTGGCCGTTGTCGCGCACCGTGAACTCCAGCGGCAGGCTGAGGCTCGAACCGGCTGGCCCCGTACGCACGCGCATGCCCGGGCGATAACCCGTCGTCAACGTAATTTCACCGCCCTGTTCGGGAAGAGCATCGCTCGCGTTGCGCACCAGGTTCATGCACACCTGAATGAGCTGGTCGCGGTCGCCGAGCACGGGCGGCAGCGACGGATCGAACGCTTCGATGAAGGTCGCGTGTTTGGCGAAGCTCGATTCCGCAACCCTGCGCACGCGATCGAGCACTTCGTGAATGTTCACCGGCGTGCGGGGAAACGCGCGCGTGTCGCCGAACGCTTCCATGCGATCGATCAGTGCGCTGATGCGGTCGGACTCCGCGCAGATGAGCTGCGTCAATTCACGATCGTCGTTGCTGAGATTGTCTTCGAGCAGTTGCGCTGCGCCGCGGATGCCGGCGAGCGGGTTCTTGATTTCGTGCGCCAGCACTGCTGCCATCCCGTGCAGCGAACGGACTGCGCCGCGATGCAGCAACTGGCGATCGAGGCGCTGCGCGAAGCTGCGCTCCTGCAGTGTCAGCATCACATCGCCGTCGGATCCCGGCAGCGGCGTGGCCACGACGTCGGCGATGCGATCGCCGTGGCGCGGCGTCGTCAGATCCATGTCGCGTTCGCCGACGGAGGCGTTTCGGTCGCGGGCCTGGCCGATCAGTTGGAGCACCGGGCTGCCGAACGGCATCAGATCCGTCAACGATTGGCGGGTAAGCAGGGTCTCTCCCATATGGAAGAACTGCTCGGCAGCCGGATTGGCGAACAGCACCCGATGGCCCGTTCCCACAATCAGAACGGGCATCGGCAGCGCGCCGACAATCTGGGCGGCGGTCTCCAATTTCAGCGGCTCCATGCCTATAAACTAAGCATCCTGTGGGATGATCATTCAATGAGCAAATTGACCCGCTTTGCCCGAATTTGGTCCCGTTTCGGACCTACTAGATGTTCGAAAATCTGACGCGATTATCGCAAGATACAGACCCAAAAATCTTCCCTGCGTTTTTCCCCTCGGGAAGGGAAGAGAGCCGCGTATAACCTTTCGTACCACCCCCGACACATCAATTCGATTATTCCATTCAGGACTATATATATACTAATACGGTCTTACCCCACAACTTGACGGACGGCGGCATGTCAATCCATGGCTGTTGAGTCTCACAGGGTCCACCGCATGCCCCGTATCGCCGCCATTATTGTCGCCGCCGGTAAAGGCGAGCGGGCGGGCGGCGGCATACCCAAGCAATTCCGTCCCTTGGCCGGCATCCCCATGCTGCGGCGCAGTGCGGACGTCTTCCTGGAGCGCAACGACATCTCTCCGCTTGTCGTTGTGGCGCCGGACGGAAGCCTCGATGTCGCCTCCGGGATGCTTTCCGGCACCTCCGCCCGTGTCGTATCCGGATCGCATTCGCGTCAGGGGTCTGTCGCTTTGGGGCTGCAGGCATGTCGCATCGATGATCCCGATTTCGTGCTCATTCATGACGCCGCGCGTCCCCTCGTTGCTCATGCCGTCATCGACCGCGTGATCGCCGCCCTGATCGACGGACACGACGCCGCCATCCCCCTCGTCGCGGTTGCAGATACGCTGAAGCTGAAGACCAACGGCATGTGGACGACCATTCCGCGTGAGGGATTGTTCCGCGCCCAGACGCCCCAGGGATTCCGGTTCGACGCGATCCTGAAGGCCCATGAGGCGCACGCGGACGTTCCCGTCACCGACGATATGGCGCTGGCGGAAGCGGCAGGCCTGAAGATCGCGGCCGTCGAAGGCGAAGAGACCAATATGAAAGTGACCAACGCCGAAGATTTCGCGCACGCCGAGCGGTTGATCGCAGGCGCGATGGCGGAGTTCCGCACCGGCATGGGATTCGACGCGCACCGCTTCGCGCCTGGCGATCATGTCTGGCTATGCGGTGTGAAGATCGCGCACGATCATGCGCTGGACGGTCATTCCGACGCCGATGCAGGCCTGCACGCGCTGACCGATGCGATCCTCGGCGCCATCGGCGAGGGCGATATCGGCCAGCATTTTCCGCCGACTGATGCACGCTGGCGCGGCGCAGCGTCCGACAAATTCCTCGCGCATGCGGCCAAACTCGTTCACGACAAGGGCGGCGCGGTGGTGCATTGCGACGTCACGCTGATCTGCGAGCGGCCGAAAATATCGCCGCACCGCGAGGCCATGCGCGCGCGCGTCGCGGAAATTCTCAATCTCGACATCGGCCGGATCAGCATCAAGGCGACAACGACCGAAGGCATGGGCTTCACCGGCCGCCGCGAAGGCCTCGCCGCACAGGCGATTGCCACCGTTCGCGTGCCCCGCTCGTGAACTTCAACACCGCCATCGCAACACTGTTCGGTATCGGTCGCGTTCGGACCGCGCCGGGCACGGTTGCGAGTCTTGTCGGGCTGCCGCTGGCGTGGATCATCGCGGCGGAAGGAAGCCGCGCCGTGCTCCTGCTTGCGGCCGTCCTCGCCGCGGCGCTCGGCGGCTGGGCCTGCGAGCATTATGTGCGCGAGACGGGCAATACCGATCCGTCGGAATGCGTGGTCGACGAACTGGCCGGCCAGTGGCTCGCCTGCGCCTTCTGCCCGCTTCAACTGTGGCATGGCCTGCCGGCCTATGCGCTCGCGTTCGTGCTCTTTCGCATCCTCGATATCGCCAAGCCATGGCCGATATCGGCCGCAGAAAAACTCCACGGCGGCCTGGGCGTGATGGCCGACGACCTGCTCGCCGGATTGATCGCGGGGCTCCTGGTTGCCGTCGCCGCACATGCGGGATTGGTGTAACGTCGCCACCCTCCCCTTGAGGGAGGGTCGAAAAATTCGGCGCACAGCAAAGAATTTTTCGGGGAGGGGTGCGCGACGCGCTGCGCTGTTCCCGCGTGTACCCCTCCCCGAAATTCGTCTTCACGCTGGCGCGTGAATCCAAATTTCGACCCTCCCTCAAGGGGAGGGTGGAATTTTCTGACCGATGACAACCGACATGAAATGGTTCCCATGTTCTCCTCGCCCCTGCTCCGTCTTGCCGAAGTCGTCATCGCCGATGCGCGCCAGAAGAAGCTGCGCATCGCCACGGCGGAAAGCTGCACGGGCGGATTGATCGGCGGATTGCTCACTGAGATCCCCGGCTCGTCGGACGTCTTCGAGCGCGGCTTCATCGTCTATTCCAATCGCGCGAAGTCCGATCTGCTTAGCGTGCCCGGCGATCTCATCGCCGACATGGGCGCCGTCTCCGAAGCGGTGGCGCGCGCGATGGCGGAAGGCGCGGTGGAGAATTCACACGCGCATATGGCCGTTTCCGTGACGGGCGTCGCAGGACCCGGCGGCGGCACGAAGATGAAACCCGTGGGCCTTGTTCACATCGCGGCCGCGCGCGAAGGCCGCTCGATCCTCCACGAAGCGCATCGCTTCGGCGACATCGGCCGCACCGAAGTGCGGCTCAGATCTGTGGAAGCGGCGCTGCTGCTGTTGCAGCGAATGATGTGAACACTTTCTTCCCCGTTTGCGAAGCAAATGGGGCGAGGTGGATCGCGCGAACTGCAGTTCGCGCGAGACGGAGGGGGCTGAAGCGCGAGTTGGTTCGTCGGCGATAGCGACATGCGCGGCCAAGCGCAGGGCGAGAGCCCCCTCCGTCTCGCAGCGCAAATGCGCTGCTCGACACCTCCCCCATCTCGCTGTCGCTCAACGGGGGAGGAAGAGGTGGGCATCGCTCAAAGCGTGGGAGGAAGAATTTCAAACCTTCCACGTATCTCCGGCGAGCCACGCCTTGGCGCGGTCGTGGTGGACGGCCCAGACTTCGCCGGCGCGCTCGGCCGGGCGGTGGAACAGCGCCTTCTCCGGCGGACAGGAATTCGACTTGCCGTCGCCATAGCCGGCGCAGAAGCGGCGGAACACGCGCTCGATATCGTCTTCGAACTTGGGCGACACATCCATCATCGCGCGTTCGCGATCGACGCGGATTGCGCGCATGACGGACCAGCGCCGCAGGCCTGAGGGATGCGGCGCGAGCACCTTCACGAGTTCTTCGATCACGGACTGTTCGCCACGCGTCTTGGTGACGGACGCGCGCATGATGTCGATTTTTTCTGCTGTCTGGCTGTGGCTCATGGACGTTCCTCGATTTGGTCTTGATTCCAGGACGAGTGGGCGCGATTACGCCGCGCCGCGAAATTGTTGACGGGACCGGTGTTTGTTGCGCCGGCGCTGCTGCTGCGGCCGGGCATGGTCGCGCGGCGCGCTGGAGCGTTGCGGCGCAGGGCTGCTGCCCTCCGCCAGTGCAAGCGACGAACGCGTCAGCTTCTCGATATCCTTCAGATAGGCAAGCTCGGTCTCGTCGCACAGAGAAATCGCGATACCGTTGGCGCCGGCGCGCGCCGTGCGGCCGATCCGGTGCACGTAGGATTCCGGCTCGTTCGGCAACTCGAAATTGATGACATGCGTCACGTCGTCGACGTCGATGCCGCGCGCGGCGATGTCGGTCGCGACAAGCACGCGCGCCGAGCCGGACTTGAAACGGTCCAGTGCTCGTTGCCGTGCCGACTGCGTCTTGTCGCCGTGGATTGTTTCCGCTCTTACGCCCGACCGGTCCAGATGCTGGGCCACGCGATCGGCGCCGCGCTTGGTGCGGGTGAAGACGAGAACGCGCTTCATGGCGTCGCTCGCAAGCAGCCTCGACAGAAGTGCGCGCTTGTCGGCGGCGGGAACATGAAACACCCGCTGCTCGATATTCTCCGCCGTCCGCCTGGGGGGCGACATGTCTATGCGAACGGGCTGGAACAGGATGGTTCTCGCAAGCTCCTCGACGTCCGACGGCATGGTGGCCGAGAACATCATCGACTGGCGCTTCTGCGGCAGCTTGCCCACAATCCTGCGGACATCGCGGATGAAACCCATGTCGAGCATGCGGTCGGCTTCGTCGAGCACCAAATGGCGCACGCCGTCGAGGCGAACGCATCCCTGCTTCTCGAGATCGAGCAGGCGGCCGGGAGTGGCGACAAGAATGTCCGCGCCGCCGGCGAGCGCCTTGCTCTGCATGAGCAGGCTCATGCCGCCGACCACAACGACGTATCGAAGGTGCAGGAAGCGGCCATAGGTCCTCAGGCTGTCGCCGATCTGCACGGCCAGTTCACGCGTGGGTGCGAGAATGAGCGCGCGCACAGATTTGGCCCGGCGCTCCTCATGCCCGACACAGAGCGCTTGCAGGAGCGGCAGCGCGAAGGCAGCTGTCTTGCCCGTGCCCGTCTGCGCCAGGCCGAGCAAGTCACGGCCTTGCAGGAGCGCGGGGATCGCCTGCGTCTGAATTGGCGTTGGTTCGGTATAGCCTTCGCTCTGAAGCGCGCGAAGCAGCGGCTCGGCAATGCCGATCGCTGAAAAAGTGGAACTCGTCACAAATAATCCTTTATGCCGGACATGGACGCGCAGAACTGCGCGCGCGAATACGGCGCGTTGCCGTTTCCCTTGCACGTCTGGAATAAACGGAGGTTTTCTAAGACCTGAAGCAATAGCGCATCTCAAACGTGCGCGTCGTGCAATCGCAACAGGTGGGCAGCGTATACGCGGACCCGCAATAAAATGTCAAGAAGAAAATTCTACTTTGTTTCCAATCCGTCATGCGCGTCCGGCCTGCGCAAAACCGCCACCGGGAGCGAGAATATCTCTGCCGCATGTGTGGCGAAGAAGGCGTCCTGCGCGTGCTTCTCGGCGGAAATATGAACGTGAATCGATTTGATCGGCTGTCCGCCGGTGCCGCTGCCCGAGATGCTGATCGTGACGTCGCCGGCGATCTCCCCCTTCTCGATCGCTTCCTGCAGTTTGTGAAGGCCCGCGTCAGACCACCTCGACACGTTCAGAGTTCCATCGCTGTCGAAGCGATAAGACAGAGGTTGATAGCCGGCGGGCTGTTTTTCATCGGGCTTCCCGTCGTGGAGGTAATTTTGAGTATTCAAAAACCAGGAACCTCCTGCCACTCCAGTGACAGCGTCAAATTCTGTGGTGCCGGAATCGGAGGCTTTGGTCCCCCATCCGACGAGGACGACATGATATCCGCCCTCAACGCGTGGAAGGAAAAAGCCGTACGCTCGCACATTGCGAGAACCCCCGGATTTACCGGTTTCCAAGGACCATTGTCCAATCAGCCGCGGGTCGGTTTGGGTCTGTTTGGTCGTGCCGATCGGATTGTCCGTCGCCAGCGTATCGCAGCCCGCGAGAGCCAGCGCCAGCACGCAGGCCACGACCACGCGCTTCACGACACCCAAGACACCCCTCTCCGGGACTCTCGGCACAACTTCCGCATCTCCGCCCCCTGCAGGTTCAAAAAAATATTCTCCGTGCGATACACCCCGCCGGCTGCGCCGCCGCCCAAACGAGAGGCGAAAATATCCGCAGCCAAATACGCCGGAATGCGTAATTGCCCAGATAAACTGGGCAAAATCGTGGCCCGGGCGATTTTCAACAGCCTTCAGGATCAATGCCGGACTTAGGCGAGGCGTTCCACAATCCTGTTTTTCTCCAACACGGGACTCGATTACTTGCAGCTCAATTCTTTCTTCAGGTTTTTGTCCGCAGACGTGCAGGCACGCTGCGCCGACCCTGCACCTGCACCTCATACGCGAACGCACCAAAATTTAAGAGATTTGATTGCAGCGTGACGCAGGTATTCCGGAGAGGGGCGGAAATATCATGACGATTGCACGCACAGCATTGCTGTCGCTGGTTGTTCTTGCGGCTCCCGTGTGCGCTCGGGCAGATACGGGCAACCCGGGTTCCATGCTCGATTCCGCGTCGGGGATGTTCGACGAAGGCAAGCTTCTTGCGACGGGCGGCGTCAGCACGGTCGAGGGCTCCGGCGGCGGGGGCATTGCCACCTGGGCGCTGATCAGCGGCTATGGCACGCGCGACGGTGTCGGCCTCAACGCGCATTTCACCTATCTCGATCTGCCGGACTATTCCTTCTGGTCGCCGGGCGCGGCGGTCGATCTCTACGATCGCGTCGAACTTTCCTACGCCTATCAGACCTTCGATACCGAACATGTCGGTGCAACGCTCGGTCTGGGCCAAGGTTACAGCTTCCACCTCAATGTCTGGGGCGCAAAGATCAAGCTAATCGGCGATGCGGTCTACGATCAGGATTCGTGGCTGCCGCAGATCGCCGTGGGCGCGCAATACAAGGTGAACGACAACGCAGCTCTGCTGCATGCCATCGGCGCGAAATCGGCCGAGGGCACGGACTTCTACATTGCCGCGACGAAGCTGTTTCTGTCGGAGAGCCTGCTTCTGGACGCGACGGTGCGCGAAACCGAGGCCAATCAGTTCGGGATACTCGGCTTCGGCGGCGATCGCGACGGTAGCTACTCGACGCAGTTCGAAGGTTCCGCCGCCTACCTCTTCAGCCGCAAATTCGCCGTTGGGGCCGAAGTCAGGACCAAGCCCGACAATCTCGGCATCGCGCATGAAGATACTGCCTGGGATGCGTTTGCGGCCTATTTTCTGAACAAGCACGTCTCGCTGACATTGGCCTACGCCGACCTCGGCAACATCGTCATCAAGGACCATCAGCAGGGACTCTATCTGTCGTTGCAGGGAGGGATTTGACGCCATGACCAACAGGTTGGTGCTCGCTTCGGCCATTGCGATCTCGCTGGCATTGTCGGCGACCGCTGCGGTCTCGGATGAGGACGCACTTTACGGCGATCTCGGCCAGAAGGACGGCATCGCGAAAATTGTCGACGCGGCGACGGCGAACTTCCTCGCCGACGACCGCATCAAGGCGACGTTCGACAACACCAATATCGACCGCTTCAAGGGACTGCTCGTGAGCCAGCTCTGCGTCGTGGCAGGCGGTCCGTGCGTCTATAAGGGCCACACGATGCAGGAAGCCCACAAGGGCCTGCACCTCACCAACGCGGACTTCAATGCGCTGGTCGAGGACCTGCAGCGTGGCATGGACACGGCCGGTGTGCCGTTCCGCGTTCAGAACAGATTGCTCGCACGACTGGCGCCCATGCACGAAGACGTCGTCACCCGCTGACGGCGTCTCATGCGGCGGGTGGTTGCGATATGCAGCGCCTTCGGTCTCCTGCTGAACAGCGAGGCCCTTCGCGCGGACGACTCCCGCACCATCGTACAAAGCGGCCGCGCCTTTCATCCGACGGAAATCACGATTTCACGGGGAGAATCGCTGTCGTTTTCCAATCAGGACGAATTCATTCACCAGATTTATGTCGACAAGGACGGCTTCAACTACGATTCCGAAGAACAGCCTCCGGGAGAGACTCTGACGATCCACTTTCCGGACCAGGGAAGTTTTCCGGTGCGCTGCCATATCCATCCCAAAATGCTGCTTACGGTCCTCGTCAAGTAGAGTTCCGTGACGACGATCACGCAAAAGGCACCCGATTAACCCAACGTCAACCGTGTCCGCGTGAAACTGGAGCGGGGCGATGACGAGGGTGCTGCCCAGGCTGCGCCCGGAGGCCTTCGTGCGGACGCCATGCGCCTGACCAGACATTCGATCGGGACCACAATCCTCATCGCGTTTCTCGCGATGGGCGCGATCATCGGCCTGCTCGGTGCGGGCGGGTATCTCGTGCTCTCCTCGGCTGGCGACATGGTGACGGGCACCTATGACGGCCCGTTGATGGCAATCAACTACGCCCGCGCGGCGAGCGTCGACTTCGTCCAGATGCAACAGGCCCTGCTGCGGCACCGGCTGGCACGCGCGTCAGACTACGCGAGCATCGACCATTCGATCGACGACCTCGCCGATACGTTTTTTGGCGATCTCGATGTTGCGGCGGAGCGTTCGAATTCAGCCGATGAACGTGCGGTCATCGGGCAAATCCGCGGCCTTGTCCGGCAATGGCAATCGATCCGGAAACAGCGAACGGATGCGACAACGCCGGTGGCGCTCGAAGCGGTCGAGAAACGGATCATGGACCGTTTCGACATGCTCATCGAACTCAACACGGATCACAGTTTTGTCGGCCGCCGCAAGGCTGTGTGGGCGACACGACAGTTCAAGTCGTATTTCGTGTATGCAACCGTCAGCGCCCTCCTCCTGGCGTTGGGAATCACACTCTCCCTCACCCGCCGGATCATGAAGCCTCTCACGGCAGCAGTCGGCGTGGCGAACCGCATCGCCGACGGACAGTTGGAGACGCCGATTCCTTCCGACGCAAAGGGTGAAACCGGCGTCCTTTTGAATTCGATGGCAGTAATGCAGGACAATATCCGCGCCATGATGGAACGCGAGACGGCACGCGCTCAATCGGCAGAGACGCGACTCATCCACGCCCTGCAGACTTCGCGGGAGGGCGTGCTTCTCATTGGACCTGACGGCCGCGTTCTTCTCATCAACGACCAGGTGCGCGAATTCTTTCCCAACGTGGCCGAACAGTTTTACGACGGAATGGAGTTCGCGGACGCTGCACGGCTTGCAGCCACGCAGCTCGCCGATGCCGGGCAGATACCGACGCTGCGCGAGCTCGGCTTCGGAAAGAATGGCCCGGCCAACGGCGGTGCCGAACGCCGCCTTCTCGATGGCCGCTGGATCCGCATCACCGGCAGCGCGGCGACAGACGGCGCATTCATCTTCTTCCTGAGCGATCTCACCGCCATCAAAGAGCGCGAAGAGAACTTCCGCGCCGCCAAGCAGGCCGCCGAAGCGGCGAGCGCCGCCAAATCTCGCTTCCTTGCCAATATGAGCCACGAGTTGCGAACGCCGCTGAACGCGATCATCGGATTCTCGGAAATGATCGCGGGCGAAACATTCGGCCCCGTCGGCAATGCACGTTACGGCGAATATGCTACCGACATCGTTCGCAGCGGCCGGCATCTTCTCGACATCATAAACAGCGTGCTCGATCTGTCGCGCAGCGAGGCAGGAAAGCTCACGCTCGAGCGCGAAGAGGTCGACCTTCGCTTTGTGCTGCGCGATTGCGCTCGCATGCTGGGAGAACTGTGCAGCACTGGCCAGCTTACCCTGACGAACGAAGAGCCGTCTGGTCCTGTGCTTGTAGCGGGGGAAAAAGCGAAGCTGCGGCAGGTCTTCCTCAATCTGCTGTCCAACGCCGTCAAGTTCACCGAGCCTGGCGGCCGGATCGGGATCGCGTCATGGCGAAGCGATGCATCTGTCACGATCGAGATCAGCGATACCGGCATCGGAATGTCGCCGGACGACATCAAGATCGCGCTCATGCCGTTCGGACAGGTCGACAGCCGCCTAGCCCGCCGCTACGAAGGCACGGGCCTTGGTCTGCCGCTGACCAAGTCGCTCGTCGACCTGCATGGCGGGACACTGGAGATCGACAGTCAGCCGCAGGCGGGAACAACGGTGCGCGTCATTCTGCCGGCCGCCCCGTCGTCGATACAGGAACCATCCGAAGCCGTCGCATATTGAAATGCCGCGCACGCCCCGGCGTGGGGCTAGACCATTTTTCGCCGCGACATCTGTTTGGCGCGGGATTCGAACGCATCCGTCATGCGCGTCATCACCGGACCGAGAACGGCTGCCGCCACCATGCCCAGCATGCGGCTCTTGAACTCGAACACGATGGAAAAATTCACCCGGCATCCCTCCCCGTCGGGCGTGAAGCGCCAGTGATTTTCGAGTTGACGGAACGGCCCGTCGGTCTGCGCGACGTCAATCGTTCGCGCGGCAGGATCGAGAAGCACACGGCTCGTATAGCGTTCGCGGAAGGATTTATAGCCGACCAGCGTTTCGGCGACCATCGTTTCCTGTGCGCCATGCGTTTCGCGCCCGAGCACGCGCAAGCCCGCGCACCACGGCACGAATTCCGGATAGCGCTCCACATCGGCCACGATCGCGTACATGAGATCGGCCGTATAGGGAAGAAAACGGGATTCGGAATGGGCCGGCAAGGCTAGATCAGGCTTTCCTGGCGGGCGCGCCGCAGTGAATCGAAATCGGAATCGGCATGATAGGAAGAACGCGTCAGCGGGCTTGCCGACACCATGAGAAAACCCTTCGCGCGCGCGATCTGTTCCAGGCCGGCAAATTCCCCGGGCTCCCAGAAGCGCGCCACCGCCGCGTGCTTGCGCGACGGCTGCAGATATTGGCCGATGGTGATGAAATCGACGCCCGCCGTGCGCAGATCGTCCATCACCTGCATAATCTCTTCGCGGCTTTCGCCCAGCCCGACCATCAATCCCGATTTGGTGAAGCCTTCCGGCGCCAGTTCCTTCGCACGTTCGAGCAATCGCAACGACGCGAAATACCGCGCGCCCGGCCGCACAGTGAGATAAAGCCGCGGAACGGTTTCCAGATTGTGATTGAATACATCCGGCTGCGCCCGCATCACCACCTCGATGGAGCCGGTTTTGCGAAGAAAATCGGGCGTCAGTACTTCGACCGTCGTCGCGGGGCTGAGTTCGCGGATGGCGCGGATGGTCGCTGCGAAATGCGCCGCACCGCCGTCGGCCAGATCGTCGCGATCCACCGACGTGATCACCACATGCCTCAATCCCAGCTTCGCGACCGCCTGCGCCACGTGCAACGGCTCTTCCGTGTCGAGTGCACCGGGCAGCCCGGTCTTCACGTTGCAGAAGGCGCAGGCGCGTGTGCACGTATCGCCCATGATCATCATGGTGGCGTGCCGCTCGGCCCAGCACTCGCCGATGTTGGGACAGCCGGCCTCTTCGCAGACGGTGTGCAGTTTGTGCTCGCGCACGATCGCCTTGGTCTCGGCATAGGCGCGGCTGCCCGGCGCCTTCACCCGAATCCAGTCGGGCTTGCGCAGGACGGGAGAATCCGGACGGTGCGCCTTCTCGGGATGACGCGAGGCGCGGATGTCCTTCGTGGACTGATCGAAAACGACGGCCATGGCCCCTACATAGAAGCTGTTCGTAAGAAAATCATCTCTTGATGACGGTATCCCCGCCAGAGGTTCAGCCTGGATCAGCCGCGGCGGCACCCGGCTGAGGCCGGGGCCCGGCTTTCATCTGATGGTCCAAACCCTCGATCTGGGCGAACCACGCCTTGAACGCCTCAGCCGAAGAACCGGCGAAGAAATTGCCGTGTTCGCTGGTCGACCAGGCGCCGTTTGGCTTGTAGGAGATGACGCGCTTGATGACGGCCGGATGGGCTGGATGGCCGGGCTTGGTGAAGTACCAATGAATGGTCCCGCTACCGCAGACGAGTTCGAGATAGGTTCCGTCGTCGGTCTGCTGGCAGTCGCCGGCGCTGTTGGCCTCGGCCCACATCGACTGGAACGTCAGCGAGCCGTCTGCCAGAGCCGGGAGCGCACCAGCGGCGAAAAGCAATGCCATGCATGAAATGGTTGTCAGGCGCCACATGACGCCTTCTTACCGGTTGTGCACGAAGAAAGCACCTCCCAGGTTGGGGAAGGCCAGAAATCTGCCGTTTTCGGCAGGGCGCCAGTGCGGTACGGTCGTTCGATAATGCCAGACGCGGGAAAACCGCCGACAGGGAGCAGAATTGGTGACATTGGCCACGCTTGCCGCCGCCTCCGGCGAGGAAATTGTGCCGTTCGACATCTACCGGGCCCAGAAGCCGGTTTTCGCCTCCCTGTCCGAGGCCCGGAGACGCTTTGGCGGAAAGCAGATCGCGCTCATCGACGGGGATGAGCGCGCCTTCACCTATGACGAGATCGTCCGCGCCGCACTGGCGCTCGGCAATGCGCTGAAGAAGGGCACCCGCTACGGCGAATCGGTGGGCGTCATGCTGCCGTCGGGCGCCGGCGCAGTGATCGCCTTCTTCGCCGTCTCGGCTTACGGCCGGGTGCCGGCCATGCTGAATTTCACGGCCGGAGCGTCCGGGTTGAAATCCGCAGTGCGCACGGCCCAGATCAAGCGGATCGTCACCGCGCACCGCTTCGTCGAACTCGGCAAATTCGAAGACCTTGTGAAGGAGTTGAGTGACGGCGCGGAATTCGTTTATCTCGAGGAGGTCCGCGAAAATCTGACATTGATGGATAAGGCCAAGGCTGCGATCGGGCAGTATGTGCCGCGCCTGGTGTCGTCGCGACCGGCGCACGACGTGCCCGCCGTCATCCTCTTCACCTCGGGCACGGAAGGCGATCCGAAGGGCGTGGCGCTGTCACATCTCAACTTGCTCTCCAATGTAGAACAGGTGCGTTCGCACATTGCGCTTTATCCGACCGACATCCTGTTCAACCCGCTGCCGACCTTTCACTGCTTCGGCCTGACGGTCGGCGCGCTGATGCCGCTTCTGCTCGGCATCAAGGTCGTGTTTCATCCGACACCCTTGCAACCTCACGAGATCGTCAAGCGCATTAAGCGCAGCGGCGCGACCATCCTGCTCTCCACCGACACGTTCATCTCGCAGTATGCGCGCGCGGGCGACCAGGGCGACCTGAACAGCCTCAGGCTTGCCGTCTGCGGCGCGGAGCGCCTGCGCGACGAAACGCGAGCGTTGATTCGAAAGAAATATTCCATCGAACTGCTGGAAGGTTATGGCGTGACGGAAACGGCGCCCGTCATCGCTGCCAATCAGCCCGGCGCAAACCGCTCCGGCACAGTCGGCCGCATGGTGCAGGGAATGGAAGCGCGTCTGGATCCCGTCGAAGGCATTCCGAATGCGGGACGTCTCGTCGTACGCGGGCCGAATGTGATGCTCGGTTACATCAAACCCGACAAGCCGGGCGTGATCGTGCCACCGCACGGCGGCTGGCATGACACGGGCGACGTCGTTTCCATCGACGAAGACGGCTTCATCGCCATCAAGGGCCGCCTGAAACGCTTCGCCAAGGTCGGCGGCGAAACAGTGTCATTGGCTGTCGTGGAAAGCTGCGCATCGGCACTGTGGCCGGACTACAGCCATGCCGCCATCGTTATGCCCGGCGAACGCAAGGGCGAAGAGATCGTGCTCGTCACCACCTGCCCCGACGCGCAACGCACGGATTTTGCTGGATGGGTCAGCAATCACGGCGTTTCCGAACTGGCGATCCCCCGGCGCTTCGTCCGCGTGGAGTCAGTGCCCGTGCTCGGCACCGGCAAGACCGATTACACCAAGGTGACGAAGACGGTGATTGAAAGTCTCACGAAAGACTGAAACTCCATTTCACCTGCGTCTTGAGGGAAGCCAAGTCTGTCACTTCCCCACCGGCGTCATCGGCGTGAAGCCGACCTGCTCGCCGATACTCTCGATGAGCGATCTCACGTCGACTGGCGGTTGCGCTTCTACGCCTGTCCCCTTGCGGTGCTGTTCCAGATCGTCGCGCGAATAATTCATGGTGATGTCGTAAGTGCGGTCCGTCTGGTTGCGCAACCGCTGTTCGTCTTCGTACCAGGCAAGCTTGGCGGGGCCATTCGGACAGGAGATTCGCTCGTCGCCGTCGGCACCCCAGCGCAGTTCGATGCAATCATAGGGATCGAACGACATGGCAAACAGCCGGTGCGCCATGTCGTCGAAGGTCATCGGCACGGGACGTTTGCCCGAGCTAAGATAAGTGATCGTGCATTTTTGCGATTCCGCGTCATAGACCTTTCGCAGATCCTCCTTCAGCGAATATCCGTCGTAGACCAGGCGCGGATCACGATCGGTCCACATACGGATCATCTCCTTCATCTCGGTATAGAATTGAGCAAAGGCCGCCTTGATCCGCGCATCGCGCGACGGGGTCGAATAGCTTTCCCAGGTATTGTCCGCCGATCCATAGATGTTTTCCGGCAACCGGTCGGGATGCGGCTTGTTCTGAAGTCCTTCAGCGATCGCCTGATCGACATATTGCGCGCGGTCGCCAAGATCGTTGCACAGCGTCCGCATCGTGGCCTGCAGCTCATAGACGGGGTTGTAGGTTGTCCGGCCGCCGGACACTGCTGCACGCACATATTCGTAAAACCCCAGCTTCGCGCCGTCATAGCTGAACTTTGCTTTCGTCACATCGTTCGACGGGTTGAGCTCCGTTCCCGTGTACTGAACAAGCGAATAATCGGGAATCTGATCGTTCTCGGCGAAAGCCATATGCCCGCCAAGCAAATGTCCGTCTTCGTCCGTGTGCGCGTTCACAAGCTGCAACGGCCGCCAGCTTTTGAAACCGCCCCCGAGTCCCATGGGACTTTGGCCGAACTGCGCTCCGTAGACGCTGCGCGTGATCGAGAAATCCGGGTGCGCGTCCATGTAGTAGATGCGTCCGTCGGCATCGACCTTGTAGACGATGCCGACATGGCCGTTGACATCATAAACAACGATTCCCGGCCGGATCGATCCGGGCTTCAACACCGGTGAATAGAAATCCGACAGCACGCCGCGCTTCTCCGCAGCATCGGTGCGGTAGGTGCCGGAGAAGACCGAGGACAGCGCGTCGGCAATGACGCGCGGTGCGTTGATGCCGCCGCCATGGTCGATGACATCGTGACGGCTGGTGGCGCGATTGGATGATTTCGTAAAACGCAGATCGCCGCCCGCGCCGCTCACCCCGTCGACGTAACTGAACGGCAGACCGTTCTTCCAGGCATAATAAGCGCGCAGGAGGTAAGGCAGCTTGGCGCAGTCCACGTCGATATCGATGAAGGCCTGATCCGTATTGCGGTACGGATTGGCGGCATTGCGCAAGCAACTTTCCGATGAGTTGCAACCGGATTCACCGATCGCCTGAACGAAGGCGCCAAAGCCACGCTCGTCCGCATCACTCCAGTGATCCTTGAGGATGCGCCAGGGCGACGCGGTCGCGATGTTGGACCAAACGCCAAGAACGAGAACAATCAGAAGCGCGGATAATCTGCGCATCGACTTCCCGCGATCGCGCATTCGCTGCTTCCATGCATCCCCACAGCGATCGTCGTTTATGCTCCCTCGCCGCGTCAATCCGACGTGGAACTACCCATTCGAAGGCCAGGGATGATTCGGCCCTGACTGCGGCCAGCCTGCAACAAACGGCCCGACGCGGTTGGACATTTTCTTGCCGCGAATCCCCGTGACAAATACGCTAAGGTGCTATAGAAGCCGACGAATTATAAAAGACCGCCCAAGTTCGCGGCCAGGTTCGGGGAGTAGCAAAGGCCGGGAAACCGGCCTTTTGCACGACCGGGCGTCACAAATCCAGCACGTGGTTCAGGACGAGCGCGTAGAGAATCGTCCACATCACGACGGCCACTGCGGTGGCAATTCCAACCTTGAGCAGGAGCCGTGGACGCGCGGGCGCGCCAGGATCGTTGCCTGCCTGGACCTGCTCGCCGAGTTCTCCGGCAGTGTGTGCACCGATGGGAATGACGATCTGTAGCGCCAGAAACCAGAAAATGGCGAAGGCGCCGCCCATCACCACCCAATGCATTGCGGTGGGGCTCACGCCTGCTCCAGCTCGATCAGGGTTCCGACAAAATCCTTCGGATGCAGAAAGATCACCGGCTTGCCATGCGCGCCGATGCGGGGTTCGCCTGTGCCGGTGATCGTGGCACCTTCCGCCCGCATGCGATCACGCGCGGCGTAGATGTCGTCCACTTCGTAACACACGTGATGCATGCCGCCGGACGGATTCTTTTCGAGGAATTTCGCAATCGGCGAATTCTCGCCCAAGGGTTCGAGCAATTCGATCTTCGTGTTGGGCAGCTCGACGAACACGGTCGTCACGCCATGATCCGGCTGCGGCACGGGATCGGACACCTTCGCACCCAGCGTCTGACGATAGACGTTGGCGGCAGCCTCGATGTTCTTCGTCGCGATGGCAACGTGGTTCAACCGGCCAATCATCTCACTCTCCTGTAACCCATTATACCCAGATCACTTCCACGCGCGTTACCGGCTTTTTGCCCCAGATATTCGCTGCGGCCCGCCGGATGCCCCGTCGCGTGTTTTCTTTCAAGGCTTCCTCGTCAGCGCGCTTCGGATTGTGGTGCTTGACGCAACCGTCCAGCGCCTCACGGATGGAGTCATGTACCGCGTCGGGAATGCCTTCCACAATCAGCGATGGATCGCCTGCCACGCGGTTTTTTGAATCGAGAGGAATGGTCACGCCGACAAAGCCGGCCTGCGCCAGCGCGTTTCTGGCGCGTGCGTGTCCTCTTCCTTCTTCGACCAACACCCTGCCGTCGAGATGCAACCGACCGGAGGGCGTTTCGTCGATGATCTCTGCCGGTCCCGGCGCCAGCCGCAGCATCTGCCCGTTCTGGATCACGACGGCCTCTGGCACCTGCAGCGAGCGGGCCAGGCGGGCGTGCTCGGTCATGTGCCGCAACTCCCCGTGCACGGGAACTGCGATTTTCGGCCGCACCCAGCGATACATCTGCGACAGTTCCTCGCGCGCGGGATGACCGGACACATGCACGAAATGGTCGCGTTCGGTGAGGACTTCGACACCGAGCGCGGCGAGCTTGTTCTGCACCGCGAAGATCGCAAGCTCGTTTCCCGGAATGATACGCGAGGAATAGATCACGGCATCGCCCGGTCCGAGGCTAACATTGGGATGTTCGGCCGCTGCAATGCGCGCCAATGCCGCGCGCGGCTCCCCCTGGCTGCCCGTGCACAGAAACAGCACGCGATCGGGTGGAAGCTGCGCGGCTTCGGCCTCATCGACCGTATACGGAAGATCGCCGAGATATCCGGTCTCCCGCGCCACCGACACCATGCGATGCATCGCGCGCCCGACGAGTGCTACTTCGCGGCCGTGTGCGCGGCCAGCAAGGATGATGGATTCGAGCCGTGCAACATTGGATGCAAAGGCTGTGACGGCCACCCTGCCCTTCAACCTACCAATCAGTTCGAGCAAGCTTTCGCGAACGCGCGCCTCCGAACCGGATTCACCGTCCACCAGCGCATTGGTCGAATCGCACACCATCGCAAGTACGCCCTGCGCGCCAAGCTGCTGCAGCGCCTCGGCGTCGGTTACGTCGCCGATCAACGGGTCGGGATCGATCTTCCAGTCACCCGTGTGCACGACGGTACCGAGGGGTGTGCGGATCGACAGCGCATTGGGTTCGAGAATCGAGTGCGTGATGGTGATGAACTCGATGGCAAACGGCCCCAGGGAGAGCTGGCCGCCCAACGGCACGACATTCACGCGCACTCGATCCTTCAATCCCGCTTCGATCAACTTTTCCTGGATCAATCGCGCCGTGAACGGCGTCGCATGAATCGGGCACTGTAACATCGGCCACAGATGCCCGATGGCGCCGATGTGATCTTCATGCGCGTGGGTCAGAACGATGGCGATCACGCTCTTCCGCTGTTCGGCGAGAAAACGGATGTCCGGCATGATGACGTCGATGCCAGGGGTTGCACTATCGCGTCCGAACGTGACTCCGCAGTCGACGACAATCCACCGCCGGTCGTCCGGCGGGCCGTAGCCGTATGCATTGAAGTTCATGCCAATCTCGCCGGCTCCCCCGAGGGGCAAGAGAACGAGATCCTCCTGGGGCAGCGCTGCGTCCATCACGCTCTGGAACGCGCCACAGTGGACTTGTCTGCGTTGCGCTTGTGAATGAGGACGAGGCCGCGGATTGTCAGGTCGGGATCGAGATGATCGATGGCCTGGGTCTGGCGGTGGAACGGGCTTGCGAGACCTCCGGTTCCGATGACGGTCATGGGCTTGCCGTATTCGTTTTTGATGCGGGTGATGAGACCTTCGATCAAACCCATGTATCCCCAATAAAGGCCCGACTGCATGGCGGGCACGGTGTCCTTGCCGATCACGGACTGCGTCCGCTGCACAGCCACGCGCGGCAGCATGGCGGCCGCCTGATGCAACGCTTCGGCGGAGATATTGGCTCCCGGCGCGATAACGCCGCCTTCGTAGTCGCCGCTCTCGCTGACGATATCAAACGTGGTCGCGGTTCCGAAGTCCACCACGATGAGTGCGCCCTTGTAACGCTCATGCGCCGCGATCGTATTCACAAGCCGGTCGGCGCCGACGACCTCCGGGCGGTCCACATTGATGTTGATGCCCAACTCCACGTTGGGTTCGCCCACGACCAGCGCCTCGCAATGCAGGTAGCGGCGGCAGAACAGTCTCAGGTCGAACAGCGCGGCCGGGACGACGCACGAGATGATGGCGCTGTCGATGTCCGCAAAATTGAGGCTTTGCAACGAAAACAACGGCGCGAGCAGCACGGCATATTCGTCGGCCGTGCGCGTGGTTTCCGTCACCGCCCGCCACTCCGCACGGGTCTCATTGCCGTCATGAACAGCAAACACGATGTTGGTATTGCCAGCGTCGATGACGAGAAGCATGTCTTCAAAGCCTCTAGAAGAACACTTCGCCGGCCGCGATGGCGCGCGTCTGCCCGGGCCGTTCCCGGAGGATCAACGCGCCGTCCAGATCGATGCCTTCGAACACGCCGCTTGTCTCTTCCGATGCCAGCCGGGCCCGGATGCGGGCGCCCAACCGTGCTGCACGGGAAAGCCATACGTCCCTGATCTGGCCGAACCCGTCGCTCCGCCACACCTCATACCATCGGCTCCAGGCCCCGGCGAGATGGCCGGCGGCATCGGCAGGCAGGGGCACCGGCGCCCCCAACTCTGCCAGGGAGGTGGCCGGAAACTCCGTATCCGGAGGAAAATGCGCGAGGTTTATGCCGATGCCCACAGCCAGCCAGTCTAGGCGCTCGCCGCCGCTGCCGGCCGATTCCAGCAGGATGCCCGCAATCTTGCGGTCGTCCGCCAGAACGTCGTTGGGCCATTTGACGCGCACATCGGACGAGTGCGCCTGCCGCGAAACGATATCGGAGACCGCGAGAGCTGCGACGAAGGACAGCTGGGCGCAGGAACTGGCAGGCCTGTCGGGCCGCAGAAAGAGCGTTGCTGCAAGATTTCCAGGCGGCGACGCCCATGATCGGCCCCGCCGCCCACGACCCGCCGTCTGCTGGCCGGCGGTGATCCAGACAGGTCCCTGCTCGCCGGAAGCGGCCAGCCGCCTCGCCTCCTCGTTCGTCGAGTCGATGCTCTCGAAATGCCGAAACGTGTAGCCATCAGGCCGATGCGTCACTTGAAGAAGACCTGGGCCGCCGTTCCGGCCGCCGCGATGAGGCCGCCGGCATTGATAACGAAGAACAGCGAAAAGACTGTTCCAACGGCGGCAATCGCCGCCACGCCCCATCCCATGCCGTGGTCGAACGCGGGCGCAGGCTCGTCGAAATACATGATCTTGACGATACGCAGATAGTAGTAGGCGGAGACCACGCTCGTCAGCACGCCGAAGATGGCAAGCGCGTAAAGATGCGCATCCAGTGCGGCCATGAAGACGTAGATTTTGGCGAGAATTCCCGCGAGGGGCGGCAGTCCGCCCAAGCTCAACATCATCGCCGCAAGTCCGAACGCGAGCTGGGGGCGCGTGCGCGCAAGCCCTGCCAGATCGCTGATCGACTCCACGGGTTCGCCGTCGCGGCGCATGGCCAGCAGGCAGGCGAACACGCCGAGATTGGTGACGGCGTAGAATGCGAGGTAGAACAGCATTCCGCGCACGCCGAGCGCCGTTCCCGCCGCAAGACCCAGCAGCGCATACCCCATGTGGCCGATCGAACTGTAGGCCATCAGCCGTTTGATGTTGGTCTGGCCGATGGCAGCGAAAGCGCCGAGACCCATCGAGAGTGCAGACACGAGAATGACAATCTGTTGCCACTCGTGGACGGCGCCCAGGAACGGCGTCAGGATGGCGCGCAAAAGCAGCGCGAAGGCGGCGATCTTTGCGGAGCTTGCGAAATAGGCCGTGATCGGGGTTGGAGCACCCTCGTACACGTCCGGCGTCCACATGTGGAACGGCACGGCGGAAATCTTGAAGGCGAGGCCCGCAATCAGGAACACCAGGCCGAAGATCAGGCCGATCGACGTTCCGGCGTTCTTCGTAACAGCTGCGACAGTTCCGAAATCGACGCTGCCGGTGAAGCCGTAGATCAGCGAGATACCGTACAACAGCATGCCGGACGACAGCGATCCGAGCACGAAATATTTGAGGCCTGCTTCGCTGGAGCGCAGCGAGTCGCGGTTGAAGGCAGCCAGCACGTAAAGCGCGAGGCTCTGCAGCTCGAGACCCATGTAGAGCGAGATGAAGCTCTGGGCCGATACCATCAGCGACATGCCGCAGGTGGCCAGCAGCATCAGCACCGGCAGCTCGAAATGCTCCTGCCTCTGATCGGCAAAGAAGCGCTGGGCCATGATGATGCATGCAGCCGACGACCACAGGATCGCGGCCTTGATGAACCTCACGAAGCTGTCCACGACAAACGCACCGTGAAAGGCGGTGGCGTCGGGTCCGACGAACGAGAAATAGGCGGACGCTGCAACCAGGAGCACGGCCAGCACCGACACGATACGGGTGCTTGCATTGCCGGCTACCGCGCCGACCAGCAGCAACGCCATCGCGCCGACCGCCAGGATCAGCTCCGGCAGCAGCGTCATCAGGTCGGCATTGAGCCCGGTCATCGCGCTGCCTCCCGCGTGATCGCAGGCGCGTGGTGTACAGCCTCAGAAGCGGCAATTGCCACCTTGCTCTGATCGACAAGATTGGCGACGGACACCGACGTCACATCGAAAATCGGCTTGGGATAAACGCCGATCAGAATGGTGATCACCACGAGCGGCGCCAAGGTGACCATTTCGGCTACCGTCAGATCCTTGATCGTCATCAGCGCGGGCTTGACGAGCGCGCCGAAGATAATGCGGCGGTAGAGATAGAGCATGTAAGCCGCGGACAAGATGACGCCCAAGGCAGCGAAGATCACCACGAGATTGTTGACTTGGAAGGTGCCCAGCATCGTCAGGAATTCGCCCACGAAGCCGCTGGTGCCCGGCAAACCGACATTGGCAAGGGTAAATACCATGAAGCACACGGCATAAAGGGGCATGCGGCTGACTAGCCCGCCGTAAGCGTCGATCTCGCGGGTGTGCATCCGGTCGTAGACGACGCCCACACAAAGGAACAGCGCGCCCGATACGACGCCGTGGGACAACATCTGGAAGATGCCGCCGTCGATGCCCGTCTTCGTCAGCGAGAAGATTCCCATGGTGACGAAGCCCATATGGGCGACCGACGAGTAGGCGATGAGTTTCTTCATATCCTCCTGCGCCAGCGCCACGAGCGAGGTGTAGACGATGGCGACGACGGACAGCGCAAAGATCAGCGGCGCCCAATGCAGCGTCGCGATGGGGAACATCGGGAGAGAAAAACGCAGGAAGCCGTAACCGCCCATCTTCAGGAGAATGGCGGCGAGGATGACGGAACCTGCGGTCGGCGCCTCCACATGCGCATCCGGCAACCAGGTATGGACCGGCCACATCGGCATCTTCACGGCGAAGGACGCGAAGAAGGCGAAGAACAGGGCCGTCTGCATTCCGGCCGGGAAATGCACCGTCTCGATGATCTCCTCGATGTCCATCGTGTGCGCGTAGAGATACATCGCGAGAATCGCGAGCAGCATCAGCACGGAACCCAGCAGCGTGTAGAGAAAGAACTTGAAGCTTGCATAAACGCGGCGCTTTCCGCCCCACACCCCGATGATGAGAAACATCGGGATGAGCCCGCCTTCGAAGAACACGTAGAAAAGCAGCAGGTTGAGCGACGTGAAGACGCCCATCATGAGCGTTTCGAGAATGAGAAACGCCGCCATGTATTCCGGCACGCGAGTCTGAATCGAACTCCAGCTCGCGATGATGCAGATCGGCATCAAGCCCGCCGTCAATACCAGGAAAAGAACCGAGATGCCGTCCACGCCGAGGTGATACGTGATGCCGGCGCCGAGCCATCCGGTATTTTCTACGAACTGGAAGGCCGATGTTGCGCCATCGAATTTCGACCAGGCGTAGAGCACCACGACGAGTTCAGCGACCGTGAAGAGAAGTGCAATGGCACGGGCGTTCTGGGCGCGCGTCTCGGCACTTCCGAACGTCAGCAGAATGGGAATGGCGCCGAACGCCGGCAGGAAATTGATGATCGTGAGAAGAGGCAGATGGGTCATCACATGCCCCCCAGATGCGCGAAGAGCGGCCAGATGAACCACGTCGCCAGGATGAGCACGCCCACCAGCATGGCAAACGCATAGTGGTAGACGTATCCCGTCTGAATGCGAACCGCTCCGCGCGTGACGTCTATGACGCGAGCGGCCACGCCGTCGGGACCAAGCCCGTCGATGATCGTGCCGTCGCCGAATTTCCAGAGGAAGCGCGCGAGCCAAAACGTCGGCCGGACGATGACCGCATCATAGAGCTCGTCGAAGTACCACTTGTTGTAAAGGAATTTGTAGAGAGCGCCGCCGCGTGCAGCCAGAATCGGCGGAATCTCCGGATGCATCACATAGTAGTAATATGCGATGGAGAAGCCGACGATCGTGGCGACGAACGGTCCAAGCTCG
>JBEKLN010000029.1:0-49040 GCA_050010175.1 Rhizomicrobium sp.
AAGCGTGATCTGATGGCATTGCTGACAAACCAACATCCCCCGCCACAACCCCCATCCCGCCAATGGGCCTTACAGCTTTGATCCGATTCATCTATCCGCTATGGGACAGCAGTGGGTCAGAGACGATGTTCGAAGCGTTCTGCAACCCGCCATCGTTCCGCGATAGTGCTCGGCCGAAGCCGTATGTTGGGGGATTCGATCCCGCCCCGATCTTCCAAATTCCGCATGTTCGTGACGGTACCGTGAACGCCGGGATCATGGATTGACGCGCATCGCGTTCCCCGGCCACACTTCGGCATGCATCATTTCTGACGGAGGGACACACCATGTCCGTGGACGGCACCTGGAACATCACCATCGACTCGCCGATGGGCGCCCAGAAAGTCACGCTGACCCTGAAGTCGAGCGGCAATACGCTGACCGGCACCGCGTCGGGCGCGCAGGGGACCCAGGAGATCATCGACGGCAAGGTTGACGGCAACGCCGTGTCCTGGAAAACGGCCATCACCCAGCCCATGCCGATGTCGCTGGAATTCTCAGGCGTCGTCGATGGCGACAAGATATCGGGCAACGTGAAGGCCGGATCGTTCGGCACGTTCAAGTTTTCCGGCACCCGCGGCTGACGACGTCTGCAGGAACGAAGATCCGGGACGCGCCTGCGACCGGCCTGCCCCCTCGGGTGGGACACACAATTCAGCCGCAGTGCTCGGCGCTCCGGTGCGGAAAATATTTCAATTCCGGTGTCGGGAATTTGCATTTCCTTGCGCGCGAGAAGCATGAGAAGCATGGGGACGCCCAATCCATTTGCGGCCAAAGCGACCCGTGGAGCGGACCCCAGAGGTGAACCAGGGAAACGGCGGCAATGAGCTGGACGTCCCCGTATGTCCGGGCCCGTATTCCCGAGCAACGCGCCGCCGACCCCGTCTCCTTCAATGAAGCCCGCAAAAGCGCTATCGTCCGTCTGCGAACTGATTCATCCGGGGCGTGTCCGTCGATGTTCCGGGCAGGCTCGCCAGCCGCTCGCGTCGGGAGCGGGCTCTTCGTCGCCGATCGGGGGTTAGACCATGAACGCGCTGTCGCTTCTCAAGATCATGCTGGTCGTTTTCGGCATTGCCTTTCTGCTGATCTATCCGCTCGCGATCGTCTGGCCCTCGGGCTGGGCCTGGCATGAAGGCGCACCCTATGCGAACGACTATTACATGATGATCGTCGGCGTTTACGCGGTGCTGGGCATTTTTCTCATCCTTGCGGCGCGCGATCCGCTCGCCAACCGCAGCCTGATCTGGTTCGCCGCGGCGTCCAGCCTCGTGCACGGCGCGATCATGGCGCAGCAGTCGTTCGGCACGACAGGCGGCATGAGTCACATGGGACATCTGACGGGCGACGTCCCGGCGCTCTTCGCCATCGCCGCGATCCTGGGCGGGCTGCTCTGGAGCGCCGACACGTCCGCGAAAACCCGCTAAGCGCTTTCAAATCCGGCGGCGGGTCAGGCGCCGGCGTCGCGGCAGGCACCATCAGACGGCCGCGCGACGCCGCGCGCGCGAAAATATTTTCTCCGCAGGCAAACGATTGACGGGTTTGCGTCTTCGCGGCGAGCGTCGACGAAACGTTCCGTGTACGAACGAAAGCGCGGCCGAAACGGCGTTGACGCGTTTGATCAAACGCAGTAGCAAAATCGATATGTCGCGGTGGTGCGCTCAAAAAGGGCAGTCGGCAGTAGGCAGTGGGCAGTCGTGAGTTGCCGCGCCGAACGAGCGCAGACCCGATATCCATATCGCAATCAGTTTGCCGAGACGACCCGCAGATCAATTCCCACTGCCCATTGCCGACTGCCCGTTCTTCCGGAGCCCATCCCATGTCTCTCGACGCCTCCCGCATCGGCCGGCGCATCCGTCTGTTGCGCCTCAACAAGGGCTGGACGCAAAAGGAGCTCGCGCGCGCCAGCGGCGTGTCGCTGAACCAGGTGGTGGGTTGGGAGAAGGGCCGTTACACCGCCGCGCTAAAGCGCCGTGCGGTTGTGGCGAAGGCGCTGGGCGTGCAGCCAGAGATGCTGTTCTTCTCCCGCGAGGAGCGCGCCATTCTGCTCGACGATGCGGCGACGGATGTGATGCTGAGCGTTGCGCGCCAACAGGATGCCTCGCCCGCCCAGCGGCTCAACGCGGCGCGCGGGCTGAAAAGCAAAACTCCGCTGGAAAAAACCGAAGAGGAAACGGCATCGGACTTCCGCCGGCTGATGCAGGCGACGGAAGCCGGTCTCGGTGTGCTGATCGCCGGATTCGACGCGCTGGAGGAGTGAGGCCCGGATTCGGTTGTGCGCCGCGCGCGGGACGCATTCGCGGGCGACGATGTTGCCGTTGCGGCTACGATGCCGGGGGCATGATCAATCCGCCGGGACATTCGGCGGCAGTATACATAAATCCTGTCTTCAGCGAGATTGGGTCAGATGCTATGATCTCCGTCGGGCTTCGGATGCGCGGGGCCCGGGGGGCAATCATTCACGACTCGCGGGGGGGCAACGTGATCATTCCGAAACTCGGGCGCGCGAATACCATCGTCATGGCCGCGGCGATCGCGGCTGTACTCGCTTCGCCGGCGATGGCCACAGGGGGCCAGTATGTAGCGTTCGACCCGACCGGCTCGAACTATACGGTGCCGATGGCCATCAACGACGCGAGCACGATCACGGGCTACTGGTTCGACGGCATCGATTACCACGGCTTTGTGCGCTCGTCCGGCGGCGATATCACGAGCTTCGATCCGCCGGGTTCTCTGATCACGACACCGGTCTTCGTCAACGACCGGGGCATCATCGTGGGCCTGTATCAGACCGTCGTGAACAACAACAGCCTGGCGCACGGCTTCCTGCGCGATGCCAAGGGGACCATCACGTCCTACGATGCGCCCGGAAGCGGCGGGTATACGTCGATCCGCTCCATCAACAGCGCGAACGCCTTCACGGGTACCTACTCGGACAATTCCGGCCGCGATCACGGATACGTCCAGGACGCAAAAGGAAACTTCGCGACCTTCGATCCTCCGAACTCTCTGGAAACCTACCCCTGGTCCATCAACAACGACGGGTCGATTACCGGTTACTACTATTACGAGGCGAACAACAATTGCGGCAGCGCGATCGTCGCCGGGTTCGTCCGCTCGCCCGGCGGATCGATAAGCACATTCGGATACCAGCAAGGCGTCTACCCGACGTTCATCAATGCGAAGAACGTCACCGGAGGCGGTTACTCGGACGCGAGCTGCCAGTCGCACGGCTTCGTGCGCAACGCCAAAGGCACGATCGAAGGCTTCGATTTTCCGGGAATCCCGAGCGGCACTTACCCGCTGGCCATCAACAAACAGGGGACCATCGTCGGATGGTATCTCGACCTGCAGGACAACAACCACGGCTTCCTCAGGGCTGCGAACGGAAAAATCCACTTGATCCAGCCCGACGGCGCCGCCGACTCCGAAGCGGTCGGGATCAACGCCAGCGGGCAGATCGCAGGCTACTACGTCGACACGCCATCCCAGGGCCTGCATGGGTTTCTCTACACGAAATAGCGCGCACCACGCCGGAAGAAACGGCAGCCGAGACGGCGCCGGACTTCCGCCGGCTGATGCAGGCGAAGGAAGCAATTGTCGGTGTGCTGACCGGCGGATTCGACGCACTGGAAGACTGGCGGGCCACGCTCCGCGTGATGGAGATCACGCTTTCGGCAAGCGCGACACACATGCGTCAACCGACCGGACCAAATCTCGGGAGTAAGTACCCGATCACTTCTCTTCCTGAGTGCTGTGTGAAACAATCAGGCAAATGCTTTTCTTATTCGACTGTCTGCATTTTCAAGAATTGATTGGAAATTGGGAGGGGGCGATGGCGATGAAAAACCTGATCGGGAATGCGGCGCTGTTGGGAGCCGCCACACTGGCGCTTGCGGGATGCGATACGTTCGACGTTTCGGTGTGCCGGCAGCCGGACAAGGTCTGCAGTTCAGAGGCCTTGAAGGATCTGCCGGGCGTGCCCTTCAATTCCCGGGTGCCGGAGCGGGCGCACTACACCAAGTGGCTGGTGCCGTTCGATACGATCACCGTTGCCACCAAACTGGTCGACGACAAGGGCAAGGATGTTGCTGCGTTTCATCCGGACATTCCCAAGCCGGCGTATGTTTATCCGCACCAAGCTCACGCCGATGAACTCCTGCAAGCCGTGTCTGCCATCGCGGAGAATTATCAGGGCGCCATCGAGGTCACGGACCAAGATGAAGCAAGCAGACAAGTTCAGAAAATCACGATGGAACTCAGGCCGTATTTCGCCAAACTTGCGGACGAAGCGGCCGGAATTCCTCCCTCCGGCCAGCTCGCCGGTAACGACATCGAGACTCAGACCGTCATCGACGACGCGGTCTATTATCTGAATTACAAGCGTCCGCTGACCGGCTCGGTGGACGGACATGTCACACTCGGCGCCGACGGAACGCTCAGCAGCGCCGAGGGAAATATCAGCGATACGACGATTTCGAGCTTACTCGGCGCGTTGCAGAGTGCGGCAACCGCGGGCGGCGCGGCCGCACCTGCAGCTGCTGTTGCGGCGACGACCACTCCGACGGTCGCATCGAACACGAGTCATTCGCGTCGGCTCGGGCAAAGGGTGTGCAAAACAACACCGGGTGTGTCCGCCGCCAAATGCGCCCCCAAGGCCGCGGAAGCGCCAAAACCAAAGTTCAAGCTCACGGTCGCCATCACGATCACCACAACGCTGCAGATGATTGCGCTGAAGGAAACCTGCGCAGATGGCACGTGTGACGCGGCCGTCCTGACCACGCTGTCTCTCTGCGACGCTCGTCATGACAAGCAGCCGACCGATGCATGTCCGCACGGAGACACGAAGAAGCCTGTTCAAATCGCATCGATCACGCCCTATCCGCCGCCGGCGCCGCCTGCCGCAACGGACGATACAAAGAAAAAGAAAAAGGCTGCGAAGGACGCAACCTCCAAAGACGACAGCGCCGGAGACAAGTGACCCGGACTCGGAGACAGGATCCATAAAGCCATTCCACCCGCTCCTCGCCCGGCGGTGCTGCGATTGGCGCGCATGTGTCGTCGAATTCGCACGATCGGAAAACGCGCTTCAGCGCGACATCGCCTCCAGCTCCGCCTGCTGTTTGCGCGTGAGGCCCGCGCACACGAGTTCGTAGGAGCCGAGAGCGAGACGCTCGATTTCCGTCGCCGGCACATCGCCGTCGAGCGTCACGCTGATCCAGTGGCGCGGGTCGAGATGGGTACGCTTGCCGACGCCTTCATAAGTCCCGCGCAGGATATCGATGAGATGCGGATCGCATTTGAGCGTCACGTAACCTTCCCCGCGCACGGCGAGCACCGCGAACGTCTTGCCCATCACTTTGTACATAAAGCCCACCGGCGCCGTGCCGCGCGGGGCCACGACTGGCACTTCCTCCGCGCCCTGCCGCGCGCCAAGAAACGCCTTCATCGCGGCGGTGCGCTTGCCGAGAGCCGTCTCTTTTCCTGCCATGCGAAGCACCTTTCCGGAGCTGAGTTACGGAGCACAGCGTCGGGAGTAATCAGCGACGCCAGCGAACGTCGCTCACGTCATCGATTCCGTCCTGCTCAGTATCGGTCCGGATTGTCCCGATCGGAATAACCGATCGGCACTCTAGGCCAGAATATTGGTCGAGCTCCCGGGCACGATGCCGGCCAATGCAGACGTGGACAGGATTGTCGAGGTGGTGCTCGGGCTGGACGAGCTCGAACTCGCCGTCGATGAGCCCGCGCTCATACCTCCGCCGCGGTGATGATGGTGATGCGGCGCCGACCGCATCTGCGTCTGCATGCCGGAGAGTGCGGACTGCGCTGCGGACATGCTGCCGTTCTGAAGCGCCGCCCCGATCTGGGCGATGGCGGTCTGGAACGGATTTCCGCTCTGGCCAGCGGTCGGGCCGTTCGCAGAGGCCGGCATCGACTGCATGAGAGTCGCGTAAGCCTGCTGTGCGCTTGAAAGATTGCCCGACTGGATGGCTTGCGTCAGCTGCGTGAAATTCTGTTGCAGCGTGCTCTGTTGCGAGGGCCAGGACGACGTGTAGCTTGCCGCCGATGCGGCGACGCCGGAAATGCTCATGGGGTCGACTCCGAGGGATTGGGGTTGTCCGCCACCATCACCACGCGCGCCCGGCCCCCGGATTCTTCGGCTTTGCGAGCAGTTCTGCGCCCTCATTCGGGGCATTGACCGGAAAAATAACCCGCGATGCCAAATTTTTTCTAAACGCATGTGTGCCGAAAGCGGACGCGAGGCGATTGCAATTTCGGCCGCACTGCGTCTTCTGGGGAATTGAACTGGATCGAGCGCGGTAGCGGACGTCATGGACAACAAGCGCAAGCGGGAAATCGCGCGGCTCTACAAGGAACGGGAAAAGGTGCATGGCGTGTTCGCGGTGCGGTGTGCAGCCACGGGCGAGGCCTGGATCGGAACGACGCCGGACATCGGGACGGGGAAGAACCGTGAATGGGCCGGCTTGCGGCTGGACCGGCATTCCAATGCGCAGATGCAGGCGGTCTGGAATGCGCACGGCGAGGAGTCATTCACCTACGAGATCGTCGAGGAGGTGCGCGCCGACAATCCGCTGCTTGTCCCTGCGCTCGTCAAGGAACGCAGCAAGCACTGGATGGCTGAACTGAAGGCGCGTCCCATCGCCGGTTGAGCAAGCGCCGGCGCGGCAAGTGAGTTCCCGCCATGCCGTTCGGAAAAATAGGCGATGCACCGCGCATCGCCGACAGAAGGATCAGCCCACCGCGATTCGCTGAGTTTGATGTGTCGCATTCCATGATTGGTGCGTGCCGCCGCCATTCTGCTGCGCGCCCGTCCCCTTTCCCATGCCATCCGGCGGCGGAGGTGGCGGCGGGGGCGGTGGTGGAGGCGGTGGAGGCGGAACATGCGTCGGTGACTGGGTGCAGGTACACGCCATCACAGGAAGCACGAGACACAGGCTCACAAGGGCACGCGCCCCAACGCGAGATAGCACACGCATTGTTCCCCCAAAATTCTGTCCGTTCGAAAGCCCCGACGACTTCGGACACAACAGCCTAGCAAGGTTCCTCTGGCGGGAGAAGCCGCGGGTCCCACGCCCGATGAAAGCTCGGGACGGCGCCGCTTCGTATCGGCGTATACTGCGCAATTCCGTGATGCGGCGGCGCGTCAACCGGTGTAGTCTCGACGCGGCAATTCCCGGAAGCGGAAGATGAGTGAATCTTGGGCAAGGCTGGCGCCTCGCGCCGCCAGGGCGACGCTGCTCTACGGCGCGTTCTGGATCGGCATGACGTTCGCCGTCAGTCCAGCGGCGCAGGCCGCGGTGAACGCACCCGGGCCCAGCGCGGAACTCTTCAAGCACCCCTATTACACCTGCACCACGAACTACTACGTCGCCGCGAATGGAAACGATTCCAATACCGGAACCAGCCGCAGGACGCCCTGGCTCACATTGCAGCACGCCAACGACTCGCTGCCTGCCGGCGGCGCCGCGGCCGGATCGTGCGTCAATGTCGAGGCCGGCTCCTATCCTGGCGGCGTCTCGTTGAGCGCGGGCGGTGCGAGCGCGACGTCGAAGGGATACGTCGTCTACCGCTGCATGAAGCTCGATGCGTGCACGCTCACGGCGGCGGGCTGGACGACGGGAGTCTTCAACGCCACCGGCACCGATCAAGGCGCTCCGCATCCGGCCTATCTCATCTTCGACGGTTTCAGGATGCTCGCCAACGGATCGTATCAATACTCGGTGGCGGTCACGTGCTGGGCCGGCAACCAGACTCCCTCCGCCACCTGCCATCACTGGATGGTGCTCAACAGCTTCATCAGGGGCTACGGCGAGGGCGGAATCGATATGGCCGACGGCGAGTACTACGTGTCGTCGCACAACGTGGTCTATGACAACGCGGTATTCTGCGACGGCCAGATATTCGGCTCCGGGATTTCATATGTCGTGCTCAAGCCCGTTGCCGGCTACACACCCACGCCCGACGACACGAATGCAAATAACAATGCGGCACTCGACCTGATCGGACTCCAGGGTCCGAGCTTTCCCTTCCATAACCTCGTCGCCTGGAACGCCACCTACACCAACCGCAACACCTGCGCGGGCGGCGACACGGACGGCAACGGCATCATCATGGATTCCTTTTCGACCGGAAACGGCAACACCGTCGAGTACACCGCGCCCACGCTGGTGGCATTCAACGTCTCGTATAACAATGGCGGCGGCGGGGTTCACATCTTTTTCTCGGAGTATGTGACGGCCGCAAACAACACGATCTACAACAACTATCTCGATCCGAATAATTCTGGCGCGGCGCGCGCGGGAATCGACACCAATCAGAGCTATGCCGACACGATCATCAACAATCTCGTTGTGGGAATTCCGTCCGCGCCGGGCCAGGGAGGCTGCGCCTTCAACGCCACACCCTATGCGCAATTCAACAACGCCATGATCGGCGGAGGCATCAGCGGCCAACCGCCTGACGTTTTCAGTGACAACATCACCCGGCTCCAGGGCGGCAACAATTCCTGCTGGTCGGCGTTCGGCGAGGATCCGCCGACTGGGGAAAACGCCATGTTCAACCAGGACACCTATTCCTGTACATCCAACGACTGTGCCACCGATCCGGGCTGGACCGATGTGGGAAAACATTCGACCGGCAGCGAAACGAAGCAGCCAAACGGCGCCAATTTTGCGTTGCAGGCAACCAGCCCGGCAATCGGATATGGGGCTGCGGAAACCTGGCTTCCCGCCCAGTCGGCCGACGCCGGCGCGTGCTACCACACGCTATCGACCTGTCCTGCCCAGCATCCGAAATGACGATGGCATTTGCTATCGGGTCACCAGAATCCTCGCCGGAGAATACAGTGAACTTCCGTTCGAAGCTTGCTTTCCTCGCCCTTCTGATATCTGCCCCATTTTCGGCACACGCGCAGTCCGCGTCTCCGATCGATCTGACAAAGGCCCAAGCCGCATTCGCCGAAGCGCGTGATATTTCGGACAAGGAAGCAGGGCGGTTGTGGGGCAGGCCGCTGTACGGCGCGATGTTGCTTGTCGATCCTGCCACGCGCGCGGTTGTCGCCAACGAGCCGGATCCTGATGGTGTTCTGCACCAGGACGGAAACGTCTATGTCGGCACGCTGCCCGCCAGCGTCATCGTTTCGAATGCGCCCACCGTCTGGGAGGCGAAGCGCTGGACGATGCTGATGTGGCCGCTCTACGGAGACGCTCTGACGCAGCGGGTGACTTTTGCGCACGAGCTGTTCCATCGCATCCAACCGGCGCTTCATCTCGACGCACCGGACTCGCTCAACCTGCAGCTCGATACGCGTGAGGGCCGGATCTGGCTGCAGCTCGAATGGCGCGCGCTCGCCGCCGCGCTCATGGCAAAAGGTTCCGCGCAAACGTCCGCCATCCGCGACGCGATCGCGTTCAGAGACCATCGTCACGCGATATTCCCGGGTTCGGACGCAACCGAGCGCAATCTCGAGATCGCCGAAGGAGTCCCCGAATATACCGGCGTTGTGGCCGGAACCCCGGACACGGACGCGGCCCGGTGGCGAACCATCACCAAGCTCGCCGATCCGGATCCCGCCATGACATTCGTTCGCTCGTTCGCTTACACATCCGGACCGGCTTACGGACTGCTTCTCGATCAACGGTTGCCGGGATGGCGCACAAAGTTGTCGAAGGAATCCGACCTGGCCGAGTTGCTGGCGACGACGTTGCGTGACGCAGCACCTGTTTCCGCCGAACAGCAGGCCGCGCATTATGGCAAAGCGGCAATCGAGATCGTCGAAATCGACCGGGCCGCAAAGGCCGACTCGGAGAAAGCGCGCTATCGCGCGCTGCTGGTTGACGGTCCCACGCTGACGCTTCCACGGTCGGGCAATCTGAAGTTCAGCTTCAATCCCAGCACGCTCATATCGTTGGGCGATGCGGGGACCGTCTATCCGACATTTCACGCGTCGGACGCATGGGGCATTCTCGATGTAAAGGACGGCGCACTCGTGCCGACGGATTTCAGCCGCGCCGTCGTGGCCGCACCAAAGGATATGGCGGCAACGCACCTTGAAGGACCCGGCTGGACACTCGATCTCGCGCCGGGCTGGCACGTCGTGCCGGGACCGAGCCCGCGACGCTTTACGGTCGAGAAGTCTTAGACGAAGTCGCCGGGATTTGCAGGGACAGACCGTCCGCCGGCGCATCAAGGGAAATTGAAACGAGCGCCGGAGGGCCGGCGCTCGCTTCAACAACTCACATTAGCCGGGGCCAGGACAGGCGCGCGTCAGCTTGCAGAATGAAGGCGGCGCGGTTTCGACCTGCATGACAGGCGGACAAACACGCGACGAATGTCTGCAGACCGACGTACCGGCCGACGCGGTAAACGTCGCCGACAGAAGCATTGAGACCGTTGCGGCCCCGATAAGAATGCTACGCATGTCTTGGTACCCCTACGACAGCAGACAGATTAGTTGGCGCCGGGACAGGCGCGCGCCACCTTGCAGGCCGACGTCAGCTGCGTCTGCACGATGTGCGGGCAGCTGCGAACAGACAGCCTGCACCATGACTGACCGGCGGAAGCGCCGAACGTGCCCGCCAGGAGGAAAGAGACCGTTGCGGCTCCGATGAGAATGTTACGCATGTTTTTGTACCCTTTCGTGTTTGAGCGGATTAGTTCGCGCCGGGACAGGCGCGTGCGACCTTGCAGGCCGACGTCAGCTGCGTCTGCACGACGTGCGGGCAGCTGCGCACGGACAGCTTGCACCATGACTGACCGGCGGAAGCGCTGAGCGTGGCCGCCAGAAGGAGAGAAGCTGTTGCTGCTCCGATGAAGATGTTGCGTATCATGTGTAAGCCCCTTGGTTCCAAACGTTGACGGGGCCTTTGTACAGGAGCAGCTCTTAGAACCTTGTTATATGTTATTGGAAAACTTGAAACGGATTTAAATCAAACTTGAACCAAACGAATAAGAGACCGTTCGTCTACTCGCGCCGACCCTGCACCCGGATCTGTCACCCTCGGGTCGCGGTTTTCTCGAAACTGTCGATTGTATTCAATGGCCTTGGCCGGCGGTGCGGTATGGTGACAGTGTCGGCCAGCCCGTTTGAGACTTCCGAAAATAGAGCGAGAGAACCCAATGCCGCGTCTCCGACAGATTTCGAAATCCGAAGCACATCCACTTGCGAAGCAGATCTACGCGACACTTTTCGGCGAACGCGATCCGGTCGTCGAGCCGGGAACGGCCACGGGCACGCCGGGCAACTGGTGGACGGTGTTTGCCGTCGTGCCGGATATTTTCGATCATGCTGTAGAAGGATTTAAACTTTACCGGAGTGACACGCGGAAACTGGATCCCAAGCTTCGCGAACTGGCCCAAACCCGTGCCGGCTGGGCCAGAGGCAGCAAGTTCGTCTATTCGCAGCACTGCAAGGCTGCACGCGGTGTCGGTCTCGCAGATGCGAAGATTGAAGCGGTTCCGCACTGGCAGATCGCTCACTGTTATACCGATGCCGAGAGAGCCGTGCTCGCCTATACGGACTGTCTCGTCCATGACGGCGGACGAACATCCGACGGCATTTTCGCCAGCCTCAAGGCGCATTTGAGCGACGAACAAATCCTCGAGCTGACATACGTCACGGCCCTCTACGACATGCACGCGGTCATGTCGCGCGCGCTGAGGCTCGAATATGACGATGTCGAGGAGCGTATCGTCGAAGTGGCAGCCCCCGGAGGCGGGCCCGGCGACCTAATGTCGATGGTGGACCAGCGGAAACCCTAGCCGGCTTCGACAGCCGCGGGCCGACGGCAACACCAGCGGTTGTCTAGCCCCGCTCCACCCGGCACGCGTAACAGCCGCGCTTTGCGAAATGCACATGCACATAGGCAGTCTCGTCCCGATCGAACAAACGATTGAGAGACGGTTCGGCCTGGGCGCCTTCCACCAGGTCAGCGTCGACCATCATGCCGTCGCCAGCAAAGGCGCGAAGCGACAGCTGCCGGGCGCTGAAAACGGGCGGTGGAGGCCCCGCCTGATCGAACGTGTCGAACATCGCTTCGCGCACGAAAATCGGTCCCGACGCCCTATAGGGAGAGAGCGCGGGCTGATGGTCATACGGCAACAGGAGCACGCGTTCGCCGGGCTCGGCGTCCTCGAGCGTCACCCGGCAGGGAAACCCCGGCTTCGTCGCCGCGACCATCCTGCGGATCGCCCGCCGTTCCAGCTCGGTGTCCGTCAGCCCGAACAGATGGGAGAATTGGGCAGCGGCAAGTCCGCGATATCGCAAGTCCATGGTGGCCTCCTCAGCAAGCAGAGGAGCATTTCACCGAACCTGTTCCACGCCGACCCGCTTCTTGCGCTTCGCGCTGGCACGGGCTTTGCGCCTTTCCCGGGCAGCACGTATCGAAACGGAACGACATGCTCCTGACCCTCGCCCTCGCCGCCGCACTCTCTGCCGCCGCCGACCCGAAAGCGGTCGCCAGCATCAAGGCCGGCCGGCATGACTGCCCACATTGCGAACTGGCGGGCGCCGACCTCACCAATCAATGCGTCAAGCAGGGTAACCTGGAAGGCGCCGATTTCTCCGGCGCAAAACTCGTTCTGATGTGCATGTCATATGCCGATTTCAAAGGCGCCTCGTTCCGTAACGCGGATTTGTCCGGCGCCAACCTCGCCCATGCGACCCTTGATGACGCGGACCTGTCGGGCGCGACCCTTTCGATTACCAGCATCAAGGGCACCGATCTGACGCATGCCAAAGGCCTCACGCAGCCTCAACTGGACCGTGCATGTGGAGACGCCGCCACGCGCGTCCCCTCGCCGCTTAAAGTTAAGACCTGCTCCTGAACCAGTTTTGCCTCCGATGAAACTTGACCCCGTTTCGCGAGAAACGGGGTCTTTTTTTGCTTTTTTCAATGCGGAGGATTCGAATTCCGCGGATGTAGCGCCTAGAATGCGTTGGTCGAGACTCGGAACGCAGCCGGGCCAAACAGGGCGAGGAATGTCGATGCTGGCTAAGGTATGGTTTGTGCTGGCGGCGGAAGCGATCCTGATCGCGGGTCTCCTGTTCGCTTCGGCGGGGACTCTGGACTGGTCTTCGGCCTGGGCTTTCCTGGGCGTCGTGTCGGTCGGTGCGTTCCTCATCACACGCCTCGTTCTTCGCACCGATCCCGGCCTCATCGGCGAAACCAGCCGGTGGCCTGTCCGCCGTGCGCAACTTCCCTGGGATGGCATCGTGATCGTTTTGCTGACGGTCATCGTACCGGGATGGATCGTGCTGATGGGCCTGGATGCCGTCCGCTTCTACTGGCTGTGGATGCCGGACTGGCTGCAGATCATGGGCGGTATCGGAGTCGCGACAGCCCTGTCATTTGTCTATCGCGTGTTCGAGGAAAACACATTCCTCGCGCGCTTCGTGAATTCGCGAAAGACAGCGAACGGGGAGTTAATTTCGACCGGACCCTATGCCGTCGTCCGCCACCCGTTCTATGCCGCCGTCCTGTTCTTCTGCGTGTCGACCGCGCTCTTGCTGGGCTCGTGGTTGGGGCTGGCCAGCGTGCTGGTGCTGGCCGCTGGCCTCGTCATCCGCACGGTTCTCGAGGACCGCGCGCTGCGCGCCAAGCTCGAGGGCTATGCCGATTACGCGCGCCAGGTGCGCTACCGGCTCGTCCCGGGCGTCTGGTAGACTTACTCGGCCGCTTGCGCCAGCGATTTCGGCTTCCAGCGCAGCACCGGTTTGCGCGCCGCCGCCGTCTCGTCGAGACGCCTTCGGGGCGCCAGGCGAGGCGCACCTTCGAAGCGTTCGCGTTTCCCGGCTTTGGCTTCGAGCGCCATCGTGCGCAGCACATGGATGAAACGGTCGAGGCTCTCCTTCGACTCGCTTTCGGTGGGTTCGATCAGCATCGCCCCGTGCACCACCAGCGGGAAATACATCGTCATCGGATGATAGCCTTCGTCGATCATCGCCTTGGCGAAGTCGAGTGTGGTGACTCCCGTGCCTTCGAGGAAGTGATCGTCGAACAGCGCCTCGTGCATGCACGGGCCTTCGAACGGCGCACTCATCACATCCTTCAATGAGGCGAGGATGTAATTGGCCGCGAGTACCGCATCTTCCGATGCCTGGCGGACGCCGTCGGCGCCGTGGCTGAGCATGTAGGCAAGCGCGCGACTGAACATTCCCATCTGACCGTGGAAGGCGCACATACGCCCGAAGGGCTTGGCGCCCGCCGGCACATCGTCGCGATCTTCGATATAGCGGAAACCGTTTTTATCATGCACCAGCAACGGCAACGGCGCGAACGGCGCGAGCGCCGCGGACAGCACAACCGGCCCTGCCCCCGGACCACCGCCGCCATGCGGCGTGGAAAAGGTCTTGTGGAGGTTGATGTGCATGGCGTCGATGCCGAGATCGCCCGGACGCACGCGACCGGCGATGGCATTGAAGTTTGCGCCGTCGCAGTAGAAATATGCGCCGGCCTTGTGGACGCTGTCCGCCATCTCGACGATGCGGCCTTCGAAGAGCCCGCAGGTGTTCGGATTGGTGAGCATGATGGCCGCCACATCGGGGCCGAGCTTCGCCTTCAGGGCATCGGCATCGACCCGGCCATCATCGAGCGCGGGCACTTCGTCGACCGTGAATCCGGCAAGCGCCGCCGTGGCCGGATTTGTTCCGTGTGCGGACGACGGCACGAGGATGCGTTTGCGCGTCTCGCCGCGCGCCGCGATTGCCGCGCGGATGGTGAGCAGGCCGCAGAGTTCGCCATGCGCTCCCGCCTTCGGGCTCATAGCGACAGCGGGCATGCCGGTCAACGTCGTCAGCCAGCGCATCAATTCGCCGATCAGTGCCAGCGCGCCATTCACCGTCTGTTGCGGCTGCAGCGGATGCACGTCGGCAAAGCCCGGCAAACGCGCCATCTTCTCGTTGAGGCGCGGATTATGCTTCATCGTGCACGAGCCGAGCGGATAAAGCCCCGCGTCGATCGCGTAATTCATCCGCGACAGGCGCACATAATGGCGCACGACTTCGGGCTCCGACAATCCCGGCAGGCCGACGGCGCCCTTGCGGCGCAAGCCGCCGAGACGCGCGTCGGAAACGCTCGCGTTTGCCAGATCGACGCCGGTCATCCCTTCGCGGCCGAGTTCGAAAATCAGCGGCTCTTCGTGATCGAGCCCCCGGTCTCCGGAGATGGTCTGCAACGCGTGTTCCTCGGCTGTGCCCGGAGCGGTCGGACGTCCCTGATTGTTCATGGTCATGACAGCACCTCCGCGAGCGCCTTCGCGTAGGCATCGCAGTCTTCTTCCGTGACGGTTTCGGTGGCGGCGACGATGAGAAGATCGCGTACATCTGGCTCGTGCGGCAGCAGCCGCGAAACAGGAACTCCGCCGAGAATGCCTTTCGCCGCAAGCGCATCAACGACGGGTGCGGCGGCCTTCGGCAGATTGATCGTGAACTCATTGAAGAACGCAGGCGTGATCAGTGACACGCCTTTCACCTTGGAGAGTTTGTCGGCGAGCGATGACGCCCTCGCGTGATTGAGTCGCGCCAGCCGCGAAAACCCTTCCTCGCCCAGCAGCGACAGGTGAATCGTGAACGCGAGACAGCACAGGCCGGAATTGGTGCAGATGTTGCTGGTCGCTTTTTCGCGGCGGATATGCTGCTCGCGGGTGGAGAGGGTCAGCACGTAGCCGCGCCTGCCTTCCGCGTCTGCGGTCTCGCCCGCGAGACGCCCCGGCATCTGCCGGATCAGTTTTTCGCGCGTTGCGAAGAGACCGACATAGGGCCCTCCGAAATTGAGACCAACGCCGATCGATTGGCCTTCGGCGGCCACGATATCGGCGCCCATCGCGCCGGGCGATTCCAGCAATCCCAGCGAGACGATTTCGGTGACGACCGCGATCAGCAATGCGCCTTTCGCGTGCGCGGCCGCGGCAATCGGCTTCAGGTCGCGGATCAATCCGAACACATCGGGGCTTTGCACGACGACACACGCCGTCTGTTCGTCGATCAGACTCGCGAGGTCTTCGGTGCGTCCCGGAGTCACCGGCGCATAAACGACTTCGCCCTGCAGCGCCGCGACCGTTTCGACGGTTTGTGCATAGTGCGGGTGCAGGCCGCCGGATAGGATCGCCTTCGAACGCCGCGTCGCGCGCTGCGCCATCAGTACGGCTTCGGCTGTCGCGGTCGAGCCGTCGTACATCGAGGCGTTTGCGACCTCCATGCCGGTCAGCAACGCGACCTGAGTCTGGAATTCGAACAGATATTGCAGCGTTCCCTGCGCGATCTCGGGCTGGTAGGGCGTGTAGGAGGTGAGGAATTCCGAGCGCTGGATCAGATGATCGACGGCGGCGGGAACATGATGGCGATAGGCGCCGGCCCCGCAGAAAAACGGCACCGACCCTGCCGCCACATTCTGCGCGGAGAGTTTCGCGAGGTGACGTTCAACCTCGAGTTCACCTTGCGTGTCCGGCAGATCGAACGCCGCGCGGCCGACGATCGCAGACTTGGGCACATCGCGGAACAACGCATCGATATCGCGCGCACCGATCCTGCCGAGCATTTCGGCGCGGTCGTGCGGCGTCAGCGGGTGATAACGCATGGGATCAGAGGCCTTTCACAAATTCCGCGTACTGTGCTTCCGTCATGAGCTTGGCGAACTCGGACTTGTCGGCAAGACGCATGCGGAAGAACCAGCCCTCGCCTTCCGGATCGGCGTTCACCTTCGCGGGGTCCTGGCTTAGTGCGGCGTTGTTGGCGGTCACTTCGCCGGCCACCGGTGCGTAGACTTCGCTGGCCGCCTTGACGCTCTCCACGACCGCGGCTTCGCCGCCCTGCCCGATCTTGCGCCCCGAGTCCGGCAGTTCGACATAGACGACGTCGCCCAACTGTTCGGCCGCATATTTCGTGATGCCGACCGTCGCTTCGTCGCCGTCGACGCGGACCCATTCATGCTGATCGGTGTAGCGTGTCTCACTCATGTCTGTTCCCCTGGTTCATGATCCGCGTTTGTAGCGATTGGGCACGAATGGCATCGGCGCCACGCGCGCGGGCATCGCCTTGCCGCGCACGAGAAGATCGATCTCGGTTCCGTCGGCCGCGAAGGCGGTCTCGATGTAGCCCATCGCAACAGGCGCATTGAGCGTCGGACCGAACCCGCCACTGGTGATCGTGCCGATCACGCGGCCGGATTTGTCGGCGACCTCCGTGCCTTCGCGGGCCGGCGCCTTGCCGTCCGGGCGGATGCCGACGCGCCTCTTCGGTGCGCCGTTTAGCAGCAGCGACATGATCTTCTCCGCCGCCGGGAAATTCTTTTCCGTTTTGCGGCGCTTGCCGATGGCCCAGGTCAGATTGGCGGACACAGGGTCCGTCGTTTCATCGATGTCGTGACCGTAAAGGCAAAGCCCGGCTTCGAGCCGCAGCGAGTCGCGGGCGCCGAGACCGATGGGCAGGACTTCGGGTTCGGCCAGCAGCGCGCGAGCGACCCGCTCGGCATCCTTGGCCTTCATCGAGATTTCGTAGCCGTCCTCGCCCGTGTAGCCCGAGCGCGAAATGGCGCATTCGATGCCGTCGAACGCAGCGCTGGTCGCGGTCATGAAGGAGAGAGCGGCGGCCTGCGGACAGTGCCGAACGAGCACCTCTTCGGCGGCAGGGCCCTGCAGCGCCAGCAGCGCGCGGTCGTCTGCGGCCCTCAGCGTGACGCCGGAGGGAAGCCGCGCGCGGATGAAAGCATCGTCAACATCCTTACGCGATGCATTCACGACGAAGCCCAACGTGCCGTCATCATTGGCCGATTGGGAGCGCGTAACCATGAAATCGTCGACGATCCCGCCCTCGTCCGTCAGCAGCAGCGAGTAGCGCATCCGCCCCAGGCCGAGGCTCTGAAAATCGCCCGGCGTCAGGGCTTCGAGCGCGCGCACCGTTGTGGCGTGATCCGGGCCGACCAGGAAGCGCTGGCCCATATGCGAGACGTCGAAAAGCCCAGCCTTGTCACGGGTATGGATGTGCTCTTTCAGAATGCCCGCAGGGTACTGCACGGGCATTTCATAGCCCGCGAACGGCACCATCTTGCCACCGAGCTCGACATGAAGCGCGTAGAGCGGCGTGCGGCGCAAGTCTTCCGAATGTTCAGCCATGGCGGTCCGACAAAGGGTTGTGATGGCGCGCCCGGCCAACCGGGATACGCGCCCCTCTGTCATGGGACCTGAGAGATTTCGCCGGCTGTCCGGCTTACCCCTTCGGTGGGAGCGGCCGAACAGGCCGCACCGCTTTCCAGAAATTCATCTCCTTCGCGGTCCATTTTGCCTGAGAGTTTCCGGGGCGGTTGCTCCTTCGGCGGCCGTCGCCGGGCGACAGCTCTCTCCCGCGAGGGATCGAATGATGGCCGTTTTGGCGCGCCTCGCGGCGGGCCAAAACGTTGCGACGCATCATAGAGGGCGGGGTTGGTGAGTCAACGAGTGGGGAAAGTGCGGATAATGTCCTAGTTCGAACATTGATAAGCGTGCGCCAGTGCGGTCCCTGCCACAACCCCTGGCGCCTGGCCCGTTGCTTCCGGGTGTGCTTCCATAAATTTCACGAAGAGCTTTCGGGCGTCGTCAGCGTCAATTGAACTGTCTTTGGGAAGGCAATATTTGTTTGGCGACGTTCCAAGCATCTGCCCAACAAACAGGCCCTGCGTGAATCCGAGAAAGAACGTCTTGCAATCAGTCTCGGCTTCCGTGACGAGTGCCTTGTCCTGTGAGGTCGTCGTTTGGATCGCGTGGGTGCATGCAAAGTAAGTGTCACCAGCAGTCACGCGATTCTGCTGCGCCTGTGCATGCGTAGCGACAACAACTCCGACCAAGAAGATAAGCCGCTTCATTTTGTCTCCCCTCGTCCCTGCCACGATCGCCGCTGGTGTTGCATTGATTGATCAATTTTCCTCACGAGTGCCGTCAGGTCAATGACTCCCGCCAAGACACCTCGCGTTTCTTATAGGCTTTGGGTGGTCGAGTAATACGTGGAAAGGAATTCGTGATGAGCAGTCGGTGGATCAATGCCTTTGGTGAGGTACTGACCCTTGTCGGAATCTTGATGCTGTTCTTCTTCGGGATGCCTTATCGCATTAGAACCAACGGCGGCGCGGTGCGGACGACGCAATCCACGGCAGAGGGCTCTCGTCTCGAGGCATTGTACCAGATTCTCGGATGGATTGGTCTTTGTTGTGCGGTCGGAGGTGAGGCGGCTCAGGTTGCCGCAAATTTCATTCCGTAGCTTTTACAGATTGCCCACAGCTTGCTCGCATATAGGCATTGGTGAAATGCTACAGCAGACAAGCATCGGGAGAACGCCATGACCCTTCACACGCCGATCTGCGACCTCCTCGGCATCAAATATCCGATCCTGCTCGCAGGGATGGGCGGCGTTTCGTACGCAGAGCTTGCTGCCGCGGTGTCGAACGCGGGCGCTTTCGGCACGCTGGGCATGGCAGGACGCTCCGATCGCGAGATCAAAGAAGAGATCCGCAAAGTCCGCGACCTCACCGACAAGCCGTTCGGCGTCGATCTGCTCGCGGCCGTTCCTGAATCGCTGGAACGCACCGCTGACACGATCATCGAAGGCGGCGCGAAGGCGTTCATCTCCGGGCTTGGCGTGCCGCCGCCGCATCTGGTGAAGAAATTCCACAATGCCGGACTGAAAGTGATGAACGTCGCGGGCACGGTGCGGCATGCCCGCACCGCGGCCGCCGGGGGCCTCGATGCCGTCGTGGCGCAAGGCACGGAAGCGGGCGGACACACCGGCAAGATCGCCGGCATGGCGCTGATTCCCCAAGTGGTGGATGCTGTGAAGATTCCCGTCATCGCTGCAGGCTCGATCGTCGACGGCCGCGGCATCGCGGCGGCGCTGGCGCTCGGTGCGCAAGGCGTTTGGGTGGGAACGCGCTTCATCGCGAGCGACGAAGCCCATGCCGGCGCGCTTTATCGCCAGGTCATTCTCGATGCCGGCGACGAAGACACCATCGTCACGCGCGCCTATTCCGGCAAGACGATGCGCGTGTTCAAGAACGATTACGTCGCCGATTGGGAGCGCCGGCCGCAGGACATCCAGCCCTTCCCGCAACAGGCGATGCTGTCGCATCAGGCCGGCGTGATGGGCGGTATCGGCGGACAGATCGATGGCCTTGATCGCTCGCGTTCGGCGTTCGCCATGGGCCAGGGGGCGGGCGGAATCGCGCACGTCAAACCCGCCGGCGACATCGTGCGCGAGATGATGGCCGAGGCTGAGGATGTGATCGCGCGGATAAGCGAGCTGACGCGTGCATCAGCGTGACGACATGTAAGTTCGGCCGACCCTTTCCTCCCCCGCTACGCTGCCGCTCCGCGACGGAGGAAATATCTCACGTGAATCGGTGCAACACCACGTGCGCGAGCACGATCAGCCCGAAGAGACACACCAACAGTCCCGACACGTGATTGATCACCCGCATGACGTTTTCATCGATGCGGGCGTGCAGAAGCCCGATCACGGTCGTGAGCGTGAACCACCACAGTGTCGAACCGGACACGACGCCGAGCACGAGAAAGAGAGCATCGAACCGCCCCATGCCGCCGGTCGCCGCAATCCCGCCGACACCTGCGAACAGCACCGTGAAGCCGAACAGCGTCGCAGGGTTGGTGACGGCGAGCGCAAATGTCGTCGCGAACGTTCGCGCCGGCGATCCGCGCCGCGCGTCAGGCACATCACCGTTCGTCTCCAGCTTTCTCCCGTGCAGCGGATCGGCAATGTAGGTGTAGGCACCGAAGCCGAGCAGCAAGAGGCCGCCTGCCAATTGAATCCACGTCGAGTGATGCTCGATCCATTGCCGGATGGCCGATAGTCCGAAGCCGATGACGGTTGCGAAAACCGCGTCGCCCAATGCAGAACCCAACCCGGCGATGAACCCGTTGAGCGGCCCGAACGAGAGCGTGCGGCGAATACAGATGAGATTCACCGGGCCGATCGGAATAGAGATGATCAGCCCGATGAACACCCCCGAGAAAAGAAGGACGAGCCAGGTCATCCGTGCAATCGGACGGAAGCTGGCGCGGCACTCATTGAGCCACCTCAACGACGAGCCGGCCTCGCACCTTGCCGGCCAGAATGTCGTCCGCGGCCTTGCGCACGTCGGCGAGTTTGATGGTTTGCGTCATCGCCGCAAGCTTGCCGACGTCGAGATCGCGCGCCAGCCTTTCCCAAGCCTGCAATCGTCGCGACAGGCGCATGTGGACAGATTCGATTCCGAGGAGCGAGACGCCGCGCAGGATGAACGGCGCCACGCTCGTGGGAAGATCGAGGCCTTGCGCCAAACCACACGCCGCGACCGCGCCGCCGTACTGCGTGCCCGCGATGACGTTGGCGAGGGTCTTCGAGCCGACGCTGTCCACGGCGCCGGCCCAGCGCTCCTTGCCCAATGCACGCACTTCGCCGCCGAGATCGTTGCGCGGGATGATCTCTGCCGCGCCGAGATTCTTCAGATAGGACTCCTCTTCGACGCGGCCCGTCGAGGCGATCACGCGATATCCGAGCTTTGCCAGGATCGCAATCGCGACCGACCCCACCCCGCCACTGGCGCCGGTCACGACAATCGACCCTTTGTCGGGCGTCACACCGGCATCCTCGAGCGCGAGCACGCTCAGCATCGCAGTATAGCCGGCGGTACCGACTGCCATCGCTTCGGCGGCGGTAAACGGCTTGGGCAGCGGGACCAGCCAGTCGCTCTTTACGCGCGCCAACTCCGCATAGCCGCCGAAATGGGTTTCGCTGAGGCCGTAGCCGTTGATGAGAACCTTGTCGCCGGGCTTGAAGCGGTCAGTCGACGATGTCTCGACAATCCCTGCGAGATCGATACCGGGAATCATGGGAAATCTCCGCACCACCGGCGAGCGTCCGGTGATGGCGAGACCATCCTTGTAGTTTACCGTGGAATGCGACACCGCGACGGTAACGTCGCCCTCCATCAACGCGGAGCGGTCGAGTTCGACGTCCTGCACACTCTGCGCCGTGCCGTCCTTCGTAATCAGTATCGCCTTGAAACGGTCTTTCATTGGCACTTCCAACTCGTGATTGCTGCCAGCATAGGCGGCACTGTGTCGCCGCCGGAGCAGAAAGCACAGAAATTCGGGTCTGCCGTCAAGGTGACCGGGAATTCACCTATAGGAACGCGCCTACACCCTCGACAGTCACGGAACTGAAGCACAATCTTTTGCTTACGACTCTGGGCGCAGAGTTGCGTCGAGGGGAAATCTGCACCGGCCGTGAGACGCCGGCCAATGGGTGAGAGTGTCATGTACAAGTTCGATTTGGCGTTGCGGGGCTATCGGCTGACGACGGCCGAAATCTTATACCACATGCCGGACCACCCCGGCCTTCTTCAATCCTTCGTCTGGCAGGAGCTCGATATGGCGCCGAAATTTCCGGTGCTGAACAAGTTTCTGCGCTTCTGGGAAGGCAATATCGAAGGCCGGCTTCATTCCGTGAGGGTAGCCGCACGGGGGCTGATATCGGCGGCCGAACTGAAGATCGCGGACGGCGAATTCAGCCTTCACTAGGCGGCAATGTCTCGACGAAGCGCACGGGGACGCCTGCGTGCGGCGTAACCAATGCGCCGTCGCGCATGACGATCTGACCCCGGATGATCGTGGCCAGCGGCCAGCCGGTGGTCTCCATGCCGTCGAACGGCGTCCAGCCACAGCGCGACGCGATCCAGGAATTGTCGATCCGCTTCCTCGCCTTCAGATCGACAATGGTGAAATCCGCATCGTAACCCCGCGCGATGCGCCCCTTGGAGGCGATACCGAAGATGCGCGCCGCGCCCGCGCTCGTCAGGTCGACAAATCGTTCGAGTGACAATCGGCCCGCGTTGACGTGATCGAGAAGAATGGTGGCAAGCGTCTGTACACCCGGCATTCCGGACGGTGTGTCGGGATAGGTCTTCGATTTTTCTTCGCGCGTGTGCGGCGCATGGTCCGAACCGATCACATCAATCAGCCCTTCCTGCACCGCCTTCCACAACGCGTCGCGATGCGAAGCATCGCGGATGGGCGGGTTCATTTGCGCGTAACTGCCGAGGCGCTCGTAGCATTCCGGAGCGGCCAGCGTCAGATGCTGCGGCGTCGTTTCGACGGTTGCAAAATCCCGCGCATCGGCGAGCAGAGGGAGTTCGTCGGCTGTCGTCACATGCAGAACATGCAGCCGGCGCCCTGCCCTGCGCGCCAACTTCAATACCCGTTCCGTCGAACGGCGCGCAGTTTCTACGTCGCGCCAGAGAGGATGCGTTTCGGGACGGCCGGGCTGCGCGAGGGATTTTCGCTCCTTCAGCAGCGCTTCGTCTTCCGAATGCACGGCCATGCGCCGCGTGCCGGATTTCAGCGCACTGAAAATCGCGTCCTTTTCGCTGAGGAGCAACGTGCCGGTCGACGATCCGAGAAAGGCCTTGACGCCTGCCACGCCGGGGGCGCGCTCGAGTTCGGCCAGAGCGCCGACATTCTGCGGCGTAGCCCCGACATAGAACGCATAGTCGCAATGCATCCGGTTTTTCGCACGCGCGAGCTTGTCCTCGATGGCCAATCGGCTGGTGGTCGGCGGATTGGTGTTGGGCATTTCGAAAACGGCAGTGACGCCGCCCAGCACCGCTGCGCGACTCCCCGTCTCCAGGTCTTCCTTGTGCTCATTGCCCGGCTCGCGGAAATGAACCTGTGTGTCGATCACGCCGGGAAGGACATGCAGACCTTTCGCGTCGAATATCTGTGCCGCGTCGGTGAACGGTCCGATGGCAGCGATGCGGCCGTCGCGGACCGCAAGATCGGTCTGAACGATGCCGGAGGGAGTCGCAACCATTCCGCCGCGAATGATCAGATCGAAGTGCTCGCTCACCGCGCTCAACCTCTCAATTTGTCGGCCAGGATTTCCGCGATACGCTCCGCGGCTTTTCCGTCACCGTAGGGGTTCTTTGCCGAAACCATGCGCTGATAAGCCTTGTCGTTCGACAGCAGTTCCTCGACTCCGTCGACGATGCTCTCTGTCGACGTCCCGACCAGCCGGTTCACGCCGGCATCGATCGCTTCAGGGCGCTCCGTCACATCGCGCATGATCAGCACCGGCTTGCCAAGCGATGGCGCCTCCTCCTGGATTCCGCCGGAGTCGGTGAGGATGAGCCGGCAAGCCTCCATCACGCGAACAAAAGGCCGATAGGCGAGCGGCTCCTCCAGAAGAATGTTGGGAATGTCGGCGAGCCGCTGATGCACCGGCTCGCGCACCTGCGGGTTGAGGTGAACGGGATACACGAACGCGACATCGCGGCGCTTCGCCGCCAGGCGCTGCAACGCATTGCAGATGTTTTCGAACCCCTGGCCGAAGCTCTCGCGTCGATGACCGGTAATCAATACGATCGGTGCATGCTGCGCGATCGCAGTTTCGATGCGTTGGGGCAATGCGGGAGGTACGGCCCGAACGCGCGCGCGCATGTCGAGTAGAGCATCCACCACTGTGTTACCCGTCACGAAAATCTTGTCTCCCGCGACGTGCTCGGATTCGAGATTCCGCTTCGCAAGCTCTGTGGGCGCAAAATGCCAGGTCGCCGCCAGCGCCGTCACGCGGCGATTGAGTTCTTCGGGAAACGGTAAATTCAAATCGTGACTTCTCAAACCGGCTTCGACATGGCCTACGGGAATCCGCCGGTAGAAAGCGCAGAGCGCCGCGACCTGAACCGTCGTCGTATCGCCTTCCACGAGAACGGCGTCGGGTTGTTCAAGGGCAAGCAGATCGTCAATCGCAGAAAAGAGTTTTCCGCTCAGACTTGCCAGGGACTGGCCCGGCTCCATCACGCACAGCTCGACATCGGCGGCGAGATCGAAATCGGCCAGCGCCTGCGCCAGCATTTCGCGGTGCTGGCCCGTCGAACAGAGCCGTAAATCAATTGCATCGCCATGCTTGCGCAACGCGTGCACCACCGGCGCCATTTTGATGGCTTCTGGGCGGGTTCCGGCAACGACGAGGATGCGCTTCGGCCTTGTCATGTGTCCGCCGTTACAGCCGTAACCCGCGCGGATGATACCGGCATGCTCAAACAGGAACGGTACACATCCAACGTCCGCTGCGCGATTGTCGGCCAGGAGAACTCGCGCTCGACGCGCTGCCGCGCGGCCGCTCCCATTTCCTTCTGCGCCTCACGGTCTGCGATCAACCTCGAGAGAGCCGCAGCCATCGCCCGGGGTTGCCGCGGCTCCACAAGCAATCCGGTCGCACCGTCGGCAATGATCGCCGGAATTCCGCCAACGCGCGTTCCGATCAGCGGCAATCCGGTTGCCATCGCTTCGAGACCTGAGATGCTGGTCGCTTCGGCGTGCGACGGCAGAACCGAGATATCCGCTGCGCGATAGACGGGTGGCATGTCGGTGTTCGGCACGGCTCCGAGAAACAGCACCCGGTCCAGCACGCGGCCCTCGGCAAAAATGCGTATCATTTCCGCGCGCTGGTCGCCGTCGCCTGCAATCACGATGCGCACGGCTTTCGCGTCCAGTTCGCCCACCGCTTTGGCGAAATCAGTCACGCCATTTTTTCCGACCAACCTGCGGGCCAAAAGAACGACGGTCTCCTGCTCGCCGATACCGTGCGCGCGGCGAAACGTCGAGGGGCCCGGGCTGAACCGCTTGGCGTCGACACCATTGGAAACCATCGCCGCAGGCCCTGCGTATCCAAACGACCGCGCGGCCCCGACCAGTTCGTCGCTGGGACCGATCAGATAATCGACATGCTCCAGCAGTCGTGCGGTGTGGCGTTTGCGAGCGGGCGATGCACGAAGGCGCGCGAGAAACCCAGAGGAGTGATTCGTGAAGACCGTCTTCGCCCGCAGCCCCCGTGTCGCGCCCAAAGGCCGGACGCCGTGGACATGCAGAATGTCCACCGGCGCGCGCGCCAGCTTCCGCTTGAGCCAGCTGTGCAGCATGCTCTGGTATAGTGGTTCGCCCTTGACGAGGCCCGGCCGATGCACGGCGACGCCGTGGGGGCTCCACTCGGCCGCCGAACGCCAGAGATTGCGGGGGTGGATCACTTCAAGTCCCGGCAGCCTGGGCGCCAGCGCCTGCGCCAGTTCGGCTACATGACTGGCAATGCCGCCCACGTCCGGGGGGAATTCGCCCGTGACCAGAAGAACCCTTATATCCATGGCCGTGTCGTAGCCCGAACGGCGCCGGAAGGGCCAGCCGGTTTTTGATGACGCGATGTGGCAGAGCGCGATACAGGCGGAACCCATGACCTCACTTGCCCCTCTCGAAAGCCGCGCGATCGTGGCCGTGTCCGGCCCGGAAGCGGCGCCATTCCTGCAGGGATTGGTCACCAATGACGTGCTTGCACTCAGGGACGGCCAGGCCGGTTACGCCGCCTTTCTCACCCCCCAGGGCAAAGTTCTGTTCGATTTTCTGATTCTTGCTCACAATGGAGAATTCCTTCTGGACTGCGCCGCCGGTCTGGCTGACTCGCTGGTCAAACGCCTGTTGCTGCACCGCTTACGCAGCAAGGTTACGGTCGAACGGCGCAGCGATCTCGCCGTTCTGGCAGGCTGGAACGGCGCTACGCCGATACCGAAGTCCTTTGCCGATCCCCGCGTGGCCGAACTGGGCTGGCGTGCCATCCTACCGACGACGGCCATTCCTCCATCCGGCGCAACCGAGGAGCGTTACACGGCACATCGCCTCGATTGCGGCGTGCCGGAAGGCGCCGAATTCGGTCAGGACAGCGTCTTCGCGCTGGATGCAGATCTGGACGAACTCCACGGCGTGTCCTTCGAAAAAGGCTGTTATGTGGGGCAGGAACTGACGGCCCGGATGAAGCATCGCGGCACGGCGCGCAGACGCATATTGCCGGTCGCGACATCCGATGGCCGTGCACTCGCCGCGCCGGACAGTCCGCTGCTCGCCGGCGACCACGACATCGGAACGATCTTGTCCACTTACGGTCCTCGCGGTTTCGCGCTGGTCCGGCTGGATCGTCTCTCCGGAGCAAATGCCGAAGGCGTCAGCGCAGCGGGGATCGCGGTGCGCGTCTCCCGTCCATCGTGGCTTTCCGCTTGACGCAGGCAGGGAATGCGCAAAAGTGCGTGCCCTTTCTTCGGAGATCACGCCCATGCTTCATCACGTATCGGTCGGCGTCACCGACGTTGTGCGCGCAGCAGCGTTTTACGACGAAGTTCTCGGCGCGCTCGGCTACAAACGAACCGCTCAATACCTTCCCTACGCGATCGCTTATGGCGAGGGCACGTCGTCATTCTGGATTCAGCTGCCGCATGACCAGCGTGCTCCGTCCTCCGGCAACGGCAGCCACGTAGGGTTCTCGGCCCGCACCAGGCAGGCGGTCGATGAATTTCATCGTGCCGCGCTGGCGCACGGCGGTGCCGACGAAGGTGAGCCGGGTCCGCGGCCCGATTATGGTCCCGACTACTATGGCGCCTTCGTACGCGATCCTTTCGGTAACAAGATCGAAGCGACGCTCCATCCCGAACCGAAAGCCGCTCGCAGCAAAACTCCAGCCGGCAACGCGAAGTCCAAAGCGAAACCGGCCGCAAAGCGGAAGAAAACCGCCAAGCCGGCGAAACGCGCCGCGAAACCTGCCCAGCGCAAGAAGGCCAAGCGTCGGTGACATCGGACATCGTCCGCTGCCCGTGGCCGGGTGACGACCCGCTTTACGTCGCCTATCACGACCAGGAATGGGGCGTGCCGGAATTCGATGACCGTGGACTTTACGAGAAGCTGGTCCTCGACGGCTTTCAGGCGGGGTTGTCCTGGATCACGATCCTGCGCAAGCGGGAAAATTTCCGCCGCGCTTTCGACGGCTTCGATCCCCACCGGATCGCGCGGTATGGGGACCGGCAGATCGGTCGTTTGCTCAAGGACGAAGGTATCGTCAGAAGCCGGGCGAAGATCGAAGCGGCCATAAAGGGGGCGCAGCTTTGGCTGGACATCTCCGAGAAGGAGCCTGGCGGCTTTGCCGGGTTCATCTGGAAACACGTCGACGGACGGCCCCAGATCAACCGGTTCAAATCGACGTCCCAGGTTCCAGCACAGACTCCCATGAGCGTGGCGCTGTCCAAGGACCTCAAGCAACGCGGTTTCAACTTCTGCGGTCCGGTGATCGTGTATGCGTTTGCCCAGGCCGTCGGCATGGTGAACGATCACATTGTCAGCTGTCACCGCCACAAGGCGTGTAGCGCACTGACAGAGGAGCGGTCGGGTTCCAGGCGACGCTCCGCGCGCTGACGATCAAATGTGAGCCCCGACCGGCGCGCGTAATCTGGCGAAGCGGGATTGATTCAAAAAAACGTCGAACATCGCCGTCGAATGTCACTCAATCGACAGACTCAGAGGGCAACCTGTGTCAGATTTGCGTTGGGTTGCCGGAGGGCACGATGGGCTCGCTTCTCGAGTCGTATATGCGCCAGCGCGACCGGCGCAATTTTGTCCGGGCGCAGGGCGCGGCGATCACGGTCCAGTTGAGTGCGGTGGACGAGCAGGTGCGCAAACTGATCGACCAGGGTGCCTGCCACCACGAGGCACTCGGCCGTTCCGCCTATCTGCATCAGTATCTCGTCGGAGCACTGGACGCGATTACCAGTTTCTTCGAGCGGGAGACACGAAAGAGACTGGGCTTGGAACTCTATCGCGACATCTTCGCCCGCTATCTGCAGGAGCGGTTCCTGCTGCCGCGCCATGAGGCAGACGATTTCTTCTCCGGTTTGTGCGCGGACTCGGCAGGCGGGGGTATGGAAGATGGCTACGCCGATGGCCTGAAGGCGCTTCGGCGTGGAAGCCCGCCCCGCCGTTTGCTCGACAATTTTACGAAGCGCGTTGAGATCCCGGAGCCGGAGGCCGCTGAAGACATCCGCCTCGCCGCATCGATGTAGTGATTTCCGGCGTTCAGCCCCGGCCGCGATAAGGCCTGACGCCCTGGTCGGGGAGCCAGATTCCACCGGGCACTGTTCCCGTCTGCCAGAATATGTCGATCGGGATGCCGCCGCGGGGATACCAGTAACCCGCAATGCGCAGGAATTTCGGCTTGATGGCTTTTGCGACCCGCTGGCCAATCTCAAGTGTGCATGCTTCGTGAAATCCTGACTGGTTGCGAAAACTTGTCAGGAACAACTTCAGCGATTTCGACTCCAGGATTGATTTCGCCGGGCAATAGTCGAGCACGAAATGGGCGAAGTCGGGCTGGCCGGTTACCGGGCAGAGCGTGGTGAATTCAGGCGCGGTGAACCGCACGACATAGTCCGTGCCGGGATCAGGATTGGGCACCGTCTCCAACACTGCCTCGTCCGGCGACGCGGGAATGGCGACGTTGCGTCCGAGCTGGGTCAGGGATTTCTTCTTTGTCACGGTTTCAGTCGCCTTCATAAGTGCACGACTGCCCATAGGACGGGCGGCGGATTTTCACCCTGACGACTTCGGGCAACGTCTCTCTGGCGCGACCGAAAATGAACTTCGCCAAATTCTCAAGCGTCGGCGCGCCCAATCCCTCCACGTCATTGAGAAGCTGATGATCCAGCGACTCATGGATCGCCCCCAGCGCGACCTTCACCTCACCCAGATCCCGCAGAATACCCGTGACCGGGTCCGGTTCCCCGCGCAATATGACTTCCACGTAGAAGGAGTGCCCGTGAATCCGGCGGTTCTCCCGAGCGCCGACACCCAGGAAATGGGCGGCGTCGAAGCTGAATTCTTGGGATAACTCGATCATGGCCCGGCCTTTGGCAGGCGACGTGGAAACCGTCAAGCGCAAGCGACACATTGGCCCGCCTCATATTGTTGCACTGCCATGAACCCCATGCTAACTGCATCGCGCGCGGGCGTCGGGGAGTCGCCTGTGTAGGTATTTTCCTGCGGATTCAACAGCTTAGCGGACGCGCGTCAACCGCACACGCGCGAGGAGCCGAAGTAGACACGTGGCCAGCGAAGCACCAGTCGCCTCCGGTCTGGCGGGTCGTTATGCGACGGCGGTGTTCGAACTCGCACTGGAAGAAAAGTGCGTCGACACTGTCGCCAACGATTTCGCAACCCTCAAAGCGATGATCGCCGAAAGCAGCGATCTGGCACTGTTCGTGCGCGCCCCGGTGTTTTCCCGCGAGGAACACGAAAAGGGCATGGACGCCTTGCTCCGGCGCATCGAGGCTACGCCGCTGACGATTCGCTTCGTGCTGACGCTCGCCCAAAAGCGCCGCCTATTCGCACTGCTTGACGTTGTTCGTGCCTTCGACGCCCTGTTGGCGCGTCAGCGCGGAGAAGTCGATGCCGAGGTTACGTCGGCGCATCCATTGAACGATAGGCAAACGGCTGAACTGAAGCGCATTTTGAAATCCCAACTGGGCCGCGAACCGCGGCTCGAAGCGAAGGTCGATCCCTCGCTTCTCGGTGGACTCATCGTGAAGGTGGGTTCGCGCATGATCGATTCGTCGTTGCGTACGAAGCTCGAAGGGCTTCGCACCGCCATGAGAGGACACTGACATGAACATCCAGCCCGCCGAGATCTCCTCCATCCTGAAGCGCGAGATCCAGAATTTCGGAACCGACGCACAGGTCAGCGAGGTCGGCCAGGTTCTGAGCGTCGGCGACGGGATCGCGCGCGTCTACGGCCTCGACAATGTGCAGGCCGGCGAGATGGTCGAATTCCCCGGTGGCATCAAGGGCATGGCGCTGAACCTGGAAAATGACAATGTCGGCGTCGTGATCTTCGGCAGTGACACCACCATCGGGGAGGGCGACACGGTCAAGCGCACGGGCGCGATCGTTGATACGCCCGTCGGCAAAGGTCTGCTCGGCCGCGTCGTCGATGCCCTGGGCACTCCGATCGACGGCAAGGGCGATCTGTCGAGTGTTGCGGAACGGCGGCGCGTCGACGTGAAGGCGCCCGGCATCATTCCGCGCAAATCCGTGAACGAACCGATGCAGACCGGTCTGAAGGCGATCGACAGCCTCATTCCGATCGGCCGCGGCCAGCGCGAACTGATCATCGGCGACCGTCAGACCGGCAAGACGGCCGTCGCCATCGACGCGATCATCAACCAGCGGACGATCAACAAGGACGGCGACGAAGCGACGAAGCTGTATTGCATCTACGTCGCGATCGGACAGAAGCGCTCGACGGTGGCGCAGATCGTCAAGACGCTCGAAGACGCAGGCGCAATGGAATACACGATTGTCGTCGCCGCCACGGCCAGCGAACCGGCGCCGCTGCAATATCTGGCGCCGTTCACCGGCTGCGCCATGGGCGAATGGTTCCGCGACAATGGCATGCACGCGCTGATCATCTACGATGACCTGTCCAAGCAGGCCGTTGCCTATCGTCAGATGTCGCTGCTGCTGCGCCGTCCGCCGGGCCGAGAAGCTTATCCCGGCGACGTGTTCTATCTGCATTCGCGACTGCTGGAACGCGCCGCGAAGATGAACCAGGAGCATGGCGGCGGTTCGCTGACCGCGCTTCCCGTCATCGAGACGCAGGCCAACGACGTGTCGGCCTACATTCCCACCAACGTCATCTCGATCACCGACGGCCAGATCTTCCTCGAAACCGATTTGTTCTTCCAGGGCATCCGCCCGGCAGTGAACGTCGGCATCTCCGTGTCGCGCGTGGGATCGTCGGCCCAGATCAAGGCGATGAAACAGGTGGCCGGCTCCATCAAGCTGGAACTGGCGCAATACCGCGAAATGGCAGCGTTCGCACAGTTCGGTTCCGATCTCGACGCGTCGACGCAGAAGCTGCTCAACCGCGGCGCACGCCTGACCGAGCTTCTCAAGCAGCCGCAATTCAGCCCGCTGCCGGTGGAGGAAGAAGTGATTTCGCTCTATGCCGGCATGAGAGGCCATCTCGACAAGCTGGCGTTGAACGACGTCTCGCGCTTCGAAGAAGAACTCCTGCGCATGATGCGCGCGCGCTACAAGGACGTACTCGACACCATCCGCACGCAGAAGCAGATCACGCCGGAAACCGAAGCCAAGCTGAAGACCATCCTCGACGAGTTCGTGACGAGCTTCGCCTGATATGCCCAGCCTGAAGTCCTACCGCAATCGGATCGCCAGCGTTAAGTCGATCCGGAAAATCACCAAGGCGATGCAGATGGTCGCCGCGGCGAATCTGCGTCGCGCGCAGGAAGCCGCTATCGCAGCGCGTCCCTATGCGCAGAAGATGAGCGGGGTCATTGCAAGCCTGGCCGGCGGCATGAAGGACAATCCGAGCGCCCCTGCCCTTCTGATCGGGACCGGCAAGGACGATGTGCATCTCGTGATCGTGGCAACGGCCGACCGCGGTCTGTGCGGCGCGTTCAACACCAACATCGTGCGGCTCGCCAAACAGCACATCGAGTCGTTGAAGCGCGACGGCAAGACGGTGAAGATTCTCTGCATCGGCCGCAAGGGTCGAGACCAGCTCAAGCGCCTGTACGGCTCGCTCATTCTCGACACGATCGAGCTTGCCCATGTGAAGCGCATCGGTTTCGTCAACGCCGCGCAGATCGGCCGGCGGGTGCTCGACATGTTCAACGCCGGCGAGTTCGACGTGGCGACGATCGTCTACTCCAAATTCCGCTCCGTCATGAGTCAGGTGCCGACCTATCAGCAACTGATTCCCGCGCCGGTTGAGGCGGCCGATCCGCTGAAGGGCCCGTTGGGCAATGTCTATGACTACGAGCCGGACGAGGGGGCGATCCTCGCCGATCTTTTGCCGCGCAATGTCAGCGTGCAGATATTCGGCGCATTGCTGGAAAATGTGGCGGGCGAATTCGGCGCCAAGATGACGGCGATGGATTCAGCGACGCGCAATGCGGGCGACGTCATCGACAGGCTGACGCTCCAGATGAACCGCACCCGTCAGGCGATGATCACGAAGGAGCTGATCGAAATCATTTCCGGCGCGGAGGCGCTCTGAACCGGAGGAACACAAGCGTCACGTTTCCATGATATCCGGGAGAGTTGGGGTATCCGGGGTGGGGCGTGTCGCTGCGTCAATGGATCGGACGGCTGGTCGCGCTGTTGCGCCGGCAGTTCGCGAAGAATGAGGCGGTAGCCCTGTTGCCACCGCCGAGCGTATTCGCCGGGGAGCCGCTCATCGTTGCGGCATCAGGGCAATACGCAGCGGAATTGGAACACCCGGCCGAGGCAGATGTGCCCGAGCCGGCATTTGAAGCGAAGGAATCAGTCATGAACGCCATGACACAAAGCAACAAGCTCGGCCGCGTTTCCCAGGTCATGGGCGCAGTGGTCGATGTGCAGTTCGACGGCCATCTGCCGGAAATCATGAACGCGCTGGAAACCGAAAATCGCGGTGTGCGGCTGGTGCTGGAAGTGGCGCAGCATCTGGGCGAATCCACGGTGCGCACGGTCGCGATGGACGCCACCGAAGGGCTGGTGCGCGGGCAGCAGGTGTCCGATACCGGTGCGCCGATCAGCGTTCCCGTCGGCGAGGGCACGCTCGGCCGCATCATGAACGTTATCGGCGAGCCGGTGGACGAAGCAGGCCCGATCAAGTTCACGAGTCGCAGGGCCATTCACCAGGACGCGCCGCTCTTCGTCGACCAGTCGACGGAAGCGCAGGTTCTCGTCACTGGAATCAAGGTCGTCGATCTGCTCGCGCCGTACGCACGCGGCGGCAAGATCGGACTGTTCGGAGGCGCAGGCGTCGGCAAGACCGTGCTCATCCAGGAACTGATCAACGCGGTCGCAAAAAACCACGGCGGCTATTCGGTGTTCGCAGGCGTGGGCGAACGTACTCGCGAAGGCAACGATCTCTATCACGAGATGATCGAGTCCGGCGTGAACCAGGATCCGAGCAAGGGTTCCACCGAAGGTTCGAAATGCGCGCTCATCTACGGCCAGATGAACGAACCGCCGGGCGCGCGCGCCCGCGTCGGCCTTTCGGGTCTGACGGTCGCAGAATATTTCCGCGATCAGGGACAGGATGTGCTGTTCTTCGTCGACAACATCTTCCGTTTCACGCAGGCCGGTTCCGAAGTGTCCGCGCTTCTGGGCCGCATCCCGAGTGCGGTGGGCTATCAGCCGACTCTCGCAACCGACATGGGCGCGCTGCAGGAACGCATCACCACGACGACGAAAGGTTCGATCACCTCGGTACAGGCGATTTACGTGCCGGCGGACGACTTGACCGACCCCGCGCCAGCAACCTCCTTCGCCCATCTCGATGCGCAGACCGTGCTGTCGCGCCAGGTGTTCGAGAAGGCCATCTTCCCGGCAGTGGATCCGCTCGACTCCAATTCGCGCCTGCTCGATCCACGTGTTGTCGGCCAGGAGCACTACGATACCGCGCGCCGCGTGCAGCAGGTTCTGCAGCGCTACAAGGCGCTGCAGGACATCATCGCGATTCTGGGCATGGATGAACTGTCCGAAGAGGACAAGCTGACGGTCGCCCGCGCCCGCAAGATCGAGCGCTTCCTGTCGCAGCCGTTCTTTGCGGCAACCGTGTTCACGGGCATGGCCGGCATCAGCGTGAAACTCGAAGACACCATCCGCAGCTTCAAGGCGCTGGTGAACGGCGAGTACGACCACCTGCCGGAAGGCGCGTTCTACATGGTCGGCACCATCGAGGACGCAGTCGCCAAGGCGCAGAAGATGGCGGCCGAAGCGTAATGGCCGACCTCATCGCATTCGATCTCGTGTCGCCGGAGCGGCTGCTTCTCTCTGAACAGGCCGAAATGGTCACTGTGCCCGGCAGCGAGGGGGAGTTCGGCGTTCTGGCCGGACATGAGCCCGTGATCTCGACCTTGCGGCCGGGCGTCATCGACATTCGGGGCGGCACAGAGGTCAGCGGCCGGTTCTTCGTGCTGGGCGGGTTCGTGGAAGTCAATCCGCTCAAGATCACAGTCCTGGCCGAGGAAGCGATTCCGATGGAACAGGTCAATCAGGCCGTGCTGGACCAGCGGATCGAGAACGCCCGGGAGGACATTCTTCTGGCCAAAACCGAGGCCGACAGGGCCAAAGCCGTGGAATTCCTCGATAATCTGACGTTGCTGCGAACCTCTCTTTAGGCCTGAGGCAATCCCCCGGTTCCGTTCAGGCAACCGGCTCTGCTATAAGGCGTTCCAAGAATCCGTGACGAAGCAACGGATGGGGGCTCAGACGATGGCCGGTAACACGGTCTATCACCAAGGCTGGACGCTGGATGACATCCCGTGGTCGAGCTTCGACCGTACCAAAGTCGACCCCCAGCTTTTGGCGGCCGTAAAAGCTGCGTCCCTCGTCGAATTCAACGCCCCCGATTACGTGGACTATCTGAAACGCGTGTTCCGCGGTGCGCCCCAGGAAACCCTGGACAGCATCGAGCACTGGGGCGAAGAAGAGTCCCAGCATGGCCGCGCGCTGGCGCGCTGGGCAGAAACCGCCGATCCCGATTTCAACTTCGAAGATGCGTTTGCCCGGTTCCAGAGCGGCTTCAAACCGGACCATTTCAAAGACGGCAAAGAGACATCGGTTCGCGGCAGCCGGCGGGGCGAGATGATCGCCCGCTGCGTGGTCGAATCCGGAACCTCGTCGTTCTACAGTGCCATCCGCGACGCATCTGAAGAACCGGTGCTGAAGGATATCGCCGGCCGCATCGCGGCGGACGAATTCCGGCACTACAAATTGTTCTTCGAAACACTGCAGCGCGATAGCGAACCGGAACTGCCCTTCTGGCGCCGGGTAATGGTGGCTGTCGACCGGGTGAACGAGTCCGACGACGACGAACTCGCCTATGCCTATTACAGCGCTAACATTCCCGCCGACCGCCAAGCGGAATTTCCCTATCGCCGTGAAATCTACAACCGCGCCTATCACGCCAAAGCAATGACGCTCTATCGCCGCCACCACATCAGCAAGCTCGTGCAGATGGTGGCGAAGGCCGTTGGCGCCAATCCGCAAGGGAAGCTGACGGCCATCGCCAGCGCGCTCTTGTGGCGGCTCCTCCGCGTCCGCGCCGGGATGGCAGGGTTCGGAAAAGCGGCTCCCGTTCCGGCCTAAAATCGCAGTCTGGAGACATTCGTCGGGTTTTCGTCGCCGTACGAACGGCAGGGGTCAATTGGTTCCCGCGACAGGGACGCGAACGCATACGCGCACAGCGGGGAAATTCGGATAACATCTGCTGCATGACCGTTCGAACCCGAATCCGCGTGACAGCCCGCCCACCATCAGAAGTACCCCAGGAACAGGGGAGCCTGGACTTTGGCACTGCGGAGCCTGCTGCCCTTTCAACCCGGAAACCGGCTTCGATTAAGCGACCGGCAAAGACGCGCAAGCTTAAGAAGTGAAGACGCCAGATCCGATCGGCGATTGAGCAATACTGCACAGACAGCGAGAGCGCGCTCCTGCACCATATCCGCGCGGGCCAGCCCAGCCCCTCCGAGCGCAAACTGGTTCGCACAACGGGCGGCTCTCGGGCCGCCCGTTTCTTTTGAACCCGATCTCGGATCCGATCTACATGTACCGGCAATGCTACGTCGAGCGAACCACGTTGAAGATCAAGGGCTGGGCACCCGGCGCAATCGTGGCCACCCTGCGGTTGTCCTGCCAAACGTCAATGGTGTGATCCTGCGCGAGATCGACCGCCTTGCGCATCGCGGGAGCCTCGCCATCGTGCGTCTTCTCGAGCTTTCTGACGCCTTTGTTCTCTTTGCTCAGGAAAAATAACTGGTAGCCCGGCATTACTAGCCCCCGATTGAGTCGATGCAGGAGAGAGCGTGTCCGTCGCTTCTCGACCACCAGTAGTACGCAGCCCCGCCTGACGACGATGCAAGTATAATCGCTTTCGAAACGGCCAACTGTTCACTATTGACCAGATTTCCGTCCGGCTTGATCCCATGTTGGGTCAACTCTGACTGGCCCCCGGCGCGCTGCCACTCCAGTCGGCGTAGCGGGCGGCTTAGGGGCCGCCCGTTCTTTTTGGCCACGCGGCCTTAACATGCCGCAGTCTAAACGTTGGGGTGGGTTCGACATCACGACTTGCTGACGGTCTCCGCGCCGCTCGTCCCGCGATTGAGGGTCGGAAACACCCTTTCCCGCGCATCTCCGAGAGCACCGCTTCGCGGTCGGCGTTTCTCGCTTTCAACCCGGCGAAGTAGGCCTGAGTGGCACGCGAATTCGCTGCTAGAATCGCCGCAGCCCGAATTCCTGCGAGGTTTGCATGAAAGCCGCTGTCCTGAACGCATTCGGCACGCCGCTCGCCATCGAGATGCTGCCCGACCCGGTGCTGGGCACCGGTGAGGTGATCGTCGATGTCGCCGCCGCAGGCGTCGCCGGCTATACCGCCGGCGTCTTTTCCGGCGCCCGCAGCTACATGCTGGAGCTGCCCATCGTGCCGGGCCCGGGCGGCATCGGCCGCGTGCGCGCGACAGGGCCGGACGCGACGAAGCTCGCAGCTGGCGACTGGGTGTTCTGCGATCCCACGGTCCGTTCGCGCGACGACGCCGTCAATCCCGACGTGATCCTGCAGGGCTGGACCTTCGTCAGCGCCGCGGGACTGCCCCTGCACCGCTTCTACCACCACGGCTCCTTCGCGGAACAGATGCTGGTCCCGACAGAGAACGTCACGCGCATCGGCAACATCGACGCGGCGGATGCAGGCCGGTGGTGCGCGCTGTCGAGTCTGCTTGTGCCCTATGGCGGTCTGCTCGCGGGCGATTTGCGCGCCGGCGAAACACTGGTTGTGAACGGCGCCACGGGCGGCTTCGGCAGCGCAGGCGTCGCCGCGGCGCTCGGTATGGGCGCAGGAACCGTCGTCGCCACCGGCCGCAACGGGAGCGCGCTCGAAGATCTCGTCCGCCGCTTTGGTTCGCGGGTGCGGCCTGCACAGATGACAGGCGTCGAAACGGACGACCGTCGCCTCATTCTCGAAACTGCCGGCGGCCCGATCGATTGCGTGCTCGATCTCCTGCCGCGCGAGGCGACGCCGTCGCAGGTGCGCGCCGCAGCCCTTGCCGTGCGTCCGGGCGGACGCGTGGTGCTGATGGGCGGCGTCGGCAGACAAGCCGGCGCTGATCTCGAACTGCCTTATCCCTGGTTGATGCGCAACGACATCACCGTGCGCGGCAAATACATGTATCCGCGCGACGCGATCGGACGGATGGTGCGGCTGGTGCGCAGCGGCCTCATCGATCTCGCGCAGTTCGATCTGACAGAATTCGCACTCGACGATGTCAACGACGCGATCGCCCACGCGGCCGCCACCGCCGGCCCGCTCAAGCTCACAGTGCTACGGCCGGATCGAATTCAATCACGCTGAATGCAAATTTTTGTTCGTCGCTGCGCAGCGCCGGCGAACGCGGGAACGTGAACTTGTTTCAGGCCATCGCCGCGACGAGCTTGCCTATTTCCTCCAGCACCGCTTCGCTGTCGGCGTCGTCCGCTTTGGATTCCGCGAGAAACGCCGACACGATCAATGGCCCGCCTTTCGGCGGCCAGATCACCGCGACATCGTTGAAGCAGCCATTGCCGCTGGTACCTGTCTTGTCTCCCGCACGCCAGCCTTGAGGCAATCCGGCGCGGAGTCGCTTGGCACCCGTCGTGTCGGCGATCAGCCAGCCCGTCAGCATGGTACGCGATGGCGGTGCCAGCACATCGCCCAGAACGATCTTCCGCGCATCATCCAGCATAGAGGACGGCGTCGTTGTATCGCGCGGATCGCCGGGGATCGCTTCATTCAATGAAGGTTCGGTGCGATCGAGCCGCGTCACGGGATCACCCATCGCGCGCAACCACGCGGTGAGGGCTGACGGACCGCCGAAGTTCGCCAGCAACCCGTTCGCCGCCGTGTTGTCGCTGTATGCGATCGCCGCCTCGCAGAGATCCTTGATCGTCATGCCGGGCAGACCCTTGTGCAGCGACGTGATGGGCGAATGGCTGAGGAAGTCCCTTTCGGAAAACACGATGCGTCGGCCGAGATCGTCCTGGTGCCGATCTGCGGCCTGCAGCACGCTTGCAACAAGCAGCAGCTTGAACGTGCTGCACATGGCAAAGCGTTCGCCCGTGCGATAGTCGATGCGCCTGCCGGTCGTCACGTCGAGCGCGGCCACGCCGAGACGGCCTTTGACGCCGGCTTCGAGTGCCGCGAGTTTCGACTGAGCGGCGGATTGGCGCTCGCTCTTCCCGCTCGCGCCTGAAGTTCCCAACACCGACGCGGCGAACACACTCGCGGCCAGCAGGGATCGGCGGCTGATCACATGCGGCATGGCTGGACTCCCGGAAAGGCTGAGCCAGCCTGAGGGGAAGATTGTGGTATTTTTTTGGGAAGCGGAGCTCGGCTGCGGGCGCAGCGCGCCATCATGACGGAATTATTACGCCCTTTGCTCAACCGCCCGAGCACATTATTCTGTATACGGAACGTTACGTCGACGAGTGACTCGATCGGGCTGTGTGTCGGCGCTTCTACGGGGTCGCGGGTATCCTGGCCGCATCTGGCATGGCCGCACGGTGGTCCGGGCTGGAAGCCCAGTCCCAGTTCAAGCGCGATTTCACCCGCGAACGCCGGGCCTCGCAACCGTCTGCCCGGCCGGATTGAAGCGAGAGCAAGAGTTAATCGCCCGATAACCGTGTCTCGGTAGTCTGAGATAAACTCAGGATAGTACCGCCGATGTCGCCCGCCGAACTTCTCATGAAAACAGTCGTGGAAGCGTGGGGACAGGCCGACTTCGGTCCGATCCGCGACGCGATCGACGACAATATCATCTGGAAATCCGCCTCGATCGGCCAGGGCGCCGCCTTCCGTTTCGGCGGCGTATACAACGGCAAAGTCGAGGTCATGACGCTGTTGTCGGAGCTTTCGGCAAATTACTTCTTTCAGCGCTACACCGCCAAAGAGATCATCTCGAAGGGCGACATCGTTTGGGGCCTGTTCGATTCGTACGGCAACTACATCCCGTCGGGCGGCAGAAAGCGCAAATCGATAACGCTGGAAACCGTCTTTCGCTGGCGTATCCGCGGCGGCAAAATCGTGGAAGCGCAAACCTTCTTCGACACCGCCGCGCTCCTCGCCCAACAGGAAGAGCTGTTGGCGGACTGCCGGGTGGCTTAGCCCGAAATTCGGATTGCCGCACCATGGTTCCAGGTGGCAGCCCGCGGTGTCAGTGCAGCAGAATCACTTCCCCGGATCGACCAGCGCGGAATAGACGAGCGCGTTCGACAGCGAATTGAGGTGCTCGTTGCCCGGGCTGTTGCGAAAGCGCTGGATCAGCCCGATGAAGAACAGATCGTTCTTCGGATCGATCCAGAACCATGTTCCAGCGGCCCCGCCCCACGAGAACGAACCCGAGCCTTCGAGCGAACCCAGTTTCGCGGGATTCCTGTCGATCGCAACATCGACGCCGAAGCCGAGCGTGCCGCCGCCGAATTCGTGCACGCCGCCTGCGACCGTGTCCTCCAGCAGATCGGATTCGAGAAGCGACACAGCGGCCGGCGAGAGAATGCGCGCATCGCCAAGCTCTCCATGGTTGAGCATCATCTGGCAGAACCGCGCGTAGTCGGCCGCGGTCGAAAGCGACCCTTCGCCACCGGCATCCGCTTTTGGCGGCTTCGTGTAGTCGGGCAGCGCCGCGGAGAACTGGGCGACCTGGATCGTGGCGCCTGTCGGGGTTTCATCAAGCGAATTGGTCGCGGGATTCCAGGTGAAGGCTGCGGACAGGCGCTGCGTGCTTCCCGGACGCACCCAGAATCCTGTGTCCTTCATGCCGAGCGGAGCGAACATGCGGCTCTGCATGAAATCGCCGAGCGACTGACCGGACAGCTTCTCGATAATGTAGCCCTGGATGTCGACGGCGATGCTGTAGGACCATTTCGTGCCGGGCTGATAGCGCAGCGGTATGGTGGCGACCCTGTCGATCAAGTCCTGCAGGCTGTTCGATTCGAGCAGCACATGTTTCGACTGAAACTGCTGATCGACGTAGTTGTCGTTGGCGAGGCCGTAACCGAAACCTGCGGTATGGGTCACCAGCTCGCGCATCGTGGGCGGATGCTTCGCGTCCTCGAGGATCGGCTGGCCGTCCTTGTCGAGCCCTGCAAACACTTTCAGGTTGGCCAGTTCGGGCACGTATTTCGCGACCGGATCGTCGAGCCGCCACTTGCCCTCTTCGAACAGGATCATCATCGCAGCCCCGGTGAGCGGCTTGGTCTGCGAGTACATGCGGAAGATGGTGTCTTTCGCGATGGGCGTATTGCTCGAGAGACTCTGCTTGCCATAGGAGTCGAAGTCGACGATGCGGCCGTGGCGCGCCAAGAGCGTGACGATCCCTGCGATCTGTTTGTCGTCGACCGCGCGATGCATGGCGTCGTTGAGGCGTTGGATACGTTCGCTCGAGAATCCTTCCGCTTCGGGCGGCGCAGGCGCGAGGATCGCAGGCCCAGGTGCGGCGTGCATCTTCGGTTTCGCCGCGTAAGCCGGTGCAAGAGCAATAAGCCCGAATGCAGCGCAGGCCGCCGCCTGCCAGAGTCGATTCATCGTGTTCTCCCCCTTAGATTCACCACGAAGCCACGAAGGACACGAGGGTGATTTCGGCGCACGAAGCGCTCCATAAACGTTCTTTGTGTTCTTTGTGTCTTGTGGTTGACCTTTTTCTCTCTGTGCCTTCCGCCTACACCGAGCGCTTCACCATCATCTGCTTGATCTCCCCGATGGCTTGCGCGGGATTGAGATGCTTGGGGCAGGTCTGCGCGCAATTCATGATCGTGTGGCAGCGATAGAGCCGGAACGAATCCTCGAGATTGTCGAGCCGTTCGCCAGTGGCCTCGTCGCGGCTGTCGGCCAGCCAGCGATAGGACTGCAGAAGCGCCGCGGGTCCGAGATAGCGCTCGGAATTCCACCAGTAGCTCGGGCACGACGTGGAGCAGCAGGCGCAGAGAATGCACTCGTAAAGCCCGTCGAGCTTTGCGCGCTCCTGCGGCGATTGCAGCCACTCCTTTTCCGGCTCCGGCGACTTCGTTTTCAGATACGGCGAGATAGAAGCATGCTGCGCGTAGAAATTCGTCATGTCGGGCACGAGATCCTTCACCACTGCCATGTGCGGCAGCGGATAGATGCTCGCCGAACCCGAGATGCCGGAAATCGCCTTGGTGCAGGCCAGCGTGTTGCCGCCGTCGATGTTCATGGCGCAGGAACCGCATACACCTTCCCGGCAGGAGCGGCGGAAGGTGAGCGTGGGGTCGATCTCGTTCTTGATCTTGATGAGGGCGTCGAGGACCATGGGCCCGCAATTCTCCAGATCGACCCGATAGGTATCGATGCGCGGGTTGCCGTCCTGGTCCGGATCGTAGCGGTAGACCTTGAAGTCCTTCGTGCGCTTGGGCTTTTTGCCGTTGGCCGTCAACGGCCCCGGCCATGCCTTGCCTTTTCTGGGAGCGCTGCCTTTGGGCAGCGTGAACTGAGCCATCTGATCCTCGATTCCTGTCGTTCCCTGCTTAGCAAGGGGACGCAGCACGGGCAAATGGCATAACCTCGCCCGCGCGAGCGTCATTTCACTAGAGTTTTCGGCCGGACTCGTGTCCAATCGTGACGCTACGAAACCACCACGTCTGTCGCAGGAGTTCCCCCATGTTGCCTCGTGTATCGGCGGCCGTCGCCACTTGCCTTGTGTTCGGTTTGCAGGCCGGTGCAGCCGCCGCAACGCTTCACGAGCCGCTTCCGCCAGACAGCACCGCGGTCAACGGTACGCCCCAGAAAATGCAAAAGCATTTCCTGTTCGACCGCGAGCCACCCCCACCCGCGGGCAAGGGCATTCATCCCCATGCGGCAATCGGGTTGAAGCGGGCCTATACGGGTGCACCGATCGACGTACTGAATTATCACTTCGATACCTATCCTACCGGCTGGAACCAGAACGAAACGGATCTGACTCCTGCGACGGTGGGCTCGGCCAGCTTCGGGCAGCTGACGACTCTCAACGTTGACGGCAACGTGCTCGCTCAACCACTGATGGTGTCGAACTTCCAGATGCCGGATGGCACCACGCACAATGTGCTGATCGTCGCGACCGGACACGATTCGGTCTATGCGTATGATGCGCAAACCTACGCCGTTCTGTGGCAGGTGAGCCTGGGTACGTCACAACCGTCAGGTGATGTGGGATGCGGCGACATCGAACCTGAGTATGGCATATCCAGCACGCCCGTCATCGTGCGCACAGGTCAGAGCGCCGCCACGATCTACCTCGTGGCCGCGACAGAGCCCGCGCATCTGTCCTTCCATACCCAGCTTCACGCGCTCGACCTCGGCACCGGCAAGGACATCATGAAGCCGCGCGAGATTGCGCCGACCGCCACGCTGAAAACAGGCGGCAAGATTCACTTCGACCCGCAGAACCAGTGGAACCGCTCGGGTCTCGTCTACGCGAACGGCTCGATCTACTTCGGCGTCGGCTCGCATTGCGACAACAACGCGGGCGCCATCTCCGGCTGGGTGCTGAGCTACGACGCAGCCACGCTGAAGCCATCGGGCAAGTTCAACACCATCGAAGCCGCTGCAGGATATGAACTCGCGAGCGTGTGGATGAGCGGCTACGCGGTCGCCGTGGACGCCGAAAACGACATTCTTGCGGTCACCGGCAACGGCAATTTCAACACCGGCAAGGGCATGAAGGGCTATGGCGAAAGTGTGCTGTCGCTGCACAGCGACCTCACGAAACTCAACAGCACGTTCACGCCCGCCGATTATCAGACGCTGAACAACAACGACACGGATTTCGGCTCCGGCGGCGTGATGGTTCTGCCCAAACAGGCCGGACAGACTGCGCCCGAGATGGCTGTGGCCGCGGGCAAGGAGGGATCGCTCTATCTCCTCAACGCCGGAAAGCTCGGCGGCGAGCACGCAGGCGACACGGGGGCGCTGCAGAAGCTTTCGCTCTCCGGCTGCTGGTGCGGTTCCGCGTTCTATGCGGGACCGAGCGGACCCGTCGTGTTCTTCCAGGGCAGCGGCGATTACCTACGCGCCTTCAGCGTGGCGACCGGCTCGTCACCGTCGCTCACCCAGATCGGGCAAACCGCCGATGGCGCAGGCTTCGGCGGCTCATTTCCCATCGTCTCCAGCAACGGCAACGCCGCCGGCACGGGCGTGGTCTGGGTCATTCACCGCAACAGCACGATGCAGCTCGAGGCCTACGACGCGAACAATCTCGGCGCGCCGCTGTACTCATCCAATGCCGGCGACTGGTCGAATGGAAGCCGCGGCTATCTCAGCCCGCTGGTCGCGAACGGCCGGGTCTACGTTCCGGCTTACCTGACAGTGACGGTGTTCGGACTGACGGATTGAACCCGGCCTTTGGGAGGTCGGCCGGCTGCGCGCAGACCGCCCGAACCTCGCCGATCCGTGCCCGCGCGCTCGGGCGCCTACTCCACCGGTTCGAATTTCGGCGCGGATTGCGGAAGCATGGGCGGCCTCTTCATCAGGAAGATGACGAGCAGCGCCGGCAGGCTGATGAAGAACATAATCATGAAGTCGTTCGCGTAGGCGATGACCTGCGCGTTGAATTCGATGACGCCGTTCAGCTGCTGCAGGCCGAACGGTATTTGCGGATTCCACATCATCGACGGGCCGTTGACGCTCAGCATGCGGTTGAATGGGTTGACGTGCTCGGCCAGCTGCGCATGCACGCGCTGGATGTCGTTGGCCAGGATCGTCGTCGTGATGGACACACCGATGGCGCTTCCCACGTTGCGCACCAGGTTGATGAGCGCCGAACCGTCGGTGCGCAGGATCGGGGAGAGTGTTGCGAACGCCACGAGATTCATTGGCACGAACACCAAACCCATTCCGACGCCCTGAACGATCGTGGTCACCGCCATCCACCAGGTGGCGATGGCCGGCGTCCAGCGCGACATTTCGTACAGCGACCACAAAAGCAGTGAGGTTCCCAGCGCCATGAGGTAACGCGGGTCCATGCGCATGGCGAGCCGGCCCGCGAAGACCATCGCGAGCATCGTGCCCAAGCCCCGCGGCGCCATCAGAAGTCCCGTCTGGGTCACGGTGTAGCCGCCGAGATTCTGCAAGTAAGGCGGCAACAGCGCGGAACTCGCCAGCATGATGAGCCCCACCACGAACATCAGCCCGAGCGAGGAGACGAAATTTCTGTCCCTGAACACCTCGCGCGGAATGAACGTCTTATCCGCCGTAAACAGGTGGACGAGGAAGAGATACAGTCCCACACAGCCTACGACCGCTTCCACGATGATCTCGGTGGAGGAAAACCAGTCCTTCGTCGTGCCGCGGTCCAGCAGCAGCTGCAGCGCACCGAGGCCGACGCCCAGCACGGCGAAACCGAACCAGTCGAATTTCAGCGTGCTGTCGCGATGGGTGTCGCGGAAGCAGAACCAGATGCCGAGCACCGCGGCGATCCCGAACGGCGCGTTGACGTAGAACACCCAGCGCCAGTCATAGGCGTCGGTAAGATAGCCGCCGAGGGTGGGACCCAGAATCGGGCCTACCATCACGCCCATTCCCCAGATGGCCATGACGCTGCCGCGTTTCTCGGGCGGATACAGGTCGAGCATGATCGACTGCGACAGCGGCGACAGCGCGGCACCGAAGGCGCCCTGCAGCAGGCGGAAAATAATCATCTGATCGAGGTTCTGCGCCGCACCGCACATCATCGACGTGACCGTGAATCCCGTCAGGCTGACGAGCGCGAAGTTCTTGCGGCCGAAGCGCGACGCGATCCAGCCGACGGGCGCCGTCATGATCGCCGCCGCGACGATGTACGATGTCAGAACCCAGGTGATCTGATCGCGCGACGCCTGCATGCTGCCCTGCATGTACGGCAGCGCCACATTGGCGATCGTGGAATCGAGCGCCTGCATCAGCGTGCCGGCCATGGAGCACAGCATCACGACACGCAACGCGAACTTGCTCGTATAGGCTTCGTGGGAAACGCCAACCGCGCGGGTCATGTGACCTGACTTCCGTCTTCGATCTTCGCCTCCCCCTTGAGGGAGGTGGGGGTGCTACTTACGTCGGCCTACGTATTCAGCATCCGCCACCAGCGGCGGTGACCCGTATCGATCGTCACGTAGGTGCTCATGCCGGCGCGCAGCGGCGGATCGCTCGGCTTCAGATGCATCCGCACTTTCACGGTAACGCGCTGCGTGACCTTCACGAAGTTGCCGCTGGCGTTCTCGGCGGGCAGCACCGAGAAGTCGGACCCCGTAGCCGGACTGATCGCTTCCACTGTGCCCGTCCAGGTGCGGCCTGGATAGGTATCCACCGTCACATCGACGGGATCGCCGAAATGCACATGCGTCAGGTCTGTTTCCTTCATGTCGGCTTCGACCCACACGTCCTTCGTCGAGACCAGCGCGACGGCGCTCGTCGACGTGAACGCAGACAGGGCGGAGATCACGAGCGTGCCCGGCTGCAGCGAATCCACCGCCGTGACGATGCCGTCGAACGGCGCGCGCACCACGGTGTGACTGAGCTGACGCTGCTGCTCGTCGACTTGCGCCAGAGCGGCGCGATATTGCGGCAATTGCTCGACGGGCGTGTTGATGTTGCCGCCCAACGTCGCCAACTGCGTCGCGGCCTGATCCTTGAGCGACGCGAGCGTGCTTTGCGCGGTCAGAAGCGTGAAATGTGCCTGGTCGTATTGCGCTTGCGCGATGCTGTTGAGCTTCAGCAGCGCCGCATAACGGTTGAACGTCACCTGGTCGAGGGCCACCTGCGACTGTTGCGCGGCGATGTCCTGCAACATGCGCACATAGGTTTCCTTCTGCGCGAGCAGCGTCAGGCGCGTGTTGCCGAGAGTCGCCTTGGCATTGTCGAGCGCAATCTGGAACTGCAGGGGATCGATGCGAAACAGCACATCGCCCTGTTTCACCTGCTGGCCTTCGTGCACGTCGACGTCTTTCACGAGGCCCGAGACGTCCGTCGACACCATCAGCTGCGAGGCGCGAACCTGAGAATCGTCCGTGCTCACATAGCGGCCGCCGGTCAGCCAGAAGGCGGCCGAGCCGATGAGGACGAGAGCGACGCCGCCAATCATCAGCACGCGGCGCAGGAGCGCGCGATCGGACATCAGGCGTTCGAGGAAATCGCGCAGTCCGCCGCGATGAATGGTTCCGGCATAGGCCGGGTTGATCGAATCTGAGGGCATGGCAGACATATTTTATTCCCCCACCGCTTTTAGCTGCGGTGCTTCCATGAGGTTGGTTTTCATAAGCAGAAGAGCCTCTACGAGCAGTGAACGTGCGCCGGTGTCCACGCCGTCCAGCACCTCGACATTGAGCAGCTCCTTCTGGTCCGAGATCTCGTCCAGGATCGGCTTTGCGGCCGGCAGCAGATGCAGCCGCCTCACCCGCCGGTCCGTAGGGTCCGCGCGTCGCTCCACGAGGCCGCGTGCTTCCAACCGGTCGATCATGCGGCCGACAGAAATCGGCTCCACTTCGAGGATGGACGCCATTTCGTTCTGGGAAAGGCCAGGCTGCCGGTCGAGCCGGGCCAGGATCACCCATTGCGCCCGGGTCATGCCGTTCAGGCGGGCCCGCTGGTCAAACCGCACCCGCATCATCCGGGCGACGTCATGCACGAGCATCAGGATGTCTCGGTCGAAATTTTGCATCGCACCAATCTCTAAGCGCCGATAAGATAAGCTACGTTATTATCAGCTTCAAGTACGATCCGGCATGCATGGTTTGCATGTCGTTAATGGCCGCGCTGGGCCAAAGCGCCGTACTTTCCCTGGAAAAACACCAGCGGCGCGCCGGCCTCGTGCCGGGCGAAGCGGATCACCCGACCCACCAGGATGGCGTGATCCCCAGCGTCATGGACCGCCTCGCGTTCGCATTCGAAAATCGCGAGCGACTCGTTCAGCGCTGGCGGCCCGATCTGGGTTCGGATCAGTTCGATGCCCTCCAGGCTGTGGGAACCCTGCTTGGCCAGCCGGGCGGAAACCCCCTCGTGAGCCGTTCCCAGGATGCTGATCGTGAAGAACTTCGCCTGCGTGAAGGCATCAAAACGGTCCGATTTGCGGTCGATGCACCAGAGTACCAGCGGCGGGTCGAGGGAGACGGACGTAAAGGAATTGACCGTAATCCCCATATGCGTCTCCTCACCGGCCGTGACGACGGCGACGCCGGTGGGGAACGCACCCAGGGCCTGTCGGAACGCACGCGTGTCGAATGTCATGGGGCAGTCCTTGCCCTAACCGTTGCTTAAGATGAAGCGGGGCATTCTCCGTCCTGAAATTAGGCGAGGCGCGACGCAGGCGGAAGCCCGCGCGACTCCTTGTCAGTCTGGGCTGGGGTTCTGACATGGCGAACGACGGCGCCATCATCATCAAACGCATCAAGAAGAGCGGCGGGCACGGCCATCACGGCGGCGCGTGGAAGGTCGCCTATGCCGACTTCGTGACAGCCATGATGGCGTTCTTTCTGTTGCTGTGGCTGATCAATACGACGACCCCCGAACAGAAACGCGGCATCGCGGATTATTTCGCCGCACAAAGCATTTCGCAGACGTCGAGCGGCTCGGGCGGCGTGCTCGGCGGTCGCGTGCTCGGTCAGGACGGCGCGCGCGCGGGTGGATCGAATTCGGTGTCGGATCGCAACATGCCCCCCTCGCCGGCGGACCCTGCGCGCACAAAGAAGAATTCCGATCGCCGAGGCGGTTCGACAGCTGCCGAAGGCGACGCTGCCGCGTCGCAGGCACAAAGCGACGACCGTCTGGAGCACACCGCGCCGTCCGCCAAGGACGAGCAATTCGAAAGCGCGGCCGAATCGATTCGTCAGGCGATGCAGCAGGAACCCGACATCGCCGACCTCTCCCGCCAGGTGATTGTCGATCAGACTCCGGACGGTCTGCGCATTCAGCTCGTCGACCAGGACGGCCGGCCCATGTTCGCCAACGGTTCGATCGTACCGATGCCGTACACCAGGAAACTTCTCGCCGTGATCGCCAAGGTGATCGACCGGTTACCCAACCGCATCTCGATCAGCGGCCATACGGCCGGGCCTGCGGCCGAGGCGGCCGGCGCACCGTCGGCGTGGGAACTCTCCGC